>NZ_JASHKR010000131.1 GCF_030056815.1 Rhodococcus sp. IEGM 1379
TCTACGGCGCAATCTCCGGCGGTGGCGCTGCCATCGGCCTGCTGCTCGGTGGCGTTCTGACGCAGTACGTCGACTGGCGCTGGTGCCTACTCGTGAACATCCCCATCGCACTCATCGCCATCGCCGCTGCGGTTCCCGTCATCAAGGAGACCAAGGCTCACGGCGATACCAGTTATGACCTCCCCGGCGCCGTCCTCATCGCACTCGGACTCGGCTCCCTGGTCTACGGATTTACGCGCGCCGAGCATGGTTGGGGTCAGACCGACACACTTCTGTTCATCGCCTTGGGCCTGGTCTTCCTCGCGCTCTTCGTCTTTGTCGAGAGCCGCACCAAGAATCCGCTTCTGCCACTGAGTGTTCCGTGGCATCGTGATCGCGGCGCCGCATTGATCGGCTCCATGCTCGTCGGCGCAGCGCTGCTCGGCGGCACCCTGTACCTGACGTTCTACCTGCAGATCGTGCTGGGATTCAGCCCCGTCATGGCCGGCGTCGGATCTCTGCCGATGGCCTTCTTCATCGTGATGGCATCCACCATCGCGGCGCAGCTGTCCACCAAGATCGGGCCTAAGCCTCTGATGTTGGCCGGACCGCTGGTCTCCGCTGTCGGCCTGTTGATGCTCACCCAGATCGAGGTACACAGCTCCTACTGGACCCACGTGTTCCCGGGTCTCGCGATCTTCGGCTTCGGTTTGGGTCTGCTCATGGTCCCCATGCAGAACCTTGCACTGATCGGCGTTCCCAACCACGACGCCGGCGCGGCCAGCGCCCTCGTCAACGCCACTTTGCAAATCGGTGGCGCACTCGGTACCGCTCTGTTCACGACAATCTACGCGTCGGCGAAGTCCGCCTTCAGTGCAGACAACGTGATGCCGGCGCCTCCCGAAGGCATTCCCGCAGAGATGATTCCCACCGACATGGCAAACGCAGCCATGCCCACCGGCGAACAACTGGCGCTGCTCCCCCAGTCGGTGCAGGACTTCATCTCTTCAGTGACCGACTACTTCTTCGGCGCCGAGGTTGCGGGTTACTCCGCGGCATTCGGCTGGGCAGCAATCCTTCTCGCCGTCATTACTCCGGTGGTGTTTGTGCTCGTCCGCGCCAAGAAGGGTGACCTGCCCGCCGAGGGCGCAGTTCACATGGGCTAACCCCTACTTAGGCGACGGAATCACACGCCATGCAATGACAGCCGCTACCGCCAGCAGCACTGCTGACGTAACGGACGTCCATTGCATGGCGTGCACAAACGCAACTTTTGCTTCGTGAAGTAACTCTGATTCTGGCGGCAGTACGTTAACCGCAGATGCAAGGGAATCCGTCACCTTGTCGGACACTGCCGGCGGTATCGAGTCGGTGTTCAACCCAGCCCGGTAGAGCGTTGCAAGCAAACTACCCAATAGCGCGATTCCCAGTGCAACACCGAGTTCGTAGGCAGTCTCGGATACTGCCGATGCAGACCCAGCCTTGTCTGGTGGAACCGCCGTCATCACCGCATCCGTCGTCAGCGTAAAGGCAAGACCCACACCCAGTCCCACCAGTACCAGGGCAATCGCCAACCAGAAGTACTGCGCAGCGTCACTGGCCATCGCGATGCCGCCCATTCCGATCGCGGCCAGTGCCAGCCCACCGCCGATGACGTAACCTCGCCCGAACCGCAGGACAAGGCTGCCCGCGATTCCCACGACGGCAACCGACGCGAGCGTGACCGGAAGTTCACGAATACCCGCTTGCAGTGGTCCATTCCCCCGCACGAGTTGCAGGTACTGCGAGAAGAAGAACAGCAATCCGCTGAAAGCCAGAACAGAAACAAACGTTGCAGTGACCGCACCCGCGAAAGCCGGATGACGGAACAGCGAAACGTCGATCAGCGGCGACGACGAATACTGCTGCCTCCGAATGAAGACCCACCCCGCAGCGACCCCCACGACGAGTGTTCCGACCGGCACCCACAGATTCCCGCCACTGACCGCTGCCTTGACGGCATACACCAGGGCAACAATCGCAACCATCGACAGAGCCGCACTGAACAGGTCGAATTTTCCCGGGTCGGGATCACGGGATTCGGGAATCAATATGTACCCGAACACAATCAAGATGATGATCACGGGGACGTTGATAATGAACACCGATCCCCACCAGAAGTGTTCCAGCAGAGCGCCACCCACGAGCGGACCGATTGCAGCACCGCCAGATGCTGCCGCCGCCCAGATCGCGATCGCGGTGGTCCGCTGACGAGCGTTCTCGAACATGTTCCGGATGATGGACAACGTCGACGGCATCAATGTCGCGCCGGCAACGCCGAGAAGGAAACGTGCGGCGATCAACCACCCTGCCGTCGGCGCGAATGCCGCCAGCAGAGAGGCCAAGCCGAATCCTGCTGCACCGATGAGCAGTAGACGTTTCCTACCGACGCGATCAGCGAGCGTGCCCATCGTGACCAACAGTCCGGCCAGGGCGAGGGAATAGATGTCGCCGATCCAGAGAAGCTGGTTCGACGTCGGCGCCAGATCTGCACTGAGCGCCGGTACAGCCAGCGACAGGACAGTGCCGTCTACCGCGAGCATCACCACCGCGAGTACAAGGACCGACAACGCCGCCCACTCGCGGCGTCCCGCAAAACCGACATCTTCGCGATCGTCATGGGACATAGCGACACGCTACCCGTCTGAACGGTCGAATTTATGCCTGTCGCAAGACCTCGATCACCGGAGTGCTATTGCGGCCGATCAACTTCTGCAGGTCACCAGACGCAGTATCCAACGCGCCCTTGGCAATTGCCGCATCAGAATCTGCGAGAATCTGTGCAACCGGAGCAGGCAGTCCGACGCTCTCCAGGATGCCTTCGTACGCTGCCTCACTCACGAACTGGTACTCGACGGGCTTGCCTGCGAATTCGGTGACCTTCTCGGCCAGTTCGGCGTAGGTGAGCCTTTCGTCGCCGCCCAATTCATAGACTGCACCTTCGTGTCCGTCGGTGGTGGCCACTGCTGCAGCAGCGTCGGCGTAATCCGCACGCGCAGCAGCGGCGATCTTTCCGTCTGCTCCCGCGCCGACCAGCGCACCGCGCTCGATGACACCCGATAGGTCATTGGTGAAGTTCTCCCAGTACCAGCCGTTACGCAAAAGCGCGAAAGGAATTCCGCTCTTGGCAAGAACGTCCTCCGTGGCCTTGTGCTCGGCGGCCAACTTCATCGGAGTGTCCTGGGCGTCCAGGATGCTCGTGTAGGCAATGAATCCGATGCCCGCAGCCTTGGCCGCGTCAATGATGTTGGTGTGCTGCGCCAGCCGTGAACCCACTTCACTGCCCGAGATCAGCACCAACTTGTCGACGCCACCCAAAGCTGCTTCCAATGCTGCGGCGTCGGCGTAGTCCGCCTGCCGGACCACAATTCCGCGGGCCGCGAGATCTGCAGCCTTCTCCGGATTGCGGACCACCGCGACGATGTCCGACGCCGGTATGCCTCGGCTGATCAGTGCCTCGACGACAAGTTGTCCGAGGTTTCCCGTTGCGCCGGTGACTGCGATGCTCATCTGAACTCCCAATTTAAGTTGAAGCGTGAAGTTGCCCCACAACCATCATGCACTTATTTTTCGTAAGCGCAATATGAACAGATAGCGCTATCGCTTGATGCAGTAGTAACCTGAATCCATGACCAGCACCGATACCCCGCACAGTGCTGCCGAAACGGCTGATCCCAATGTGGACCCCACCCTCGAAGCCGACGTCTTCGCTCGTGGTTGCAACTCTCGAATGGCCCTGCAGAACGCCACCGGACGCTGGGGAGCACTAGCGCTCGCAGCGTTGAACGAAGGCCCGTACCGGTTCAGCGCACTTCGTCGCCGCGTCGACGGCGTCAGCGAACGCATGCTCTCGCAGACCCTGCAAACACTCGAGCGGGACGGCCTCGTGCACCGCGAGGTGCTCGAAAACATCCCACCCAAGGTGGAATACAGCCTGACCGAACTCGGCGCAGACGTCGCCGACAAGATCACGGCACTGATCGAATTACTCGAATCCCAGGTACCGAAAATCGTTGCGTCCCAGACAGAGTACGACGCCAGAGGTCAGTGAGCCCCGACCGGAAACTGAGCAGGAACGAAAAAAGCCCCGTTCGTCTTTCCTGATCGGAAAGACGAACGGGGCTTGCCCTGAAAAGATCAGAAGTTGATCATGTGGCCGGCGAGGCCGTGGATCGCTTCCTGCAGCGCCTCACTCAGCGTGGGGTGCGTGTGGACGTTGCGTGCCAACTCGTTGACAGTGAGGTCCCACTTCTGGGCCAAGGTCAGCTCGGGCAGCAGTTCCGAGACATCGGGTCCGATGAGGTGGCCGCCGAGCAGTTCGCCGTGAGTCTTGTCGGCGATCAGCTTGACGAAGCCCGTCGGGTCGCCAAGGCCGTGGGCCTTGCCGTTGGCAGCGAACGGGAAGTTCGCGACCTTGATGTCGTAGCCCTCGGCGATAGCCTGCTCTTCGGTCAGACCGAAGGACGCAACCTGCGGCTGGCAGAAGGTGGCGCGCGGCATCATGCGGTAATCGCCGAGCGTCTGGGTCTCGGCGCCGCCGATGGTCTCGGCTGCGACCACTGCCTGTGCTTCGGCGACGTGTGCCAGCTGCAGCTTGGCGGTGACGTCACCGATGGCGAAGATGTTGGGAACGTTGGTGCGCATGTAATCGTCGATCGCGATGGCGCCACGGTCGGTGAGTGCAACACCGGTGTTCTCGAGACCGAAGCCCTCGACGCGAGGTGCGAAGCCGACGGACTGCAGAACCTTGTCCACGACGACGGTTTCGATGTTGCCGGACTTGTTGTCCTTGATCGTGACGGTGACCTTGCTGCCGTCGTCACTGATGGACTGGACTGCGGCACCGGTCTTGACGGTGACGCCGAGCTTCTTGTACTGCTTGGCGATCTCCTTGGAGACGTCTGCGTCCTCGTTGGGCAGTGCACGGTCGAGGAACTCCACGATCGTCACGTCGACGCCGTAGTTCTTGAGGACGTAGCCGAACTCCATACCGATGGCGCCCGCGCCGACGATGAGGATGGATCCGGGGAGTTCCCGCGTCATGATCTGCTCTTCGTAGGTCACGACGTTCTCGCTCAGCGAGGTGCCCGGCAGCAGCTTGGTGTAGGAACCGGTGGCGATGATCGCGTTGTCGAACGTGATCGTCTCGGTGCCACCCTTGCTCAACTCCACATTGATGGTGTTGGCGTCGACGAAGGTTCCCTTACCGTCGTACTCAGGGATTTTGTTCTTCTTCATCAGGAAGTGAATGCCCTTGACTCGCCCGTCCGCGACCTTGCGGCTGCGGTCGAAGGCGGAGCCGAAATCGAAGGACACATCTCCGGACATGCCGAACGTCTTCGCTTCTTTTGTAAAGATGTGCGCGAGTTCGGCATTACGGAGCAGCGCCTTGGACGGGATGCAGCCGACATTCAGGCATACACCGCCCCAGTACTTCTGCTCGATGATGGCGGTGCTCAGGCCCAGTTGTGCCGCGCGGATAGCAGCGACGTACCCACCGGGGCCGGCTCCAAGGACAACGACGTCATAGTGTGAGGTCACGGTTAATCAGGGTAGTCCTGCGTAGTTTGCTTGTCCCCGGATGGTCGCATTACTCGTCGGTAGACCAGACTTGCGCGGCAACTCGGGCGAAGTTTCCGCCGTATACGGCCTCGATGGCGAGTTCGTCGAAGCCGCGCCGACGCAGTACGACGTCCAAGGTGAGAGTGTCTTCCGGCGGTACCCACTGCAGCGGACCCCACTTGGTGTACATGTCCGAGAACGACGACGCATGGTGGTCGATCTCCTCGAGGAAATCTTCGGCGTCGAAGGAATAGTCCGAGCCGATTCCGACGTGATCGACGCCGACGAGGTTGACGGCTTCCTCGATGTGGTCTGCCATCGCCTCGAGACGTGCCTGTGTATCGGTCGGTCCGTTGACACCAAGGAAGATGCCGACGCCGTTGATTCCGATAACTCCACCGGTGCCGGCGCATGCCTTCGCCTGGTCGTCGGTGATGTTGCGTGGGTGGTCCCACAATCTGCGGAGGTTGGAATGGCTGTAGATCATCGGCCGCTCGGTAGCTGTAGCCAGATCCAGTCCGGTTTGCACCGAGCAGTGCGATCCGTCCACCATCATTCCGACGCGATTCATCTCGGCCACGAGGTCGCGTCCGTAGGCGGTCAAACCGGTGTCGACGGCGTCGAGACAACCGCAACCCGCAGCGTTGACGTGGTTATACGTCGGCAACATGGACCGCACACCGAGGTCGTAGAAGTACGCGATGTTGTCGGGATCTCCGTCCAGCGGATTGGAATCTTCGAGGTCGAACCCCAAGGCGATTCCACCCGACTGTTGAATCTCGACAACTTCGCCGATTCTCTGAACCGGGGTGATTTCCGGATATTCGACACGGGCCTGCCAGGCGAAGCTCTTGACTAACGCTGTCGAATCGGCCCGAGACTGCGGCGCATAACCAACGTTGACCGAAACGTAACTGCCTTCGGGCCGCGTGTACCGCAATAGGTCCGATATGGAGGCATTGGACTGCAATGGCAGGCAGCAGTGCTGTTCCCAGATTGGATATGTCCGGTTCACCCAATAATCATATCGGTAAACATCAATCTTCGACCGATACTGGTCATTCGTTCAGCAAATTCTTGGTTCACTAGCAAATAGCGCGCTGATCCTGTAGAAAGATCAAGACTTACACGCTCTCTATGCGTCGGAATTTGCAACTCGTACAGAGCAGTGTCGAAGAATGCAGTGTCGAAGGATGCAGTGCCGAAGAAGGACCGTTCCACCCCGGGACGGATCTGTAGGGGCAATTTAGGTGGAGGGTTCTGAGCGTATGCGTGCTCGTACATTCAAGCGTGGCCGTTTGGTCGCCGCGATAGCAGCAGTATCCGTACTGCCGATGCTGATCAGCCCGGCTATGTCCTCTGCTGACAGCGGAGTCACAGCAACTGACACGGCGACAGCTACAGCGGCGGCGGCCAAGGTCAACACAACGGGTTCCAAGCTCACGAGCAAGACCACCGCCGGAGGCAAGACCACCATCAAGGTGTTCTCCCCGTCCATGGGCCGCGATATCCCGGTCGAGGTCCTCACGCCCACGGACACCACCCAGCAGTACCCCACGCTCTACCTTCTCAACGGCGCCGGTGGCGGCGAGGACAGTGCGACGTGGCAGCGCAACGCGGACGTCATGAACTTCTTCCGGGACAAGAAGGTCAACGTCGTCACCCCGATCCAAGGTGCCTTCAGCTACTACACCGACTGGGAAAAGCCCGATCCGGCTCTCGGAGTTCAGAAGTGGCAGACATTCCTTACAAAGGAACTCCCGCCCGTAATCAATGACACATTCAACACCAACGGCGTCCAGTCGATCTCCGCGATCTCCATGACCGCCACGTCG
>NZ_JASHKR010000031.1 GCF_030056815.1 Rhodococcus sp. IEGM 1379
TCCGATATGTCCAGAAGGCTGGAACTGTGATCAACGCTGTAGGTAACCCGCAAACTGTTTTGCTTCTCGGTGGAACGTCCGAGATCGGCCTCGCCATGTGCGAGGAGTACCTGAAGAAGGCGCCGGTTCGCGTCATTCTGGCGACGCTCCCCGGCGATCCCGGCAGCGATGCCGCGGTCAAGCAGTTGGAAGCCAAGGGCGCCACCAAGGTCGAGGTTGTCGACTTCGACGCCGTGGCCTTCGACAGCCACCCCAAGGTCATCGACGCGGCGTGGTCCGGCGGCGACGTCGACGTCGCGATCGTTGCGTTCGGTCTGGACGGCGACCCCGAGGAACTGTGGCAGAACCAGCGCAAAGCTGTGCTGGTCGCAAACGTCAACTACACCGCGGCAGTGTCCGTCGGTGTGTTGATCGGCGAAAAGATGAAGGCTCAGGGCTTCGGCAAGATCATCGCGATGTCCTCGGTTGCCGGTGAGCGCGTCAAGCGCGCCAACTTCGTCTACGGCTCCACCAAGGCCGGCCTGGACGGCTTCTACCTGGGCCTCGGCGAGGCGTTGGCAGAGTTCGGGCCGAGCGTGACGGTGGTACGTCCGGGCATGGTGCGCACCAAGTTCAGCGCACACGTCAAGGAAGCGCCGCTCACTGTCAACAAGGAAGACGTCGCGAAGCTCGCTGTTGCAGCGTCCGACAAGGGCAAGGAAATTGTCTGGGCTCCGGGTCCGTTCCGCTTCGTGATGATGGGCCTGCGCCACGTCCCGCGCGCGGTTTTCCGGAAGCTGCCCGTCTAAGCTCATTTTCGTGTCACAGACAACAGCCGAACCAGCTCTGACAACGATCCCCCCGTCGCCGTGGCGTAATGCCGCGGCGACGGTGGTGGAAATGCTGCTCGCTGCACTCGTTGCCGTCGTCGTCGCGGCGGCAGGACTGTTCGCTTTCAGCAAGGTCGACTGGCCGGCATTCACGTCGTCGAATGTCACGCAGGCTGTCACGACGGTCCTGCAGGTCGTCTGCATCGCCGTTATCGGTATTGCCGTCCTGATGTTCCGCGCGCAGAAAGCCGAACGTTTCGCGAAACTCCTGTCGTGGGTCGGACTCTCGGGATTCGTGACGACGACGCTCGGGCTTCCCCTCGCTGCGACAACCTTGTATCTGCACGGGGTTTCCGTCGATCAACAGTTTCGCACCGAGTACCTGACCCGGCTCACGGATTCTGCTGCGCTGCATGACATGACGTACGTCGATCTGCCGCCCTTCTATCCGGCCGGCTGGTTCTGGGTCGGCGGGCGGGTAGCGAACCTTCTGGGCCTGGACGGCTGGGAGGCGTTCAAGCCTTACGCAATCGGCTCGTTGGCAGTTGTCGCCGTCGTTGCGCTCGTATTGTGGACCAAGCTGATTCGACGCGATTGGGCTGTTGTTGCCGCGTTGGCCGTCACGGCCGTCGTGTTGGCGTACAACTCTCCCGAGGCCTACGGCGCCGTCGTCAACCTGCTGATTCCGCCGGTGCTGATCTTGGCGTGGGGCGCGCTGGATCGGCCTGGCGCACAGCGCTTCGCCGGAGCGGGCGCTGTTGTGGGCACCGGTTTGTTCCTTGGATTCGCCGCAACCGTCTACACCTTGTACCTCGGGTTCACTGCCTTTGCCGTGACGTTGATGGCGGTCGTTGCCGCGGTACTCGCCGCACGGGCTCAGAATTCGTGGAAAGCTGCTCTGGGGCCGCTGGTTCGTTTGGCAGCAATCGCAGCAATCTCCGGCCTGGTCGCGCTGATCGTGTGGGCTCCTTATCTGATCAAGGCCATCTCGGGCGCTACGGCAGAGTCCGGCACGGCGATGCACTACCTGCCGGATTCCGGTGCGGTACTGCCCTTCCCGATGCTGAAATTCTCACTCGTCGGCGCGCTGTGCATGTTGGGCGCCGTCTGGTTGATTTCTCGTTTCCTGTTCTCACGTCGCGCACGCGCGCTGGGCATCGGCGTTATCTCCGTCTACCTGTGGGCTCTGCTGTCTATGACGGTTACCGTCGCGGGCACCACCCTTCTCGGATTCCGGCTTGAACCCGTACTCATTGCTCTCCTCGCAGCAGCCGGCGTGTTCGGGTTCTTCGAGTTCGCGAGGTGGATTGTGTTGGCCACCAGTGAGAATCCGCGGGTCAAGGCAGTGCTGGTCGCACTCGGCGTGATCGGCGCAATTGCTTTCGCGCAGAACATCCCGCAGGTATTGGCTCCGGATATCGCTGTCGCCTACAGCGATACCGACGGCAACGGCGAGCGGGGCGACAAACGTCCACCCGGAGCCGAAGCGAATTACGCCGACGTCGATCGCATCATTCGTGAGCAGTTGGGCCGCGAACCCCATGACCTCGTAGTGCTGACGGCCGACATCGGATTTTTGAGCTTCTATCCGTACTACGGGTTCCAGGGACTCACGTCGCACTACGCAAATCCGTTGGCAGACTTCCGCGCTCGCGCGGAACTGATCAAGAAGTGGTCGGAACTCGAAACGCCGGACGAGCTGATCGCGGCTTTGGATTCCGCACCGTGGCGAGCACCCGACGCCTTTGTCTTCCGCCAGGGAGCCGACGGCTACACCTTGCGTCTGGCCGAGGACGTCTACCCCAACGATCCCAATGTCCGCCGATACACGGTCACGTTCCCGAAAGAACTGTTCGACAGCCCGCAGTTCACGGTTACCGAGCAGGGACCATTTGTGGTGGTAACCCGCACCGGCGCAAGCCGACCGGGATAGACCTCACAGCGGGTTTCCCGACGAGGGCGTTGACGCAGTGCCCTCCGCACCCTAACTTCATACGGTGACGAGAACCGATGCCCGAGCGGCAATGATCGATGCGGCCGAGCGATTGGTGGCAGAGCGTGGCCTGGCCGCGATGACCTTGCGTGATGTCCAGACCGAAGCGGGGCAGGCAAACAAGTCGGCCGCGCAGTACCACTTCGGTTCACGTGAAGGACTGCTGACAGCGGTGGTTGATTCTCGGATGAAGCCTGCCGGGGAGCGTCGACGCGAACTCCTCGACGCAATCGACCTCGGGCCGCAGCCTCCCACCATGCGCCAACTGGTGGAAGCGTTGATCCTGCCGTTGGCAGAGCAAACCATCGAACGTGAGCACAGTTTGTACGCTCGGTTCCTTGTGCAGTCGATTTTCGATCCGGCGATGTCGTCGACCATCCGTGAACACATGCGCGCTGAGAGTTTCCGGGACGTTCGACGTCGGATCGAGTCCATCTCCCTATTGCCGGCTGATATCGCGGAGTTGCGGACGGGCACTCTGTCGGTTCTCAGTGTCGTTACTTTTGCCACCTGGGAAGGCAGAATTCACGGACCGGAGGAGTCTGCGCCGATCGTCGCCGATCTGATCGAATGTTGCCTCGGTGCCTTGAACGCACCCGCGCCGGCGCGGTAAGTCCCCACCGTTCACACCGAGTTTGTCGCCGTCATCTCCGGGGTATTCGGCTGTTACATGGCGCAGTTGACAGCGACTGCATCCACCCATCTTGCCGGGGCAGGTGATGACATTGAGCGAACTCATTGCTCCAAGTCGCGAATTGGTTCCGCACCGCGCAATCTTGGATGCAGCGGAGCACACTCTTGTCATTGCGCGGGGGCGGCCGTACGGCGCGGAGCAAGCGTTCCACGAGTTGCTGGGTGTTGCCATCCGCCATCGCGTCGAAGTGCTCACTCTGGCGCGGGCACTGATCGATGTCTCCGCCGCACGCCCTCCGGACGACCTTCCCGCGGACACTGCGCATACGGTTGCACTCCAGGAGTGGGGCGACCTCTTGGATCTACCTGTGCAGGAACAACCCTCGCAGGAGGACGGAGCCTCGGACAGCATCGAGCCTGCTGTGGAGTTCCTGCTCTCCTCAGATACCTCCGGACGCGTCGTGAACGTGTCGCTCGCCTTCACTATCGGCGCGATCATCGGACTCTTCGCTCACGACTGGATGGTCTTGTTCATCGCGACTGCGGCGTGCACGATCTGGGCGTCGGCGGCGATCGTCGTGAAAATCGTTCGACTTTCACGCGCACACAGTTGGGCGAGTTCCGATACTCAAACCAAGCCGACTACTCAGGGCAGCAACAACTCTCGCCGTCACGCTATTGCAGCGTAGCGGCGAGAGCAGTCACGTCACTCTTAAAGACGCTGCGGCACACCGTAAGTCACTACCGTGTCACCATTGGACGTCACTGCCTTTGCATACGGCCGAATGGTTACCGGGCCGAGCGCACCCTGCACATACCCGTGAACTCCGGACAACCGCACCGACGCTTCCGGACCGTCGAACGACTGGTCTGACAGCAAGGCGACGTCGGTGATTCCGCCCGGAGTCAGATCGACATCAAGTTCCTGCGACGGGATGATGTCTCCGCCGATCACAAACCCGTTCGAGATGTCGAGTCCCAGTATCGGGTTGTTCACGATATCGCCGATACCGAGATTCGTTCCACCGGTCACGCCCCAGTCGAGTCCCGGAGTGTTGAGCACGACAGTTGCACCGGCCAAGGCGATCGGGTAACCGATCTGATAGCCGATTGTCAGTTTGGTGCCTGTGAAACTGTCGGCACCGGGTCCGTCGATCTTTACGCCGGCAATACCGTCGTGGAAGAACTCGACGCTGAGCGGGGAACTGTCGAGCGGCGGAACACTATGGATTGACGTGTCCATCTGTAGAACTTCTATCCGGTTTCCTTTGGAGTCGACAATCGAACTGGCATTGTCGACGCCTGCCGATGCGCTGGTGCTGCCCAAGGCGATGGCAAGGGCTGCGACTGCCCCGACCACACCGATCCGAGACCTTCTTCCCACACTGTTCTTAGTCGCTTCGCCGTCACAAGCCCGCGTAGTCGTCATGCACAAGCACCATCCCGTCCGGTAGTGGCCCCGGACGTATGTCCAGTTCGTGGACAGAGCAGGAATCCGTCGGGGCTGTGTGAACGAATTCGGGTTTCACGAATTCGAGCAAGACTCTTCCGAGGTACCCACGTCACAAAGCCGTCAAACTGCGGCGGCCGATGATCTCGATCCGAGCACGGCGGATCCGAAATCCGCGAAAGAACGTGTCACAAATGTCCCGCTCATCGCACTGTCGGCGAACTGTGAACACATTGTTCGTTAGGCTGACGGGATAAGTTACCGAATCGATACCTGAGTTGCCACCTCGTAACCACCGAGGT
The DNA here is from genome assembly GCF_030056815.1 of Rhodococcus sp. IEGM 1379. Taxonomy (GTDB): domain Bacteria; phylum Actinomycetota; class Actinomycetes; order Mycobacteriales; family Mycobacteriaceae; genus Rhodococcus_F. Next base: position 5,188 of record NZ_JASHKR010000031.1, read on the forward strand.
GGATGACATCCGGAAGGCTCCGACTGCATGACCGAGACTCTGCCCGAAGACCGACAACAGCTGGTCGAGGCAACCCCCGGGCGGGTCCGCATCGTCGTCAACCGCAGTCGAATGATCGATCTGGCGATCATGGTGATCTTCGTCCTCGCTGCGGCGTGGGTGATGTCCAACCTCTGGCGCAATCTGGAATCCGGATACCTGGTCAATGCCGGCCGCGACCAGTCCATGTGGGAATGGTTCTTCGCCGATACTGCTCACGCTCTCTCGCAGTTCCGCACGCCGTTGTACAGCGACCTGCTGAATTACCCGCTCGGCGTGAATCTGATGGCCAACACAGCGATGTTCGGCATCAGCATGCCGCTGGCGCCGCTCACGCTGATCTTCGGTCCGACGCCGGCGTACGCGATCGGGTTGACGCTGGGCCTCGCTGGTACCGCAATTGCCTGGTACTGGACCTTCTCCCGTCACGTACTGACCGGCGATTCCATCCGCACCAAATGTGCAGCCGCAGCCGGTGGCGCATTCTGCGGATTTGCCCCGGCCATGATCTCGCACGCCAACGGACACCCGAACTTTGTCGGCTTCTTCGTAATTCCGTTCATTTTCATGCAGGTCATCCGTGTTTCACGTGGAACCAAGCCGGTCCGGGACGGAATCATCCTGGGACTTCTGATGGCCTGGCAGATCTTCCTCGGCGAAGAACCGCTTCTCATCTTCACGATGTCCGCGCTCGTGTTCGGCGCGGCCTACGCGTGCTCGGATCTCACTAAAGCGCGAGCCTCGATCAGGCGCAGCTTGCCCGGCCTGGCCGTCGGCGCGATCGTGTCCATTCTCATCACGGCAGTTCCGCTGTACTCACAGTTCTTCGGCCCCGCCAGCTACGACGGCGTCGGCCACGGTCAGGCCGGAGCCGACTTCGGGGCATTCACCACCCTTCCGACCGAATCCGTGGGCGGCGACTCGAACGGCGCCGAGTTCCGAATGAACCCCACCGAGGAGAACGCGTACTTCGGTTGGCCGATCGTCATGCTGATCCTCGGCGGGACCGTGTGGCTGTGGAAGAACAAGCTCGTTCGTGCCGGCGCAGCTGTCATCGTCTTCATGGGTGTGCTGTCGCTGGGATCCGAACTTGTGTACAACGGCGATCACACCGGCATCACCTTGCCGTGGAAGTTCCTGGCGCACTTGCCCCTGTTCGAATCGGTCCTGGAATCCCGCTTCGCGATGGGTGCGATTCCCGCTATCGGACTGCTTCTGACACTCGGCACCTATCGCGCGCTCGTGGAGATCCGGGATCCTCGCATCCAACGTCGCATCGTGCCCGGCGCCTGGTTGATCGTGTTGGCGATCGCATCGGTCGTTCTCATTCCGACGCGCATCGATACCGTCGAACGCCCCGCCACTCCCGAGTTCATCAGCAGCGGATCATGGGAGCAGTACGTCAGCGACGGCTCTCTCGTATCGATACCCGTATCCAACGGAGAAGAAGTGCGGGCCATGCAGTGGCAGGTCGACTCCGGTTTTGCCTTCCCGATCGCCGGCGGCTACTTCGTCGGCCCGCATTCGATCACCCGGGGTGGCATCTACGGCGCCGAGTCACGTCCCACCTCATCACTCCTGGTGAAGACCAAGGAAACGGGCCAGATCCCCGCCGTCGACGCGACTACCCGTGCCAATGCACTGACAGATCTCCAGTTCTGGCACGCCGACGTCCTCGTGCTCCCCAAAGCTGACGACGACAACGCCCTGCGTCAGACTGTCAACGATTTGGTGGGCTTCGACGCCAAGCCTGTCGACGACGTCTGGGTGTGGGATGTTCGGAGCCTCGTGAGCGGCGAAACCACCAACTAGTTACCTAGTCAGAATCAGCGGTCCGTCCTCGGTGATCGCCACAGTGTGTTCGCTGTGGGCCGCTCGCGCGCCGGAAATCGTCCGCAAGGTCCAACCGTCGGCGTCGTGGCGATAATCGTCGGTGCCGTCGGCGATGAGCATCGGCTCGATAGCGATGACAAGGCCGGGCCGAAGTCTCAGGCCTTTGCCGACGCGACCTTCATTGGGCACATCCGGTCCTTCGTGCATCTCGCGCCCGATGCCGTGACCTCCGTGATCGGCGAGCATCCCGTACCCGAGACTGCGGGCGTGGTTTCCGATCGCGGCTCCGATGTCGCCCAATCGATTTCCCGGTAGCGCGGCCGCAATGCCCAGTGCCAGAGCCTGATCTGTGGCATCGATCAATGCCTGATCTTCACGCCGCCCTTGGCCGACGGTGAAGCTGATGGCCGAGTCGCCGCACCAACCGTCGAGTTTCGCTCCGCCGTCGATGCTGACCAGATCGCCGTTCTTCAGTCGATAGGCGTCCGGAATACCGTGCACTACAGCATCATTGACACTGGCACAGATGACACCCGGAAACGGCGATGCCCCGTGGGGCGCGTAGTTGAGGAACACCGGCGATGCTCCCGCCCCGGATATGACGTCTGCGGCGATCGCATCCAACTCGAGTAGTGTCACGCCGACGCGAGCATTTTCTCGCACTGCAGCCAGAGCCTGTGCCACGATCTTGCCCGCAGCCGCCATTGCGTCGATCTCTCCTGCAGTTTTCAGTTCGACCATCGTCAACATCTCCCTTGCTCGAATAACTATACCGGTATTACTATAGGCATATGGTGCGTGTGCCGTTGACGGCGGAAGAACTCGAACGAGGACAGCGACTGGGCGAACTCCTGCGCTCTGCACGCGGCGACCGGAGCATGGTCCAAGTGGCACTTGATGCCGGAATATCCGTGGAGACCTTGCGCAAGATCGAGACAGGCCGCATCGCGACACCGGCCTTCTTCACCATCAGCGCAGTTGCCGAAGTGTTGGACATTTCACTCGACACGCTCGCCAAGACACTCGAAACGCCGCAATCGCGGGAAAAAGCCGCATCCTGAGTCCGTCTCTCAGGATGTGACGGGCAATACTCGCCTAACATCGTTCCTTGTGCCGCCTGAAGTAGAAGTACCCCCGAAACCTCTCCCGCCTGGTCCCGAAACTCCACACGAGTCGGACTCCCACCGGGTCCGGACGGCACGACTCATCGCGATAGTCACCGGCCTCCTGGGCCTGATCCTGGCTCTCGCAACCCCGTTCCTTCCGGTCAAGCAGGAAGCAGCGAGCATCAACTGGCCGCAAGACGGCACGCTCAGCAGCGTCTCGGCGCCACTCATCTCGTACTCCCCGACGGCACTGGACATCACCATCCCGTGCGGCGCCCTCGGCCAACTGGGCGAAAGCGGCGGGACGCTGGTCTCGACCATGCCGAACGGTGCACCGGACCGCGCTGCGCGAGGACTCACGATCAAGGTGGGCCCACCGGCCGATGGCCTCAACCTGGAAATCATCGCCCGTGACTCCGTCCTCCTGTCGCAGCAGATGAATGAGCCCGGTTGCCAGTCACTCCACATCGTCTCTGACGCCACCGCGACCACCGTCACCACGACCATCAACAGCGTCACTTCGATCAACACTCTGACCGGCGACTACCGCCCCCAGGTCGTCGGAATCTTCACCGACCTACAAGGCGCTGCTCCGGCCGGCCTGTCCGTCCACCTGGACGTCGACTCCCGGTTCTCGTCCAGTCCCACACTGATCAAACTGTTCGCGATGATCGTGGCGGCACTGTCCACCATCGTTTCGCTGTACGCGCTGCATCGGATCGACGGCGTCGACGGCCGTCGCGCCCGCCGCTTCCTTCCGTCACGCTGGTGGAAATTCACCGGCATCGACGCAGTAGTGATCGGCACACTGCTGCTGTGGCATGTGTTCGGCGCCAACACTTCTGACGACGGTTACTTGCTGGGCATGGCGCGGGTTTCGGAGCATTCCGGATATATGGCCAACTACTTCCGGTGGTTCGGTGTGCCCGAGGCCCCGTTCGGTTGGTACTACGATGTCCTCGCGACGCTCGCGAAGGTCAGCACCGCCAGCATGTGGATGCGCTTGCCCGCGTTGATCGCCGGGATCCTGTGCTGGATGGTGATCAGCCGTGAGGTCATTCCGAGGCTCGGAGTTGCGGTGCGCCGCAACAAAGTTGCCATCTGGACCGGCGGGCTTGTGTTCTTGGCGTTCTGGTTGCCGTACAACAACGGCCTGCGCCCCGAACCGATCATTGCCCTCGGCGCGCTACTGACGTGGTGCTCCATCGAGCGCGCTATCGCCACGGGTCGATTACTCCCAGCTGCCATGGCAGTTCTGATTGCCGCATTCTCCCTCGCTGCCGGTCCGTCGGGACTGATCGCGATCGGCGCACTGCTGGCCGGGGCACGTCCCATCGTGAAAATCCTGGTGGCACGGGGCAAACGAGTGGGATTCTTCTCCCAGATCATGCCGATATTGGCGGCGGGCACCATAGTGCTCGTTGCTGTTTTTGCCGATCAAACTTTGGCGACGGTACTCGAATCAACAAGGGTGAGAACGGCTATCGGACCCAACGTTCCGTGGTTCGAAGAGCGCGTCCGCTGGGACGCGTTGATGACCATCTCTCCGGACGGCTCGTTGGCCCGTCGATTCGGCATGTTCGTCATGCTCCTCGGCCTCGTCTTCTGCGTCATGATGATCCTGCGCAAGGGCCGCATTCCCGGCACCGCTATCGGACCGTCCCGGCGCATCCTCGGCATCGTGTTCGCGTCGTTGCTACTCATGCAGTTCACTCCGACGAAGTGGACTCACCACTTCGGTGTGTACGCCGGCCTGGCCGCGACGGTGGCGGTGCTGGCGGCGGTCGGCGTGAGTGCGTCGAGCATGCGCTCCAAACGGAACCGCGCACTTTTTGCGGCCGGAATCCTGTTCATTCTCGCGCTTGCGTTCACCAGTTCCAACGGTTGGTGGTACGTCTCGAGTTACGGCGTCCCGTGGTGGGACAAGCCGCCGTCCATCGCCGGCAAGGGCTTCTCCACCGGATTCCTCGGCCTGACGATTCTCGCTCTGTTGTTGGCGGCCTGGTACCACGTCCGTGAACCACTCCAGAACGGAAAGAACGACAACAACGGCAAGGCAGCCCGGCTACTTGCCGCTTCACCCTTGACGATCGCGGCCGCTGCCGTCGTATTGTTCGAGGTGTTGTCCCTGCTCAAGGGTGCTGTCGCGCAGTATCCGGCGTACTCGATCGGCAAGTCCAACATCGAATCCGTCTTCGGTGGATCGTGCGGCTTGGCCGGCGAAGTTCTGGTCGAATCCGATCCCAATGCCGGTCTGCTCACGCTGATCGACCGGCCGACGGACCTCCAAGGCGGAGGCGCCTTCGGCACAAGTGACGCCGTCGGGTTCAGTCCCAACGGCGTGGCGAGCGATCTCACCGCCGACGCCGAGGACAAAACTGCGGGCAGCGCCAACAGCCTCGACACCACCAACACGTCCACCACCTCCAACCCCGGCACCGGAGCGGGAACCGAGGGTGGCGCGGCGTCCGGCGCCGGAATCAACGGCAGCGATGTCGCTCTCCCCTTCGGCCTCGATCCGGCGACCACACCGGTCCTGGGTAGTTACGGCGCTCCGCAGTCGGCCTCGCTCACCACGGGTTGGTACGGATTGCCCGAACGAAGTGACGCGGCGCCCGTGCTGACGATCGCCGCCGCCGGACGCATCCGCTACGTGAACTCCGACGGCATCGTCACACCCGGCGCGGTACTTCAGGTGGAATACGGCCGGAAACAGCCCGACGGCAATGTCACTTCTCTGGGACGCGTCGATCCGATCGACATCGGTCCGTCGCCTTCGTGGCGCAACCTGCGTGTCCCGATGGATCAACTGCCGGCCGACGCCGACACCGTGCGTCTGGTCGCCAGTGACACCGACATCAGTGGCGAGCAGTGGGTTGCGGTCACCCCGCCACGGGTTTCGACGATGCGAACGCTCCAGGACGTCGTCGGATCCACCGATCCGGTACTGATGGACTGGGCTGTGGGCTTGGCGTTCCCGTGCCAGCGGCCGGTAGACCACCTCTACGGTGTGGCCGAGGTCCCCAACTGGCGCATCCTGCCCGACCGTATCGGCGCGGAATCCACCAACGCGTGGGAAGACCATCTCGGCGGCGGACCGCTGGGATGGACCAGCCAACTGCTCGGGGCGACGGCACTGCCGACGTATCTGAACAACGACTGGGATCGCGATTGGGGTTCACTCGAGCAGTACACGCCGCTCGATCCCGCTGCTGTCCCAGCACAGTTGGACGTGACCACGGAAACGCGTTCCGGCACCTGGACTCCCGGACCGATTCGAAACCAGTCGTAATTATCGCCTGCCCGTAGCTGTTGGATACAGCCATTGCTGTGACGCGTGGACCTACTAATCCCACGGGTGCGTAGGTCTACGCGTCACGCTCGCATACCATCGGTAGCCGTGCCCGACGTCGTAACAGTGTCACCCGTAGCTCCGAGTTCGCCGCCGCCGTCCCTTCCGGATGCCCGCGAACTCTTCCGGCGAACCCGATTGGTTGCGATTGTCGCCGGCCTCATCGGGTTCTTCCTGGCGCTGGCTACACCGCTGCTGCCGGTTACCCAAACGACAGCGGCGGTCAATTGGCCGCAGAACGGCGTCATCGGCGATGTCGAGGCGCCGCTGATGGCCCAGGTCCCTATCGACGTCAACGCATCGATCCCCTGCAGCAGCGTCGGATCCTTGCCGGAAGCCGGCGGCATTCTTCTCTCGACTGCGCCCGCTCAGGGCGCCGGCGCGGCACTCAGCTCCATGTTCGTCCGGGTGTCCGCTACCAACGTCGACGTCCTGGACCGCAATGTGGTGGTGGCGTCGGCTACGCGCGAGGACGTCGAATCGGGTCGATGCACCGCCATCACCTTCAACTCCGACATCAATCGGACAGCTGCCGAATTTGTCGGACTCACCTACCCCGACGGCAATCCGCTTCGAGGGCAACTCGACGGTGACTTCCGGCCCCAGGTGGTCGGCGTCTTCAGCGATCTGCCCGACGGCGCAGCGCCCGAAGGCCTCGGCTTCTCGATGACAGTCGACTCGCGCTTCTCCTCGAGCCCGACGACGCTCAAGCTCGTCGCCATGATCACCGCAGCCATCTCGACCATCATCGCGCTGGTTGCGCTCGCAAAACTCGACGGCACCGACGGCCGCACCCACCGACGCTTCTTCCCGGCGCGCTGGTGGAAGTTCTCCGGTCTCGACGGCGTCGTGGTCGGAACCTTGGTGCTGTGGCATTTCATCGGCGCCAACACCGCCGACGACGGTTACCTTCTCACCATGGCCCGGGTCGCCCCCGACGCCGGATACATGGCCAACTACTTCCGCTGGTTCGGTGTCCCCGAGGCCCCGTTCGGTTGGTACTACGACGTTTTGACCGCGATGGCCCAGGTTTCGACGGCCAGCCCGTTCATGCGACTGCCGGCATTGATCGCCGGAATCCTGTGCTGGATGGTCATCAGTCGTGAAGTTGTTCCCCGGCTCGGACGCGCCGTCCGCCGGAGCAACGTCGCTCTGTGGACCGGCGGCATGGTCTTCCTCGCATTCTGGCTCGCCTACAACAACGGCCTGCGCCCCGAGCCGATCGTTGCACTCGGCGCACTGTTGACCTGGTGCTCCATCGAGCGCGCCATCGCCACCGGCCGGTTGTTCCCTGCTGCCATCGCAGTTCTGGTCGGAGCCTTCACCTTGGCTGCCGCGCCCACCGGATTGATGTGTATCGCAGCGCTTCTCGCCGGCGCTCGCCCGCTGATCCGCATCGTCGTCAAGCGTCACCGCGAGGTCGGCACCGCGGCTCTGCTCGCGCCGATCATGGCTGCGGGCACCATCGTGCTGGTTGTCATCTTCGCGGATCAAACCCTGGCCGGTGTCCTCGAAGCCACCCGCGTCCGCACCATCATCGGACCGAACCTCGAGTGGTACAAGGACTTCCTGCGGTACTACTACCTCTTCGTCGAGACCGTCGACGGCTCCGTGGCGCGCCGCTTCGCGTTCCTGACGATGATCCTGTGTCTGTTCACCACACTCTTCGTGATGCTGCGTCGAGGCCGCGTTCCCGGCGCGGCGACGGGTCCGTCCTGGCGCCTCGTGGGAGTCGTCTTCGGCACCATCTTCTTGATGATGTTCAACCCCACCAAGTGGACTCACCACTTCGGCGCGTATGCAGGCATCGCCGGTTCTCTTGCAGCTCTGACGGCTGTCGCAGTCTCCGCGACGGCTCTGCGGTCGCGTCGTAACCGCTCGGTGTTCGTTGCCGGACTCCTGCTGATGTTGGCGTTGACCTTCGCCGGCATCAACGGCTACTGGTACGTCTCGAGCTACGGCGTGCCGTGGTTCGACAAGACGGTGTCCTTCAACGGCCACGAATCCAACACTCTGTTCCTCGGACTCTTCGCTCTCGCACTGGCAGTGGCGGCATGGCAGTACTTGCGCGAAGGATTCGCGCCGGCACCCGAAAAGCCGAACACCGCCAAGGGCAAGCGCATTCGTAAGTTCGCGGCAGCACCACTCACCGTGATCGCCGGCCTGATGGTTCTTTTTGCAGTGCTCTCACTCCTCAAGGGCGCAATCTCGCAGTACCCGGCATATTCCTTGGGTCGCAGCAACATCGAAGCCCTCGCCGGCAAAACCTGTGGCATGGCCGACGACGTCCTCGTGGAGACCGACGTCAACTCCGGAAACCTTCGGGTCATCCCCACAACCGGGTCCAATGCCGAAGATCCACTGTCCGGCGCCGACGCGAAGGGCTTCTCCGCCAATGGAGTTCCCTCCGATCTGACTGCCGATTACATCGAAGTCAAACAGGGCATGGGCAACACCGACAACCAGAGCGTCGGCCCCACATTCGCCACCGGATCCGGTGCCGGGACCAGCGGCGGCACCGGCAAGGTCGGCGCCAACGGCAGCACCGCCAAGCTCCCCTTCGGTCTCGACCCGGCGGTCACTCCCATCATGGGCAGCTACCAAGCCGGCGTCCAAGAACCGGCCTCACTCATTTCGAGCTGGTACCAATTACCCGCTCGCAGTGAACAATCCCCCCTCGTGGTCATGTCGGTCGCCGGGCGCGTCTGGTCCGTCGACATCACCGGCGCCGTCACCTACGGACAATCCTTGTTGGTCGAGTACGGCAAAACTCAGCCCGACGGAACCGTCGCAGCGCAGGGCTCGTACATGCCGCGCGATATCGGGCCTGCCCCGTCGTGGCGCAATGTTCGCATCCCCATCGACGAACTTTCCGCCGACGCCGACGCCGTCCGGGTGGTCGCATTCGATCCCAACCTGACGGGCGATCAGTGGATGGCGTTCACGCCGCCGCGTGTCCCCGAGCTCGAGTCCCTGAACTCGTACCTGGGTACCGAGCAGCCGGTCCTCCTGGACTGGGCTGTGGGCCTTCAGTTCCCGTGCCAGCGCCCGTTCTCGCATCTGAACGGTGTCGCCGAGATGCCGAACTTCCGCATCCTTCCGGACCGCCCCTTGGCCGTGAGCTCCACCGATACCTGGCAGTCCGCGGACAATGGCGGCCCCCTCGGATTCACCGAGGTACTCGCCGGCGCCACGACGGTCCCGACGTACCTCAAGGACGACTGGTCCCGCGACTGGGGCTCACTCGAGCGCTACGACCGCTTCTTCCCGAATGCCACTGCGGCAGTAGTGGACACCGGCACCGCCACCCGTTCGGGTAGGTGGATTCCAGGCGAGATGCGGGTGCACTGACCGAGCCGGCAAGGTCCCAAGTCACTGCTTCAAAAGATCATGCAAGTGCTACTCGGGTGCGTTTGACGGAGACGGCTGATACCGCCCCGACGACGACAACGCATCCGAGTAGCTGCATAACACTGGGCCGCTCACCTACGAGGAGAACTGCCAGAAGGACAGCGAGTACCGGTTGCATGAGTAGGAGTGTCGCTCCGACTTCGGCGGAAAGCCGCGGGAGCGAACGGCCCATCAACACCCAGCCGAACACTTGACCGACGAGAGCCAGCGCGACGAGCCAGAAGAACGCTTCCCAGCCCGGAACAAAATCGATCCGCCCCCACAGTGATCCGATCATGGAACCGGCAATACCCGCCGAGATCGTGGAGGTCAATACCTGACTAGCGGCTCGATCCGACGCCCCGGTGAAGCCGACCATGAATATGTATCCGCCGTAAGCGATTCCGGAGACCAGGGACAGTACTGTTCCCAAAATCAGGTCGGGTCCCGCGACCCCGCCACCGATCACACCGCCGGCAAGGGCAATGCCTCCGAACAGGAACGGCAATGCGAACAGGAATCGTCGCGGAACCCGATTGCCGAGTATCAACCAAGACAGCGCAGGTACCACGATTACCTGCACATTCACGACGACGCTCGCGATGCCTGCGCCGATCATCAGGATGGACTGCGACCACAGCGCGAAGTCCACGCCGAGCAGTATTCCGCCGAACAATTGCAGGATCACTGCCCTGCGGGTGGGCATGCCTACCCCGCGACATTCGCGCCACGCCATCCACGCAAGAGGAGGCAGCGCGAGGAAACAGCGAAAGAAGACAGCCGTCGACGGTCCGACATCGGCGAGTTTGATCAGTATCGAACTGACAGAAATCGCTGCCGCACCGGCAATGACCAGCACTCGAGGATCGATGCTTGCCTGAGCAATTCCGACGGGGTGGGGTGTTCCGGTAGTCGTACCGGTCAAAGACGTCACTACGACAATGTTCCTATTGCTAACTATTCAGCACAAGCAAATATTCACACTGATTATTCAGTAGCATTGCTACTGTGTTGAATCTCGAAAGACTACGCGCGCTGCATGCTGTCGCGGAGACCGGATCAGTCGCTGCTGCCGCCCGCGCCCTGCACGTCACCCCTTCGGGCATTTCTCAGCAGTTGAACAAACTCGAACGCGAGGTCGGAGTGCCACTACTCGCACCCCAAGGCCGCGGTGTCCGCCTCACGGAAGCAGGATGGGTGCTCGCCCGCCGAACCGGTGAGGTCCTCTCGGTACTCGCCCAGGCCGAAGCCGAAATCGCCTCTCTGCAGAGCGAAGTGACGGGTCGACTACGCGTCGGCGCATTGGTGTCCCCCAGTCGAACCGTGCTGCCGCGAGCAATCGCCGAGATCAAACAAAATCATCCCCGGCTCGAGATCACGTTCCACGAAGGCGAATCCGAAGAACTCCTGCCGGCCCTGATCCGCCGCGACCTGGACATCGTAGTAGTGGACAGTTGGAGTACCGCTCCCGTCGAACTGCCCGACGGGATCTCGTTCATCCCCGTACACGACGATGTGGTGGTCGCCGCGCTTCCCGCGTCACATCCATTGGCCGACAACAAGATCGTCGCACTCAGCGACCTGTCCGATCAAGCCTGGGCCACCTGGACGCCGGGCACGGACTTCCACGCCTTCACCGTGAGAATGCTGCGCTCTCAAGGATTCGATCCTCGCATCGAATACGAGGTTGCCGAATTTCCCGCGCAGGTAGAGTTTGTCGCCCAAGGACTTGCCGTCGCGCTGATTCCACGGCTTGCGAGAGTTGTACCGCCCGAAGGCGTCCGAATGCTCGACACGATCCCGCCATTGGGACGCAGCATCTACCTGGCCTGGCGAACCGACAGTGATCGACCGGCTGTGCGGGCAGCAATCGAAGCGCTGCGCCGCCAGTTCGACGCACTCGACGGTCAGCCGCTCAATCCCTGAGCGGCCGACCGGAGCAAAGCAACTAAATTACAGTTACAGCGGGACCAAGTTGTGCTTACGCGGGTTCTTGTAAACCGCCTTGTCCTTCAGCAACTTCAGGGCCTTGCGGATCTCGAGGCGAGTCTCCGACGGTGCGATGACCGCATCGATGTATCCGCGCTCGGCCGCGATGTACGGCGTCGCGACAAACTCGTTGTAGAAGTTGATCAACTGCGCGCGAACTGCCGGCGCGTTGTCCCCGGCCTCGGCAAGCTGACGACGACCCATGATGTTGACGGCACCTTCGGCACCCATCACGGCGATGCGAGCGGTCGGCCAAGCCAGGTTGATGTCCGCTCCGAGTTGCTTGCAGCCCATAACGGCGTAACCGCCGCCGTACGACTTACGAACCACCACAGTCACCTTCGGCACCGTCGCTTCGATGTACGCGAAGAGGAAGCGACCACCACGCTTGATGACACCGACCTTTTCCTGCTCGACGCCGGGCAGGAACCCCGGTGTGTCGACAACAAAAACGAGCGGAATGTTGTACGCGTCGCACAACCGCACGAAGTGCGCAGCCTTGTCGGAACTGGCGGCGTCGAGCGCCCCACTGAGGTACGTCGGCTGGTTTGCAACAACACCGACAGGCAAGCCGTCGACGCGCGAGAACCCGGTGATGATGTTGTGCGCGACCTGAGCACCGACTTCGTGGAAGGTACCGTCGTCGAAGATCCGCAAAATGATGTCGTGCATGTCGTAGCCCGCATTGTCGGCGTCCGGCATGAACGCGTCGAGATCGAGGTCCGACTCGGTCATCTCGGGTTCGAGACCCGGGTTGACCACAGGAGCCTTCTCCTGGCAGGAGGAAGGCATGAAGCTCAGGTACTCGCGCACCCAGTCGAAAGCAGCCTTCTCGTCGGGAGCGACGTGATGGATGTTTCCGTATTCGGCCTGCTTACGAGCGCCACCGAGATCATCGAGGCTGACCTCTTCGCCGGTCACCGACTTGATGACGTCGGGACCCGTGACAAACATGTAGGACTCTTCGGTTGCAACCACGATGTCGGTGTTGATCGGCGCGTACACCGCTCCGCCGGCACACTTTCCGAGGATCACCGAAATTTGTGGGCAGATTCCCGACAGCGGCTCCTGGCGCGAACCCATATTGGCGTACCACGCCAGCGAGGAGACTGCGTCCTGGATTCGAGCGCCGCCGGAATCATTGATGCCGACGACCGGGCAACCCACCTTGAGCGCGAAGTCGTTGACGGCCGCGACCTTTCGGCCGAACATCTCGCCTGCAGCACCGCCGAAGACCGTCTGATCATGCGCGAACACGGCAACGGGACGCCCGTCGACCGTTCCGTGGCCGGTCATGACGCCGTCGCTGTACGGGTTGCCTTCGCCCGCCATCTTGACCAGTGCGCCGATCTCGATGAAGCTGCCCGGATCGAGCAGCATGTCGATGCGCTGGCGGGGCGTACTGTGGCCGGCGGCGTCACGCTTGGCAATGGCCCGGGCCGAGCCGGGTTCCTTTGCCTTTTCCAGCTTTTCGCGGAGTTCAGCTAGCTTCTCCGCGGTAGTCGTCGTCACTTCTGAACTCCGGTTTCCGCTGTCTCGATCTGGGCCAGCTTTGTGGTGAGGTCTGCCGCGACCTTCGCGATGTACGGCTCGTCGACGATCTGCAGGTGGTCCCCGCCGATGTAGACGACCTCGAGGTTCTTCACGTAGCTGCCCCAACCGCCGTCTGCCTTACGCGTTTTGAACGCAGGTTCGAGCGAGATGAGTTCATCGTGGTATTTGTCAGCCATGTAGATCACGACGTCGCCGTCGTAGTTCTTGAAATCGGCAGTCTGGATGGCACGGTTATCCAACCACGACGTGCGCTGATGCTCGATGATGCCGCCGGGAATCTTGACGCCGCTCATCTTGATCATGTCCATGAGGAACTGAATCTGATCTTCATCGGATTCGATCTCGGCCAGAATGTCCACCGGCAGTGGAACATCCAGGTTGTAGGTGCGCTTTGCGAAGGCTCCGTACCGCTCCCAGCGCTTCCGCCGCTCTTCCTCGGTGTTGGGGACATCCACGCCGGCCATGACGGTGTCGAGCATGCCGACAACCCTCACGTCGGCACCTTGCTCACGCAGGATGTTCGCGACCGCGTAGGACAGCACTCCACCGAGCGACCAACCGCACAGGACGTACGGTCCGTCACCCTGAATCTCGCGCAGCAGTGGCACATACGCGGCGGCACGTTCCTCGATAGGACCCTCGATGCGCTCGAATCCGTACATCGGCGTACCGGCAGGCAGGCGCTTGAGCAACGGCTCGTACGTCACCGTCGAACCACCGGCCGAATGGAAGACGAATACCGGTACAGCAGTGGAACCTTCGGGGCGGCCGCGCAGGACACGCATGACGCCGTCGATCTTGCCGTCGTCCTCGAGGTACTGACGGACAACGTCCGCGAGTTCCTCGATCGTCGTGGAATTACGCACGTCATCGGCAGTGACTTCGCCGTCGGCACGCTCGGAGAGTCGAACCGACAACTTCTCGGCCGTCTCGTCGTCGACAGCCGGCAGGGTGTTGAAGATACCCTTGGCCGACGCGCCGGTGACTACGGCCCACGTCGCAAACGTCAAGCGCTCGGCCGCATCTCGCGGCGGAACATCGGATCCGGCGTCGTCCGCAGTACCCGCACGCGAAGGATCGGCAGGCGAAGCGGGAACTACGGGAGCAGTAGGAGCATCGGCAACCGGTGCCGGCATCTCTGCCAGCGACTCCCCTGACACTGCCTCGTCGTCAGCAGCATCTGCGGCCAACTTCTCGGCCGCCTGCTTGTCTGCCATCTCCTGAACTTCTTCACGGTTCTCGATCGCGTAGCGCAGGTACTTGTTGACCTCGAGCAGGCTTGCATCCTTGACTGCCTGCAACTGCAACTGCGGAATATCGAACTCGTACTCGACGCGGTTCTTGATACGCATCGCCATCAGCGAGTCCAAGCCCAGTTCGATGAGCGGAACCTCGGCCGGCAGATCTTCCGGCGAGTAACCCATCGATTCGGCGACAACGATCTTGAGGCGATCGTCGAGGCTCTGCGAACCGTTGGGGTCCCACTTGTCTCCGGCGTCTTCGACGACCTCGGTCAGGGCTTCCATCGTGCCTGTAGACCGAACCGGTACAGCTACAACAAGTTCCGGCAAAACCTCACCCGAAGTGACGACGGCGTCGAGCAGCAACCGGAAGCTGCCACCTTCACGTGCATGCACCTGCAACGACGCACCACCGGGATGCGGGTTCAACGTGGTGGTCAACGTGACAGCAGTGACAATGCCACCCTGCGTGACACCGACAATGCCGCTCTGCGTGGCACCGACAAGCTCGCCCTGCGGAACAGCTGCAGTAAGCGTCACGTCCGAAAGGACCTGCGCGGCAGCGGCAGTCACGAGAGCGTTCAGATCACCGGCAACTGCGGCGTCGACCTCCCACACGTGGCGGCCGTCGGGCAACGCGACGTGCGAACCCGGAACGCGGGATGCTCCACCGGCACTGACACGAATGTCGAGCCAGTACGGCTTACGCAGGAAAGCGGTACGCGGCAAGACCGCGAATTCGCCTGCGGGAAGCAGAGACTCGAGATTCACGGCATGGCCGTGCACGTAGAGCTGAGCCAAAGCCGTCAGAACGCCGGCAGATTCGTCTTCTTTACGCTTGAGCGTCTGGATGAGCGCCATGTCGTGCAGACCGGCATCGAATGCCGTCGCAGCCACCGACATCAACGTCACCGGGTTGGGAGCAAGCTCCACAAACGTGGTGTGCCCGTTGGCAACTGCAAGCCGTACGGCGTTGGTGAAGTACACGCTGTGGCGCAGGCCCTTGACCCAGTACGCCTCCTGATGGATCGGCTCGTGGCCGGCCCGGTAGAAGGTTTCCTTGTCGACGGACGAGTAGACGCCCAACTTCAACGTCCCCGGTTCGATACCGGCCAATTCGGCAGCAAGCTCGCCGAGCAGCGGATCAACCTGCGACGTATGGCTTGCACCCTTGGTCTGCAGAACCCGAGCCATCTTGCCGTCAGCCTCGGCCGCAGCGACGATAGCCTCGATGTCGGACTGCGGCCCACCGATCACCGTGTGCGTCGGAGCTGCGTAGACGCACACCTCGAGCTTGGGATACGTGGGAAGTAGTGCTTCGATCTCGGATGCACTGTACTCGAGCAGAGCCATCAGACGGATGTCGTCACCGACCAGGCCGCTCTCAGCCTCACCCATCAGACGTGAACGCGAACAGATAACGCGCACAGCATCTTCGAGGTTCAATCCACCTGAAATGTATGCTGCGGCAGCCTCGCCCATCGAGTGGGGAACAACCGCTTCGGCGTCGGCGCCGTGATGACGCAGCAGTGCCGCCAAACCGACCTGGATGGTAAAGATAGCTACCTGAGCAGTTTCGACGTTGTACTCGAGCGAATCGTCGAGGAACATCTCGGCCACCGAATAACCGGCTTCGTCCTGGATCAGCGCATCGACCTCGTCGACGGCTGCCTTGAATACCGAATTCTCCGTGTACAGCTGCTTGGCCATCTTGCGATGCTGCGAGCCGAAGCCCGAGAACACCCACACCGCACCCTTGGGCGACGGCGAGTCAGCCGAAAATACTCCGGGAGCAGGCTTTCCGGCAGCAACGGCACGCAACGCGCTGATCGCTTCGGAACGAGTCGTGGCAACTACAGCGGCGCGCGAACGACCGTGGTTACGACGCGAGAGTGCGCGCGCAACATCGGCAAGCGGCGTCGTGCTGCCGGCTTCGGTTTCGAGCCAGTCTGCCAGGTCGGCAGCGGCGCGGCGACGACGCGACGGTAGTGCACCGGAAACTGCGAGCACAACGGCCTGGTCCTCGGCGGCGTCGGCCGGAATCCCCATCGACTCGGCGGCCTCGGCAAGAACACCGGCGGCTTCCGTCTCGACATCCAGATCAGCGTCGGGGGTAACCGGCACGTACTCACGAACAACGACGTGAGCATTGGTTCCACCGAAACCGAAGCCGGAAACGCCCGCAACAGCTTTGCCGGTGTACCGCGGCCAGTCCGTCGTCTCCGACGTCACCTGAAGATGGGCCTTGTCAAAATCGATGTGCGGGTTGGGGCCCAGGTAGTTGATGGTCGCAGGAATCTTGTTTTCCTGCATCGCCAGGACGACCTTGATCAGACCGGCAGCACCGGCCGCGGCCTCGAGGTGTCCGAAGTTGGTTTTTGCGCTACCGAGCAGTGCCGGCTTGTCGTCGTCGCGACCTCGACCTACTACGCGGCTGAGAGCGTCGGCCTCGATGGGATCCCCGAGATCGGTGCCCGTGCCGTGTGCCTCGATGTAGTCGACGGTGCTCGGCAGGATGCCGGCGTCGCGGTACGCGAACCGCAACACGTCGGCCTGAGCATCGGGGTTGGGAGCGAGGAGACCGTTGGAGCGGCCGTCCTGGTTGATCGCGGTTCCGGCGATCACGGCAAGGATGGAATCGCCGTCACGCTCGGCGTCCTCCAGACGCTTGAGCGCAACCAGTCCGCCACCTTCGGAACGCACGATGCCCTCGGCCTGAGCCGAGAATGCGCGCAGTTTACCGTCGGGTGCGAGCATGCCGATCTGATCGAAACCGAGGGTTCCGGCAGGAGCCAGCAGCATGTTGACGCCGCCGGCCAACGCGAGGTCGGAATCGCCGCTGCGTAGCGAGCGCACAGCCTCGTGTACCGCGACCAGCGAGGACGAGCACGCGGTGTCCAGAGCAATGGACGGTCCACGGAAATCGAAGAAGTACGAGACACGGTTCGCGACGACGGCCGTCGACGTTCCGGTCAATGCGTACGGATGCGCATTCGGATCGCTGACAGCGAGCAACTGGTAGTCGTTGGCGGAACTACCGATGAAGACACCGACCTGCTTGCCTTTGAGTCCGCTGGCGGGGATGCGTGCGTGCTCGAGCGCTTCCCAAGCCAATTCGAGTGCGAGACGTTGCTGCGGATCGACGTTGACAACCTCGAGCGGAGACATCGCGAAGAACTCCGCGTCGAATCCCTTGACGTCGTCGAGGTAACCGCCCTTGGTGTGAGCTTTCTCGATCGCCGCCTTGATCGCGGGATCGGACATGAACTCGACCCAACGATCCTCAGGCAGGTCGCTGATGCCGTCGCGGCCCGCGGCGAGCATCTCCCACATGTCCGAAGGGGTGTGCCCGGCGCCGGGGAAACGCGTCGACATGCCGACGATCGCGATGTCGTGAGCATCCGTCGCGGCACCTGACGCGTAGTACGACGCGTCAATAGTCTCTTCCGGCGCTTCGGGCTCACCCTCGATGATCCGGGTAGCCAGCGAGGCGATGGTCGGATGTTGATACGCAACCGTCGCGGTCAGCGTGATGCCGAGCAGATCTTCGATGTCGCCGCTCAAGGCAACCGCATCGCGAGATGCGAGCCCGAACTCTTCCATCGGCCGATCGTCGGTGATCAATGCCACGGGCTGACCCGTCGCGTTGGCAATCCAGTTGCGCAGCCACTCACGTAACTGCGAAACACTCATGTCGACGCCGTTCACGCTGGAGTCGACTGTATTGCCCTGCGTACCATCTTGTTCAACCATCAACTCACCAAGCTACCGATCATGTAAGGGAATGTTCCTCAAACGCTATCGGGGAATGCAGATTGCTGATAGCCACCACGCAGCGTTCCCTCGATGTAGCTTGCCTTGCACGCACGCCGAGCGATCTTGCCGCTGGATGTACGGGGAATGGAACCGGCCGGAACCAGCAGAATGTCGCGTGCCGTCACACCGTGACGAGACGCAATCGCAGCCCGGACGGTATCGGCGATCGGCTGCGGATCAGCCTTACCGGCACCCGGCGCACGCTCTGCGACGATGACCAACTGCTCCGACGCATCGTCGTCGTCGAACGTCAGACCCGAATGGGAGTTCGCGAACACGACGGGCGGCAACTGGTTTGCCGGAACGGCGAATGCCGCGACAAATCCCGGACGCAGAGCGGGGCTTGCTTCCTGCGCCGAAACCTCGATGTCCTGCGGGTAGTGGTTGCGGCCGTCGACGATCACAAGATCCTTGACGCGTCCGGTGATGTAGAGCTCGCCGTCGACGTAGACGCCGAAGTCGCCGGTACGCATCCAGTTGGCGTCCATCGGCAGGTCTTCGGTGTGGCTGTCTTCGGGCAGACGGTTGGTCAGCTTGTTGTGGAAGGTCTCGGCGGTCTCGTCGGGACGTCCCCAGTAGCCGACGCCGATGTTCTCGCCGTGCAACCAGATCTCGCCGACATGATTGTCGGGAACCTCGGTCGCAGTTTCGGGATCGACGATGGCAGCCCACTGGCTACGCGAGACGTATCCACACGAAACCTGCGCGATCGCGTTTTCCGCGTTCTGATCGACGATGACCATGCGGCCCTTGTTGAGTTCGGCGCGGTCGACGTAGATGACCTTGGCCTCGTCGGAATGCTTGGTCGAGGACACGAACAGCGTCGCTTCGGCCATTCCGTACGACGGCTTGATCGCTGTCTTGGGTAGACCGTAGGGCCCGAAGGCTTCGTTGAACTTGCGCATCGACGACGTCGTGACCGGCTCACTGCCGTTGATCAGACCGATGACGTTGCTCAGGTCCAGCTCTTCGCCGTCCTTGGGCAGACCACGCGCAGCAGCATGCTCGAAGGCGAAGTTGGGAGCGGCAGCGAAGGTTCCGGCGTCGTCCGAGGCAGCTGCGAGTTCCTTGATCCAGCGGTACGGCCGCTGAACGAACGCCCGCGGGCTCATGATGGTGATGTACTTGCCGCCGAACGCAGGCAGGATGACCGTGAGCAGGCCCATGTCGTGGAATAGTGGCAGCCAGGTGACGCCGCGTGAATCTTCGGTGAGTTCGAGAGAATCGACCATCTGCAGGGCGTTGGTTCCGACAGCGCGGTGCGTGATCTCCACACCGGCGGGAACTCGGGTCGAACCCGACGTGTACTGGAGGTAGGCGATGTCGTCGAAACCGATATCGGGCCGAACCCACGTATCACCGACGGTGTCGGGAATGGCGTCGACGGCGATGATGCGGGGACGTTCCGCAGCCGGCAGTGACCGGAAGAGCGCACGGACACCGGCAGCCGACGAGGCGGCCGTCAGGATGGCCGTCGGCTTGCAGTCACCGAGGACTGCGTGCAAGCGATCGGAGTGACCGGGCTCGTCGGGATCGAAGAGCGGAACGGCGATCGAACCGGCCTGAATGGCCGCGAAGAACGAAACTACGTAGTCGAGGCCCTGGGGTGCCAGAATCGCCACTCGATCGCCACGCTTGGTGACCTGCTGCAGACGCGCAGCAACAGCGCGCAGACGTACACCGAACTGGTGCCACGTCAATTCCTGCGCTTCGCCGTCACGCTCACGTGAGTAATCGATGTAGCGGTACGCAAGCTCGTCCGCGTTGACACGCGAGTGTTGCTCGACATAGTCGACCAGAGTAAAGCCTTCTTTAAGGCGAATCCGGCCCTTCTCGTCGAGAAAACCATCGAACAGCGCGTTCATTCCATCTCCTCCGAAGCGATCACACAAGCATATTTGGTCATGCTTGCGCCCCAGACTTCCTTCGCTCTCTCGGGTATACCTTCGATCAATCCAATCGCGCTCAGTGCGCAACTCACCTGAATCACTTCATCGATCCCAAACCATCGATATGTTACAGATCCGCATCATCCGCATCGCCGGTGCACTCTATCCACCTCGGCGAAGCGTGAAAACTCGGATCGAGAACCGTGATCATGACCACCTCGTGGCCGGCTGCGAACCGGCATACGCGGCGCGCCGGGCGGCCGTCGGTGGACTCATGTATCGCTTCTCCTGTGTCGAACGGATCGCGTCTGTCGGACAGACGTGCGTAGTCAACTGACTCCGGCGTATCGAACCTACTCGTGAGTCACCTCCGTGACAGCACTTTAGAGGACAAGTCGGATCATTTCTGTATTTCACCTGCGCCCAATCCAGCGGCATCAACTGTGCGGCGGAGTCGGCGCAGCATTTATCTTGTCAGCCGCCCACTGTGCCATCCATTGAGTGGCCGTCGTGCCATCCGGATCGACTTGGAAGGAGTTGTACATGGCATGCACAGGATTGTTGTAGTACTCCAACAGGCGAGGCAGGGACGTCAGCAGGTTTCCCGGATTCAATGCTGCCGGCGGCGCGTCACAGATTCCGTCGCTGGGCGCGCAGATCTGATAAGTCCGATCGTCGAGTTTCCCGAACCCACCTTCGCGGGCACCGGTCATCGTGAGACCCGGTAACTTCAGCCCGTTCAAGGACAGTTCTGCACCCACTCCGGCAACGCTGGGGCCAACGGTGATTCCATGGGCCGGATCACGACGCCCGTCGGCAATCAACCCGACTCCCAGAACCAGATCTGCCGGCACTGCGCCCGTCCCGTTTCCGATACCGGCGGCAACGTCTCCGGCGATGACCGCACCCTGCGAAAAGCCGGTCAGCAGATAGCTCGTCAGCGGACATTCAGCGTGACGCTTTGCCAGAAAATCGTTGGTGGCAGCAGTTCCCGCTGCCCGACTGTTGTTGTACGACTGCTGTCCGTCCGGCGGAAACGCAACCGGATTGGAGAACTGCGCGACGTACGGAACGGTGTAGACGTCAGCGCGTGACGGATCGAACTGACCCTGCAACGGCCTAGTGACGTTGAGCATCAACGACGCCGGATTAGCCGTCGGGTTGTATGGATCATCCGTGGCGCTGGATTCCCATGTTCCCGGGATGGCAACTACCTGGACATCGGTACAGTTGGCCGGCTGCGTCGTCGGCTTCTCCGGACTCGGCGGCAACGGCACCGGGGACGGAACGCGACCGGCGAGGATGTACCAACCGCCGATCACGACGGCAGCAACCACCAGAATGATTAGCAGCGGGATCAGACAACCCCGCCGCTTTCCGCCTCGCGCCATCATCTACTTGCAGAAAGTGGCGTTGGCGACGTCGATGTAGATCTGTGCGTTCGCGGTGGCCTGCTCGGTTGTGATCGCGGTGCCGTCCGGAGTCGCGGAGCCCACGACAGCGGTCACCAGCGCCAAGACCTCGGCGTCGGAGGTGCCTTGGACGTTGGCAGCGCAGATGTAATTGGCGGTGTTGACGGCAATGCTGCCATCACCCTCCGGAGTGATTCCCTTAGCCTTCAGACCGTCGAGGAACGCCTGCGCTTCGGGGCTGACCTCTACGTTTGTCGGACCCGGGAATCCTTCGATGCTCTGGGGCTGCTCCGGCGGTGCCGTAGCAGCCGCGCCGGGACTGGTGGGCGGCGCTGAGACCGTGGTAGTTGCGGACGCCGAAGCTGAACTGCTCGGGGCTGCCGTCGACGAAGAAGACGCTACGACGGACGATGTCACCGGATTGGATGTGACGGTCGAATCGTCACTTCCACAGGCGACCAGTAGGCCACCGGTGGCGAGCGTCAGAGATCCCACTGCGATCGCACGCGCAAACGTGTTTCGGTTACCCGAGAAAAGCGACATCAAAGTCCATCCTTGCCTTCAGTCGAAAGTCCATCATCAGGTTACGCAACGCACGACGGGCGAGCACCGATCAGTGATCGGGCCCGCCCGTAGCGCGGTACGTGTCGTACGTTTCGTTCTACTGGTGAATTTCGGTCTTGTCGCCGATCACCGTGATCCAGCCGAACTGGAAGTTCTGCTGAACTCCGCCGGGGATGTCGAACTTGTCACTGATCGGGAATCCGATCTTTCCGGCTTCGTAGCCGACGCTCTTCCAGCCGTCGAAAATCGGTCCGTTGGCGACGGTCCAGGCACCCGATGCGGGGCTCCAGTAGATGTTTCCGCCGTCGAACTCTGTGAAACGGCCGTTGTCCTTGACCATAACTTCATTGGACTTGGGGAAGCCGAGCCATCCGCCTTCCCAGCCCTGTTCGCCGTACTTGGCCATGATCATGCCCATGACGGCGTAGGTGCCGCTGGCACTGTTGTACATCGCTCCGATTTCGAAGCCCTGCACGTTGCCGGCCTTGCCGGGAGTCGCGATCGCGGCGGCAGTCGGGTAGCCGAGCGGGCCACCTTCCCATCCCTGACGGGACCATTCGTCCAAGATCGGTCCGCTCACTGCATGCGCGCCGGTCTGCGGGGTCCAGTAGATGGAACCCTTCTGGAAGTGGTTGTAGCGTCCACGTCCGTCGGGCGTTCCCAGTTCCGGGGTGGTCGGGAAGCCGAGCGGGCCGGCTGCTGCACCGTTGTTCATGTATTCGCCGGCGATGCGGCCGGCAACAGGATTTGCACCGGTACCCGAGGTCCAGTAGATGCGTCCGCTACGGAAGTCCTGAGCAAGACCGCCGGCGACGCTGTACTCGGACGTGACACAGTCACCGATCCAGGTGTTTGCCGCTGCCGTTGCACCGATCGCACCGGAAGCGCTGCAGAGAGGCTTCTCGACATCGGTACCGATTGCGTTGGCGAGCTGCGGCCACAGCTGATGAAGCTCGAACTGCCAGTACGGCCACGAGTGCGTGCCGGACGGACGGTAGTTGATCTGGGCAGGAATGCCGAGGGTGTTGAGCTTGGTCGCAAAAGTCTGCGACGTCAGTCGAGCCAGAATTTCGAGGCCCATGCCGGCGTAGTTGGTGCTGACGCCAGGAACGAGAGACGGCTGGTCGTACGGACCGGTGGTACCGCTACCACTCGAGACATACAGGCTGACGCCCTTGAGCTTGTCTGCGATCGAGTACGGATCGTGAGCAGCCCACGCGGGGTTGGACGGCGGGCCCCACATAGCGGTGGAGTCGAACTGTCCGGCGTCGTTCATCGCGAAGCCGATTGCCTGCGGCATACCGAGCGAAGTCGTCGTCAGGATTCCGGACAGCGACGCTGCGAACTTGAAGAAGCCTGGGTTACGCGCGGTGAGGGCCATCGCGGCCGTGCCACCCATGGAGAGTCCGACGACGCCACGAGTCTGCGTGGTTCGCCAGTCGTTCTCGAGAATGGACGGGAGCTCCTTGGTGAGGAACGTTTCCCACTGGTAGAACACGCCGTTGTCGGGCTTGAGCCAGTCGGCGTAGAAGCTGGACTGACCGCCGATGGGAAGAATCACGTTGACGTTCTTGTCCGCGTAGAACGATTCGGCGTCGGTTTCGGCGGTCCAGCCGTTCTCGATGTCGGTGGCGCGAAGGCCGTCGAGCATCCAGACGGAGGGGAAGGACGCTGCCGGAGTCACATTCCAGTCACGGGCCAGGAGAACCTGAACCTGAATCGGAATGCCCATCGACGGGGAGTTGATCCACAGTGCGACGCGGCGCTCGCTGAGCCACTCGACCTTGCCGACAGTCGCGCCGCCCTGGTTCTGGCTCGCGACCGGTGCGGTGAGCGCCGGGACGGGGGCAGCGGTGGCGGTGCCTGCAGTCGTCAGACCTGCCGCGATCGGCAGGACCAGCAGAGCTGCCAGTGTTCCGACGACCTTCGATCGATAGGTCCCGTGGGACCGACGACGGTCCCTGGCAAGGCCTACTCGCATGAGTTCACTCTCTTTCCTTACGTCCGGTCCGCGTGTCTTGATCATCGTGTCTTGATCATCGTGTCTTGATCGTCGTGCTCGATCGTCGTGCTCGATCGTCGAGGCAAATAAGCATCGGTGCGCCAGTTCAGCGGCCAGACCCCGGTCGAAACTCTTTCTACACGCAAAGGAGTCACGCGTGGGGTCGGCGCGCTGTTACTGATGGTGCAATTGTTACCGAAGTCTAGGTTTACGTCATTCCTTGAACGCACAAGTGCCGCTCCGATCTCCTTTTTCGGGAGTCCGGAACGGCACGTGTGAAGTGACTAAGTCACGATCACCAAGCGTTCATGGTGTCGAGAATCTGATTGCGAGCCTTGAACAGTTCCTCTGACCAGTAGGCCCACATGTGGGTTCCGTTGGAGGGGAAGCTGTAGGTGGCCGGAATGCCGAGCGTGTTCATCCGGACCTGGAAAGCACGGGTGTTTGCCAGTGCAAGTGCCTCGAGGCCCATGGCGTTTGCCGTGTTGTAGTAACCGACCAAGCCCTTGGGGTTGTCGTACTTGCCGGTCAGACCGCTAGCTGCCGAGATGTACATCGACAAGCCCTTCAGGCGCGGAGCGAAGACGAACGGATCGTTACGCAACCAAGCCGGGCTCCACGGGGGTCCCCACATGGAGTCGACGTTGAAACGACCGGCATCGAGCATTGCGACGCGGATGGCTTCACGCATACCGGGAGCCGAGATGTTCAGGTAACCCGACAGCGAGCCGGCAAACTTGAACTGATCGCGATGGTAGGCGGCGAGAGTCAGTGCAGCACTGCCACCCATCGACAGGCCGAGAACGGCGTTGTTGTTGGGCGAGACACCGTAGTTCGCGAGGAAGTTCGGCAGCTCTTCCGTGAGGAAGGTTTCCCACTTGTAGGTCATCGGCTGACCGTTGAAGTTCGAGGGCGCGTACCAGTCGCTGTAGAAGCTGGACTGTCCACCGACGGGCATCACCAAGGTGATGTTGTCGTTGCGGTACTGCTCGAGCGCGTTGGTCTCGAAGGTCCACGCGTTGGCGTCGTCACGAGCACGAAGGCCGTCGAGCAAGTAGAGAGCCGCGTTTCCGCCGCGTGCGGCCCACTGGACCTGCACCTTGATGTTGCCCATGGTGGAGGGAACCCAGAGTTCCTCGAATCCACCCCACGGAGCGGAGTGAGCGGGAGCAGCGTGCGCGGGAGCAGCGGTAGCAACAGCGCTACCGGCGATGCCTGCGGCGAGGGGAAGCACAAGTGCTGCGGCACCGATTGCAAGTGCTCGGTGCTTGAGGCGCTGCGATAGCCCCGTTCTGGCAAAACGCATGAATACTGCTCTCTCTCTTCGTCTGCGGCACCGCTCCGGGAGGAGAGATACCGACGGATTCCGTCGGGGAACAGGCTTTTCCGTCAGCCCCGACAATCCGGGCTGGCGGCGGACCTCGTTCCAAGTCACACTGCGCTCGGTGGACCTTATGTCACAGGTTCCTGCGTGACAAATGGATCTCGGCAACCGAGTCGTTCTTCCCTAGTACTCACCGGAGTGTTTCGGGTAGGTGAATCGTCTTCGAATACATCGGCGCCGATCAGCGCGGCGTTACAGGATCGCAACACTCGCACCGAAGTTGCGCAGTGATACGCATCACTTTGCCGGCTCTGGCGGTACCAAACCACACCTCTGCAATTCGTAGGCCGGCACTCGATCGAAGCGATATTTCGCGAAATCAAATGCCTGCCGGAAGTTCTGCTTGAACCTCGGCCAGGTGAGCTCACTGCGATACGACGTGAGCAATTCCTGGGTTTCGGGGCAGGTCAGCGCGAGTTTTGCATCCGCCACCCAATCCTCGTCGAGGAAGTACGGCAGCCACGGACGGACGTCCACCATTCCCGTATCGACTACCACCCAGTCCGCGTACAGGTTCTTGTCGTGACCGATTCGACCGTCTTCAAGCCTCTCGGTGTGCGCAGCGAGCGGGTACGCCAACCCCATCTGATCGAGAACCCGAACATCGAGTCCGACGTTCATGCTCGTCATACCTAGGTTGAGGAAGAAGACGACATGCTCGGCCGGCTCAGCGATCGGCCCGGGCGGCGGAACAACGAACCACGAGTTGTAGCTCGGACCGGAGATGAGCAGCCCACCCTCGGGCGTCGCTGCGATGGTTTCGACCATCGCTCGCATCCGCGGGTAGTCGAGGTAGTCCTCGGCCCGGATCGGATGCGCGTGGCCGGTATTGAGGGCGTAGAACGCGCGCTCGTCGACGATGCCCGAGCGTCCGACGACGGATCCTTCGGGCATACCCGTCGTATTGGCCGCGAAGAAGGCCCACACGACGGTCCCGACCCACAGCACCGCCGAGATCCCGAACAATGCACTGTCCCGGTTGCGTCCAAATGCCGCGCGAGCCGGAACCCGCAGCGGAATGACGGCCACCGGAACAAGCAGGCAGAACAGCACGGGAAGCAGAACGCGTCCGTGCATGAAGTCGCCGCCGACGCGGAGCGAGTAGACGCCCAGGATCAGGCCGCTACCGAGCATGAAGGTGACGACGGCGCGCGGAGTGCGCAACCACGCCTGCAACCGAACCCACCGCGACCCCGTAGAGCCGTGAGCGGCTTCAGATGCTTCAGGCTTGCGCCCGGTTCGGCCCGACAAGGCAAAGAGCAGCGCGCCGACCAACAGGAACAGCAGCGGCAGCCACAGAAGATACGGTCCGACGAGGTTCCACAGGTACGCGAAGCCCTGTGACCACTTGGCGCCACCGGCGTCTTTCGACACCGCGGTGTTGGGGTACGGAAGCCCGTAGTAGCCCATCCGCCAGATTTGATACGCAACCGGAGTCAATCCCGCGACAACCACGATCATCGCGCGGACTTTCCACGTCAGAGACGCCGACGCGACGATCATCATCAGCGCGAGCGCCCCGGGAATCGCCATCTCCGGGCGCACCAGGGGTCCGAGTCCGGCGACAAACGAAAGAACCAGAATCGACGATGTCGACGGAACAGATACTGTCGCCCACCGCACCAGGAGCAGCCACAGCAGGGCGATCCAGAAAATCACCAGGCAGGTCTCGAGTCCGGACGTCGCAAAATCTCGGGCGGGCGGGACTGCGATGTAGACGAGCACTCCGGCGGGAACCAGCAGAATCGTTCCACCGGTGGTGGGTCGCATTCCGCGGTAGAGGCGGCCGGTTCCGAGCATTGCCAGGACGACGGCAGCGGTCGAGAGCACCAATGCGATTGTCAGAACAACATATTCGAGGCGGATCTGCGTCAGCCAACCGAACGCGTAGACGATGTACGTCCAGGCGGTACTCGTGTTCGCTTCGACTCGCTCCCCCGCATTGAAGACGGGCCCGTTGCCCGCGAGCAGGTTGCGCACCGTTCGCAGGACGATGAGTCCGTCGTCGGCAATCCACCGACGCTCCCACGCTCCCCAGAACATGAGGACAGCAGCAAGCACCACCCCGCCGAGGAATACTCGGCTCGAGGTGGTGCGCGGTGCCACGTTGTCGGCGACCGGGTCGGCATTGGTTGCCGACTCAGACGAGGTAAACAGCGACACCCACTACTCCGATCCACGCAATTGCGAGGAATTGCAGCACCCGGTCTCCGAGCGCGATTTCCTCAGGCTCACCGGCTTCTCCGCCGTCGACGTCCACCGCGTAACGAAGCACGGCGACAACAAACGGAACCATCGAGATGGCGTACCAGTTGGTGCCCTTGAACGCGTCCTGCTGGAAGGCCCACAAGCCGTAGCAGAGCACCAACGCCGTTGCTGCCATCGTCCACACGAACCGCAGGTAGGTCATGGTGTAGCTCTCGAGCGACTTGCGAATCTTGGCACCCGTACGTTCAGCCAGTTTCAGTTCGGCGTACCGCTTTCCGGCTGCCATGAAGAGCGAACCGAATGCCATCATGAGCAGGAACCATTGCGAAAGTTCGATCCCGGCTGCCACGCCGCCGGCAATAGCCCGCAGCAGGAATCCGGACGACACGATGCAGATATCGATGACGGCCTGATGCTTCAAGCCGAAGCAGTAGGCGAGCTGAACAGCGATGTAAATGCCCATGACCACGGCGAGCTGCCAATTGGCCAGGAATGACAGCGCAATCGAACCGGTCAGCAGTACCAGTGCCATCGCGTAGGCGATGTTGACAGGCAGAACTCCGGCCGCGATGGGACGGAAACGCTTGGTCGGGTGCGCGCGATCTGCTTCGACGTCCATCGCGTCGTTCACCAGGTAGATGCCCGATGCTGCCATGCAGAACACGACGAATGCCAAAGCGACGGGCAGCAGCACGTCGGTCTCGGTGGCTGTACCGGCCGCGATGGGCGCTGCCAGTACAAGAACGTTCTTGACCCACTGGCGTGGGCGGAGCGCCTTGACGATGCCGGCGGGCAGGGACTTAGGGGGTCCGCTGACAGTGGCCGCTTCCTCGCTCATTTTTCTCCAAATTTCTGTTCGACCTTGCGCACTACTGCCGCGGATGCGGCGCCCAGTGCCGCACCGGCGAGCACGTCGGTCGGGTAATGAACTCCCAGAACCAGACGCGAGAGCATCATCGGGGGCACCAGCAACGCCGGTAAGGGTAGCCCGGTGAGGCGACCGATCAAGACAGCCGCCGCCGCGGTCGAGGTTGCGTGCGAGGACGGGAAGCTCAGCTTGCTCGGCACCGCGACGTTGACCTGCACCGACGGATCGGACGGGCGCTTACGCCGAACGACACGCTTGATGACGACGGACGCAGCGTGCGCGCCGAAAGCACCGACGGCTGCGCCGGCCCATTCGCGTCGACGGGGTTTGTCCACGGCAGCGCCGACGGCAGCGATCGCGATCCAGCCGAGGGAGTGCTCACCGAAGTGCGACATCCCGCGGGCAACCTTGACTGCTCCCGGAATCTGTCCGACTGTGGACTGAATTCCGGCCAGAATCTTGACTTCAGGAGATGCCGAAGACACGTTCCCACCTTTCCGTGCTGGTCAGTGAAGGAACGGCGTCCTGGTACTGCTTCTTGAGTTCGGGGAACCGAGCAGCGAGTTCGCGGCGCAACCGGGTGGCTTCCTTGAGCAGTTCGAGTGCCTGCTTCGGGTTGCGCTTGCGGAAGACGACTCCGCGGCCGTCAGCGGTGGTGACGGTGACGCCGTCGACCTGCGAGAGCAGGAACCAGCGGGCGTCGATGGTCGGCACGTTGAGCTGCGGCCGTTCGAGGTGCTGCGGCTTGGCCGGCTTCACGTTGTGGACGGCAGCCCGCAGAACACGGGTCACCTTCGCGACGGTGGTGAGCGGCAAGCTCACATCGCCGACGTCGGCACCCGAAGGCAGTGGCAGCGAGGTCGACGACGGCAGTACGACGGCGTCGGAGAATTCCTTGCGCTGGGCGTGGACCTCCCCGAGTGCGGTCGGCAGCATGTTCGCGACGTGTTCGGGGCCGGCGAGGAAGTCCTCGATTGCCTTGTTCTGGATTGCGACGGTGGAGTACTCGAGGCACAGCAAGTGCTTGAGAGTTGCCTTCACCGTGTTGATCACGAGGCCGCGGCCGTTGCCGGGCATGTGAAGTGCGGCAACGACGAGACGGTTACGGAGGTGGAAGTACGCCTGCCAGTCGATGGCGTCGTCCTTGTCACTCCAGGCCATGTGCCAGATCGCGGCACCCGGAAGTGTGACGGTCGGGTAGCCGGCTTTCTTTGCGCGCAAACCGTATTCGCAGTCGTCCCACTTGATGAAGAGAGGGAGGGGCTGCTTGATTTCTTCGGCAACCTGGCGCGGGATCATGCACATCCACCAGCCGTTGAAGTCGACGTCGATGCGACGGTGCAGGAGCTTCGATTCGCGCAGCGGCTTCGTGGAGAAGTCGTGGTCGTATTCGACGTTCGGGGCGGCCGTCCACATGAAGATGCCGCGGTTGACCACTTCACCCATCACGTGGAGGTGGCTACGTTCCTGCAGGTTGAGCATCTGTCCACCGACGAGCATCGGCGATTTCGCGAAGCGCGAGAAGGACAGGGCACGCAGGATCGAGTCGGGTTCGATCTCGATGTCGTCGTCCATGAACAGAATGTGCTGGCACGAAGTGTTCTTGAGCGCTTCGTACATGATTCGGCTGTATCCGCCGGATCCACCGAGGTTTGGCTGATCGTGGATAGCAAGCCGATCACCGAGCGCCGCAGCGGCTTCCGTAAATCCGGGCTCGTCACGAACCTTGCGGGTGCCCTGGTCCGGCATGATGACGGCCTTGATCACACTGGACACCAGCGGATCGGATGCCAGTGCGGCAAGCGCTTTCACGGCGTCTGTCGGGCGGTTGAATGTCGGAATGCCAACGGCGACAGTCGCTTCGCCGGGAGCTTCGATGGGGGCATACCAGCCGCCACTCTCGACAACGACGGCCGAGTCGGTGGTGATATCGAACCAGATCCAGCCACCGTCTTCGAAGGGGGCGAGATCGACGTCGAATTCCAGAGCGGAGTCGCCGTCGGCAAATTCCTTGCCCTCCACATGAATTCGCGAGGAATCAGCCTTGGAGCGGTAGATGTCGACGCGCCCGTGACCGGACAGTTCAAGACGCAGGACCACCGATTTCAGGATGGACCAGCGTCGCCAGTAGCTGGCGGGGAATGCGTTGAAGTACGTGGCAAACGAAACCTCGGTCTCGGCGCCGAGGGCGACCGACGTGCGCGAGGTGGAGTGCGCCCGGCGACTGTTGCTCCAGGACTCCTCCAAGTACAGGGTGCGGACATCGAGGGGTTCGCCGGCCCGCGGCAGGATGATCCGCTGAAGCAAGGACTTACCGAGGTAGCTCACCTCATCTCCGGATTTACTGTCGGCGTCCTCTAGTAGATGACGTGCGTTCATTCGCTCTCCCCTGCCAATTCCGCACCCGATTCCAGATGCGGACGCAGGGTGTTCTCGAACATGGTCAGCGCGCTGGCGATGGCCATGTGCATGTCCAGGTACTGGTAGGTGCCCAGGCGGCCGCCGAACAGCACCTTGTTGTCGGCAGTTTCCTTCTTGGCACGCGAGCGGTACGCGGTGACCTTGTCGCGATCCTCGGGCGTGTTGATCGGGTAGTACGGCTCGTCCGTGGACTCCGCGAAGCGGGAGAACTCGCGCATGATCACAGTCTTGTCCGCCGGGTACTCACGTTCCGGATGGAAGTGACGGAACTCGTGGATGCGGGTGAACGGAACGTCCGCGTCGTTGTAGTTCATGACCGGGGTGCCCTGGAAGTCGCCGACGGGCAGAACTTCGGTCTCGAAGTCGAGCGTGCGCCAGCCCAGTTCACCTTCGGAGTAGTCGAAGTAGCGGTCCAGCGGGCCGGTGTAGATGACGGGCGCGTCGGGGTTTGCGCTGCGCAGTTCGTCGCGGACGTCGAAGTAGTCCGTGTCGAGGCGGATCTCGATCTTCGGGTCGGTGACCATGTTCTCGAGCCACGCGGTGTAACCGTCGACCGGCAGACCCTCGTAGGTGTCGCTGAAGTAGCGGTTGTCGAAGTTGTAGCGAACCGGCAGGCGACTGATGTTGGCTGCGGGCAGTTCGGTGGGATCCGTCTGCCACTGCTTGGCCGTGTAGTCGCGTACAAACGCCTCGTAGAGGGGGCGTCCAATCAGGGAGATCGCCTTTTCCTCGAGGTTGGATGCATCCTTGGCGTCGATCTCGCTGGACTGCTCGGCGATGAGCGCGCGCGCCTCTTCGGGCGTGAAGTAGCGGCCGAAGAACTGCGAGACCAGACCGAGGCCCATGGGGAACTGGTAGGCCTGGCCCTTGTGCAGCGCGAAGACGCGGTGCTGGTAGTTCGTGAACGCCGTGAACTGGGTGACGTAGTCCCAGACCTTCTTGTTGGAGGTGTGGAACAGGTGAGCACCGTACTTGTGGATCTCGATGCCCGTCTCCGGTTCCGCCTCGGAGTACGCGTTACCCCCCAGGTGGT
The DNA here is from genome assembly GCF_030056815.1 of Rhodococcus sp. IEGM 1379. Taxonomy (GTDB): domain Bacteria; phylum Actinomycetota; class Actinomycetes; order Mycobacteriales; family Mycobacteriaceae; genus Rhodococcus_F. Next base: position 37,289 of record NZ_JASHKR010000031.1, read on the forward strand.
GACGGCGGTCCAGCACCAGCACGCGCTTGCCCAGTTGGGTAGCGGCACGCTCGGCGATGGTCAGCCCGAAGAATCCCGAACCGACGACGATGAGGTCGTACTGGGCAGGGGCGGTCTCAGAATTTGCAGCGGTCACGATGAACCAGGGTATCGGACCTGCGAGGCGGGGGGTGTATTAGCAGTCGTGATCACACCCACCGCCATGCATGCCGCGGAACCGAGGTCGGGTCGGGTACGTCCAGGCTCCATTATTAGTTGGATTGCCAATCATTGTCTTGCCAATAATTGGCATCTCTGTTTACATGGTCCTGAACCCGGATTCATCCGACCTACTCAGGGAGCGCAACTGTGATCCAGGAACTGTCGTACATCGGCATCGCATCACCGAGGGCGGAAGAATGGAGGACGTACGGAACGGAACTCCTGGGCGGCAAGCTCGCCTCCGACGGCTCCGACGGCTCAATCCGACTTGCAGTCGACGACATCAACTACCGAATCGCGATACACCCTGGCATGGAGGACGAATTCCTTTATGCCGGTTGGGGAATGGCGAATGAAACTGATCTTCGATCCTTCGCCGATCACCTCACCCGAAGCGGCGTCACCGTACAGTCCGGCGATTCCGAGCTACTGAGGGAGCGACAAGTTGCCGAGTTGGTGTGGTTCACCGATCCCTGGGGAATCCGCCACGAATTGTCGTGGGGCAAGGCTGCGACACCCTTGTCATTCACACCCGGACGGGCAATGCGCGGCGGCTTCGTGACCGGAGATCAAGGCCTCGGCCACATCGTCCTACAGGTTCCCGACATCGAACTGGCCAACCAGTTCTACGCCGACGTTCTCGGATTCCGCCTGTCCGATCGGATCACCGATGATCGCTTCACCGTGCGGTTCTACCACGTCAACGGCCGGCACCACTCGCTGGCTTTGCATGAATTCCCAGGTCATGTGGGGTTCAACCACCTCATGCTCGAGGTCGAGCAATTCGATGATCTGGGACGACTGATCGACCTACTCGATGCCCACAACACGGAAACAATGCAGACACTCGGGCGCCACACCAACGATCTGATGACGTCGACATACATCGGAAGCCCGTCGGGGCTTCAGATCGAGTACGGATACGGCGGCCTCACGATCGACGACCTGAGCTGGGTGGCGCGTACCTACAACCAACCGAGTTACTGGGGCCACAAGCGCCCGGCGAACACACGCTCCCGGATACCCGGAATCGTCAAGCCCGTGGAGATCACTCCGACGGGCGCATGAGCTTGGCCAGCCATTCCGTCAGCGACTGGCGGTCCTGCTCCGTCAACTCCCCGAAAATTATTGCTTCCAGCGCGTCGAGCGCCGCGTCTCCCTCGCGCAATTTCTCGATACCAGCGTCGGTCACAGTGACTACCTGTCGACGCCTATCGGCTCGATCACGTTCACGCACAACGTATTCCGACTCTTGCAAGGTGTCGAGATAGGCGACGATATCGCCGGGATCAACCACGACGCGCGACGCGAGTTCTTTCTGATGACAAGGTCCGAGCTCATGGAGCGTGCTCAGAATGGCGTGGTGGTTGGGAAGCAATCCGACTTCCGATAACGCGTCTGCATACGACTGTCGCACTCGTAGTGCCGCTTTGACCAGGCCGTATCCGATCCGGCCGGATAGAAGTCGGCTGGGAGGGGTCGCCTCGATCGCGGTCATCGACCCATTCTAGGTGCGAGCAAAAAGTAGGCCCGGCATAGAACTGGCCGGACCTACTTTTGCCGTTCTGCGAGTTGCTACAAGCTCTTCGCGATGATGCCCTTCATCACTTCGTTGGCACCGGCGTAGATCTTCTGCACGCGGGAGTCCTCGTACATGCGCGCGATCGGGTATTCACGCATGTATCCGTAGCCGCCGTAGAGCTGAACGCACCGGTCGACGATGGCGCACTGCTGCTCGGTGAGCCAGTACTTGACCATCGCGGCGTCGGAACCGTCCAGTTCACCCTTGAGGTGATCCTCGATGCAACTGTCGAGGAAAACACGGCAGGTGCGGGTAATGGTCTGGCATTCAGCCAACTCGAAGGCCGTGTTCTGGAACTCGAAGAGGCTGTGCCCGAACGCTTGTCGCGCCTTCGTGTAGGCCACCGTCTCTTCGACTGCGCGTTCCATGGTGCCGATGGCCTGCGCGCCGATGATGAGGCGTTCCTGCACCAACTGCGCCATCAACTGTCCGAAGCCGAGGCCCTCGGACTCGCCCAGGAGATTCGAGACGGGAACGCGTACGTCGGTGAAGGAAAGTTCCGACGTGTCGGCTCCGTGCTGGCCGACCTTGTCCAGGACTCGGCCGACGGCAAAGCCTTCGCAGTCACGCAGGTCGACGATCAGGAGTGAGACGCCCTTGGCACCGGCCTTGGGATCGGTCTTCACGGCGAGGACGATCATGTCGGCACTGCCACCGTTGGTGATGAAGGTCTTGGACCCGTTCACCACGTAGTGGTCGCCGTCCCGGATGGCCGAGGTCGTGATGGCTTTGAGGTCGGAACCGGTGCCGGGCTCGGTCATGCCGATGGCGCCCAGGATCTCGCCCGTCGCCATGCCCGGCAGCCACGCCTGTTTCTGCTCCTCGTTGCCGTACTCGAGGACGTAGTGGGCGACGATTCCGCTGTGTACGGAGTTACCAAGCGCGTAGTCGCCGCAGTATCCCTGCGCCTCGAAGATCGCGAGGTCGTGCGCGAATGTTCCACCGCCCCCGCCGTATTCCTCGGGGATGGAGCAGCACAGGAGTCCGAGCTTGCCGGCTTCGAGCCACACGGAGCGGTCGACGCGATGCTGCGCGTCCCACTGCTCGCGCTTGGCAATCAGTTCACGATCGAAGAATCCGCGGGCCAGTTCGGCCACAGCGGTGATCTCGTCGTCGTACCACGACGGCTTGCGCTTGGTCGCCATGATCAGACTCGCTTCAGCAGTGCTGCGAGTGCCTGGCCGCCGCCGATGCACATAGTGACGATGCCGTATTCGAGGTCGTTGCGAACCATGTCGCGTGCCGCGCGCAGGGTCAGGATGGCGCCGGTGGCGCCGACGGGGTGGCCGAGCGCGATAGCTCCGCCGTACGGGTTGGTCTTCTCCGGGTCGAGGCCGGCGTCACGGATGACGGCGATGGCCTGCGAGGCGAAGGCTTCGTTGACCTCGGCGATTCCGATGTCGGCCGGGCTCAGTCCGGTCTGCTCGAACAGCTTCTTCAGGGCCAGGACGGGTGCGTAACCCATCAGAGCCGGGTCCATGGCTGCAGTCGTGACGGCTTCGAGGGTGACCAGTCCGGTCAGTCCGCGCTCGGCAGCGGCAGTGCCGGTGGCGAGTACCAATACGCCGGCGCCGTCGTTGATTCCCGACGCGTTGCCGGCGGTGACGGATCCGCCTTCTTCGAATGCGGGGCGCAGTTTCGCGAGGGTTTCCATCGTGGTGCCGGGCTTGGGGTGCTCGTCCTCGGTGACGGTGACTGAGCGTCGGCCACCGGTTTCGACGGGAGTGATTTCCTCGGCGAAGGCGGCCTTCGCGGCGGCAGTGGCTGCGCGACGCTGTGATTCGACGGCAAATTCGTCCTGCTGCTCACGGCTGACGCCGTACTTGCGGGCGACGGCTTCGGCAGTGCGGCCCATGTGGGCGTTGCTGAACGGGTCGGTGAGCATCGCGACGGTGCCGTCGACGAGGCTGCGGTCGCCCAGCTTGTAACCGGAGCGGGCCGCAAAATCGTAGAAGGGCATGCGGGACATGCTCTCGTCGCCGCCCGCGAGGGTGACGGCGGCGCTGCCCCAGCGCATCTGCTGAGCGGCAGACCAGACGGCCTGCAGGCCACTGCCGCAGAGGCGGTTGACGGTGTAGGCGGGAACGTTCTCGGGCAGACCGGCAGCGATGCCGACGCGGCGTGCGTTGTAGGCGTCGGGGCCGACCTGGCCGATGCAGCCCATGACGACCTCGTCGATGTCCTCGGCGGCAACTCCGGCGCGGTTCAGTGCAGCTTTCGCTGCGGTGGCGCCCAGCTCGTGTGCGGGGACGTCTTTGAAGACGCCGCCGAAGCTACCTACGGGGGTACGAGCCCCGTCGACGATGACGATCGGTTCGGGAGTAGTCATGGGTTGTCCTCATCTGCTGAGCGCGAAGCGCGATTCTCTGTCCGTCGCCGATACTAGGACAAAAGAAGTATTTCGCAGATGAGGACGATCGTTCAGGACGTGGCTGCGGACTCACCCTCGAGTTCGACAGTCTTCTTGTCGTCGTTTCGATAGCGGTACAGACCGATTCCCACCAGGATCGCCGCGAGAGCAAGCGAAACGATCATCTGGCTGCGTGTGGATTCGAGAGTCATCATGCCGATGCAGAGACCGACGATTGCCACGATCGTGGCGTAGGTCAGGTACGGGAAGAGCCACATCTTCAATTCCAGTTCCACGCCCTCAGCTTCGAGCTTGCGACGGGTCCGGAGCTGGGAAACGGAGATGACGAGCCAGACGAAGAGTGCGATCGCACCGGACGAGTTGACCAGGAAGAGGAAGACCTTGTCCGGGGACAGGTAGTTCATGCCGACTGTCAGGAAGCCGACGATGGTCGAGACGAAGACTGCGCGCATGGGGACGCCGGTCTTCTCGATGCGCCTGAGCGCCTTGGGGGCGTCGCCGCGGCCGGCGAGCGAGAAGATCATGCGGCTCGCGGTGTACAGGCCGGAGTTGAGGCAGGACAGTACGGACGTCAGGACGACGACGTCCATGATGTTGCCGGCTCCGGGGATGCCGAACGAGTCCATGACGGCGACGTACGGGCTGAGTGCGACGGAAGCGCTGTCCCAGGGCAGAAGCGTGACGACAACGGCGATCGAGCCGATGTAGAAGATGAGGATTCGCCAGACGACCGACTTGACTGCTGCGCGCACAGCTTGCAGCGGATTGGCCGATTCACCGGCGGCGATGGTCGCAATTTCGGCTCCGAAGAAGGAGAACACCACCACAAGGACCGCGGCGAGCATGGCTCCTGTGCCGTTCGGCAGGAATCCGCCGTGTCCGGTCAGGTTGCTCATTCCGGGTGCTTCGACGCCAGGCATGAGGCCGAGGATCGCGAGGATGCCCATTGCGAGGAACGCGATGATGGCGACGACCTTGATGGACGCGAACCAGAATTCGAACTCACCGAAGGCCTTGACCGAGATGATGTTGGTCAACGTCAGCACGATCATCAGGATCAGCGCCCAGGTCCACTGCGGAACGCCCGGCACCCAGCGGTTCATGATCAGTGCGCCCGCGGTTGCCTCGATTCCGAGGACGATGATCCAGAACCAGGCGTACAGCCAACCGATGGAGAAGCCGGCCCAGCGGCCGATGGCTTTGTCCGCGTAGGACGAGAACGATCCGGTTTCCGGGGACGCTGACGCCATCTCGCCGAGCATGCGCATCACGAGGATGACGACCACTCCGGCGAGGGTGTACGAGATCAGGACACCGGGGCCGGTTTCCTTGATCGCGACGCCGGAGCCGACGAAGAGTCCGGCACCGATGACACCTGCAATGGCGATCATCGACAGATGCCGCTGCTTCAGCGTGTGCTGAAGCGCGGGCTGGTCGGTGCTGGACATCAGGGCTCCTTCTGGATCTGGATGGGTACTTCGAGGTGAATCGGTACTTTGCGGTAGCCAGTGTCGAACCTCGAGCCACTTCCAGGAAGGCTCCACTTTGTACAAACGTGATTGCAGGCACTACAAAGCGGCGAATTTGGGTGGCAGACTGTACGCATGCCGATCACCATCCGTCAGCTGTGCGACACCGAGTTGTTCAGACTACGCGTGCTGACCGGGCACGATCAATTAAATCGCCCGCTGACCTGGGCACATGCCTCCGAATTGCAAGATCCGACGCCCTTCCTGGACGGCGGTGAATTACTACTTCTCACGGGGCTGTCGCTCCCCACGACGGCGGCACAAACGACCCGATTCGTTCGAACTCTGGTCGCCGCCGGAATTGCTGGAATTGGATTCGGAACTGGCCTGCACTACGAAGAAGTACCGCGAACTCTGATCGACGCGACCTCGCATTTCGACATCCCGTTGATCGAAGTCCCACTGCAGACTCCGTTCATCGCCATCACCAAGGCCGTGTCGCGGGCCCAATCCGACGACGACATGAAGCAACTCCGAAACAACTACCAAAGCCTGCGGCGGCTACTGCAAGCTGCGCTGACGGTCAACGGGACGCGCGCCGTGGTACGCCGCGTCGCGGAATTGATCGGCGGCTGGGCCGGGTTGCTCGACAGCGCCGGCCACATGGTCGAGGTATCGCACGGCCCGGCGATCAGCGGAGTGGAACGCACCGCGTCCGAACGCCAGGCTCGGCCCATGGAGGTCAGTTTTCTCACGAGCGACAACGAGGACGTGATTTCGCATCCACTGTTGACGTCGACCGGCAAGTTGATGGGATATCTCGTCGCGGGATGTCCAGGCGCGGTCGGGTCCTTGAACCAGGGCATCGTCATCGCCGCATCGTCACTGCTGACACTGATGACCACCCGGGCACGTGACGCCCAGTTGACGATGAACCAACTGCGTTCAGTCGCGATGCATCAACTCTTCGAAGGGCAGAACACCCTGGCCCGCGACATTTCCGGGGAACTGTGGGGAGGTTTTCCGGTCGAGCCGTTCCAGGTCTTCCATGTTGCCGGGAGCAGCGGACTGCTGGAAAGCGTGTCCGTCTCACTGCTCGACGGCCTCAGCCGCGATCTCGCTTTCGGGATTACCGACGATGCGCTGACCGTGGTCGTGTCGGCGACGGACAGTGGACGAATCCTCGCGCGCATCGAAGAGGTCGACGTAACCGTCGGCGTTTCGGACGTTTTGTGGTGGGAGGATCTGTCACGGGCCAGAAGGCAAGCGGCGCAGGCGGCGGCCGAAGCAAGTTCACGTAACCTGCGCTCGATGCGGTTCGCGGAACTTTCGGAGAGCGGCTTGTCAGCGTTCCTCGACCAAGATCGGTCGACGGCCTTCGCGGCAGCCCACTTACGTCCCCTTCTCGAAGCGAAGGGCGGTAGCGAGTTGTATCGGACCTTGGCAATGTGGCTGGCCCACAACGGAGCCAATGACACTACGGCGACGGCCTTGAACGTCCATCGACATACATTGCGCAGCAGACTTTCTCGTATCGAGGTTCTTCTCGGGCTCGACCTCGGCTCGCCCACCGAGCGGGCCGAACTGTGGCTCGAGTATCGCCTTCTCGGTGATGCCCCCACCACCTGAGCCGGCTGCTGAACGACCTGAAGGGTCCCACCGGATTGCGGTGGAACCCTTCAGAGCCGTTTCGTGCGAGGTGCTACCGACCGACCTTCCCCTAGCTTTCGCCCGTCGGTATCCACTCGCGAAGCACGTTGGCATCTACTACCTGCGCACCCAAAACCTTTGTCCAGATGATGGTCCCATTCTCGTAAACGCGGAAGGTACCGGCCTCGGACGGTAACTGCATCTCCGGTCCGGCCGGAGCGCCGAGGGAACCGGAGGCCCCCCCGAACTCGCGATACTTAGCATCGATCTGCGTCTCGCCAACCGTACCGGACGCTTGTGAAATTGGCGAATTAGCTTCCGGCACTACAGATTCCGGAGCCTTAGGCGTTACCATATCGACGTCGTTACCGATAGTGAACCAGTCGGATTTCAGCCCTAGTTTCACCCTTGCCTGTGCTCCCGTCACACCGACAGTGGCGTTTGTGCCCACCACTTCGATTGCGCTCACGCGACCTCCGCCGGTCCCCAACCCATTCCGGGAGACGACCCTCAGAGACTTCAATTCACCGACTCCGAATGCTTCCGCAATCTCTCCCGCAGTCAACGTCTGCGTCCAATCGTGATTGGGAGAGATGGTGTCACCTTCGTCGGCAACTGCGGGGAACTCGCCGCCGGAACTGTAACCGCCTGTGGATGAAGAGAATTCGGTAGCCACAATCTGGCCGTCACGCGAAAGTACAGCTCCGCTGGTGGTGCGCACAGCCTCCGTGGTTCGAGGATCCTCCTTGCCCGCACCGCCGTACACCTGACAGTCCTGCGTGTCGCAGGTATCTGCGTAGGAGCTTCGATGTTCGACGGCAGCGTACGAACGTGCTGCTACAGCCTGCGCCCGCAATGCCTCCGCTCCGCCACTGTCAGCCCAATCGGCCTTGGCCTCGACCGGAACGACACCGAGAAGGTAATCCTCCATGTCGAGTAGATTCACGGTCCGCGCGGATCCGTCGTCGAGCACAACTCCGAGCGCACCCCGATACGGAGAGTTGTTGTCGCACAACGTCAAGAACTGATCGGCAGGCCGATCCGGAGACAAGTCGATCGGATCCACCCACGGATGATCCGTGACCGCTTCCCAGACAACTCCGCCGCCACACCCACTGGTGACAACCACATTTGCGCCGCCGCCCGGCAAAGCCGTCAGGTGCGCAGCTTCCCCCGGAGCAGTGCGCTGCCCGTTCACGACCATCCCGGCAGCGGAATAGACGTCGAGCGTCGCGTTGTCCTGAGCGGTGAGTCGCACACTCATCTGAGCGGCCGGCATGGTGTCGAGGACAGTGCCGCCGTAATAGTGGCTGAGAATTCGCTCGCCGGACCATCCTTGGTTTTTGGCGTAACCGTAGGCCCCCCACTGCCCCATCCCGCGGCCGTGCCCGTTGCCATGACCGGACAGGGTGAATTGAGTGTCGGCGGAGACTGCGGGCACGATCGACGGTTCGTCGACTTGGAACGCCCCGATTCCGCCGACGGCGATTCCCAGAGCGAGGGCGGGAACCAGTCCCAGCACCGAGATACGCATGACCGAGCGGCGTCGACCGGGTCCTCCCACCAAAAAGTAGCGCCCACCAGGCGTCTTACCTGCAGTTCCGCTTCTTTCGCTCTTCGCCATCGACGCTCTCCTGATCACCGCCGGACTCACGGGGTTGCGAAGTCGGGTCTCCGCACGTGGTCCAGTCCACAACAATTGAGTAAAGTCTCACCCTAAGGTTGAGCGTTATGGACTTGTGTGACTAGTGTTGCAAGAGTGCCCGGACTTAGCAACACCAGTCACACGAGTCACATCAGCATCACGAGTTGCAGACATATGCGTCCGAAAGACGGCGTTGATCCGCGAAACACGGCCTCCGACCTGCTCGGATCCGGTTCGGGTCAATTCCACTCGAGGCCGTAACCGGCCCTGAAATTCGCTCGTAAGTAACTACAACCGAGGAGTAACCCCTTGCCACACCGTCGTCCTAAGACCTCATTCGTACTTGGGGCCGTAGCCGTACTGGCTGTCGCAAGTCCGTTTGCGGTATACGGCCTCACCGACTCCACGCCCGATGTCCGTTCGGCAAACGAATCGTCATCCGTGGTGGCCCCCACCCAAATCTCGGAGATACTCCTCGCGTCGGTTCCGGACATCATCATTCCGATCAAGGAGCTGACCGGCCTCGATCTGCCCGACATCAACCTGGGCGATCTCAAGAGCCTGATCCCCAAGGATCTCCAGCTTCCCCCCGGAATCACGATTCCGACGGAACTGCTCCCGGCTCCCGCAGTCCCCGGCGCCGTCACCGAAACCCCTGTTCAGAGCGAAGAAGTACCCGGAGCCGTTGTCAAGCAACTGACTCGCGACACTCCTTTCAGCATGGTTGCGTTGACCTCCGACACGGTCGACTCGGCGAAGTCCAAGGTCCGCGCCCTGTCCGAAGACGGCATCTGGGGTCCGTGGTTCACACCCGACGCCATTGATTCCGCAAGCTCTGACCAGGCCACGAACAGCGGCAGCGCTACTGAACCCGTCTATGTCGGGCTTACCAAGGCCATCCAGATTCTGACGCCGCCGAGCGCACCGGCACCGGTCGCAGAACTGGCACCCGCAGCCGCACCTGTTGCGGAAGCTCCAGTTGCGGAAGCTCCTGTTGCTGAGGGCGAACTCGGTTACACCCCGGCATCGGTATCCAAGCCGCTCCACCAGGTCGAGACCGCCGCCGACGCTGTCACCGCTGTGCTGATCGATCCGAGCGCTCGTGGGGCTGACGCCAATCTGCAGACAGTTGCCGCACCGATCGCCACTGGCGGACCCGCAGTGATCACCCGCGCGCAGTGGGGCGCAGATGAGTCCAAGCGTTGCCAGAATCCGACATACGACGACGGTCTCGGCGGCGCAACCGTGCACCATACCGCCGGTAACAACAACTACTCCAAGGCCGAATCAGCCGGGATCGTCCGCGGCATCTACGCCTACCACGCACAGACGCTGGGCTGGTGCGACGTCGGATACAACGTCCTCGTCGACAAGTACGGTCAAATTTTCGAAGGCCGCGCAGGCGGACTCGACAGGCCGGTTCAGGGCGCTCACGCCGGCGGCTTCAACGAGAACACCACCGGCATCGCGATGATGGGCGACTACTCCAACGTGCAGCCTTCGCAGGCAATGCTGAACTCGGTTGGCCAGTTCCTCGGATGGAAGCTCAAGAAGGCCGGCCTCAATCCGCTGGGCACCACCGTCATGTACTCCGAAGGCACCGAGTACACCAAGTATTCGCAGGGAACGGCCGTGACGCTCCCGATCATCTTCGCGCACCGCGACGTCGGATACACCGAGTGCCCGGGCAATGCGGCGTACTCCCACATGGGTGAAATTCGTCAGATCGCAGCAGCAGCCGCAAACGGGGCCGGCCCCAGCAACCCCAGCCCGAACGTGCCGAACCCCAATCCGAACCCTAATCCGAACCCCAAGCCTCAGACTCCCGCCGATACCGTCGCCGGTGGCACCGGTTCCGTCAGTGACCTGGTCAACCAGGTCATCAAGATGACCGACAGTTCGCCGCTGGTTCAGAAGTGGATCGCCGAGGGTGGCGACCTAGGTCGTCTCGGTGAGGCGATCACGGGCGAACTGCAGGCGAAGTTCGGCAATCTGGGAGCGTTGTTCCAGAACGGCGCTATCTACACCTCCCCCAACGGGGGCGTGTACACCGTCCTCGGTGAGATCTTCAAGGCTTGGCAGAGCTTCGGATCCGACTCCGGTGTTCTCGGACTCCCCATATCGGACGAGTACTTGATTCCGGACGGATTCCGTAGCGACTTCGAGAACGGTTCCCTGATCTTCAACCAGATCACGGGCATCGTCACCCAGATCATGAAGGCTGTCGGCTAACAGTTTCGAAGCTAGATTCACCCTCGGGCGCTGGTGTGTATTACAACCACCAGCGCCCGAGGACTTTTGCTACCCCGTCGCGTGAATTGGTGTCGGTGACTTCGTCGGCTGCGGCCTTGGCATCGGCGTGCGCGTTGCCCATCGCGACGCCGAGATCTGCCAGTGCAAGCATCGGAATGTCGTTGGGCATGTCACCGAACGCAACCAGCCCGGAGAGATCGAACCCGAACTGCTCGGCCGCGCTCACCAGGCCCGACGCCTTCGTGACACCCGGTGCCGAGAGCTCGATCAGACCGTTTTCTGTGGAAAACGTCATGTCGGCAAGAATCCCGACGTGCGGGGCCAAGGCGTCGTACATTGCGGTGCTGGTCATGCCTGGCCGACGGATCAGCAATTTGACGGCGGGCGCGGCCAGGACATCATCCTCGGACATCTCGGTGTTGTCGGGGTTGAGCCAGGCATGTTCGTAGTCGGGTGAGCTGACGAACTGCGGTGTTGCGGCGTCGTGTGCACTGGCGCCCACTCGTTCAGCTGCCAGGCCGGCACCGGGAAGCGCGTGGAGCGCCAACTCCGAGAGTTCGACCAGAGCCTCGACCGAGAGTGTTGCGGCGCTGAGCACGCGGTCCGTGTAACTGTCGTAGACGACGGCGCCGTTGGCGCAGACGGACAACGGCGCGTAGCCCAAACTTTCGACTACCGGCGAAATCCAGCGCGGTGGGCGCCCGGTCGCCAGCACGAACGGTGTTCCCGATTCCACGACGGCGTGAATGACCTCGCGAGTACGGGCACTGACCAGCTCGTCGTCGTTGATGAGGGTGCCGTCGACATCGGTCGCGACCATGGTTGGACGGTCTGGGCTGATCTGACGGTCTGGGCTCACCCCGCCATTGTGCCTGTCAGGTACGACAGCGGTGCGCTCAGTGCGCTCACTTCGCGCGCTCAGTGCGCCCTCTTGGCACGTTCCTGCGCGTCGATAGCGGCGGCTTCCTCGGGCGCCGGCGCCCCTCCCCCGAGTCGATGCGGCACCCAATACGCACCCGGTTCATGAACGAAGCCTTCCTGGACGTGGCGCAAAATTGCGTCCATCTCGATGCGCAGGATCTCACTGAGGGCATCGGCCGGTTCGACGGGTTCGATCGCGGAGCCTACTTCGACGGATATCGGAAACTTGTTGCGGCCCAAATTCTTCGGCCCACCTTTGGTGACGAGCCGCTGGGCGCCCCAGACAATCACCGGGATGATCGAAACGCCCGCTTCGATGGCCATGCGGGCGGCACCGGACTTGAATTCCTTGATCTCGAAGCTTCGGCTGATCGTCGCCTCCGGGTACACACCCACCAACTCGCCACGACGTAGGGCGTCGACGCCGACCCGGAAGGCCTCGGCACCCGCGGACCGATCCACTTCGATGACACCGCAACCGCGCATAAGGAAACCGAGAATCTTGTTGTCGGCCAGCTCCGTTTTTGCCATCAACCGAAGCTTGCGCTTAGTTTCACCCACCGCGAGTGCTGCCTGGACAAAATCGAGATAGCTCGTGTGATTGATCGCCACTACCGCACCACCCGTATGCGGAATGTTCTCGAGTCCCGTGCGGGTGACCGCCAAACCCTGAAGGCGGCAGAGGACACGCGCAATGCCCTCAACTGCGCTGTAGACGGGTTCGACGGCCATCAGATCGTCATGCCGACTTACGTGCCTCGCGTGCTTTCGCTTTTGCCTCGGCTTCTTCGGCGTCCATCTTGTCGGCCTGTTCGAGGGTGGGTGCGCTGCCGCCGAGTCGCGCCGGTACCCAATATTCGCCGGCCGGGTGCTGGTAGCCCTTCTGCGCTTCGAGCAGCAGTTCCTGCATCGTCGAGCGCAGCTTAGCGGTCAATTCACTGGCAGGCTCGAACGGTGCGATCGGCTCGCCGACAACGATCGAGATCGGAGTGTTGGTGCGTCCCAATCGCTTCGGGAACCCCTTGGTCCAGACGCGCTGCGCACCCCAGATCGCGACTGGGATGATCGGAACACCGGCCTCGATGGCCATGCGAGCGGCACCGGACTTGAATTCCTTGATCTCGAAGCTACGGCTGATCGTCGCCTCCGGGTACACACCCACCAGTTCGCCGCGCTTCAAGAAGTCGACGGCGGCCTTGTAGGAATCGGCACCGGCGCCGCGATCCACCGGGATGTGCTTGAGTGAGCGCATGATCGGGCCGGAAATCTTGTTGTCGAAAACTTCCTTCTTGGCCATGAACCGGATGTAGCGCTTGGGGGTGCGTGCCGGCAGACCCGCATACGTGAAGTCCATGTATCCGGTGTGGTTGATGGCGATCACCGCACCACCGGATGCTGGAATGTTTCGATCACCCTGGACCGAGAACTTCAGGCCTTCGAACGCGAAGACGGTACGGGCGATGCCGATGACTGTTCTGTATACGGGGTCCACGGGTCCCCAGCCTAGCCGTCAACCCGTGATCTGACCCACCGTCCGGGTGGGCGTTTTCAGCGGTGACGTCGGTTTATTTGCAGTGCTCAGGGGTTGCTTGATCGAGGACCCTCCACGGAGGGCCTACGCTGGTAGCGTCGCTCAGCTCTTTCAGGAGGCATACCAGTGCAGGTCACCAGCGTCGGTCACGCCGGATTTCACATCTCGACCACTGCAGGATCAATCCTGTGCGATCCGTGGGTCAACCCCGCCTATTTCGCGTCGTGGTTCCCGTTCCCCGACAACACGGAGTTGGACTGGGATGCCATCGGCAATTGCGATTACCTCTACGTGTCGCATCTGCACAAGGATCATTTCGATCCGGAGACCCTGAGCAAGCACGTCAACAAGGACGCCACCGTCCTGTTGCCGGACTATCCGGTGCCGGACCTCAAGCGTGAGCTCGAGAAGCTCGGCTTCCACAAGTTCTTCGAAACCGAAGACTCCGTCAAGCACACCATCTCAGGTGCCGGCATTCAGGTCGCTCCGCAGGCTCCGCTCCAGGCGGGTGAACTGGAGATCATGATCATCGCGTTGCGCGCCCCGGCCGACGGCCCGATCGGCGACTCCGGCATCGTGATTTCCGACGGCGAGACCACTTGTTTCAACATGAACGACGCTCGTCCCGTCGACATGGATGTGCTCGGCGAGCAGTTCGGCAAGATCGACATCCACCTTCTGCAGTACTCGGGCGCCATCTGGTACCCGATGGTCTACGACATCCCCACCGGCACCAAGCGCAACTTCGGTAAGCAGAAGCGTCAGCGTGGCATGGACCGCTGCCGTAGCTATATCGAGCAGGTCGACGCCACCTGGGTGGTTCCGTCGGCCGGCCCGCCGGTCTTCCTTGACGACGCTTTGCGCAGCCTCAACGACGATCACGGCGACGAAGGCAACATCTTCCCCGACCAGATCGTGTTCCTCGAGCAGATGCGAATCCACGGCAACAACGGCGGGCTCTTGATGATCCCCGGCTCGGTTGTGGACATTCACGGATCCGAAGCTGTTCTGTCCCATCCGATTCCGGATGCCGACGTAGACGCTATCTTCTCGAACAAGGCCGAGTACATCGAGAACATGGCAAAGAAGATGGCGCCTGTCATCGCAGCCGAAAAAGCTACGTGGGCATCAGCCGAAGGCGAGCCCCTTTTGGGCCCCTTGCAGGCGAAGTTCGAGCCGATCATGGCGCAGTCCGACGTCATCTGCGACGGCATCGGCTACCCGGTCGGTCTCGTCATGGGCGACGAGACAGTGGTTCTCGACTTCCCGAAGCGAATCGTCCGTGCGCCCATCGAGGGTGAAGGCAAGTACCGCTACGGATTCCGCATCGCCCCCGAGTTGGTCCGTACAGTCCTGCGCGACGACGAACCCGACTGGGTCAACACCATCTTCCTCTCCACTCGCTTCCAGGCTTGGCGCGTGGGCGGCTACAACGAGTTCCTGTACACGTTTTTCAAGTGCCTCACCGACGAGCGCATCGTCTACGCCGACGGTTGGTTCTCCGAAGCGCACGACGACACCGCATCCATCGAGGTGGGTGGCTACGAAATTCAGCGTCGTTGCCCGCATCTCAAGGCTGATCTCACCAAATTCGGTGTGGTGGAAGGCAATAACCTCACGTGCAACCTGCACGGCTGGCAGTGGGATCTCGAAACCGGCAACTGCAAGACCTCGCGGGGTCACGAACTGCGAACACGCAAGCTCTGATCCCAGGATAGACAAAAGCGGGGCTGGAAGGTCATCAGACCTTCCAGCCCCGCTTTGTTCTACCAGCTACCTGTTACGAACCGAAGATGTTTCCCAAGGAACCCAGCGAACCTGAACCCGAGCCCGTTCCACCGGTTCCGTCGTCCACAGCGGTGATATCGACCGTCGACGGAGTCGAGATCGACGTCGCCACACCCAAACCACCACTGAACACTGCAGTGACCGTGTGACTACCCGTTGTCGTAAAGACGTGATCAAGAACAGCAACACCATCGACCACACTCACTGCAGCACCCAAAGGCACAGTGCCCTCGAAGAACTGCACCGTACCCACACTGCCCAACGGCGACACATTCGCCTTCAACTGCACAGCAGTACCCACAACACCCGAAGCCGGAACCGTCAACGTCGTCGTCGAATCCGCATCGATCGGCGTTTCAACAGTCACATTGACCGAAGCCTCATTCGACGTCGAACCCGCCAACGTACCGGCACCGCTGTACACAGCAGTCACAGTCGCCGAACCGGGTGCAGTGAACGTGTACGACAACGTCGCCGCACCATTGACCACCGGAGCAGAGCCGACACTGTTGCCGTTGACCTTGAAGTCAACCGTGCCACCCGACGGAGCCGGATCACCCGAAGGCTGACCGGCAACAGCAGCAGAAAGATCCAGTGCTACACCGACCTTCGCTTCACCGGCAACACTGAGCACCGTCGTCGACGTCGTGTCGACTACCACTGCATCAGAAACCGTCACCGTCTGAGCCGAAGCCGACGAACCCACAAACCCTGCCGCCGGCACGAAAACCGCAGTCACCGAATGCGAACCCGCAACATTGAACGCATGACTCAACGTCGCCGTACCACCGGAAACCGCAACCGGCCCACCGATGTTGGAACCACCATCACGGAACTGAACACTGCCCACAGCATTAGCCGGAGTCACCGTCGCCGTCAGATCAACAGCCACATCCGTCGTCGCAGCAGCCGGAACAGTCAGTGCCAGAGTGGTATCCACATCCAGCGGAGCCGGATCAGAGACCGTCAGAGTGACCGGAGCCGAAGCAGCACCGGAACCAACAGCATTCGCAGCAACAGCAGTCACACTCAACGTACCGGCAGCACCGGTCACGATGTCGCAACTGAACACGCCCGCAACATCAGCAGTCGCCGTGCACGTCACAT
>NZ_JASHKR010000186.1 GCF_030056815.1 Rhodococcus sp. IEGM 1379
GCACGCAGGTGAGGCCGTTGACGTCGCCGACCACGCGGTTGGACTTCACCTGGTTGGGGACCAGAGGGTCGCGGGTCTTGTGCACGAACGCCAGCGGAGCGCCGTCGAACGCATCGGCCCACTTCTCGGCAACCTTGACGCGGCCGGCGTCCGGGGAGACGACGCAGATGTTGTCGGTGCCGTAGTTCGCTTTCACGTACTGGGCGAGTTGGCCCTGTGCATGCATGTGATCAACGGGGCCGTCGAAGAAGCCCTGGATCTGGTCGGTGTGCAGATCGACCGTGATGATGCGGTCGGCGCCGGCGGTCTTGAGCAGATCGGCGATGAGGCGAGCGGAGATCGGCTCGCGGCCGCGGTGCTTCTTGTCCTGACGGGCGTACGGGTAGAACGGCAGAACTGCGGTGATGCGCTTGGCGGATCCACGCTTGAGAGCGTCGATCATGATGAGCTGCTCCATGACCCACGTGTTCAGTGGCGCCGGATGGCTCTGCAGGACAAACGCGTCGGAGCCGCGAACCGACTCTTCGAAGCGAACAAAGATCTCACCGTTCGCGAAATCACGTGCGGTCTGCGGGGTGACACGGATATCGAGTTCCTTTGCCACCTGCTCAGCCAATTCGGGATGCGCTCGACCCGAGAACAACATCAAGTTCTTCTGGTTGTCGATCCAATTCGCGGTCACTGGTTCATGCCATCCTTTTGTACTTGCTGATCTGTGCGCTCTGATTCCGAAGCCGTTGCAGCTGCTGCAACGGCTGCAGGAGTACCGGGACGTTTCTTCTCGACCCAACCCTCGATATTGCGTTGCTGCCCACCCGAGACTGCGAGAGCCCCTGGCGGAACGTCGAATTTCAGTACCGTGCCGGCGCCGGTGTAGGCACCGTCACCTACTCGAACCGGCGCGATGAACATGGTGTCCGATCCGGTCCGGACGTGCGACCCCACAACAGTACGGCTCTTGTTCACCCCGTCGTAATTGACGAAGACGCTCGAAGCTCCGAT
>NZ_JASHKR010000032.1:0-22267 GCF_030056815.1 Rhodococcus sp. IEGM 1379
GGCAACGGAATGCACGGCGGCGCCTTGATGACGCTGGCAGACAGCGTCGGCGCCGTCTGTGCATTCCTGAACTTGCCAGCCGGTGCCAGTACGTCCACGACCAGTTCTTCGACCGTCTTCACCCGTGGCGTCCGTAAGGGCACTGTCACCGCGACCGCCCGGCCACTCCATGCGGGCCGCAGCACCATTGCCGTGGTGACGGAACTTCGTGACGACGAGGGACGCCTGGTCGCCCAGGTCACCGCATCACAGGCTGTGATGGGGCCGTGAACATTCCCGGGTACCGATCCTCCGGCGCCACCGTGCCGTACGGCAATCTCCTTGCTTCACATGACGTTGCGATGGAGGGCTATTTCTGGCGTTTCACGCTGCCCGAGAGCAACCGCGTCGTAATCGCACTGGCCGGAATCAATCGGGCCTCCGACGGCCACTGGTCGACGCTCGGCGTCGGAGCGCATCCCGGCGGATTCCTGTGCGCAGTCGAGCATCCCAGCGGAGAAGCAGATTCCGACACGCTGGGCGCTTACGCGGACAACGCTTTTCGCGGCAGCGCAGATCATGTCCAAGCAGACTTCGGGAACGCGCAGCTGGATGTGCGGATCACCGAGCCGCGATTCTGGCCCCGTCGACGCTTCGGTGGTTCGAGCTACTTCCAGTCCGTTCCCGCTCTCAATCAGTATTGGCACCCGTGGCTTCTCGGTGGCCGCGCCGAGGGCAGCGCCGTCTTGGACGGTCAAGTGTGGGATCTCACCGGAGCGCAGGTGTATGGCGAGAAAAATTGGGGCAAAGGCGGTTTCCCCGAATCCTGGTGGTGGGGTCAAGCCCAGGGATTCGCCGATCCCACCGCCTGTGTCGCCTTCGCCGGAGGGCAGATCAGCGCCGGACCATTCCATACCGAAGTCACAGCAGTTGTCGTCGCGCTACCCGACGGGACTGTGTTCCGACTCGGCAACCCGGTCACGTCACCGGTCGATGCCGTTGTCTCCGACGACCGCTGGTCACTGCGTGGGCACAATCGCATCTGGAGTGTCGAGATCGAAGGCAGCGCTCCCCTGTCGGCCGCCCATATCCTTCCGGTTCCACTGCCCGCGGAACGCCGCAATATTCCCGGAGCCCTCGAGCATCTCGGCGGAACCATGACGGTGACGGTGCGTAAGTACGGCGCCCTGGTCTGGACCGATACGTCACACCTCGCTGCCTTGGAGCACGGCGGTCTGGAACGGGCCCAGGCCGAAGTCACTCGGCGGGAGCAACTCGCGCCAGATCGATGAGCACTCACGGACGAAATTACGAACCGAACATCGTGATGAACGAAGGCATACTTGCCGACAGGTTCGCAGTGGGCAATGCGTCATTGGGTACGACGTGCGGGTTGGCCGACGGCGTCGCCGTGCCGGCCACAGTCACGTAATGCTTTTCCTGCGCAAAGGATCTACAGCTCCAGCCGATCGAGTAGTTTCCAGCCGGAACGTCAGCCATCGTCACCTTCACGGTGCTCTCCGGAGCGATTCGAACATTGTCCGTCTGGAAGTAGACAACGCCATTTCCGTACGCCGTACAGCTAGTGACATCTCGAGCAGTGTTCGTGAATGTGAAGGTAACGGTGTTGTTGCGCGGCGATGCAGCGTCGAGTTGATTAGTCCCGCTCGCGCTTGCGGATCCAATACCCGCGGACAATGCGATCCCCAGCGAAAGTGCCCCGACAACCATTTTGTTCACAGTTCGCATCACATATGCTCCTCTTCGATTTCGAGCCACAGACCGGGCCCCGATTCGAGTATGAAACGTCACATCACCGTTGTCTGTCCTCTGTTTGCCGGACAGGTTCGGCAGCGTCTCGCGCCAGATTGATAAGCGCCGACGCCGCAGGGTTCTTACCGCCGACAACGCACCACACCAACTCCAGTCGCGAGCGCGCTTCGGGCTCGAGATCTATTCGATGCAATTGCCCCACCGCAGATTCGGGAAGCACTGCCAATCCCAGACCTTGTGCGGCAAGTGAGACGATGATCCCCAAATTGCTCGCTTCGAGTGAAACAGTTGGTGTCACACCAACTGCGTCGCAGGCAGCATCGAGGCACGTTCTGATCCCAGTCCCCTTCGGCAGGCAAATCACCGGCCGGGTTTCGAGTTCCGTAAATGACAGGCTGGATGACTGTGCAAGTTCATGATTCGCGGCAACACCGGCCACCAGTCGTTCATCCGTGATCACGCGGGACTCGAGACCTTCGGGTAGATCTCCGGCTATGCCGATCACTGCGATGTCGAAGGTTCCGTCCAACACACCGGCCAGAAGGTTGCGCGAATCATCTTCCGACAGAGAGATATCCAAGCCCGGATATTTCTGGTGCAGCCGACTCAACAGGTCTGTCAGATCAGTCGAGGCGCATGCAGTCACCATTCCGACAGAAACCGATCCCCGAACCAACCCGGTCAAGGCGTCCACGACGTCGCGGGCGCTTTGAACAGAAGCGAGGGCGGCGAGGGCATGAGGCAGCACCGCACGTCCTGCCTCGGTCATGGATACGGTCCGACCGCTGCGGTCGAGTAGTTCCTGGCCGAGTTCACGCTCCAACCGCTTGATCTGCGCACTCACGCCTGGTTGAGCCACGTGCAATCTCTCGGCTGCGCGCGTGAAGTTCGCTTCCTCGACCACCGTGACGAAGTACTCGAGCTGCCTCAGTTCCATAACAAATAATTCTAGCTACCAGACAAACTAGATCTTGGACTTATCGCTGCGCGCCCAGCACGATGGAGAGATGACCACGACAGCAAAGACCCCCGAAGCCCTTGCCCGCCTGTTTGTCGAGTACGCCAACGCCGGCGACGCGGACGCCGTGGCCGGACTCTACGAGGAAGACGCGGTACTAGCCTTCCCACCGGGTTCCCGCACAATCGGACGTACCGCCATCCGCGAAGTGATCTCGCAGATGCTTACAGCTGCACCGGTATTCACCGTCGAGGAGTCGCTACCGACGGTCATCAGCGGAGACCTCGCACTCACTTCCACAAAACCTGCCGACGGCACCGGCGGACGCACTCAGGTGGCGCGCCGCCAGTCCGACGGAACCTGGTTGCGGGTCCTCGATCGACCGGAACTCTGAACCTAGCCTGCTCAGATAACCGCCGCCCGACGCATAGCCGCCGCCGGATCTGCGAACAGTGAACTCAACGACACCACCGTCGACGCATATTCCTGGACCCGATTACCGAAACCGGTGATGCGAATATCCTTGCGCTCCAATGACGATGCGGACGAAAATGCTTCGGCGACGTACGGCGCTCCGGCCGCGTAATCGGTAAAGGCCTGGCCGCCCAGGATCACACGATCCGGATTGAACAGGTCACGCAGGAGTGCCACGGTTCGTCCGAGCACTCGGGCGCGTTCGACCAATAACTCATGCGCTGGAACCGAACCGGCTGATGCTGCCGCGTACACGTCCGCGATGGTAACCCGTTCACTGCCCTGGATAACCACACCCCTCGAAAGTGCCTCGGTGACAACGGCTCGATCGCTGATAGTGGCTTCCAAGCAGCCCACCGAACCGCAGATGCACTGAGCAGACGAACCCGTCGGGAGGTGGGCTATCGAACCGGGCCCGCTGGACGGTGTGTGTACGCGTCCTTCGAAAGTGATAGCAATTCCTGTTGTTTCGCGCGCATAGAAGTACAGGGCAGTGGTGCCGGCGGCGGGAACCTCGGCGCGGTCGGCGCTCAGCAGCAACTCTGATGCAGCCATGGCCTCGACATGCGCGGCAACAGAAACCGGTAGGCCCAAGCCCGCGCCGATGACCGAGCCGACCTTCGCACCCTTCCACCCCAGCCGGGGGTGATCGACCACTCCGGTGGCGGAGTCAACTCGGCCACCGATCGCGACTCCCACGGCGAGCGGCCGACGCTTGTGCCACCGCGAGGCGAACGACTTTGCCGATCGAGCGATAGTGGCAAGTGCAACAGAAGAATTGGTGGTCGGAGTGGGGATTTCAACGGCACCGAGCACCCGGCCACGAATGTCACTCGCGATGATGCTGGTGACCGCAGCACCGATATGGATCCCGATGGTCAGATACGGCTCGTGGTTCACCTCGAAGGGAACCTTGGGACGTCCGATCGCGCCCGCAGTCGTCAAGTCGGCACGTTCCCGAACCACTCCAAGTTCGAGCAGACTGGTGACCTGCCGATTGACTGTCGCAATGCTCAACCCCGAGGCCTTGGTCGCGATGTCCCGTGAGATCGGCCCGCGGAGTCGAGCAATACGCAGGACCGTTGCCGCAGGACCGTCGGCTATGCGCAGTTCAGGCGCAACAACCTGAGGCCGGGGTCCGGAAAGAATGGTTCGTGGTCGAAGGTGAACGGCGGAAAGTGTGGGGGTCGACATGGCTGTCCCTTGCAGAAGGCGGAAGTTAGCGCACATCTCAGGCCGTCAACAACCAGCATTTATGCTGATAGAAGGAAAATGACGGACAAAAAGGCGCAGAAATTAGCTGCAGAAAGAACGGCGGCAACAACACAGTTCGCGTGCCAGCGGCAGACGCGACCCCAACGCAGCGGTCACATAGGTGACCCGCAAAGCGGCAGGCTGGTCGGTCGACATAGGTCCAAAAATAGCAGCTTCCTCTGTTTTCACAAACCGGGTGCGCTAGCGATCACAGTGACTGCAACTCTGGCCGGGCTGAATCAAGCGTGTTTGAGTGCATCCATGACCGGCAGAGATTCCACTCCCCCACCACATTCACGCGGCTACGAAGGGTTCGGCGGCCGGGTAGGCCGAACCGCGGTCGACTCCACACCGTCCTGGCCGCACACACCGACACTTCATCCGAAGTCCCCCAACATCGTTGTCATCTTGATCGACGACATGGGTTACAGCGATATCGGCCCCTTCGGATCGGAGATCGAAACCCCCACCCTGGACCGGCTTGCAGCACAAGGAGTTCGGCTCACCAACTATCACACGACACCTTTGTGCTCCCCTTCTCGCGCGGCATTGTTGACCGGAATCAATCCGCACCGAGCGGGATATGGATTTGTTGCCAATGCGGATCCCGGGTATCCGGGCCTACGACTCGAACTGGGCGACGACATCCTGACCCTTCCCGAGATTCTCCGCGAATCCGGCTATGCGACTTACGCTGTCGGGAAGTGGCACCTGGTACGCGATGCCAACCTCGCGCCCGGCCGCAGCCGCGATTCCTGGCCGACGCAGCGCGGATTCGACCGCTACTACGGATCACTGGAAGGCCTCAACTCGTTCTACCACCCCAACCAGCTGATCTCCGACAACTCCGTAGTCGATGTCGATGAATACCCCGAGAACTACTACCTCACAGACGATCTGACCGACAAGGCTGTCAGCTACATCAAAGACCTCCGAGCGCACGACGCCGAGAAACCGTTCTTCCTCTATTTCGCTCACGTCGCCATGCACGGACCGTTGCAGGCCAAGCCCGAAGACCAGGCCAAGTACCGTGGCCGCTACAACGAGGGCTGGGACCGAATTCGACAGTCCCGCTTTGCCGCTCAACTCGCGGCCGGGCTCTTCCCCGAAGGAACCAAGCAAGCGCCGCGCAATTCCGAACCCGGTTTCGATGTGCCCGAATGGGATTCACTGACATCCGAGCAACAGTCACGATTCGCCCGCTACATGGAGGTCTATGCCGGGATGGTGGATTCGGTAGACCAGAGCGTCGGCCGCATCGTCGAAACCCTCGAAGAACTCGGCGAATTGGATAACACCATCATCGTCTTCACCTCCGACAACGGCGGCACCGCCGAGGGTGGGTCCGACGGAACTCGAAGCTACTTCGCACAATTCGCTCACGTCCAAGATCCCGACTGGGTCGGCGACGTCCCCCACGACGAGTCGTTGATCGGTGGCCCTCAATTGGGCGTCCACTATCCGCGCGGGTGGGGCCAGACATCCAACACCCCGTTCCGGTTCTACAAGGGCCAGTCGTTTGCCGGGGGCGTCCGAGTGCCCTTTGTTTTGTCCTGGCCGGCCGGACTCGACACACCTTCCGACGACAACGGCATTCGGAATCAGTTCGCCTACGTCACCGACCTTGCCCCGACCCTCCTCGACCTCGCCGGAATCGAGGTGCCGAGCGTGCGTAACGGATTGCCTGCCAAAGAGTTCGACGGCGTCTCCGCCGCTGACATTCTGCGGTCACCCGTCGCAGCGAGTACGCACACCGAGCAGTACACCGAAATGACCGGCAGCCGTGGGCATTACAAGGATGGCTGGAAACTTCTGGCGCTCGCTCCCGAAAACATCGACGAGCCGAACTGGCAGCTTTTCGACGTCACCGCCGACCCTACCGAGCTCGCGGACCTCGCCGCGCGGTTCCCCGGCAAGGTCCGCGAACTCTCCGACGCCTGGGACAACTCGGCCTGGGCCAACACCGTCTTTCCGTTGTTGGGCAACGGCGTCGGAGCTGTCCGCAGACCGGAAGAGTCCGCACTCTCGCATCCGGTACGAATCCTGGCGGGCACACCGACCCTCGAACGCTATCGCTCGTCCCGCCTCATCAGCTTCCGCAACTTCGACATCACCGTCGAACTCGACGGATATCAAGACGGCGACGCCGGAGTCCTGGTCGCTCACGGCGATCCGCAGGGTGGATACATCCTGTATGTGGAAGACGGCCACCTACATCTCGGCTACAACGCGTTCGGCGCCTACCGGATCGCCGACACCGGCCCGCTCGCCGTAGGAAGCACCCGTATCGACGTCGCGGTGACCGTCGCACCGCGATTGCGCTGGAATCTCGCCGTGAGCGTCGACGGTATCTTTGCCGGTCAACTGAGAGAGCAGGTACAACTTGTCGGTATGGCTCCGTGGACCGGAATCTCGGTTGGTGTCGATGCACGCGGCCCGGTGTCCTGGGACCTGCGGACCCGCCGTGGCGCCTTCCGATACAGCGGCGCACTACGGGCCGTCACCTACACCCCCGGTGCCGTCCGGGTTCCGGCTCGTCACATCGAATCCATCGAACGAGAGGCAGAGTATGCGTCCGACTAGCTCTACGATTGCGTCATGACCCTTTCTTCCGATGCCCGTGTCGCTGTTGTCACCGGAGCTAGTTCCGGAATCGGCGAGGCCACTGCCCGCACGCTCGCTGCTGCGGGATTTCATGTCGTGATCGGGGCTCGTCGCCTCGATCGTCTGGAAAAGATCGCCGAAGAGATCGGCGGTACCGCCCTCGAACTCGACGTCACCGACGAGGATTCCGTCGACGCTTTTGCCGCGGTCCTGCCGAGGGTGGACGTCCTGGTCAACAATGCGGGCGGCGCCAAGGGACTCGCAACGGTCATGGACGCAGATCTCGACGACTGGCGCTGGATGTGGGAAACAAACGTGCTGGGCACACTGCGCGTCACAAAGGCATTGCTGCCCAAGCTGATCGAATCCGGCGACGGACTGATAGTCACCATCACGTCGATCGCTGCGCTGGAGGCGTATGACAACGGTTCGGGATACACCACCGCGAAGCACGCTCAGGCAGTACTGCACCGGACCTTGCGCGGCGAACTACTGGGCAAGCCGGTTCGTTTGACCGAGATTGCTCCCGGCGCCGTCGAGACCGAGTTCTCCCTGGTCCGGTTCGAAGGCGACCAGGAGAAAGCCGACAAGGTGTACGAAGGCATCACGCCGCTGCTCGCGCAGGACATCGCCGACATCATCGGGTTTGTCGCGGCGCGTCCGTCACACGTGAACTTGGATCAGATTGTGGTTCGGCCCCGCGATCAGGCGGGTGCCGGACGCTTCCACCGCACTACCACCTAGCCGGCACGACTCTCCTCGCCACCTCAGCGATGCCGCTCGATATCTGCTCCACAATGTCGGCGCCCGAAGCTGCTCGGGCACTGATCGTTTCACCGTTTTCCACGATGTATCTGCCGTCCGCGGCGTAGTCACACCAGTGAAAAGCAATCCCGTCGTCGGTGGGACGAGCATCGACAGCAATCCCAGGATAGGTAGCAATTTCGCCGACCGACGTTCTCGGGCGGCCGAAGAATCGCTTCAGTTCTTCGGCCACCCGTGGATCACCCGCACTATTCATTATCCGGTGGCCGGGAAGGTTGCTCGGTTGTCTCACCGAGATCCAACGCCCGGTTCCCGCAGCGCACTGAGGGAGTGCGCCCACGATCATCCGTGGCAGTTCGGACGCCCGCCCCACAGACAACGTCACGTCCGAACCGATATCGATCTGCCGACCCGGCAATTGAACTGCCAGCACTCCGATGCCGCCGACTACAACGCCATGAGCTCGCGTCACATCCTGCCCGGTCAGTCCGCACACCTCCACTCGCACATTCGGTTCCACAAGAGCTTCGAGAGCTCGGTGCAAACGCTCGTCCAACACGGCGATGAGACGTTCACTTGCATGTTGTCGCTGCTGCGTAAGATCCGTCATTGTCTCTGCGTGTGGATGAAACCTCAGTGGATGCGGAAGCCTGTCTCGACCCACCGCGTCCCAGAGCAGTTGAAACTCGAGTCCACTGAATTGCCACTGCGACAGACTCATTGGCCGAGAACCGACGGTGTGACCATGGGCAGATCGCCGATCAACGTGTTTCCGTTGTCGAGGTTGATCAAGTAGCCGGGTGTCTGGTGGGTGTCATCGTCATCTTTGCCTTGACCTCGCCCAGCGGCCATTCCGCCCATGCCGCCCATTGCCGGACTCCGTCCGTTGGCGTTGCTGCCCCCGCTACCGCCAACTCCACCGCCCCCGCTTCCGTTGCTGCCCAGTCCGCCGACTGCGACGCGTCCGCCTCCCGCAAGAGCGCCCCCACCGCCTCCGGATCCGAGAGCACCACCACCGGCGCCCCACCCGGAACCGCCCGGTGAACCTGACCCTGCGCCGGCCGGTGGAGATGCCCCGACGCCCGCACCGAAGGCGTTCGAATGTGGCGTACCGCTAATGCCCGCTGGATTTGCGCCGGCGAGCAGGTTCGGACTGCCGGCAGACGCTGCTGTTGTCCCGGCTGGACCATCCGGATTCACGGCACCCGCGCGATCAGTGTCCCCAGAATTTCCACCGACATTCGAATCATCTTGCGGTGCACCTTCAAATGCGTCTCCACCCGCAGCTGCCCGACCACCGGCGAGCGCTCCATCCGAATATCTCTGCGCCGCAGCATCTTGTCCCGACCCGCCATCTCCCTGCCCCGACCCACCCGGTTCGCGGAAGTCTCCGTTTTCGGCCTTTCCGGTAGGTAGCGAATACGCATTCGCTCCCCCACCCGAGCCGCCGGATCCGCTACCCGGATATCCGCCGACTCCTCCGTCTCCGGTGATCGGATTGAACGCCGCCGGGAGAATCGGCACTTGGTCGTCGGCTCGCCTCATATTCGGCAGGTAAACGTCCTTCATCACCTGCCTGGCTCGCCGTTCTGCTTCCTCGGCTTCGTGCTGCGCTTGATTCCGCGTTGCACCGGGGATTGCACTGATCAACCCCTCGAACCAGCTGGCTCCATCGGGTTCAGGTATCGACCGTTTGACCTCGTCGAGGGCGATTCGAGCTTCGCTGACCTTGTTGGAAATCAACTGAACCCGCGTTTTCAGTTGATTTCCGTTGTCGGAATACGCAAGAACCGCCGCCAAGGCCGCCGAGCCGCCCTTGCCTTGCCAGCCATCACCGATCGCCGTGCTGATCGCGTGTTGAAACTGGTTGACCCCATTCGCAGTTCGGTCTGCAATAACAGTCCACGACTGCCCGATAGCGTCCAGAGTTGCCGGGTCCATTCGGCCGACCCGCTCAAATATCTCAGCGTGGGACATCGCATCGAACGGATCATCCTCGATGATCGCGTGCTCGCTGTATTCCAAGGTAGAAACCTGAGGCGTCAAGGCGTCACGTACACGCCAGGCCTCATCGCGTTCGTCTTGCCCGAACTTCGCTGCCTCAGTCACTTCGGGCGTGAACCGCTCACTATCGTCTGTCGCTGATTGCAGCGTTGCAGTAGTCGATACAAACGAATTCGCCGCCCCCACAACAAGGTTCTGGAATGCCTCAGTGATATTTAGAAACCCCACGACAATCCCCGTTTTCGCCTATTTGTCCGTACCGGCTATAGAATGCGCATTTTCCGCATCCTGAAGTTCGTACGATTTGATCGAATTTTCGGATACCGTCTTCATCAACGTGACAACGTCGATGTGACTCTCCATGACACTCGTGAGCGAATCAGTATCACCAATTGCCTTGTTGTTGAACTTGTCTCGAAGATCTTTGCCGGATTGCAGATCGCCAAAGGCATCCTCAGTTGTGAGTGTATGGGCGCTGCGACGTATCGCCATCAACTCATCGAGAAGCACCGTGCAGGCCGCAGAGCAATCTTTTGCGACCTGACGATCAACGATCAAGACACCGGAAGCAGAATCTTGCACAAACCCGTTCCACAGCGTGGATGCTTCACTTTCTTCAGACACAAAAGTCCTTTCTGTCGATCGAAGTGATCAGCGTGGGAGATAAGGTTCGATGAACGGCGCCCGGGACCGCACCGAAGCACAGGCATCAATGTCATAGTCAAGGCCGTAGTCCACCAGCACGGTCATCATGACGATTCCTTGCGGCACGGCGAGCACCACACCGCACGTAAGCGATTCATTTGCTAGTCCGGAGCGAAACGTAAAAGCGTCACGGCCGTTCAAGGTGAAGTTTTCGATATCCCTGACATCAGGCTTTAGCCAGAACTCGTCAATGGTGTGGTCGGTGGAGAATGCGGTCAGGTAGAAATCGCCGCCGTCCCACGAGCACGTCTCCCACCCCGGTTGTTGCACTCCCTCGACATCTTTCGACTCATCCGCCGGATCCACCCCCGCAGCACGCAGTGCTTCGTCGGGGACCGCGGCACACGGATCGAACAAACCGGCCTGCCCCGCAGCGCGAGTGGGGGTGCCTTCCACCGAAGCGGAACAGCCGGAGAGACAGGCAGCAAACACTGCGACTGCCACACACCTGAATGTACGAAAGCGCTTCACCCCACCCCCAGATTCCGTCGGCATCTACCTTCAGTAGACGCACGGAAGACTGCGACGGTTCCGTCAGGGCTGAATTAGACGGTTCCGTCAGGGCTGAATTAGACGGTTCCGTCCGGGCAGAATTAGATGCACGCTTCAGGCGAGCGCGGACATCGACTTCCAGGTGGGGAGATCGATCGCCCAGTCGTAAATATCGCCATCGGCTGCGGAAAGTTCGATCGACGTCCCGGTCACCTCGACGGGATCGCCGTACAGGGCGGTTCCGAAGTACTCCTGGGCGTCGGACATCGAGAGGTTGATGCAGCCGTTGGTGACGTTCGACGAGCCCTGAACTCCGGTTGTTTCGGGGTTCGCGTGGATGAACTCACCGTTGTTGGAGATACGGACTGCCCAGCGTTCGCGGACGTTCTCGTAGAACGGCGGGTTGGACATGAGAAAGTCTTCGTACTTCTCGGTGACCATGTGGATGCCACTGCGCGTGACGTTTCGGGGTTCGTTTCCCTCGCCGTAACTGACCGGAATATCCATGATGGTCTGGCCGTCGCGTACCACCTGCATGCGATGGCTGGGCGCGTTGGCCTTCACGATCTGGCTTCGACCGATAGTGAAGTCGAGTGTGAGGTCTTGGTCTCCGTAGGCGCCGCCGCCGTAGTTCAATCCGTAGAGCTTGGCGTCGAGATGCACGGTTGTTCCGGGTACCCAGTAGGTGGCCGGACGCCAATGCGCCCGCGATCCGCCGTTGTCGTCGGGCAGCCAGGCCCACGAACCGGGAGTGGGCGGAACAGTGGTGACGACCAGAGCCTTCTCCACTGCCGCTTTGTCGACAACGGTGTCGTCGAACTGCAAGGTGATGGGTGCGGCGATGCCGACTTCCTGGCCGTCGGCGATGTTGAGCGTGCCACCAGTCCGGGAAGCTGGGGTGAGCGTCGTGAAACTGCCGTCGACCCGAACGGTTTTTCCGTCGGTGCCCGTTGCCGAGCCCGACCACGAATACGTCGCCCCGTAGCCGAGAGCCTCGCTGACGGTGAACGACGTCTTGTCCGGGGACAGTTGCCCTGCGACGGGTTTGCCCGCCGAGGAACTCAGCGACACCTCGTCCAGAGTCCCTCCGGTGACTGCAACCGATACCGGCGCGATCGGGCTGACATCTTGGGTGCCGACGGCGGGTGTCGACGTAACGTGCGCGACCGGAGGTTTTTCAGTCGGTTCGGCACTATCGGCATTGCCGGCAGTTGCGGCTCCGCCGATAGTGCAGCCCGCGATGCCCAGCATTGCGACAAGCAAGAGCGCTACCAAGGCAGCGAGACGCGGACGGTTTCTCCTACTACCTGGCTGATGCACCTCAACAGGCTACATTCGCTTTTCCGGCTCAGCTCAGATCCGGCAACCCACGGTTACCGGTTCCGGCTCCAGAAGCACGCCGAATGCAGCCTCGACTCCGTCCCGGACAGTTCGGGCGAGAAAAACGATGTCAGCGCACTTCGCATGGCCCCGGTTGGTCAGGGCCAGGGTGTGACGCGTCGACAATCGAGCGGGCGCATCCTCCCCCGGATATCCCTTCGAGAATCCGGCGCGCTCGATCAGCCAACCTGCCGACAACTTGGTTCCTCCGACGCCCGGATACTGCGGAACTGCCACGTCCCCGAGTTTGCTGCTGATCGCTGCCAGCACCTGCGGAAGTTGATCGTCGGCGACAACCGGATTGGTGAAGAAGGAACCCGCACTCCACGTGTCGTGATCGTAGGCGTCGAGAACCATCGCCTTACCCGAACGCAAGCCCAGAACAGCTGCACGGACCAGGGACGCAGGCACACGGTCACCTTCTTGCGCATCCAGAGCGGTGAACAGTTCGCGGTACGCCAACGGCGCACTCAGCCCGTCCGGGGTCGTATCGAATTCGACGGCCAGGACCAGCGCGGCTTCCGAATGTTTCAGGACACTCGAGCGGTAGCCCAGTTGAAGTGCAGCGGGTTCGACCCAGGACACCTCACCGCTGCGACGATCGAGCAACTGGACCCGACGCAACTGCGATCCGACCTCGACGCCGTAAGCGCCGACATTCTGCACCGGCGTCGCCCCCGTCGAACCGGGGATTCCGGACAGAGCCTCGAGGCCACCCAATTCTGCGGCTACGGATTGACCGACAACCTCGTCCCACACCGCACCTGCCTCGGCAGTCACGCGGTCGGTGTCGAGAGTCACCGTGGTGTTCGCCACACGGACCACGACGCCGTCGAATCCGTCGTCGGAAATCACCAGATTCGAGCCGCCCGCCAAGATCAGCGAAGGCACCCGCTCACGATCGAGCAGACGCACGACGTCGACCAGCGAATCCGTCGTCGGGCATTCCGCCAGCAGCCTCGCAGGTCCGCCGACTCGAAGCGTCGTCAATCCCGACAGGTCAATGTTCTCGGACACGAAAGCGCCGGAATCTGCGACGCGTTGGCCAATGGTTACGTCCCACACATCGGTAAACGGTAGCCTCCACAATCGTGAGCCGTCGCATCGAGCATTCATCGAAGTACACCGTCCCTGCCGCAAAGGTCCATGAGGCGGTGACGTCCGAGCAGTACTGGCGTGACCGTATCGCCGCTGTCGGAGGCCCCGGCGCAACCATCGACGAACTGACTGTCCGGGACGAAACCGTCGCCGTGACCATGTCTCAGGTCATTCCCGCCGAGCACTTGCCGTCCATGGTTTCCAACTTCATCAAGGGTGACGTCGTCATCAAGCGCAGCGAGACCCTCGCCCCGCTCAACGGAGACATCGCGACGGGAACCTTCTCGGCGCACATCGACGGCGTTCCCGTACGCGTCGAGGGCACTCAGGTGCTTACCGGTGACGCCACCGGTTGCACGTTGACCGCCGACGGTGAGGTCGAGGTCAAGATCCCGATCATCGGCGGCAAGATCGAAAGCGCGATCGTCGAAGAAATTCTCCGTCTGATCGAGGGCGAGCAGAACTTCACACGGGAGTGGATCACCAAATAGCAGGTTGCGGGCGGGGTACGTTTTTTCTGTAACAGCAGGTAGCCGGTATCGTTTTCGATCATGGCTCGCCGCATCGACTACTCCGCCCGCTACCAGCACTCCCCGGAACAGGTCTACGAAGCACTGACCGACCGCGGATACTGGGACGCTCGGGTCGAGGAGATGCGCAAGCATTCCGAAAATCGTGTGGACCATTTCGAGGTCACCGATTCCGGGATCGATCTCGTCCTGCACCATGTCCTGCCCCGCGCAGATCTGCCTGATCTCGCGCAGACCGTGATGCGAAACGATCTCGTCATCACTCGCCGAGAGTCGTACGGCGTGTTCGGTGAGATCGTCACCGGAACGTACGAGGCGTCCATTCCCGCCGGGCCGGGAAGCCTCACCGGAACCATGGAGCTGTTCGGCACCGACACCGGCTGCACGTTGCGGACGTCCTCGGAAGCCAAGGTGTACATCCCGTTTCTCGGCGGCAAGTTGGAAGAGCTGATGCTCAGCAATCTCGTCGATCTGTTCCGTACGGAAGCTCAGGTCACCGCGACCTGGCTCGCCGCCCGCTGACCCGCGGTGAAGACTGCTCCACCCCCGAAACTCGAGGGTGTCATCACACGTGGAACAACCGGCATCAACCGTCTGCGCCGCAGCGACCGCTGGATCGTGCACAACACATCCGTGGGCCGTGCGCTGCGGCATGCTGCAGATCCACTGATCGTCGACCTCGGCTACGGCGCCCGCCCAGACACGACATTCGAGATGGCGGACCGCCTTACCGCGGTACGACGCGACCGCCGCGTGATCGGCCTCGAAATCGATCCGGCCCGTGTAGTGACCGGCCGCGACGGGGTCAGCTTCGCACGAGGCGGATTCGAATTGGCCGGTCTGTCACCGGTTTTTGTCCGCGCCTTCAACGTGTTGCGCCAATACCCGGAAGACGCAGTGGAATCGGCGTGGTCGCACATTCAATCCGGCCTGGCGCCCGGTGGCCTGATCCTCGACGGGACGTGCGACGAACTCGGGCGTCGTTGCGCCTGGGTACTTCTCGACGCTCATCGACCACTCACCCTGACCTTGGCGTGGGATCCTTTCGACATCGAGAAGCCCTCCGACATTGCAGAACGCTTGCCCAAGGCCCTTATTCACCGCAATGTACCGGGCGAGCCGATCCACGCACTCCTCACCGCCGCTGATCGGGCGTGGGCGACAGCTGCCCCCCACGCGTCATTCGGCCCACGCCATCGATGGGCCGCGGCGCTGGAAATTCTTCGGGCGCAGGGCATTCCGGTCCAGCCGGCCCGTCGACGCCTCCGAGACTGCATCTTGACGGTGCCCTGGCATGTAGTGGCACCCAACTCCTGACAGATAGGCACAGCGCCCCGCCTCCGGAGAATTTCCGGAAGCGGGGGCGTTGTCAGTACTGCTTCGGACTAGGAACCGAAGATGTTGCCGAGACTGCCGAGCGAGCCGGTCGAGCTGCCGGTGCCTCCGCCGTTAGCTGCCGGGACAACCTGGACGGAGATCGACTCGTTGGAGGCTGCAACGTTTCCGTTGCCGGAGAATTCAGCCGTGACTGTGCGCTGTCCCGCTACCGTGGGGGTCCAGTTCAGACTTGCATTGCCGTTGGCGTCAACTTTTGCCGTACCGATGACCGTGTCGCCGTCCTTGAACGTGACATTGCCACCGGCGTTGCCGGGATTGATCTGAGCCGAAATGGACTGTGCAACACCAACCTGGCCGTCATCTGCCGAAACGCTTGTCTTCGAATCGGTGATGTCCGCCGGCTTTTCTGCAACGACGACGGTCGAACTGGTGCTGGGGGGCTTGACTCCACCGCGCTGGTGCGCTTGAACACGGTTGTCACAGTGACCGTGTCACCGACAACCGGTGTCACATTGTCAATAGTGCGAGTGAAGTCATAGTCGTAACCGCTCCACTTCGAGTCACCCGGAGTCGCACTCGCAACACCCATACCAACCACCGCAAACCCGGCAGCAACTGCAAAGGCACTCACACCACTGACAACACGACGTACAGAACTAGCTGACATAAAACGACGTTCCCTCTCGACAACACACAAATGGACGTCCATTTTTCCGATTTGTAGATATTGCCCCATGCCTGACCCATCCTGATCGTGAAGCATTTTGATCGCTGAGCGAACGAAATCCTTCAGGATCAGAGCGACCGATTGGCTACCAGCGCCAACTCGACCCTCACGGCAACGTCGATGGCCGCGTTCTCGCAGGACAGATAGAGCTCACGGGCATCCAGGCGACCAATGGCAACACCGTCCGAGACCACCTCGTCGAGCAACTCTTGAGAAATCCCACCCGCAGCGAGATCGAGAACTGTGCGCACGGGTGTCGTAATACGAATGGGTCCAATCTGCTCGCACTCGGATTCGGCGAGAACGCACCGGTGCAGCGCCAATTGCCGAGCCGGAACCGAGATTGGCACTTGCGTCGAGAAATGGAGGAATCTCGGCTGCAAATGGCTAAGTCCATGGAGTTCTGCCGCGCTGTAATGCGAGACAGTTGCCCGGCCGGCAAACCAGGTACACCACTTTGCGAAATCATCGAGTGCTGTACGCCTGACCGAATCCAAGCGGAAGAGGCCCGGGCAATCCGAGATCCAAGCACCTGATCTCAGCAGAGAATTCACGTCGCCCGCGGTTAGCCCCAAGGCCGATGCCTGATCTGTCGCGACAAATCCGCATTGCCGCAGCGCTAACCGTTCGAGTGCTTCGTAATCGGGAGCCATGACTACCTCCGAAGACCGTCGACGACGCTTCCCGCCAGACTACGTCAGCCTGTGTTCCGGATCACAGCATTGAACAAATACGTGTATTCACAGAGTTCATTCAGACTCGTCGGGAAGAATCCCTGAGATGACTGTCGCAGCGAACAACGCACCCCCGCGCAATCGTGTGCTCATCGTCCTGCTCGTCGTGATCGCTGTGCTCGTGGCGGCGCTCGTCGGCGGCGAACTGTACGTACGCAACCAAGTCAAGACTTGTATGGCAGACCAGTTTCAGAGCGAACTCGGCTCTCAGGTCGACGTCGGGCTGAGCTGGAAGCCGGTACTGCTTCAGGCAGTCGACAAGAAGGTCCCGTACATCACCATCGACAGCGACGATTCGTCGTTCGGGCCGGCATCCGGAATGCAGGTCCACGCCAAGGTCAACAACATCGATCTACAGCCCTCAGCCGGCAACAGCGGGACAATCGGTAGTTCCAGCGCAGATGTCACGTGGTCGTCCGCCGGCATCCTGAGCACGTTGCAGCAGCAGGCTTTCGGCGGCCTGGTCACCGGCGTAACGACGGATTCTGCGGCCGGAACCTTGTCCTTCGACGTCGGCCCGGCCGGTCTCGCCAAGCTGACGGTCAAGCCGACGGTCACCAACGGCGTTGTCGACGTCCAAACCGTGGGCGCCGAGATTCTGGGTTTCGGGCTTCCCACCGATCTGGTCGACGGTGTTGTCCAGACATTGACCGACAGCTTGCAGACCTACCCGCTGGGAATGCAGCCCACCAAGCTCACCGTCACTGACAGTGCGATCCAGATTTCACTGGAGGGCGGCGCCTACGCAATGCCCGTCGCCGATGGAACGCAGAATGCGTCGGCCGCCCCCGACAGCTGTGGAATCCTGACTTAGTCGGGCAAGCCTTCCAGCACAGCGCGGGTTCCCGACAGTCCGAGGCGGGTGGCTCCGGCAGCGATCATGTCGAGTGCTGCCTGCGTCGTACGGATTCCGCCGCTGGCTTTGACTCCCACGGCGGGTCCGACAGTCTTGGCCATCAACGCCACTGCTTCCACAGTTGCGCCTCCCGCGGGGTGGAAGCCGGTGGAAGTTTTTACAAAGTTTGCACCCGCATGCACTGCGGCACGGCAGCATTCGACAATCGCTTCATCGGACAATGCTGCGGTTTCGAGAATCACCTTCAGCACGGCAGTCTCGCCCATGGCTTCGCGCACGGTCAGAATATCGGCCAGCACCGCGTTGTAGTCGCCGGCGATTGCCGCGCCGATGTCGATGACCATGTCGATTTCGCGAGCACCTTGATCAACAGCCAAACGAGCTTCGGCGCCCTTCACCAATGAATGATGTTTGCCGGACGGAAATCCCACCACAGCGGCGGTCACCAAGCCTTCGGCGCGGATCGGCAGCATCGACGGCGAAACACACACCGCGAGCACTCCCAGTTCCTGTGCCTCGGCGATCAGGGCGTTCACGTCGGAAGCTGTGGCTTCGGGTTTGAGCAGGGTGTGGTCGACCATCGCGGCAACCTGGGAACGAGTGAGCGCAGCTTGAGCCATGAAAGAAAGCTTGGCACATGACCACGCGTCGAGCGCCACCGCGACACCTGAGAGACTATGCCTCATGACCGCTGCCTCGTTGACAGATGATCGACGCTACGTTCTCTCCCTCGGCTGCCCCGATACGACGGGCATCGTCGCGCGCATCTCGACCTTCCTCACCGAGGTGGGTGGGTGGATCGTCGAAGCCGCGTATCACGCTGACGCAGACACCGGATGGTTCTTCACACGTCAGGCGGTTCGTGCGTCGTCGATCAACATCAGCATCGAAGAACTGCGTGAGCGTTTCGCCGCTGTTGCAGCCGAGATCGGCCCCGAAACCGAGTGGACGCTGCACGATTCGGAAGCACCCAAGAAGATCGTGCTCCTGGTGAGCAAGGAAGGCCATTGCCTCCACGATCTGCTCGGTCGCGCTGCGGGCGGAGAACTTCCCGCTGAAATCAGCGCGGTCATCGGCAACCACGAGGACCTGCGTAGCGTCACCGAACGCCACGGAATCGACTTCCACTACGTACCGTTTCCCAAGGATCCGGCTGACCGTGGACCGGCATTCGAGCAGGTTCGCAGTCTTGTCGACGCCCATGATCCCGATGCCGTTGTCC
Source organism: Rhodococcus sp. IEGM 1379 (assembly GCF_030056815.1). Classification (GTDB taxonomy): domain Bacteria; phylum Actinomycetota; class Actinomycetes; order Mycobacteriales; family Mycobacteriaceae; genus Rhodococcus_F. The sequence goes on from NZ_JASHKR010000032.1 coordinate 18,894, forward strand.
TGGCCCGCTTCATGCAGGTACTGCCGGAGTCACTGTGTGAGCACTGGGCCGGCCGCGCAATCAACATTCATCACAGCTTCTTGCCGTCGTTCATCGGTGCGCGGCCGTACCACCAGGCGTTTGCCCGGGGTGTGAAGTTGATCGGCGCTACCTGCCACTACGTGACCGCAGAACTGGATGCCGGTCCGATCATCGAGCAGGACGTGATCCGGGTGGACCATGCCGACGTCGCCGCCGACATGGTCCGACAGGGTCGCGATATCGAAAAGCTGGTTCTCTCACGCGGTTTGCGGTGGCACCTCGAGGATCGTGTGTTGGTACACGGCCGCAAGACCGTTGTCTTCAGTTAGAGATTGCGCAAACGCACTATCTCCCGGTCAAATTCGTCGATGCTCTCGATGGACGACATGTGCCCGACGCCCGGCAACACGATCAACTGTTCGAGGTTGCCGGCGTCTTCGAGAACCTGAGCGAGCTTGCGCGCGTGGACAGGTGGGGTGAGTCGGTCCAGTGATCCGACGAGCACGGTGGTCGGTACATCGAGGTTGTCGAGACCCTCGTGAATGTCGAGGCCGCTGAGCGCCGCTCCCCAGCCGCCGCGGATGCGGGGCTTGCATTCACGAACGATGTTCTCGCAGAACGCAACTTCGGCCTTGGTGGCGTTGGGCGACATCGAGACGTACTGGATCGCCTTGGTCATGGCGCCCGACGACATCAGTGGCATCGGCGAGCTGAGAATGGCACGGCCTACCGGAACCGGTACCCGCGGAAAGCGATTCGGCAGCGGAATGATGGTGGTTTCGGCAATCAGACGATCACTTGCCGTGCTGGCAAGCATGACGGCCGAAGCATATTTCTTGACTTCGTCAGGATGCTTGCCGGCCCACGCGATGATGCTCATGCCTCCCATGCTGTGCCCGACGATGACGGCCTTCTTGTCTTCGCGGACGGTGGCTGACAAGACTGCGGAGAGGTCGTCGGCAAGTACATCGGGCCCCAACGGAAGGGTGCCCACGGTGCTGCGTCCGTGACCGCGCTGATCGTAGGTGATGACGCGGTACTCACCGGCGAGTGCATTGACCTGCGGGTACCAGAATTCGGTGGAGCAAGTCCAGCCGTGGCTCAAAACTATCGGGTCACCGTCGGCGGGGCCGTACTCGCGAATGTTGATGATCGCACCGTCGCCGGTGGTCAGTTCGCTGATATCAGCCTTGAACGTCGGGGTCTGCAGGAGCGCATTGGGTTCGACGTCGGCGACAAGCGTCAGTCCCCGGGTGGAACGCCGATGGCGAATAGCGGCAACTGCCGCTACAGCGGCACCCACTCCGACTGCTCCGGCCAATACCCGGAGGGCGGTGGTACGCGAACTGCTGGACATGCATTTACCCCTGACTGCTTCTTGAAGAGTTAGATACGGATGTTGCGTGTCAGATGATGTGCGCGCGGCGCAACAAGATCTTGGACGGGCCGCCAATGAGGCCGACCTCAGTGAGAAATTCGACCGTATTCCCGCATCCTCGACGCACCATGTCGTGGTAGTGAACATTGTTCTTTGCGGCTTTTGCAGCCGCGTCGGCGTCGAGTCCGGCTGCGGCGTAAACGTTTTTGTTCACGAGGCTGGTGACCACGAAGTACGCCGTGATGGCGAGCACGAGGCGGATACGTGTTCTCTGGAACCGTGTGGCGTGAGCTACGCGTCGGACGGTTTCTTCGCGTGCAAATCTGATGTGTCGGGCTTCTTCGACTACGTGGATTTTGCTGACGGTTCGGGTGAGTGGCTGAACTCGCTTGTCTCGCATGAAGTCGCGTTGCATCATGTCGAGGATTTCTTCGGCGAAGAGTGTTCCGCCGTACGCCAATGATCCTGTGGCCGTTGCTTTGAAGGGTCGTGCTGCGGTGCGGATCCAGGCCTTGGGCCGGTAGGACGGGACACCGAATTTTGCAGCTGAACGGGCGAACATCGTGGAGTGGCGGCATTCGTCGGCAATTTCGGTGAGCGCGAATTGCACGTGTGCCGTTGACGGATCGTGGAAGTAGATGTCGCGGATCAGCATCTGCATGAGGATCATCTCGAACCAGATGCCGGTGCCGGCGATGCTCGCTGCTTCATGGATTGTAAGGGTGATGCGTTGTTGCTGCGTCATCTCGTCCCACATCGGCGTGCCGTAGAGGCTGCACCATTCGGGTGTCATTCCGTAGAGATCGTCCGAGATAGGAGCTTCCCAGTCGATTTCGATCAGCGGGTCATAAGATGTGCGGGCTGCCGAGGCGAGAAGCCGCGACGCGGTTTCCTGGCGGTCACCGGCTCGGGCGAGTCGGGATCCCCGCTGTCCAGATTCACGGTGTTCCTGTTCAACAGACATCGCAGTTCACTCCCCACGAAGGCTGGCAATCTATGTGTGACTGCCGTTAACCCACAGTAGCACCGCATACACCGCCGCGGTCAGGGTCGAACGAAGAAAAAGTGCGCTACCAGCGCGGACGCCGCTGGATGTCATCCACGCGGGGACGAACGTCAACGAGGTACACGCACACTGCGACTACCGCGATGATGCCCAGCATCTGCACCGGACCGAACGCCAGCAGAACCAACCCCGACACAACAAGAATACCCAGCCAGATCGGCTTGGTCAGCTTGTTGACCGCGGTAAATGCGTCCGGACGCTGCCGAACGGCATGCACGATCGCGAAGACGGCACCGGCTAACGCCAGCACCCTCAGTACGAGAAAGATCAGGCCGATAATGCCATCCACAGCTATCACAACTACATCCTAGTTTCAGTTCCGCACGTCTACGACCAGAAGGCTCCCACGCCCGAGAGCGCAGGAGCCTTCACGCTGACCAACTCAGCTGAAAATCAAGGCTTCTTGGTCGGTGCAGCAGCCTTGGCCGGTGCAGCCTTGGTCGGGGCAGCAGCTTTGGCCGGAGCAGCCTTAGCCGGAGCAGCCTTGGCCGGTGCTGCAGCCGGAGCAGCAGCGGCAGCCGGAGCAGCCTTCTTGGCGGCAGCGGTAGCGCGTTCCTGAACGTCGGCCGCAGCAGCGGTTACGCGGGCAGCAGCTTCCTTGGAAGCCTCGTCTGCCTGCTCACCGAGGTCGAGAACCTTGAGTGCAGCTTCGTCGCCGGCGTCGGCAATCTTCTCGCCGACCTCTTCTGCGGTGTCGGAGATGCGTCCGGCGGTGCGGCCGGCCAGCTTGGCAGCCTGCTCGCCCACTGCGCGGGTCTGACGCGCAACGGTGCCGAGTGCATCTTCGGTCAGTTCGACAACGTCACCGAGTGCGGATTCTGCAGCGGCGATGCCTTCTTCGACGGCCGGCTGCTTGCGGATGCGCTCGACTGCATCTTCGCCACGCTCAGCGAGGGAGTTGTACAGATC
>NZ_JASHKR010000032.1:22367-51446 GCF_030056815.1 Rhodococcus sp. IEGM 1379
TCTCCGTCATCGGAGTTCGTCGACTTCGCTGGCATTGCGTCCTCCCTTTCCAGTGGACATTTCCCACCATAGAAGAGGGTGCTAACTATTGCAAGCACTACTGCTAGCACTCGTGGTGGACATCACACGCACGCCCAGAACTCAGCCGAAGATCAGCGTCGAGAACGTATAGATGAACAGACCCGCAATCGATCCGACGACAGTGCCGTTGATGCGAATGAACTGGAGATCACGGCCGACCTGCAGTTCGATCTTCTCGCTGGCCTCCTCCGCGTCCCAACGTTCGACGGTGTCGCTGATGACGCCGGTGATCTCGTCGGTGTAGTTCTCCGCGATGTACGTCGTACCGGCGGCAAGCCAGCCGTCGACCTTGCTCCGCATCGAATCGTCGTCGCGCAGACGCACACCCAGTCCGGCGACGTTCTCGGCAACCTTGGTCCGCAAGGTGCTGTTCGGGTCGTCCACCGATTCCATGATCAACCGCTTGGCCACCTGCCACGTCGCCGACGCGAGACCGGTGACTTCCTCACGGCCCATGATCTCGGCCTTGATTCCCTCGGCCTTCTTGATCGTCTCGGGATCGTTCTGCAGATCGTCCGCAAAATCGATCAGGAACCGGTTGGCCGCAAGCCGCACCTCGTGCTCCGGGTTGGCCCGCACCTTCCACGTGAACTCGACCAATTCCTTGTAGATCTTCTCGCCGAGCATCGCGTCGACGAACTTCGGCGACCACGCGGGCGAGTCACGCAGGATCACCCGGTCGATCGTTTCCTGACTACCGAGTGCCCATTGGTGCGCGCGCTCGGCCAGCAGTTCGATGATCGGCAACTGCTTGTTGTCCTTGAGAAGCTCTCCGAGAACGCGCCCGATGGGCGGCCCCCACATCGGTTCGGCCAGCCGTTTGACGATGGTGTTGTCGATGACCTGCGCGATGTCCTCGTCGCGCAGTACCTCGACCAGGCCGCGCAGGATCGTCGACGTCTCCGCCGCAATCCGGGCCGCATTTTCCGGCTCGGCCATCCACGTACCCAAGCGCAGCGGAATCTGAGCCTGCTTCACTTTCGCGGACACAACGTCGGGAGCCAGGAAGTTCTGGCCGACAAATGAACTCAAACTGGCCCCGAGTTGGTCCTTCTTGCGTTTGATGATCGCGGTATGCGGGATCGGGATGCCCATCGGATGACGGAACAGCGCTGTGACGGCGAACCAGTCGGCCAACGCGCCGACCATGCCGGCCTCCGACGCGGACCGCACGTATCCGACCCACGCACCGGCTCCGCGAGATTCCTGCCACCGACAGAACAGATAGACCACCGTCGCGAAAACGAGGAGCCCGGTGGCAAAAAATTTCATCTTCCGAAGGTCTCGACGCTTGGCTTGATCGTCGAAGGCGGAGAGGCTCAGTTGCTGCACCCTTGCCATTGTGCCGAAAGATTGCGGCAAGAGGCGTACGTGAGCCCGATCCAACCCCGCAGGTGCGTGCCCGGCAAAAACATGCGGACACTAAGCTGAAGGGGAATGTAGACCGCTCGAACGTGGTATCACCACAGATATGAGAAGACTCGTGGCCAAGAACGCTGTGCAGGACAATGAGCAGGTAGACGGCACAGTCGTTGCTGACGCAAAGCCCGAGAAGTCCGACGGTCGTAAGCGCCGCTGGCGTGAGCACAAGATCGCTCGTCGCGAAGAGCTTGTCGACGGCACCATCGCCGCGATCCGGGCACGCGGCCGCGATATCGGCATGGACGAGATCGCGTCCGAAATCGGCGTCTCCAAGACCGTTCTCTACCGCTACTTCGCGGACAAGAGCGACCTGACGACGGCCACGATGATGCGGTACGTCGAGACCATTCTCGCGCCGCGCATCTACGAAGCCATCAGCGACGAACTCGACGATTTCGAACTCACCCACGCCACGATCACTGCGTATGTCGAGACTGTTGCGTCGGATCCGTCGATCTATCTCTACGTGATGGCAAGCGGCGCCGGCGCCAATCGCGACGTGGTTGCCGAGTCCGAGCGAATGATCGCCGAACTGCTGTCCACAGTGTTGGGCAATCGCCTCCGCGAGATGGAAATGGATTCCGGCGGATCGCTGCCGTGGGCCTACGGCATCGTCGGTGGCATCCAGTTGGCGACGCACTGGTGGATTTCCAACAAGTCGATGTCCGCTGAATCGTTGATCGACTACCTGACGATGATGACGTGGGGCGGCATTACCGGCATCGCGGCAGTCAAGGGTTCCCCGGTCAAGTTCAAGTCGATGCCACATCCGTTGACGGTTCCCGAGAACGACTGACCAAACTAGGTTTGCTGTGGCACAGTTCCCAGTTATGGCAAACGACTCGCTGTGGGAAACATCGGCCGCCAAGATTCTTCGGGCGCAGCCTGGCTTCGAACTGGCACAACTAGACCGAAACAGCACTCCCGGATTCACCGGAAACAAAGCTGACGGACAGCGGTTGCTCGAAGAGCGCGGCGGCGTTCTGTCGGATCTGCAGGAGTTGTTGTACGCCAACGGCCGCTCGGGAGACACCCGATCCGTGCTGCTCGTACTGCAGGGGATGGACACCGCGGGCAAGGGCGGAATGATGCGCCACGTCATCGGTCACGTCGATCCGCAAGGCGTCGATCATGCGTCGTTCGGAGTCCCGACGGACGAAGAAAAGAAGCACCACTTCTTGTGGCGCATCCGGAAGCAGCTCCCCCGAAACGGATACCTCGGTGTCTTCGACCGTTCGCACTACGAGGACGTCCTTGTCGTACGCGTCCACGATCTTGTTCCGCCGAATGTGTGGGGTGCGCGTTACGACGAGATCAATCAGTTCGAGAAGGAACTTGTCGACACCAGCACCACGATAATCAAGGTCGCGATGTTCGTATCCTTGGACGAACAGAAGAAGCGACTCCAGGAACGCCTCGACCGTCCGGAGAAGTACTGGAAGTACAACCCGAGCGACGTGTCGGAACGAAAGTTATGGCCCGCATACCAAGACGCCTATCAGGCAATGCTCGACAATACATCCACCGAACACGCACCGTGGTACATCGTTCCGTGTGATCGCAAGTGGTACAGCCGAATTGCCGTTACCGAACTGCTCATCGACGCATTCGAGAAGATGAATCTGTCTTGGCCTCCGGCCGATTTCGACGTCGAGATCGAGAAGGCGCGACTCGCAGATTCGTGACGTCAGAACAGGTGCGGCGACTCGCGGTGCACCTTGTGATCGTGCCGCACGGTTCCGCCGTACAGCGCAACAGCAGCGACAACACAGGCAACGCCGGTCAGTCCGGCGACCAGTGCCCAGCCTCCGTTGCCCGATCCGGCGGCGACAAGAAATCCGCCCAGGCACACAACGGTGACAAGAACCAGGAAATACGACGCCCACGCCGCAAAGAGATTGAGCTTCATGATGGCTCCTCCGGTCAGGTCCCCGTTACTGTCGGAGCCCTAGTGGCTTCGACCGTACGCCGGGGTCCGGCAGGCGACAAGAGGTTTCCTTACCTCGGCTCTGGGTAGCCGAATTACATGGATATCGGAAACCTTTACCGCAGAGCCGAATCCGCACACCAACTGGACGGTCCGTCCAGAGGAATCCAACGACGAATCCTCGGCGCCGTCGACCGCACACCCACCACCAGGAAAATTGCCGACGCACTTCGCGGCAGTCTTGTCGGTCACCCGTTGCACCCAGCACTGGTGACCGTTCCCGCCGGAGCCTGGACCGCGTCGGTCATCTTCGATTTCTTTGTGAGAGAACCGGAAACGGCCCGACGGTTGATTGCCCTCGGCTTGATCACCACTCCCCCGGTCCTCCTGACGGGTTGGCTCGACTGGTCCGAGCGCAGTGACACCGCGCGGCGAGTGGGATTGGTTCACGCAGCGGCGAACGGTATCGGGATCATGTCCTTCATCGCGTCGTACAGATTGCGCGCCTGCGAAACCGGTGAACCACGCTCAGCCCGCCTGCTCTCCCTGATCGGACTGACCGCAGTCAGTGTCGGCGGAGCGCTGGGCGGGCATATCGTCTTTCGGCTGATGGATGCGTCCACCAGTGCGTAGCTCAACTGAACGCAATTACGTGGCAGCAAGTCCGTATCCGCGGAGCATCCGAGCAGTCCGGTCGGAATCCGCCAGCGGCCGGTCCGTCATCCACCGCAGACGCCGGTGTCCCGAACTATCAACGCTCACAGCAAATTTCGCGACAACCTCCGGCGATGCTACTGCTTCTTCACCGAGATACCCCAGAACGATCAGATCCTCGCCGGACCTCGTTTCCACCGCCAGCGCCCAACCGCACGTCTCCTCCCACAGGAGGGCAACTTCCCGCCCCGGGAACCTCGGCAATGTCCGATCAAGGGCGATATACGCCTCCATCGGGTGATCGCCTCGACAACACCACTGCTCAATTCCAGCACCGACGCTGTCCGCCACGCTTTGCACGTAGCGCTCAAACCCTAGTCCCACGGTCGCGTCGACAAGTACCTGTTCGGTCATCGATTCTCACTCCTCACCTCACGTGCTTGCAATGTGCCCAGACCGGCACGGAGCGAAACACCGGTTCAGATCACGGGCTTCGGGTATCCCCAGATCACACAGTCAACGGAGAGGTGTCCAGATGACATATTCGCCCGCAATCGCACCCGGACGAATGCTGAAGATCTCCATGGTGTCGGTAAATGCCGATCCGCTCGCACCCGTCGGAAACTCTGTGGCCGGACGACAGAATCTCCACGTCGACGAGCTTTCCGCGGCGCTGGCCCGAGCCGGCCATGAAGTTACGGTGTACACCAGGAAGCAGAGCTCCGGTCCGACCCGTGTTCAGACGGACAGTGGCTATACCGTCGTCTACGCGGAGGCCGGTCCGCTGCGCGTACTCACCGATCAGGAACTGCTGCGTCATCTTGGCACGTTCGGCGGCGAGCTACGCAATATGTGGATGATCGACCGACCCGACGTCGTGCACGCTCACTACTGGATGTCAGGCATTGCAACAGAACTCGCCACTCGAATCCTGGGTATCCCGGTTCTTCAGACTTTTCATTCACTGGGCGTCACCGAGCGTCGCCACCTCGGAGCTGCCGACGAAAGTCCCTCGGAACGTTCACATCTGGAGCAACTTGTCGCCAGAGGTGCGACGCATGTGATCGCCACCAGTTCCGACGAAGTGTTCGATCTTGTTCGACTCGGATCGCCGCGCTCGCGCACCACCATCGTGCCGTCGGGCGTCGACATCGATCAATTCACGCCGGAAGGACCCCGGGCAAAGAGAACAGCTGAACACCGATTGCTTTGCGTCGGAAGGCTTGTCGAGCAAAAGGGGTTCGACGTGGCGATTGCAGCGCTCGCGTCGCTGCCCGACGCCGAACTGGTGGTGGCCGGCGGCCCGCCGCCATCGGGCCTGCGCACAGATGACGTTGCGATCGGATTGATGAAACTCGCGGAACGGTTAGGCGTCGAGGATCGAGTCAAACTTCTCGGACGCGTACCGCACCATTCGCTGCCCAAGCTGATGCGTTCCGCGGACGCCGTGCTCTGCACTCCGCGGTACGAACCCTTCGGCATCGTTGCGCTGGAGGCCATGGCGTGTGGGGTTCCCGTCGTCGCAACGCCTGTCGGTGGATTGCGTGACACCGTTGTCGACGGGCTGACCGGACACCGTGTTCCCATCGACAATCCCATTCAGACAGCGCGAGTCGTGCGGCACCTTTTCGACAATGCCGAGGAAGGCGCGTCATTCTCACGTGAGGGAAGATCGCGTGCGTGCGAATCGTATTCGTGGGATCACGTTGCCGGTGAAGTTGTGCGAACCTACGGTCGGTGCGTCACTGCGCCGCCGCGCACCCGAGCGCACAAAGTCGCTCACCCAAGCCAAGCTGCCCGGTAGGCAGCTTGGCAGGTGAGCGACTTGCCCTCGAGTAATACGTTGGCAGCAACTCAGGCGAGGTGGCGCTTGGCGTTCCCCATACCGACAGCACTGTCCAACGTTGTGTAGCAATCGAACATGGATTCTTGACCAGCAGCTTTGAGTAGACGCTGAACCGGTCGACCGCAGATCAACGCCAGACTTCCGCCGGCATCACGTGTCAACGTGGAAAGGACCGAGAGTGAAGACAAACCGCACATTCCCATGAACGCGAGGTCCGACATGTCCACGACCAGCGCGCGGTCGGTTGCAACATGATGCGAGAGATAGTCACGAAAAGCGTTGGAACTCAACAGATCAATTTCGCCGCGAACCTGAATGACCACCGTATCGGCACTAACCTTGTGTGCGCGGAACGACGCAGTGGAGGTTGCAGAGGGTGGCGGGCCGTAGTCGACGGATCCTCTACCAATGCCCGACAAGCCTGAGTTTGTCAAGCCAGAAACAGATGTCCTAGGAACAACAGTCATGGTTCTCCCATCCCGCAACGGTTTACACTCTGCATGAAAACGGGGGATATCCAAGGGCGCACTCGATATTCGGGCCAATGTACGAATGAAGAACGACTGGATATTCCCTCATCGGCTGTGTGCTCAACCTCGGTTACGAACAGTACCCCGAGATGATGGAGGTCACAACCGCGTTGCGAGCGTCCGGTTCGCTATCTGCGAATATTTTGGTACTTGAAGGTGGTTTGACGGAGGGCAGAACGCGGTAATCCCGTTGTAGAGTCTGCGCACCGGCGTAGTCATTTTCCGTATTGGGGTGTCCGTGATTGCATCGGTGGGTATCGTTCACCGCACCAGAGGCCGCGGCCAACTCCTGGTACGACGATCCGGAGAACTAATGGCACATCTCAGCGCAATCGAGCCCGAGCAGGATCAAACCCAGCCAGTTGTCGAGTTGAGAATCCGGGCAACCCCGGACCAACTGTCGATATTGCGTGCGCTCGCAGCGACGGTGGCAATACAAGAAAACTTCGACCTCGACACCATCGCAGACATCCGGCTGGCGATGGACGAAGTCTGCACACACCTCATCGTCCGCGCTCTCCCCGATTCGGTACTGGTCTGCCGGTTCGTGTTCACCGCGCCGCAGTTGCACGTCTCGGTATCGACCACCACGGCCGACTACGACGGTGGCGACCAGCGTTCGTTCGGCTGGCACATCCTGACTGCGCTCACCGATTCGATTTCCCTCGACCAAGAAGCGGATCCCAACGGATCCGGCTACATCACCACCATGGAATTCACCAAGGCCGACGGTAGGCGCCCGTGACGCCTCCCGCGGACGGCTCACCGCGGCCTCGTCGACGATCAACGGACGAATACCGAGACGTCATAGCAGTTTTCGAAAATCTCGGGACACTCGATCGTGAAGGTGTCGAGTACGAACGGGTGCGGGCGGCGCTCATCACGCGATGCCTGCCGCTGGCGGAGCACATCGCTCGGAGGTTCGACGGCCGCGGGGAAGCACACGACGACCTCGTCCAGGTCGCCAGACTCGGCTTGGTCAACGCAGTAGACCGCTTCGACGTCACTCGCGGGTCGGATTTTGTGTCGTTTGCCGTCCCCACGGTGATGGGCGAAGTCCGTCGACACTTCCGCGATACCGGATGGGCGGTCCGAGTCCCGCGCCGAATGAAGGAATTGCACTTCCAACTCGGTCAAGCCATCAGCGAACTGTCACAACAGTTGGGCCATGCTCCGACCGTCGACGAGTTGGCGGCAACGCTGGGCGTCGAACGTGAAGAAGTCGCTCAGGCCCTCATCGCCGGCAATGCGTACCAAACGGTTTCGGTGGATGGTGCGGCGTCCAACCACACCGACGACCTCCCCCTCGTCGAAACGCTCGGTGATTACGACGCGGCACTCGAGAACGTCGAAAATCACGAAGCACTACGTCCGCTGCTCGAAAAACTCCCGGAGCGCGAACGAACTGTGCTGATGCTGAGGTTCTTCGGCAATATGACGCAGACGCAGATCGCCGAGAAGGTCGGGGTGTCTCAGATGCACGTGTCGAGGTTGCTCGCGAAGACTCTCAGTAATCTCCGCGAGCAACTCGACTAGCTGCGACTGTGTTGTCAGATCGTGGCTGTGTCGATGACGAACCGGTATCTGACGTCACTCTTGATCACGCGTTCGTAAGCAGTGTTGATGTCACTCGCGGGGATCACTTCGATCTCGGCGCCAATCCCGTGCGCAGCACAGAAGTCCAGCATTTCCTGCGTCTGCGGAATCCCGCCGACCATGCTGCCTGCCAGGCTGCGACGGTTCGCAGCGAGTGAGAATGCGCGAACTTCGATGGGCTTCTCGGGTAGTCCCAGTTCAACGAGCGTTCCGTTGAGGGCCAGCAGCGACATGTACGCGTCGATGTCGCGGTTGACCGAGACTGTGTTGAGGATCAGATCGAACTGACCGCGCAACGTGTTGAAAGTTTCGTCGTCCTTCGTGGCGTAGTAATGATCGGCGCCGAGTCGGAATCCGTCGTCCTGCTTGCTCAGTGACTGGCTCAGGACAGTGACCTCGGCGCCCATGGCCTTGGCAATCTTCACCCCGACGTGACCGAGGCCGCCGAATCCGATGATCGCAACCTTCGTGCCCGGCCCGGCGTTCCAATGCCGAAGCGGCGAGTACAACGTGATGCCGGCGCACAAGAGCGGTGCGGCCACGTCGAGTTCAATGCCGTCGGGGATCGAGAGCACAAAGTGTTCCGTGACAACGATGTTGGTGGCATAGCCACCCTGGGTGCGCTCACCGTCACGCCCCTTGGCGTTGTAGGTTGCGGTCACTCCGGTCCGGCAGTACTGCTCTTCACCGGCGAGGCACATATCGCACTCACCACACGAGTCCACAAAACAGCCGACGCCGACGCGATCACCGATCTTGTGCTTGCTTACTTCGGAACCGACCGCGGCAACGATTCCGGCGATTTCGTGACCGGGTACGAGCGGGTATCTTGCTCCGCCCCACTCGTTTCGGGCGCTGTGGATGTCGGAGTGGCAGATGCCGGCGAACTTGATGTCGATGAGAATGTCCAGTGGACCGAGCTCGCGGCGATCGATGGTGGTCTTCTCGAGCGGACCATCAGCGGACGTCGCGGCGTAAGCGGCAGCAGTAACCATGGGTACATGCCTACTCGCGACCGAAGGGGCCTGCAAACTGCAGGCCCCTTCGGGTGTCGAATCTAATACTTACTCTGCTGCGTTCTCCGCTTGTTCCGCTACTCTGGAACGCTCTCCGCTCGTTCCGCGCGGCGACGCAACCTCCGCGCCGCGGCAACAAGGTTGCGCAGTGCAGGCTCGAGCTGCCACGGGTGGCGGGTCTTGAGTCCACCGTCCGGGTTAGCCCACAAGCGATCGAGGGAAATCGATTCGCTTGCCTCCGTGAGCAATTCGTCGAGCTCGTCGATGTCGGGAATCCGAGCCGAGCGAGATTCGTACACACCGGGGCCGACGCCGTGAGTAAGCGCGCCTTCCTTCAGGGCGTCGAGCACCCACGTGATGGAGCGGGTCGCGACGATAGCCGTCACATCGGCATCCAACCGTTCGATGGCGTCGACCACCGACGACCGAGCGGAGTACGTCAGATGTGTGTGGATCTGTGTTTCCGGCTTCGCCCCACCTGTTGCCAGACGGAACGCGTCGACGGCCCACTCCAGGTAGGCCTCCCGGCCGTCCTCACGCAGTGGCAGCAGTTCACGAATTGCAGGTTCGTCCACCTGGATGATGGCGATACCGGCAGCTTCGAGATCCGCGATTTCGTCTCGAATGACAAGGGCCACTTGCTCTGCCGTTTCGTAGAGCGGCTGGTCCTGACGAACGAACGAACGGGCGATCATGGTGACCGGTCCGGTCAGCATGCCTTTGACCGGCTTGTCGGTCAGCGACTGCGCGTACGCAATCCACTCGACCGTCATCGGCTTCGGACGTGCGACGTCGCCGTAGAGAATCGGCGGACGTGTAGCCCGAGATCCGTAGGCCTGCACCCAACCGTTGTGCGTGAAGGCATAGCCCTCGAGCAGTTCGGCGAAGTACTGGACCATGTCGTTGCGCTCATGCTCACCGTGCACGAGGACATCGAGTCCGATGTCTTCCTGCAGGCGGATGGTGCGTTCGATCTCTTCCTGGATGCGCTTGTAGTAGTCGTCCCAGGCCATCCGGCCCTCGCCGAGTTCGTAACGCGCCTGGCGGATTTCGTTGGTCTGCGGGAACGAGCCCAAGGTCTGAGCCGGCACCAGCGGCAGATTCAACCGTTCCTGCTGAGCCTTACGACGCTCCTCGTACGGTGCCCGAACCCGATCTTCCGGCTTGATGGCGTTGACCCGGGCACGCACTGCATGCTTGAGCTTGAAGTGCACCTTTGTCGGACGCTTCTTCCACCGGTCCGAAGGACCTTCGGTGAGCGCCTTCGCCAGTGAAACGACCTCGCCGACCTTCTGCTTGGCAAAGGCCAAACGGTCTGCGACGTCACCGGGGATGTCGTACTCCGAGAGCACGTCGTAGGGCACATGCAGCAGCGAAGACGACGTGGAGACAACAAGATCCGGGACGACGTCCTTGAGCTCGTTGAGGTACGTCAAAGTGTTGAAACGGTCGACGCGCCAGACGTTTCGACCGTCGACGACACCGGCGTAGATGCGCTTGCGCTTGATGTGCGGAACCGCAGCCAACTCTTCGGCTGTGATCTTGCCGTGCACCAGATCGAGACCGAATGCCTCAACCTTGGTCGCGGCCAGAATATTCAGTGCCTCACCGAATTTGCCGTACGGTCCGGTGACCAGGAGACGCGGACGCAACGGTGCGTGTGACAGCTTGTCGTACGCACGCCCCAGCGCACCGAGTTCCGCGGCGGTGCGATCTTCTGTCATCGAAGGCTCGTCCAACTGGACACACGTCGCGCCGGCCTTGGCGAGCTGCTCGAACAGCTGCTCGTAGACGGGCAGAAGATCGTCGAGACGGTCGAGCGGCGTGAAATCGGGGTCAACCGCTTCCGTTGCCGGCCCCACCTTGGAAAGCAGGAGCAACGAAACCGGTCCCATGATCACGGGACGCAGTTCGATTCCGCGAGCCTTGGCGCGTTCGAACTCGTCGAGCAGCGTCTCCGAATGGAGTGAGAACGCCGTCTCTGCGTCGATCTCGGGCTGACGGTAGTGGTAGTTGGTTCCGAAGAACCGCACCAGCTCGAGCGGCGGGAAGTCAGGACGTCCGCGTGCCATCGTGAAGTAGAAATCGAGTGGGTCCAAAGAACTTTCGAGCGGCTTGAACCGCTCGGGGACGGCACCGAACATCAACGCGTTGTCAAGAACGTGGTCGTAGAACGAGAAGGTATTACCCGGAACCTGACTCAATCCCGTCGCAGCCAATTCGCTCCAGGTAGATTCCTGAAGTTCCTTGGCGACCGCTACGAGTGCGTCCTTGTCGGAGTTGCCGTGCCAGTAGGACTCGAGGGCGCGCTTGAGCTCGCGGCGCGGCCCGATACGCGGATACCCCAGGACGCTGGATCCGAATGCTGCGGTGCTGCTGGACATGCGGTCGACCTTTCTTACCTAGGGGCGCATGCGCCCTGTGCGTCTTTGTGGTAGTCGGAACTACCACAAAGACGCACAGGGCCGAAGGCCTTAGCTTGCTTGCTTGGCGCCGCGACCGTTGTCGGGGTATTCGTAGAAGCCCGCGCCGGACTTCTTACCGGTCAAGCCGGCTTCGACCATGCGCAGAAGCAGCGGCGGAGCGGAGTACAGCGGCTCCTTGAACTCTTCGTACATGGAGTCGGCGATGGACTTGACGGTGTCGAGTCCGACCAGGTCCGTCAGAGCCAGCGGACCCATGGGGTGCGCGAGGCCCAAAACCGTTGCCTTGTCGATGTCTTCCTTCGTCGCGAAGCCCGACTCGACCATGCGGATGGCCGAAAGCAGGTACGGAACCAGAAGAGCGTTGACGACGAAGCCGGAGCGGTCGGCACTGCGAACGACCTGCTTGCCCAGGATCTCACTGGCAAAAGCTTCGGCGCGCTCGGACACTGCAGCACTGGTCTTGAGCGTCGTCACCAATTCGACGAGCGGCAGAACCGGAACCGGGTTGAAGAAGTGCATTCCGATGACACGCTCGGGACGCTTGGTCGTGATACCCAGCTTCATGATGGGGATCGACGACGTGTTGGACGCCAACACCGCGTTGGGGTCGGTGACGATGGAGTCGAGTTCTGCGAAGATTTCGCTCTTGATCTTCTCGTCTTCGACGACGGCCTCCACAACGAGCTGGCGGTCCGCGAAATCACCCAGATCGGAGGTGAAACGCAGACGCCATGCAGCCTGCTCACGCTCACGTTCTGTGATCTTTCCGCTGCTCACGCCGCGGTCGAGCGAACGCAGAATGCGTGAACGCCCGGCTGCTGCAAGCTCGCGAGTCTGCTCGAAGACCAGAACATCGACATGTGCGCGGGCGCACACCTCGGCGATTCCGGCACCCATGATCCCGGCGCCGATAACGCCGACGCGCTGAATTTTTTCGCTGGTCACGTCAGCTCCTTGTTTGTCTGGTGGAGGTGTTGTTGCGGGAAGCACTTCGAACCGCGTCGACACTGGTGGCCGACGCAATCGGAACTGCCTTGAAGACAAGAGAAAATCGAGCGGTGATACAGGCAGGGGAGAGACCCGAAATTGAGCCTCTCCCCCGCCACGTGTCAGTTCTTAGTGGAACTGGCCCTCTTCGGTGGAGCCCTTGAGGGCTGCCGTCGAGGTGTTGGGGTCAACGGTGGTGGCGATGGTGTCGAAGTAGCCGGCGCCAACCTCACGCTGGTGCTTGATGGCGGTGAAGCCACGCTCTTCAGCAGCCTTGAACTCGCGCTCCTGCAGGTCGACGAATGCCGTCATGCCTTCGCGGGCGTAGCCGTAGGCCAGGTCGAACATGCCGTAGTTGAGCGAGTGGAAGCCTGCGAGGGTGATGAACTGGAACTTGAAGCCCATTGCGCCGAGCTCCTTCTGGAACTTCGCGATAGTCGCGTCGTCCAGGTGCGCCTTCCAGTTGAAGGAAGGGGAGCAGTTGTAGGCCAGCATCTGGTCCGGGAATTCGCTGCGAACGGACTCGGAGAACTTCTTTGCAACCTCGAGGTCCGGCACGCCGGTCTCCATCCAGATGAGGTCTGCGTACGGTGCATAAGCCTTGGCGCGAGCGATGCAGGGCTCGATACCGTTCTTGACGCCGTAGAAGCCTTCAGCCGTGCGGGTTCCATCGAGGAACGGGCGGTCGCGCTCGTCCACGTCGGAGGTGATGAGGGTTGCGGCCTCAGCGTCGGTGCGGGCGATGATGACGGACGGAACGTCCGCGACATCGGAAGCCAGACGAGCCGACGTCAGGGTGCGGATGTGCTGCTGCGTGGGGATGAGCACCTTGCCACCGAGGTGGCCGCACTTCTTCTCCGAAGCGAGCTGATCTTCCCAGTGCACGCCTGCTGCGCCGGCGGCGATCATGGCCTTCTGCAGCTCGTAGGCGTTGAGTGCGCCACCGAAGCCGGCTTCGGCGTCAGCGACGATCGGAGCGAGCCAGTTGCTGACGGAGGTGTCGCCCTCGTTCTTGGCGATTTCGTCGGCGCGAAGCAGCGCGTTGTTGATGCGGCGAACGACGGTCGGAACCGAGTTGACCGGGTACAGGCTCTGGTCCGGGTACGTGTGGCCCGAGAGGTTAGCGTCGCCGGCAACCTGCCAACCGGAGAGGTAGATGGCCTTCAGGCCGGCGCGAACCTGCTGCACAGCCATGTTGCCGGTCAGTGCACCGAGGGAGTTGATGTAGTCCTCGTTGTTCACGAGATCCCAGAGGATCTCGGAGCCGCGGCGAGCGAGAGTCTGCTCCTCGACGACGGTGCCCTGGAGCTTGACGACCTGATCGGCCGTGTAGTTACGAGTAACGCCCTTCCAGCGAGGGTTGGTGTCCCAATCCTGCTGGAGCTCTGCTGCGGTCTTCGGGGTGCCGGTGGTCGACATCAAGACTCCATCTCTTTGATCTACTGGTCCGGCCCGTTGTGAGCGGTACATCCGTACTGCTTCACATCATTGCCAGGCCCTTCTTGTGTACTCATCGAGAATGACACATCAAAAAAGTGCCGTCTACCTGTAGCTACTGCCAATCTTCGCTATCTTTTCAATACACTTTGCTAAGTTTGCGAATAAAAGGTGGTGGGCAAAGCGCGCTAATCGGACAAGTTTCCTACTGGCCAGTAGCAAGAAACCTGCAGGCTGTGAACGAAATGCACACAACGGCAACGGCCTGGATCCCCGCCGGCAAATCCGAGGCCGAAAGCACCGTTCCCGGCAACAATTCACACTTCGGAGTGACCGCAATCACGCTCCCCCTCCTCTCCGTAACCGTGCCTGAATGCACAGAACTGGCCCTCAGATGCGGATTCCCGCAGATATTGCAGATTGGTGTCCACTGAGGACCGGCACATTGGCGAATTTCGCGCGATTCGACGGAAAAGTCGGTTACGGCAAATTAGTGTGGGGATTCCCGGTTCATCCCGCTTGTCCTAGGCAGGCTCGAAGGTAAGGCACCTATGTCGCGCACTTCCCTGCATTGCGGGCGGTAACGGAGTGACCGAGCCACAGTCGCCGACACCCGACAACCAGGCATGGTCACAGGCCGGCCCGACGCCACCTCAACTCGGATACGGGGGTGAGCCTGTGTATCGGGCGACGCCGCAGTCGTATCCCTCTGGTCCGGGCGGACCGCCGCCAAACAAGCCGGGTTGGACGATCGTGGTGATCACCCTGTGCGTTGTCGCGGCGATCGCCCTGTTCGGCGGACTGGCAGTCATTCTTTGGCCGAAGCAGGCTCCGAACTCCGCGGCGGACGGAGTCCCGTCCGTGACACGAACACTCGAAAGCTCCTCTCCCCCTTTGACTTCAGTGCAAGCCACCACACGTCCCAGCACTACGCGTCCGACAACAACAAGCCCCACCACGACCAGTCCCACCACAACTAAACCCACTACTACCACCACCGCTCCCACAACCACGCCGAATGCGGTGAGTTTCCCGGCCGGAGCGTCTGCCTGCCCCGGCGCCAGTGCTGTCAGCGGCGGATACCGGGAGTCGGCAATCGGTTCGACCAACACGTCGTGTGCTTTTGCCGAAGCAGTTCGCAGCGCCTACGGGAATGCCGGCGTCCAGGGTCAATCGAAGACGGTGGAGGCCCGTAGTCCGGTGACCGGCAAGGACTACCGGATGGCGTGCTCCAGTTCCGGCGGAATCGTCACCTGCTCCGGCGGCGACGGCGCAGTGGTACATCTGCGCTAACAAAGCTAAGGCACGCATCCGTTCCGGTATCGCATTCCGGGAACCTCCGCTAGCGTGACCGCATGCCCCTGTACGAGTTTCGGTGTACCGGCTGCGGGCCGGTCGAGCGGTCATTCGCGATGGCCGAGGTTCCTGCGTCCATCGTGTGCTCTCGGTGCAACGGCGAATCCCGACGCATGGTTTCCTCACCACGATTGAGCCATGTCTCGTCGACGGCAATGGGCCTTCTCGACAGCACAGCCCGTTCCGCGCATGAACCGGCAGCGGTCAGCGGTTCGGTACCGGGCACTCGGCGTTCCCCCACCCCGATGACGTCCAATCCGTTGCACCGCAAGCTACCTCGCCCCTAATTGTCTTTCCGAGAATGAGGAGTCCGTATGCCAGAGTTGCTGTTCCCCCTCGATTCCGCCAAGAAATTCACCGAGCAGGCCATCGTCGGACACAACCGCTGGCACCCCGACATCCCCGCCGCAGTGACGGTGAAACCTGGTGACTCCTTTCGTGTTCACTGCCGCGAATGGTTCGACGGCGCAATACACAACGACGATTCAGCCGACGACATTCTCAACGCCCCGCTCACCACGGTGCACACACTCTCCGGTCCGTTTGCCGTCGAAGGCGCGAAGCCCGGCGACCTCTTGATAGTCGACATCCTCGATATCGGCCCTATCCCCCAAGAGGATTCAGGCCCGTTGGCCGGTCAGGGCTGGGGTTACACCGGCATCTTCCCACGTAACAACGGCGGCGGTTTCCTCACCGAGCAGTTCCCCGACGCCTACAAGGCAGTGTGGGATTTCTCCGGGCAGACGGCAACCTCGCGCCACATTCCGCACGTATCCTTCACCGGCATCGTGCATCCCGGCCTGATGGGCACTGCGCCGTCGGCGGCGTTGCTGGCCAAGTGGAACGCCCGCGAAGGTGCCCTGATCGCCACCGATCCCAATCGCGTTCCCCCACTGGCGCTTCCGCCGGAGCCTCGCGACGCAGTACTCGGATCTCTCACCGGCGACGAGTTCACCCGAGTGGCAGGCGAGGCCGCACGCACTGCGCCGCCCCGCGAAAACGGAGGCAACCAGGATATCAAAAACCTGACCAAGGGCAGCAGAATCTTCTATCCCGTGTTTGTCGACGGTGCCAATCTGTCTGTGGGAGACCTACATTTCTCCCAGGGCGACGGTGAGATCACTTTCTGCGGTGCCATCGAGATGGGCGGCTTCATCGACATTCGCGTCGACATCATCAAGGGCGGCATGGACACCTACGGGGTGTTCGAGAATGCGATCTTCATGCCCGGCAACACAGATCCGCAGTATTCCGAGTGGTTGGCATTCTCCGGCACCTCCGTAACTTTGGACGGCGAGCAAAAGTATCTGGACTCGCATCTCTCCTACCAACGGGCCTGCCTGCACGCGATCGAATACCTCACGAAGTTCGGCTACGCTCCCGAGCAGGCGTATCTCCTGCTGGGAGCAGCGCCGATCGAAGGTCGCCTCTCTGGCGTCGTGGATATTCCCAATTCCTGTTCGACGGTGTACCTACCGACCGCGATCTTCGACTTCCCTCTCGCTCCGTCGTCGAGCGGTCCGTTCCAGATCGATCCGGGTATGGGCGCACCGCGATCGGAGAATCGCGTGTAATCAGGGAAGTCGGAGAATTCCGACCCCTGGAATTTAGACCCCTACTTTGGTCGCGGAGCGATCCGAATCCGAATCCTGCCGGCCGGGGCGCGCCGAGTGGGGTGCCCCGCTTGCGACTGACATAGTCGGCGGTCACCGCGTAGGCGGCGCCGACGTACTGGCTGGAGGCGTCGTAGGTGATCGACTTTTCGGACTTGAAACCCATCCGTCTGCCGACGGATACCGCATCGATGTTTGCACCGAGGAACAGGTAGTCCCAGGAATAGACGTCCTCCTGGCGCGTGATCATCGTTTTGACTGCGTCGAGAGTCCACTCCCCACTTCGATTCTCGTGTCCGTCAGTGATCACGACGACGATCACATTGCCGGGCCGCTCCGCCTCTGGTTGCGCGGCGAGTTGTTCGCCGATTTCGGTGGTGATGCGGCCGATGCCGTCGAGCAATGCGGTGCCGCCTCGCGGACGTAGATCCAGCGGCGGGACATCTGCGATCGGAATGCTCGTGTAAACCCGCTCGTAGGTGTTATCGAACTGTGCGAGCGTCACAATTGCTTCGCCAGGCTGGGCACGCTGCTCGGCTATGAATGCGTCGAATCCGCCCTCGGTATCGGACTTGATCGAATTCATGGAGCCCGAACGATCGAGCAAGACAGCGATGAGTGTGAGATTCGGATTGGTCAATTCTGCTCCTGATAACGAGGCGAAGAACACCGACCTGTTGGTCTTCTACAAGAGTGCCAGCACCCACCGACAAGAAATGAAGCTAAGCCTGCAAACCCAATATTGCGAACCGTCGCAACCCCTCGTATCCTGGCAAAATGTCGAAAACCTTTGTCGGTGTCCGGCTCCGCCAGCTTCGTACCGAGCGCGGCCTGAGCCAAGCGTCGTTGGCGAAGACTCTGGAGATATCGGCAAGCTATCTCAACCAGATCGAGCATGACGTCAGACCGCTGACAGTGCCTGTCCTGCTGCGGATCAGCGAAGTCTTCGGCGTCGACACAACGTTCTTCTCCTCGCAGGACGACACACGGCTGATCGCCGAAATGCGAGAGGTGGCGCTCGACCAGGAAATGGGTATCGACGCAGATGCCCATGAGATCGCCGAAATGGTGTCGACACACCCGGGCCTGGCCAAGGCGATGGTCAACATGCACCGACGCTTCCGCAACACCACCGCGCAGCTCGCGGCAGCCACCGAGGATCGGTTTTCCGACGGCAGCGGCAGCGGATCGATCACCATGCCGCACGAAGAGGTACGCGACTACTTCTACCAACGGCAGAACTACATTCACGACTTGGACGTTGCAGCCGAAGAATTGACCGCACGGTTGCGCTTCCACCGCGGCGATGTTGCCGGCGAAATTGCCCGTCGACTCGAAACTGTTCACGATGTGCAGATTGTTCGCCGCATCGATCTCGGTGAGAACATTTTGCACCGCTACGACCCCACCACTCGGGTCCTCGAAATCTCGTCGCACCTCTCCGGCGGGCAGCAGGTCTTCAAGTTCGCGACCGAACTCGCGTACCTCGAACACGGCGACCTACTCGATTCATTGGTGGCGGAAGGCAACTTCACCAGCGACGAGTCGATATCGCTGGCCCGTCTCGGTCTGGCCAACTACTTTGCCGCGGCGACGGTCCTCCCCTACAGCCAGTTCCACGACGTGGCCGAGGACTTCCGCTACGACATCGAACGAATGTCAGCGTTCTACTCGGCAAGTTACGAAACGATCTGTCATCGACTTTCGACCTTGCAGCGACCGAAATTGCGTGGTGTACCGTTCATGTTCGTGCGCGTTGACCGCGCCGGGAACATGTCGAAACGTCAGTCCGCCACGGGCTTTCACTTCTCGACCAGCGGCGGTACCTGCCCACTGTGGAACGTGTACGAAACCTTCTCCTACCCGGGCAAGATCATGCCGCAGATCGCCCAGATGCCTGACGGTCGACGGTACCTCTGGATCGCGCGCACAGTCGAGCGTCGAGCCGCTCGTTACGGTCAGCCTCAAAAGATCTTTGCCATCGGGTTGGGCTGCGAGATCCGGCACGCACATCGCCTCGTTTACAGCGACGGCCTGGATCTGGACGAGTCCAACCCCGGCACCCCCATCGGTTCAGGTTGCCGCGTGTGCGAACGCTTGAACTGCCCGCAGCGCGCCTTCCCTCCCCTGGGTAAGGCCTTGGACATCAGCGAACACCGAAGTTCTATCTCGCCGTACGTAATTCGCTAGTAGAACTCTACTGAGAATGCTCGTGTAGGAACACTGCGGTGCGGTCGAATGCCACCTGGCCGTCCGGAGTGTCCAGATCGAATTGGTACTCGTGATCGAGTTCCGGCTGGTAGTCGTCGGGATAGAAGAGCGCGTCGACGTCGACGCCGAGGCGGGTGAGCTTGTCTGCAAACGGTTTCGACTGGCCCGCCGTCAGAACGTCGACGTTGCCGCCGGTGATGAATGTCGGCGGAAACTTTGCTGTCACGAAATTGAGCGTCGACATCTGCTGGACTGCAACAGAATTCTCGAAATCTTTGGTTCCCGTGTACGCCCAGACGGATTCGCGGTCTGCGGTCCAGCCGAATTTGCCTTCCCGCGCAAGGAATTCGTTCATGTCGTAAACACCGCAGTCGAGAACGACGCCGCGTAGCTGATCGGGTGAGAGGCTAGGTTTCACGCCGACCTGTGCGGCGTAGCCCGGATCGGTGACCATGGCCGCTATCTGGCTGGAAATCTGCGCGCCTGCGGAATCACCGCCGAGAAAGAGTTGGCCGGAATCGACGTGCAAAGTGGCCGCGTTGTCAGTGATGTACCGGTAGGCATCGTTGAGTTGACTCAGCACCGTCGGATACATGGCGTCCGGGCCCAGCGAATAGTCCAGCGAGATGACGGTGAAGCCTTCACCGGCCAAGCTCTCGTAATAGCCTGAATAATCTGTTTTATCGCTGTAGATCCAGCTGCCGCCGTGCGCCCAGATCAGGGTAGGCAACCCCGCCGGCGTCGACGCCGCCGGATAGTAGGCGTCGAGCATCGCATCAGGGTCTCCCTCGCGATATTGCATATCCGATACTGTCGTGATGCCGGAAGGCGCCAATTCGTCGAGCGTCGAACTGACCGAATCTGCGCTGCCGGCCGCCATCCATCGGATCGCCAGCGTGCCTGGCCACGGGCTGAAGTATGCCGATGCACCACCGAGAACCGCCAGAACTACAACCACACCGAGGAGACCGAGCATGCGCCGACGCCATCTGAGGACAGGCGGCTTGGACACAACAATCTCCTGAGCGTCGGAATCAACAACGCGCACCAGATTAGCGGAAAATGGGTACCTGGGAATTCCCTGGCAATTTCATTCGATCATTGCCTGATATCGGAGGTTCCTCAGCGAAACAAGGAAATACGCCTAATCCACTCGCGCGGACAAGAAGTCGACTGTGCGCTCGAAGGCTGTCATCCCGTCCACATTGTCGAGATTGAATTGGTACTCATGCGCGAGCGCGGGTTCATGGTCGGCCGGATAAAACAATGCATCTACCTTGACGCCAAATCCAGTCAGCTTGTCTGCCAACGGCTTCGACTGTTTTTCGGTGAGCGGATCAGCATTCCCGCCACTGATGTAGACGGGCGGAAAATCTTCGGTGACATAGTTCAAGGTCGACATCTGTTCCGCTGCTTCGGTATTAAAAAAGTCACGAACACCGGTGTAAGCCCACAGCGATCTGTCCACGCCCCAGCCGATGATGCCGGGACCGCCGACCATGTTCGCAACGTCGTAGATTCCGCAGTTCAGCACAACACCGCGCAGTTGTTCCGGACGAAATGCGGGCTCCACACCGACGACCTCGGCGTATTCCGGGCTGGTGATGAGCGTCGCCAACTGGCTCGACAACTGCGCACCAGCCGAATCACCGGCAAGGAAGATTTTCGACGGATCGATATGCAATCTCTCGGCGTTCTCTGCAATGTACGCATGGGCGTCGTTGAGTTGGCCGACGGCCGTCGGATAGTAGTGCTCGGGCCCGAGAGAGTAATCGAGCGCGGCCACCGTGAAACCGCGCGACGCGAGTAACTCGTAGTACGTCGCGTAGTTGGACTTGTCACCGGAAATCCACGCGCCGCCGTGCGTCCAGACGACGGTCGGTAATGCAGATGCGGTGCCGGCTGGAAAATACACATCCAGATATGCGTCCGAGTCGCCTTCGCGGTACTGCTGATCCCGGATCACGTCGACGCCACCGGGAGCGAACTTCTGCATCGCTACCGTCCCCTTGCCGGCATCCCGCTCGAAAACCCTGCGCACGGTCAGTGCGCCGGGTTTCGGGCTGAGTACAAATGCGAGGACGACGCCACCCACGACGATGGACACCGAGCCTGCCGTCCACGCTAGTCTCTTGCGCCACCGTGAGGGTGATCGTTGTGTCATCGTAGTCCTGACCGCTCGGCAAAATATCCGAATCAGACTAACCCGTCGGTGTCTGCGACACCCGCTCTTCAGGCGGTTTCGGACAACTCTTCTCGCACAAGCTCCTTGACGGCCCCCTTCGCCACCTTGCCGCCCGCAGCCATCGGCAGTTCCGGCACTGTCATCACGTACTCCGGAATGTATTCACGAGTGACGCCCTGCTCACGCATCCACGTCGTGAGTTCCTCCGCAGTCAGTTCGCACTCGTCCTTGGTTACCACGACGGCGCACACCTTCTCGCCGAAGAGTGCGTCGTCGACACCTACTGCCGCTACCAAATCCACGGCCGGATGCGCGCGAACATACTCCTCGACCTCGACGGCCGAAATGTTCTTACCACCGCGAATGATGATGTCGGCCTTACGACCAACCACGCGAACACGTCCGGCTTCGTCTATCTCGACGATGTCTCCGAGAAGCATCCAGCCCTCGTCGGTGTACAGCTCGTTGTTGGCTTCGACGTCGCCCCAGTAACCCTGACACATCAACGGACCGTTGACGGCAGGCTGCCCACGTCGGTGTGATCCGGTGACTTCTGTTGCAGCGTCGTCGAATACACGAACCTGCATTCGGTCGATGATATGTCCGCACGTGCGCAGTCGGGTATCGGAGTCGTCCAAGGTGGTGGTGACAGACACTGCACCGGTCTCGTTCGAGCCGTAGAACTGCAGTACCGCTGCGCCGGTTCGTTCCTCGAAAGCCAGGGCCTCCGAGTACGGAACGGCCTCTCCGCCGGTGAACATGACACGCAACGAGCCGAGGTCGGCCTTCTCGGCAGCCTCCGACCGCAGAAGCATCTTGAATTGTGTACTTACACAGTTCAACACCGTCACACGCTCGCGCTCGATGAGGTCGATCATCACAGCAACGTCAAACCGTTCCATCACCACATTGGGCGCGCCCAGCAACGCCGGAAGGAAATGCGAAGTCCACAGCCCGAAACCGAAGGGTGCGGGCACGGCACCGAGGAATACTTCCTCGTACCCGATTGCTGCTGCTTCGGCCCCGATCTCGGAGAACGCGACCCACCGATCCTCCGTCTGAGTCACCAGCTTGGGCAGGCCGGTAGTACCTGACGTCGAATTGAGCATAGACACTGCAGCCGTCGTGAAACACGGACTGATCGGAGCAAATTCGCGGATCTCAACAGGCAGTGACACTACGCCGCCGGCAGGAGCGGAGCGTTCGAATCTGACCGATCCCTGGTCGTCGGCAAACACGATGTCCAGCGCCGGATGTAGTTCACGCAGCTGCGCGATCAGTTCTGCGGTATCCACGCCACGCAACGATCGGGCGGTCACCAGAACGCCGGCGTCGGAGCGCGAAATCAGGTGCGAGATTTCGCGAAGACCGGAGCGCGACCCGATACCCACGGCCACCCGGCCGGTGCGGTACGCAGCGCAGAGTGCCGCATGAAAGACCATCGTGTCCGGGAGGAGAACCGCCACATGACCGTAGCCCTCACCCGAAAGTTCGAGCGCCGACGCGATGGCATCGGCCGCCGCGTCGTACTGCGCCCAGGAAATTCTCGACGTCGGAGTGATGAACGCAGTTCGGTCGGGAATGGTCTCCGACCAGTGACGAACGATCTCACTGATACTGATTCCGGCGAAACGAGCCGGATCAGTCGCGAATTCGCCGACTGCTACGTCAATCATCTTCAGTTCCTGCATGATCGTCGATCATCTCCCGTCGGCGCTGAGGACGCCCATCGATTGTTTGTAAGCAGCGTCGAGCGAAGCGGCAGAATCACATTCGCGCATGATCTCGCCACGTTGCATGACATATCCACGGTCCACGATCGCCATCAATGCAGCCAATGCCGGTTCAGTCACAATCACCGTAACGCCTTCGACTGCCAGTTGTCCTACAAGCGTGCGTAATTCAGCCACAATTTTCGGAGCCAAACCGGTCATCATCTCGTCGAGGAGCAGAAGTGACGGCTTGGCGAGCAATGCGCGGCCCAGAACGAGCATCTGCTGCTCGCCACCACTGAGAACCCCCGCGAAACTATCTGCGCGGTCACGCAGAATCGGAAAGCGATCGAAAGCGCTGTCCACGGCGTCGGCCTTCAAGCCGAGGAGATCAGCACCTACCCGCAGATTCTCGCGCACGGACATACGCATGAACAGCTGCCGCCCCTGCGGGACGTAGGCGAATCCGCTGCGTGCGCGCTGCAATGCCGACATCTTCTCGACGCGTCGGCCGTCCACACTGATGCTTCCGCTGGACGGCACCGAACCGTAGATTGCGCCCATCAAGCTGGTCTTGCCGGCCCCGTTCGGACCCACCAGTGCGGTGACCTGACCCGGTTTGGCCACGAAGCTGACTTCGCGTACCGCGACGGCCGAGCCGTAACGCACAGTGACTTTATCGACCTCGAGCATCGCGCGCTCCTTCTTCGTCTTCGGAACCGAAATACACCTCACGCATTGCGTCGCTGGAGAGGCACTCACGCGGCGGACCGTTGAAGGCCACGCCACCGAAATTGAGCAGGACCACAGTGGTTGCCAATTCTGCGATGAGGTCGACGTTGTGATCGACCAGTACGACGCCCTTGCCCTGCGCGGCAATGGAACGCACGGCGCCCGAGATTGCCTCGATGCCGTCGTGGTCGGCGCCGGCAAAGGGCTCATCCAGCAGCAGCACCTCCGGCTCGGTTGCCATAGCGCGGGCTACTTCCACCAACCGCTGCGCGCCCAGACTCAGGTCACCACAGGCGCTTTCGGTATCCGTGATCGAATACTCTTGGGCGACATCGCGAGCTCGCGCCGCAGATCGATCCCAGTTCTCGAACGGTCCTTTGAGTGCCCACCACAGAGAATGCAGTGGCGAGGTGATTCGATGTCCGTACAGGCCGGGGATGATGTTGTCGACGGCATTGAGCTCGAGGGCCAACTGCGGATGCTGGAAGGTCCGCGAAAGGCCGTGCCGGGCGCGACGTTCCGAAGGCCCGCTCAATGTCTTGCCGGACAGGCTGACGGTTCCCGAGTCGGATTGCTGCGTACCGAAGATGCAGTCCACCAGCGTCGTCTTACCGGCGCCGTTGGGGCCGACGAGACCGATGACCTCGCCGGGGCCGACTGTGAACGACACGTCGTTGACAGCGCGCACGCCGCCATAGGATTTGTGCAGCCCGCGAACCTCGAGTAGTGGATTGCTCATCGCGCAACACGCTCCTGGTAGATACGATTCGTTCGGTCGAGAAGTGCGCGAGACCATCCGATCACACCGCCGGGTGCCACGATCAGAATGACCAGAACTGCACCGGCAAGCAAGAGTTCACCGCTGCCCTGGTAGCCGGGCATGTTGAGTGTCACGATCACCACGATCAGCGCGCCCAACGGTGCACCCCAGGCAGAGCCGCGGCCACCGATGATCGGCATGAAGATCGCAAGAAAGACGATACTGAGAGTGAAGGTTTCGGGTGTCACCGCTTGAACGGAGACGGTGAACAGCGAACCGCCGGTCGACGCGATTGCCGCACCGATCGCCAATGCCACAACCGTCAAGTGGGTCGGATTGACTCCGGAAGACCGGGCGACATTCCGATTGTCCCGCGATGCCTGCAACATCAGGCCCCACACGGACTTCCGCAGGCGATCGACCGCGACGGCGATCAGGCAGACAAACAGAATCGCGAAGACGACCAACGCGTAGCGCGGCGGTTCCCAGCCGAACATCGTCAGTGCCGCGACACCGGAGATACCGGCCGAACCGCCCGTGAAGCTGGGTCCGTCGATCAGCCAGTGCTCGAACGCAATTCCGAACAGGAGTGTCACGGCCGCCAGGTAGAAACCGGAGAGTTTCTGTGTAGCAAGGCTGAGGAGTACTGCCACCACGGCAGCGACCAGTGCGCCGAGGATCCAGCCCCACCACATCGACATGCCGGTCTTCACCGAGATCAGGGCAACCGCGTAGGCGCCGATCGCAGCGTAGGCGCTGTACGCCATGGACAGTGACCCCGCAAGAACGAAGGGCACGTACATACCCAGCGCGATCAACGAGTACGTGGCGGCGAGGAAAATGAGGTCTTGGCGGTAGAGGCTCGGCCCCATCCAGAGAAGCACTGCCGCAACCACAGTCACGGTGATCAAGGCTTCACGCGAGACGTTCCCCAGGCTCATTCGCGACCGGGGCACGCGACCTGTAGTAATCGCACCCATCAGACGCGCACCTTTCTCGAGAGCAGACCTTCCGGACGGAAGGCGAAGAAGACCAGAGCGATCAACAGGATCGCCGTTTGAGCTGCGCTGGCACCGAAGTAGTACGGCGCAAATACCTGGACGATTCCCAGCAGCATGCCGCCGATCAGCGGTGCCCAGCTACGTCCGGTACCACCGATAACAAGCGCGATGAAAGCCGTCAGCGTCCACGACAACCCGCTGGTGAACTGCACACCCGCTTTGGGCGCGAACAACAATCCGGCGATAGCGGCGATGACGCCGGCCAGGGTGAACGCGATGAGCCGAACACGGTCCACCGGCAATCCGAGTACCCGCGCGGCATCCGGGTTGTCGCCCACCGCGCGCAGCAGTCGACCTGCTGTGGAGCGGTTCAGCCAGATCCCGACACCGAGGAATACCAGTGCCGTGCCGGCGATCAGAACGATGGTGGCGCTGTCGACGGTGGCGCCGAGGACGGTGACCGGAGCAAAGTCGAAGATCTTCTGCCCGGGCAGCGGAGTGCGTCCGAAGACGGTTCCCGCAAGCTGCTGAATACCGAACAGTACAGCGGTCACGGCCACCAGCGCGGGCAGTTCACCTCGCCCGGAACGCTTTTGAACCTGCTTGACCACCAGCTTTTCGGTGAGGACCGAAAGCCCCACCGCAACAGCAATTCCCAACGGCATCGCCAACCAGAGTGGGTACCCCTGGTTTACGACAACCCAGCTGGTCGCCATGGCTGCTGCCATGGCGTACGGGCCCATGGCGAAGTTGAAGAAATCCGCGCCGACCACCACGAGGTACATCCCCAAGGCGATCAGTGAGAAGAAGGCACCGATCTCGATGGCTGCGAGCCAGAGTTGTGCGTCTGTCATGTCTAGGCTCCTCGATTATCCGCACGGGGGCTGATAGGAAGCCCACGGCCCGGCAGGTTTGTTGTCGTCGCCGAACTCGATGAGCACCAATCCGCACAGGCTGTCCGGAGCGAGATGATCACCGGGGCTGAAGGATAACGTCAATCCTTCCTGCCCGAAGGTGGCCGGAAGTCCTGAGACCTGTTGGAGTGCATCACGAACCGCGGTTCGGTCCTGATGGCCACCGGCGATCTCGATTGCCTGCGCCAACATCATCATCGCGTCGTACGCCTGAGCGTCGTACGCGGTGAGTTGGTAATTGGACCCTTTGAAAGCCCTGACCTTGTCTGTAAGTTCCGCAGTTCTCTTGTTGCCAGCACTGAGAGATCCCATGTAAACCATGCCTTCGAGTGCTCTCGGATCCGCCAAAGCCCATGAAGCCGGCTGGTTTCCGATCGAAGCGAGCGAGAAACGCTGCGTTGCGGGTGCGATCTTCGAGAGTGTGTTGTGCGCGAGAATCTCGAAGTGTCCACCGATGCTGGCGACAAGGATTGCGTCTGGCTTGGTTTCGACGAGACGGGATACCTGCGCCGTGAGATCGGCAGCATCGACGGGAGCCTTTTCGACGGCCGTCACCTTCGCGCACTTCTCCAGATCCGGGCGCAGTGTCTTGATGATTCCGTCGATGGATGCGCTTGCATCACCGAGGATTCCGAGCGACTTGTAGCCCAGTTTCTCGAATGCTCCGCAGTACACCTGGGCATACTGCTTCAGTGAATTCGGGATCATGAACGAGTAGTCGTTGCCCGGCGGAGACGCAAAAGCATCACTGAGTACAACCGGGGCGATGGCCGGAATCTCCGACTGCTCGAGAATCGACTTCGCCTGCAGGACAGAACCACTACCGGTCGCGAGGATAACTGCGCTGGCACCCTGGTCCACCAGTTTCCGAATGATCGACGGAGTCTTGGTGGGACTGCTCTCGTCATTCTCGACGACGAGGCGCACGGGTTTGCCGTTGATCCCGCCGGCGTCGTTGATCAGATCGACCGTCATTCGAACCGTCTGACCTGCAATGGTGCTGTACGACGCTCCCGGACCTGTTGAATCCTCGTCCAGGCCGATCACGATCTCGTCTTCCGGAATGACTCCGGCAGACGCGCAGGCACCCGTTCCGAGGACGACCACCGCAAGTACGGCTATTGCCTTCCCGAGTCTCACATCTCACTCCTGTCCAAACAGCATTTGGTAAATCAAACAAGCGCTTGATTCACAGCTCTGGGCAGAAGTATGCACTGGGTCACAAAAATAGTCAAAACCGCCGGAAACCGGCAGTGATCAGCTAGGTCGCTGGGCTTGAAGTTTGCGAATCACGGAGCCGAGGTCGCGGATCGCCGACTTCAGTTCGTCCACATCCGAACGAAGTTCGGCCACCTCGCTAACCTCCGACGGCACATCCACCGGGGCCTCAACCGCCGACAACGGCTGTGACGGCGCACTGCCGTCGTCGCGTGCAGCAAAGCCGTCCAAGAACACGGTGATCAGATTGCGCTCGAGCTCGTCGGCACGTTCAGCCAACTGCGGACGGTACTGCGTAACGGTCGACCACACCGACTCTCGCAGGAGCCTGTGGAACTGTTCCGGATCGATATCGGCCCGAAACTCCCCGTCCGCAAGTCCCCGGGTTATTGCCGTGCGCCAGTAGTCATGAGCCTTCCGCACAGCAATCGTGATGGGTGCGTCCTCCGACTGGGACGAGAGAATGGCCTCGCCCTGGTAAACCTCCGTCGCATACGGATGATCCACAGCCGTTGCAAACGAGACGGAAACCATCGACGCCAACCGCGCGCGCGCCGATCCCCCGGATTCGATCGACGATTCGTAGCGGACATTGAGGTCGTCGAGAAAGCGGACGACTATCTCATTCGCGATGGCGTCCTTGGAATCGAAGTAGTGGTACAGGCTGCCCGACAGGATTCCGACCTCGTCTGCGATATCTCGGACCGTGGTTGCCGAAATCCCTCGCTCACTGAACAACTTGGCCGCGTGAGCGAGTATCTCTTCTCGTCGGGTCGATCGCACTGACTAGTCCCCTCCAACATGTCGATCTCCAAGCGAATGCTTGATCAATTCCCGGATATTAACACTGCATGCAACACCGAACCCCCTCTGACCTGCACGGTGAGAATCCCGAAATCAAATCGACATATCGGACACACGATGGTGACTGACGGTCATTCTTTCCGAAACAAGTTCTACTTACGCTCTGCAATCGACGAATACAACGGCGTATACGACATCTGGATACACAGCCCGTCACACAGTGTCTTTGAAACACAGAGCCATCGAAACACAGAGCCATCGACTACGAAAGGCCACGTATATGCGAACTTTCTCGAAGCGCACCCTTGCCGCACCGGCTGCACTTGCCGCACTGGGATTGGTACTCACCGGTTGTGGAAGCAAAGCGAGCGACACCGCGACAGGCGAGACAACGACAGCGTCGTGCGTCGATACCGCGGGTGACACGATCAAAGTTGGTTCCCTCAATTCACTGTCCGGCACGATGGCCATCAGTGAAGTGACAGTGCGTGATTCGATAGCCTTGGCAGTTCAAGAGATCAACAACTCCGGCGGCGTGCTGGGCAAGAAGGTTCAGATCGTCGCCGAAGACGGTGCATCCGAGCCGACGGCATTTGCCGAGAAGGCCGAGAAACTTATCAGCAGTGACTGCGTTGCAGCAGTTTTCGGCGG
>NZ_JASHKR010000132.1 GCF_030056815.1 Rhodococcus sp. IEGM 1379
GCCCACAGCTTTCTCGACCGTAACCAGCTAAAGACGACAAGGATTTTACGCGTGGCCAACATCAAGTCCCAGGTGAAGCGAATCCGTACCAACGAGGCGGCCCGACTCCGTAACCAGTCGGTGAAGTCCTCGCTCCGTACCGCGATTCGTTCATTCCGCGAGGCTGCGGCAGCCGGTGACAAGGACAAGGCCAACGAGCTCCTCGTCGCCACCAGCCGCAAGCTCGATCAGGCAGCCAGCAAGGGCGTTATCCACGCCAACCAGGCTGCAAACAAGAAGTCTGCACTCTCGCAGGCTGCCAACAAGCTCTGATACACACTTTCTGACGGTTCGCCGTCATCAGTGGTGCATCAATAGCCGCTCAGGTCACTTCGACCGGAGCGGCTATTGTGCTTTCCGCAGCGAGAGCCATACTGGCAGCAGAGCACACAAGTACGGGCCACAACACATGTGATGTGGCCCGTACTTGTGGTGTCAGATACCTCTCGAGATTCAGTTCCTGCGCAGCGCACACACTTTGCGCACAGCCATCTCCAATGCGAAGGACGAATCAACTGCCGCACCCTTCACATCCGCATTGAGCGCCGCAACAATCTGCATGGCAGCGCCGATCGACGCGGGATCCCAGCCGTTCACTTCCTTGATTGCCTTCTTGACCTTCCACGGCGGCATTCCCAACTCCGACGCCAATCGGAAGGGATCACCATTCCGCGCGTACGGGCCTACCTTCGCGATCGTGTGGACTGCGTCGGCCAGAGCATCAGCCAGAAGCACGTGTGCGGTTCCGATCTGATCAGCCCAACGCAGGGCTTCGACTGCTCCCTTGACGTCGCCGACGATCACCTTGTCTGCGACATCGAATCCGGATACCTCGGCTTTGCCGGCGTAATACTGATGCACCGCTGCGACGTCGATCTTGCCGCCGGTGTCTGCAGCCAACTGCGAACAGGCCGAAGCAAGTTCGCGCAGTTTCGATCCGACGCCTTCGATCATCGCCGTGATGACATCCGGAGATACCTTGACATCGGCGGTGCGGAACTCACCCCGAACGAAGTCTGCTAACTGGTTTTTGCCAAGTTTCGCGGCCTGATGAACTACGGCACCCAATTTTTCCAGCGCCGGCGCCAGCGCTTTTGCGCGGCCACCTCCTGAGTGCAGAACGATGAGAACTACGCCTTCGGATGGTTCGCGAGCAGCATCGAGTACCAGCGCGACGGCGTCCTTGCCTGCCTCCGCGGCAGCTTCCAGCACGATGACCCGATCTTCCGCGAACAGGGAAGGACTCAACAGCTCGGCAAGTTCGGGCGCGTTGGCGTCTCCCGCACGCATCCGCGTCACCGGAAGATCCGTAATGCCTTGGCCTCGATCGCCCCGAACCTCTTTGATGAGCTTGGATACCGCGCGGTCAATCAGGAACTCGTCGTCCCCGAGAACAAGGTGTAGCGGTTCGACGCCAGCCGGATTACTCACCCGAAGATGTTCCCACGAGGTACCGACACCACGGACATGGACCCGTCGCCGTTCCCGTACACCGCGAAGGTGCCGTCACGATCGGTTCGCGCTACGGCTCCTCCCCAGGATTCGAGTTCGCCCAACACTGCGGGATTCGGGTGCCCGAACGTGTTGCCGACGCCGACGCTCACCAACGTCAGTCGTGGGTGAACGGCTTCGAGAAAGGCGTCGGAGGTGGTCCGCGAACCATGATGGGGCAGCTTCAGAATATCCGCCCGTACGTCGATTCCGGCGCGGAGGATCGAGGCTTCACCCGCGGCTTCCGAGTCACCGGTCAGCAGGATCCGCCCAGCGCTCGTGTGCGCCATCAGCACAAGTGATTGATCATTGGCGGATTCAGCTGCGTCGTGGCGGTCACGCGGCACCGCCACTGTGGGACCGAGAACATTCAGGCGCACGGAACCGAGCGTGAACTCCGACCCGCTACGCAGACCGATCATCGGAACCCCTTTCGAACTGGCAACAGTTTCCACATCACGAAAACCTGATTCAGGCAGCAACATCGGACCGACACCCACCGCTGAAACCGAACGACCGGCCAGCACCGCTTCGAGCCCACCGATATGGTCCGCATGAAAATGGCTGATCACCACCAGCGCAATATCGTTGACCCCCAGCATGTTCAGACATCTGTCCATCGATGTCGGATCAGGGCCGACGTCAATCACGACTACGCGACCGTCTCCCGTCGACAACACCAGACCGTCACCCTGCCCGACGTCACACATCACGAATACCCAGCCGGGCGCAATCCGTCCGCCGGAGAACAGATGCTGAAATGACAGTGCCAGAGCAATTCCGAGCACAAATGTGCCGATCACCCATCGCGAGATGCGATTCCAGACCAGCAGCATCGCCACTAGTAACACACCCACGACGAACACCGCTCCGAGAACTCCCGACGGCACGGTCAGATTTGCGCCGGGAACCGCTGCCGCTCGCTCCGAGACGGAGAGCAACCACCACATCGGCGGCCGCACCGTGTGGGCCGCAAGCGTGGCCGTCGGAGCATTGATCAACGCGAGAAGTGCCACGAGGGCACCCAACACCGTGAGCACCCCGACAACAGGTGCGACCAACAGATTCGCCACGATCGCAACAACACTGAGCGTTCCGGCCATCGCGGCCACCACCGGCGCCGTCACGACAAAGGCCGCGCCGGAGACGGCGGTCGCCTCGGCCAGCCACCGTGGCCAGCCGCGCTGACGGAGTCCGTCGACCCACACCGGCGCGAGGATCACCAATGCGCCGGTGGCCGTCGTCGACAATACGAATCCCCAGTCCACGGCAAGTTCCGGCATCACTGTCACCAGAACGATGACCGCGCACCCCAATGCCGGCAGCGCTTGCTTGCGTCGTCCGGTGACCAAACTGAGCAGCCCGATCGTGCCCATCACCGCGGCCCGCAGCACACTGGGCGACGGCCTCGCGATGATCACGAAGGCAACGAGCGTCACCACCGCAAGCGCTGCACCGATACGAGGATCGAGCGACGCCGCCCGCACCAGCAACAAGACAGCGCCGAGAAGAATGCTGATGTTTGCGCCGGAAACCGCGGTGAGGTGCGAAAGCCCAGCGGCAGTGAAGTTGGCCTTGACTACCGGCGACAACGCCGACGTATCCCCCACGACCAGTCCCGGCAACAATCCGGCCTGATCAGCGGGCAGTGCCGCGGCACAAACTGCCGCGAACCGGGACCGTACAGTTCCCGCCCACCGCTGATACCACGGTGCGACACCGACAGCGATCGGCCCACCTTCAGTGGTGATGACCGCCAACGTCAGATCCGATCGACGCGGCGCACTCACCTTTCCCCGCACCGTGAGCACTTGCCCGGGAAGCGTTTTCGGCCAGAGATCACCGGGCGCGCGGATAGTCACCGCACCGCCCGCATCGAATCGCTGGTTGCCTACGGTGGTCGATCGAACGGAGGCACGGAAATACACTTGAGCGGGCCCCATAGACGACGCCATCACCCGCGGGTCTTCGATCGGCGTCACCTGAACGCTCACCCACCCTCCCGACTCCGCCGCTCGCGTCAACGGATGCGCCTCTGCCTCGGACATCCGCCACGCCGTCAGGACACTGAACGCGGTGCCGAACACGAAGGTCACCAATACAACCAGAACCCACGCCGCGTATCCCCGCCTCCGGGCGACGACGAAGAGGCATATACCGACGGCTGCCGACACCGACGCGAGAATCCACGAAATTGTCGAGCCGAAAACGATGCCCGCAGCGGTGACGCTCCATACCGTCAGCGCTGCGGGCACCAATCGAGCATCAAGGACCGGCTGCTCGGTCTCACCGCTCACACCGCTCACACCGCTCACACCGAGACCAGCGGACGCAGCTTGTCGAGCCGAGCCGGACCGATACCGTCTACTTCACCCAATTGTTCTACGTCCGTGAACTTTCCGTTGGACGTTCGCCACGCCGCAATGGCACTTGCCGTGACGGGCCCGACCCCGGGTAGCGTATCGAGCTCTGCTTCGGTGGCAGTATTCAGATTGATCAGGCCCCCACCCGCTGATGCGGCCGGTGCGCCGCCGGTGCCCGCAGCTGTGGAACTTGTCTTGGGAGCCGAATCACCGATCACGCCGACCACCACTTGATCACCGTCGGACAGTTTTTGCGCCAGATTCAAACTCAGGGT
The DNA here is from genome assembly GCF_030056815.1 of Rhodococcus sp. IEGM 1379. GTDB lineage: Bacteria > Actinomycetota > Actinomycetes > Mycobacteriales > Mycobacteriaceae > Rhodococcus_F. The sequence continues at coordinate 4,169 of NZ_JASHKR010000132.1, forward strand.
GTCCGCGCCCGCGTTCACACCGCCAGCCGCGGTCAATGCATCAGCAACACGTGAGCCGTCCGGAATCGTCACCAATCCAGGGTTGCGTACCAATCCCACAACACTGACCACCACACCCACCGGCGCAGCGACCCCCGAAGATTCGATCGGCGGCGATACGGACTCCGAAGTACTCGGCTGACCCGACGCCGTGATCGGAACGCCCACCGCCGCAGGCAACGGCGGAACTGCCTGCATGGTCGGCGAACCCCACCACACTGTGAACACGCCGATCCCAGCAGCGACAAGCGCAACAATCACCAGAGCCAGGGCGCCTCGGCGGCGTGGACTCCAGCGCATATCCCGCCAGCGCTCGGGCACCGACTGAAACCGAGTGTCGGCAGCGGGAATGTCCGACTCCTCGTCTTCGTCGGATTCGAGCAACCAATCGGGGACAGTTGGTTCGGCGACATCTTCCCGCCCGAAACCGGCACGTGCGCTGGAAAAGTCACCACTCATCGCGGCGAGGCGATCACGCACCCTCTCCCGCTCTTCACTGATCCGCATAAGGGGACGCTAGCGAGCAACGGCGAGCATGTGGCCACAAAAAACTCAGCTGGGGATAACTACCGGCCTGTGGAGAACCGACCTACTGATCCGCACCAGGTTCCGGGAGCTGACACACCACTACACCGATCGCACCAACACCCACATGGGCACCGATCACCGCACTGAAATCGGTGACAACGGTCTCGGCGATGTCCGGAATTCGATCTTGTAATTGCTCGGCAATGCCGTCGGCTCGTTCACGCGCCCTCGTGTGATGAACGGCGATCGCAACGCGGCCGAACCCCGCCCGCTCGACTGCCGAATCAACCAATCGCGCAAGCGCTTTGGTGGTCGTGCGAGTCTTCTCTTTCAACACCAGCTTGCCGTCCACCAGATGCAGCAGCGGTTTCATCGCCAATGCTGTGCCCAATAGTGCTGCGGCCGTACTGATCCTGCCGCCGCGGCGCAACTGATCGAGCTTGTCCACGAAGATGAAGGCACGAGAACGGTCTGCGACGTCGACGGCGCGGTCAAACACGTCATCGAGCGAGGACCCAGCCGCTGCGAATCGCGCGGCCTCCAACGCCGGATACCCCAAACCCATGCCCGCAGAAGCTGAATCGACAATTCGAACCTTGCCGCCGAATTCCAGGGCCGCCTGCCTGCCCGCTTCCCAGGTGCCGGAGAGCTGACGTGAGATGTGCACGGCAACTACACCGCCACCCCGACTCAGTTCGAGCGCGCGGCCGTAAGCTTCGATCAATTCTGCCGGTGACGCACCAGCCGTCGTCACCCCTGCCATATCGTCAGGGATGGTGTCGACGCCTTCGAGGAAATCGCAGCCGTCACGCAGGACGTGCAACGGCACGACCTGAAGCCCACACGCATCAGCCGACTCACGTGGGATGCAGGCGGACGAATCCGTGACGACAACAACTGACACGTCGCTACCCGACCTCGCTCGCCGGAGTGGACACTCGCTGAGCTTCGGCTGCACGGATCGCGCCAATCATGGCCTTGGCGACGCCGACATGGCCGTCCCAACCCCAGTGAATACCGTCAGGATTTCCGTTGTCGGAAAAAACGTTCTCGCGGACAGCGTCGGCAAGATCCACGACAGGCACGTCTTTCTCAGTAGCCCATTCCGTAATCGCAGAAACGGCCGCGGGACGGCCCGCATGGACACTCGCGTACGCGTGACTGCGGTGCACCGACGGCAACGTGGCGATCATCGGCAACTCGGGCCGCATATACTCCAACGCATTTCTCGAGCTCTCGAGATACTCGACGCTCAACTTCGGAGGGAGAGCAACCGGCCGACCGAGCGGCGCGAGCCGCGGTTGCAACCACTGATAGCCCTCACGGACCACGCGTCGTAGCGCCGGTGGGCGGACGTAGCGGATAGTCTCACGCAACGCGGTGGGCAACGGAGAAGGCAGAGAATCCATTCCGCCGACGGCGAAGACAACGGCGCCGGCGCGCGGAACGGCGGCCCACACCCTGGGGTCCTGAGTCAGCGCCCACCACGCGTCGCGGCACGTCCAGCCGATGCGAGCGACGAGCTCGACATCCCAACCCAACTCCTCGGCCACGATGTTCGGCCAGATACGGGGATGGTCGGCTGCAAGTCCACCTTTGGGTCCGAAGTAGGACAGCGAATCGGCAATAACCAACAAGACGGGGCGCTGCCCGTCGGCACTCTCAGAGGACGTCATTTGCGACACTCGCAGAAGCATTCCATACGTCGAGTCGCCATTCGATGGACTGGGGGTCTCCGTGTCCGCTGAGTTGCACCCAACTCGTGTTTCCGAGGCCACCCAAGACCGGCCAACGATCAACCGGCAAGTCCAGCAATGCGGCCGTCAGCGCGGCAATCAGCCCACCGTGCGCCACCAGTACCACTGGCTGCTCGGACCAATCCGGAAGCGACTCCAGAAGTTCCTGCACCACCGGCACGCTGCGCTTCGCGACGTCGATTCGGCTCTCACCGCCGGGTGGGGCGATGGTCGCGTCGGCTCGCCACGTTGCCCGCACGCCAGGCGTCTGCCGGTCGACGTCACCGTGAGTCAAACCCTGCCAGTCACCGAGGTGCGTCTCACGCAGTCGTGGGTCGGTGAGCACCGGCAGGCCGGCAGCATCACCGACGGCAACTGCCGTGAAATACGCGCGACGCAGGTCCGAGGACACGATGGTCAACGGCCTGCGATCGGCGATGACTGGGCCCGCACATTTAGCCTGAGTGCGGCCCAGCTCCGAAAGATCGGTGTCGAGTTGCCCCTGCATCCGAGAATCGGCGTTGTATTCGGTTTGTCCGTGGCGCAACAAAATGAGCCGACGGACACTCGACGCCGCACTGGGCGCCGAGGAAGTCACAGCGAGAGGTCCGACGCGTCCGGCTCGGAAACCGTATCGGTGTCGAATACCGTGTGTGCGTCGGCCGGTCCGGGACGGTTCTCGCCGAGGCCTTCGACCTCTACCGTCGGGCAGTCCTTCCACAGACGATCGAGAGCGTAGAAGTTGCGCTCCTCGTC
>NZ_JASHKR010000033.1 GCF_030056815.1 Rhodococcus sp. IEGM 1379
GTGTCGGCGGCGGACAGGGCATGGCAATGGTGATCGAGCGCCTCAGCTGATCCCCGGCTTTTCCGCGATGACAGCCGCCCGGCATCTGCTGGGCGGCTGTCATCGCTTGTCAGTCAGGTGGCGCTCTGACTCCGGCCACGGTCGATGACCGCTTGCCGCCGTTCCGCTACTCGCGACGCTCTGGCCCGGGCATGCGTATCGGCGAAACTCGCACGCTCGGACGCGATCAGGAAATCGCAGGCGAGCGCGAATCGAGTCCCCCGGTGATAGCCGCACCGTTGATCGCGCCGATCACCGGCTTCGACAGAGGTCGCCACGGATACTCAACGGGGACTTCCTGTTCCGAGACCAGCACAGCATTTCCCCCGGTCCCACCCAGCTCACGCAGGTCCAAACCCGCACAGAAAGCGGGATCCGTTCCGGTCAGGATGACGACATCGACCTCATCGTCCGAGTCCGCCCGGGCCAGAGCGTCGCGCGTCGCGCGTCGCGGCGATCAACTCCGAACTGAGAGCGTTGCGCACGCGGGGACGATTGAGCGTCAGTATCCGAACTCGTCGCCGGTCCTCTTCGAGCAGGACCGCTGAGCTTTGTCCGTCACTCAATGAGGCAGCGCTCCCTTCGCGAAACTCCCCAACTGCCGAATCAACTCTCGCGCAGCATCGTCCTCGCGCTGAACTGCGGCTCGCGCTTCTTCCACCCAGCCTTGGCGCAGAAGCTTTTTCGCGGCCAGCACGGCCGGTCCGACATTGCCGGCTATCTGCGCGGCGGATTCCTGCGCGCGAGCCTGTAGCTGATCGACCGGAACCGCAGCGACTGCAATGCCGATCTCGGCAGCTTCCACGCCACTCACCCACCGGGCCGTCAACAGAAGTTCCGAAGCACGCTGTGCGCCAATCACCTTCGGCAGCATCCAACTACTTGCTGCCTCGGGTGCGGTTCCGAGTGACGTGAACGGGGCCCGCAACCGAGCGTCCTCGGCGACGTAGACGACGTCGCAGAAAAGCAACATTGTCAGTCCGATTCCGACGGCAGCACCGTGCACCGCGGCGATGAGCGGTTTCGGAAACTCCACCAAAGCCACGATCAGCGGCGCAAACGCGAGCCCGAAATCAGCTGTGTCCGCACCAGGTTCGGAAAGTGCGCGCAGGTCGACGCCACTCGAGAACGCCTTGCCCGCGCCTTCGATGACCACCACCGCGACGGTTGAATCTGCCGCTGCGTCGTCGAGCGCTTTGGTCAGTGCGCGGAACCCTGCCGGGTTGAAGGCGTTGAGTCGAGCGGGGTTGTTGAGCGTCACCGTCCGCACAGATCCGGCATCGGAAACAAGGACGGGTTCAAATGTTGGTGTCGACATGGGTTGTACGTACGCCCTTCACTTCAACGGGAACCAAGCACTTGCTCGGATATTGAAAGGTAACCCGACTACACCGACAAAAGAAGGGCCTCCGCCGAAGCAGAGACCCTTCTTGTAAAGCGAGGAGTTGTATCAGTTCCTGTTGAAGTAGCTCAGCAGGCGCAGGATCTCGACGTACAGCCACACCAGGGTAACGGTAAGGCCGAGAGCGACGCCCCAGGCTGCCTTCTCCGGTGCCTGTGCGCGGATCAACTGATCAGCAGCATCGAAGTCCAGCAGGAAGCTGAAAGCTGCCAGGCCAATGCAGAAGAGGCTGAAAATGATAGCCATCGGGCCGCCGTCACGCAAGATGTTGAAGCTTCCGCCGGAAATGACCGTGGCAAGAAGATTCCCCAGCGACAACACGACAACACCGATCAGGGCACCGATGATCATGCGGGTCAGACGCGGCGTCACACGAATTGCACCGGTCTTGTAGACCACGAGCATTCCGAAGAACACGCCGAACGTGCCGAGAACGGCCTGCCCGATCAAGGTCGAAGCAGATATGCCGCCGGCGGCCTCAATCGGTGCCGTGAACATGAACGACAGCGCACCGAGGAAGAATCCCTCGGCAACGGCATAGGCCAGCACAATTGCCGGGTTGTCCATCTTGCGCCCGAAGGTGGCGACCAGCACCAGAACCAAGCCGACCAGGCCACCGCCGATAACGAACGGCGAGGCAAGATCAGGATTGTTGTTCACCAGGAAGTACGAGATGATCGCCGTCAAAGTCAGCACACCGAGTGTGATGCCAGTCTTGGTAACGACATCGTCGATCGTCATGGCCCGCGATACGGGACCGGTCTGGTAGGGCTCGGCCGGCGCGTACTGCGGCTGACCGAACTGCTGGGTGGCCTGCGCGGCGCCCGCCGTCGCAGATCCGAACGAGGCGTATCCGTTGCCCTCTTGCTTGGGCAGATTGCGGAACACCGGGTTGCTAGTGGTGCGCACCGTGATCATCCCTTCATCGTGGTGACCTGCGACGGGTATGTCGCGGGTTCGCCGGACGGATCCGAGTTTCTCGACACGGTCCGTGTACTTTCAAAAAAGTAAAGCACTCGTAATTTACAACGTCGGAGCAGTCGGTGTGGTTCCCGGCGCGTTTCGGGAATATCAACACTCCCCGATATTTAAGACGCTTTGATCGATTTCATGACGATGAACTTTGCGTTCTTCGCCATAGCCTCACTCGCACCGACGGCAGCCTTCAAGGGTTCGCGGTAACCCAGATGTGCGTTGTGTACGGTCCACAACTCTCCACCTGGACGCAGGACACGGCCCGCTGCCTCGAACAATTTGAGCGCGCCACCGGTATGAACGGCGGCACCGACATGGAACGGCGGGTTCAGGAGAACCAGGTCGACGCTGGCATCGGGAAGGGTGCTCATGGCGTCGTCGCGCAGTCCGCGTACTCGATCGCCCACCCCATTGGCCGACGCGGTTGCCAGCGACGACGCGACCGCTGCCGACGACTGATCCGTGGCGACAACCTGTGCGTCCGCAAACTTCAGAGCGATCGCCGTCGCGAGGATGCCGCTTCCGCAGCCCAGATCCACGATATCGCGGGGCGTGATGGCGATCTTGCCGAGATTTTCGAGCAGCAAGCGGGTTCCGATGTCGAGGCTCGCACCGGCGAACACGGAGCCGTGCGCAACGACGTCGAGGCCGAATTCGTCGAGCCACTCGGTCTTGGGGAACGTGACTGCTACGTCGGACTTCGGCTCGGCAGCCCTGAGGACCCGCGACTTCTGGCGTCCACGTGACGCACTCACCGATGAAAATGATTCGGCGAGAACCTTGTTCATCGCCGGCGTGATGTGTTTGTCGCGTCCGCCTGCGAACACGAGCACCTCTGGGTCGCCGTGGAGAGCAACGAGTTCGCTGATTTCTGCCAGTTCGGCGAGGCTACGCGGCAACTGCATCAGGACGACGCGAGCACCGCGAAGCAGATCCGCGTCGAGACCGTGCGAGGTGTAAGCGTCGGCGAAGCCGAGTTCGCGGGCATTGTTCGCCAATGCCAGTTCTCCGGTGAGCGGATCCTGATGAACCCGCACACCGGACTGGCCGGCCACGACTGCAACGCCGGCGGTGAGTGCGCCGTAGTGATCGCCGATAACAACCACGGTTCCGGACGGTGCCGCAGCGAGGGCATCGGCGGCCTCGTCGAGAATCAGCCGATCAGCCGCGTCGACGGCAAACAGATTGGGTGCCTCGATATCGGGAAAGCGGCGAAGTCGATCGAACAGTTCGGGAGTCTCGGACATGTCGACCAGTGTATTGCGGCCGGGCACCCCAATACTCAATTCGTCAACCCTGCAGTGACCAGACGAACAACCTCGATCAGTTGGCAACCCACTGCGTGACATTTTCCACGGCCTCGCGCGTCGTCCGGAATCCGTTCACCGGATGGTCGGTGTCGGGGTAGCCGAAGGAAATTGCACACACAACCTTGCGGGTGTCGTCGATTCCGAAGAACTCGTGGATGAACTTGGAACTACCGGCGAGCGCGGCCTGCGGGATGGTGGCGACGCCCAGGCTCTGCGCAGCCAGGAGGAAGGTGTTGACGTAGAGGCCGCAGTCGACGGCTCCGTACGTTCCCAGAGCCTCATCGGTGGTGATGATAGCGACGTGCGGAGCCCCGAAGAGTTCGAAGTTCTTCATCGTCTGAGCGCCGGATGCCGCACGATCACCCTCGGCGATACCCACGCTCGAGTACAACGCCATCGCGCACTCGAAACGTCGCGCCTTGTAGACGCCTTGGTATTCCCGAGGGAACTCGAAGTCGGATTCCTGCGCGTGGGACATCACGTAGGCGCCGAGACCTTCGCGGAATCGCTGCGTCCCTTCACCTTCGGTGATCGATACCTGCCACGGCTGAGTGTTGCACCACGAAGGCGCCTTCTGCGCGAGTCGCAGAATCTCGTCGATGACGTCGCGAGGGACCTGACGATCTTCGTAGGCGCGGCAACTGATCCGCGCGTCAAGTAGTGCTTCCAGACTCGACTCTACGATGGTGCTTTCGGTCATGTGTCATCTCCTCGATATCGAAAACGTGTGTCGGTCAAGACGGCGTGACGGTGCGGAATGCCGACACCAATTCCCCGAATATATCCATCGCTGCATCAGGGTCGGGATCGACCGCTGCCAGCGCAACCAGCACGTCTGTCGCACCCGATTCCACCAGTTGCTCGGCGCCGAGCATGGTGGCCGGCAGATCGATGGATCCGTCGGATGCGCGCACGACGGTCAGACGCCCGCGAATCTGCAGGTCGGAGGGGTCCCGTCCGAGGTCAACCATCGCCTTGCGGATGACGTCGCCGCCCTCGCGTAGATCGTCGTTGCCGGCACCCATGATCGGAATCCAGCCATCACCCCACGTCGCGACACGTCGTACAACGGCCTTGGACAAAGACCCTGACACCCAGATCGGGATTCCTACAGCCGGCCGGGGCGCGCAGTACACGTCGTCGAACGTCAGTCGCGGCGTATCAACGCTCGCGGGTGCGGAGGTCCACAGTGCGCGGCATACGACCAGCGCGTCGTCGAGTAGCGGTCCACGTTTGCCGAAATCCATGCCGACGGCCTCGTATTCACGTTCCTGCCAACCGGTCCCGACTCCGAGATCGAACCGGCCACCCGAAAGCAGGTCGAGCGTGGCCGCAGTCTTGGCCAGCACCGCTCCCCCACGCAGTGCTGCAATCACGATGCCGGTGCCCAGACGAATCGTCTTAGTTTGTCCGGCAACAAAAGCCAGCACCGTCAGCGGTTCGAGCCAGTTCGCGTCGGGTTCTGTGGGAAACGCCGACCAGGTGTACGCCGAGTTGTCCGAGCCCATCACGACGTGATCGGTGACAAGTACCCGGTCGAAGCCCGTTGCTTCCGCGCTTTGGCATACCTGCACCAGCTTGCCGTAGGAATCCGAAGCCAGAGTAGTACCGAAGTTCGGAACATTGAGACTCAAAGTTGTCATGTGTCAAGCCTTTCGTGGGCGGTTGGTCCAACCGCCCTCTTCTCTGGGAAACCAGCCACCCGCGGCATGGGAGCCGCCGTCGACGTGGATGACCGTGCCAGTGATGTACCGGGAGAGATCGGACGCAAGAAACAGTGCCGGTCCGGCTATGTCTTCGGGTTGACCCGGGCCGCCGAGCGGCGCCCACTGCGGCCATTTCGACCAGTCGTCGTCGGAGACGATCTTTCGGTACGGCACCTGCACCGATTCGATGAGGTCAGGGGCAATTGCGTTGACCCGCACTCCGGTTCGACCGACCTCGACACCCAGGCTCCTGGTGAACTGCGTCAGTGCGGCCTTGTATGCCGAATACACGCTGTGGCCCGGGATCGCTCGATGCGCCTCCACCGTCGTCAGGTTCACGATCGATCCGCCCGAGCCACGTTCAATCATGCCCGGCAACAGGGAATGCGTCAGACGCAGAACATGATCGAAGTTGATGTTGCCCATCTCGGACCAGAATTGGGGCGTCGTGGCAACAAATTGCTGCGGCGGCGCGAGAAAGTGACCGACATTGTTCACCAGAATATCCGGTTCGAAGTCGATCATCTCGTGCGGTACTACAGGTTCCCGGACGTCGTAGCACAGGCTCGTCACCGAACCGCCTGCTGCGGTGTCGAATTGGAGACCTTCTACCGGATCTGTATCGACGTCGACAACCAGAACATCAGCACCGTGTGACGCATAGGCGCGTGCAATCGCAGCCCCGATGGCGTGTGCGCCACCCGTGACCACCGCTTTCTTGCCTACCAACATCGGTCCTGGAGAGTACACAGAACTGTCCACCGCAAGCATCCTTCCGCACATCGATCAAAGCCTTGACTGCGAGCACCATTACATATCTCGAGGCCGAGGACTCTCGACGTTCTCACTCAGCGGCAGACCCAGATCTATTTTTTCGCGCGACGCGATGAATGCGGGAATTTCCGACGCCGGCATGGGCCGCCCTTCGAGGAAACCCTGAATCACCCGGCACCCACACGCGGCCACAACGGCTCGTTGCCGCTCGGTCTCCACTCCCTCGGCGACGGTTTCCAACCCCATCGACTCCGCGATATCGACGATGGCCCGAAACACTGCACTTCTCGAATCGCCGGAGTCGACATCCAACTGATCGACGAAGGTACGGTCGATCTTCAGCCGATCGAGCGGCAGGATGGAAAGACTCGCGACCGATGAGAACCCAGTACCGAAATCGTCCATGGCAATACCGACACCCAACGCGGCGATACGCACCAAAACCTCGCGTTCCGCGTCGTCGATGACCAACGACTCGGTCACTTCGATCTCGAGCCGCTCCGCCGGCAAACCGGTTTCACGTAGTGCCTCACGAACCGAATCCACGTATCCCACCGAACGTAGCTGCACCTGAGAGACATTCACCGCGATGCGCATGTTCTCGGACCAGGTAGCAGCTTCAGCACACGCAACACGCAACACCTGCGCACCGATAGGCACGATAAGGCCGGTCTCCTCGGCAACCGAGACAAAATCAGTCGGTCCAACCAGCCCGGAAACCGGGTGATTCCACCGCAACAATGCCTCGAACCCCACAACCTCACCGGAAATCGCCAACACTTGCGGCTGGTATGCCAGTTCGAACTCGTTGTTCTGCAATGCCATCCGAAGATCAAGTAGTGCTCGCGCCCTCCCCTGGGCACGCTCACGCAAAGTCGAGTCGAACGGTCGAATCTGATTCCGGCCACTGCTCTTGGCGTGATAGAGCGCAAGGTCCGCGACAACCACCAGATCATCGAGGCTGTCCGCGTCACCGGGGAGCGAGCCGTACCCCAGGCTCACACGAACCCGAATCGATTTCCCGTCGAACAGAAATGGGACGTCAATGGCGTCGATAATCTCCTGGAACCGTTCATTGACCTCGGATTCGTCCTCGATGTCACAGAACGCCACGGCGAACTCGTCGCCTCCGAGTCGCGCACACATTTCGCTCGGACGCAGCACTCCGATCAGTCGAGCGGCTACGTCACGCAAAACGTTGTCGCCGACGCTGTGGCCCCAGCGGTCGTTGATCGATTTGAAGTTGTCGAGATCGAGCATGCCCAACCAGACACGCGCCCCGTCGTTGATCATCGACGACAATCGCGCGGTAAATGCGTACCGATTGCGCAGACCGGTGATCGAGTCCACTTCCGCTAGTTCCAGGATGTACTCCCGCTGGCGGTGGGCGCGGGTTATATCCGAACCGACACCGCGCCAGCCGTCGTCGGAGGGCTCGCCGGTACTGCTGTGTGTGTCGTTTTTGCGGTGTCCCGAGATCGACCAGCGACGAAATCTGCCACCCACCCAGACGTCGAGTTCGACATCTCGAAATTCGTCATTGTGCTCGAAACATTCGTCAAGCAAGCGCAACGCGAGACGACCCGACTCAGAGCGGTTCGCACCGATGCCGTCCAGGATGTCGAGCATCGTCCGGCCACGAATCTCCGAGACCGGGAGGGCGAGGCGTTCCGCAAAACGGTGCGAGACCGTGCCCAGGACCCCGTCTCGGTCGGTTTCCCACAACCAGTCCTGGGCACCGTCCTCGAGATCATTGAGGAGCAATTCCACGAGATCACGCTGATCCTCAGCATTGAGTTCGGCGCGCAGCCTCCGCTCGAAGACGTTGGCTAACACCAAAGTTCCGCCGGACAGAGACACTGCGTAGCCGGTGAGGATCCCGATCAGGACCCACCGCTCCGAACCCGGTTCGGTCGAGAAACCCCATCCCACACCGACACTGACCAACACGATCCAGATGATCGTCACGCCGCGGTACATGACTATCGGAAAGATCCCAACGGCAATGCCGCCCAACAAGGTCGCCGTCACTGTCAACTCGTCGCCGGCTCCGAGAGTCGGATAGAGCACTATTGCCGACCAGGCCAGAAGCAGTCCCCACACGATCACCTGAATTGCCAGCACGACCAGATCGACAATCGATCGGTCAGGATCGCGAGTCCGGGCACGTGTGGACCAGAAAATGCTCAGTGCGATGTTCGATCCGAGAGTGAGTGCAGCCCACGTCCATCGAAACCACCCGGTTTCGACAGGCATGAAGACAACGATGATGCTCAGTGCGCTCGCTGCGACGAGAAATGTCCAAGGTTGGACGCGCGCAGAGTATTGCAATCGTCGTTGAACGAGTCGGCGTTCTTCGTAGTTCGATGCGTAGTCACCCGTCCACATCGGATCGATCAGGCGTAGCAAGACATTGACTGCCCGACGCCGAATCCCGCCGGACTCAGGCATATATCACCGAGAAGATCCGCGTCAGATCTTCGAGCACCATCGCGTCACCGGCAACGCGACCCTGCACCGTTCGAACCCCCATATCTGCGGCGGCCGAGAGTTCTTCGTCGCTGTCCACACCCAACATCACCGCTTCCATCCCCAGCGAATCGACCAGGGTGACGACGGCGGCAAGGATCGGCCACTGCCCCCGAACAGCTCCCGAGAACGACCGATCGACGCGGACGCGGGTGAAGGGTAGATCCGATAATGAAGCCAGCGTGGAGAATCCGGTTCCGAATTCGTCGACGGTCAGTGAAGCGCCGAGACTCGCTGCTCCACGGATTCCGGCCTTCGCTCGATCAGAGATCGCCGACGATTCGGTGAGCTGTAACTCCACACGACGAGGCGGTATGCCCCACCGGTCGAGTGCTGCTGCGAGATTGTCGATAAACGAATCCGATTCGAGTTCACGCGCGGACAGTGTGATTGCAACTCGAATGTCATCGGGTATTCGCGACGCGGCACCACACGCCATCTCGAACACCGTTGCACCGAGAACTGATGCCAAACCTGCGTCCTCGGCGATCCCCATGAATTCCGCGGCCGGTACCGTCCCCAGCCTGGGATTCCGCCACGTTGCCTCGCACTCGACTGCGACTATCGCATGCGTGGCCACATCGCGTTGGGGCAGAAATCTCAGTTCGATGTCGCTGGCAGAAACGCCGTTTCCGATGTCTTCCAGAAGGTTTGCGCGTCTGGCGGCCACCAGCTGCATCGAATGCCGGTATTGGAGGATTGTTCCGCGTCCCGATTCTTTTGCCGCGTACAGTGCCAGATCCGCAGCAACCATCATGTCGTCGATGGACAAACGCTCGTCGTCCGAAAAGTGAAAGCCGATGCTGCACCCGATTTCCAGCCTGGTTCCCGATACCGAAATCGGGTCACGCAGTGAATCTGCGTAAGACTGAAGCAGAGTGCGCACGCTCTCGTGATCGTCGATATCGCGGAACAGGATTGCGAACTCGTCGCCGCCGAGTCGAGCACACAGTTGCGATTCGTCTGCGACAGCGGACAACCTGGTGCCCACCTCCATCAGCACCTCGTCGCCGATCGAGTGTCCCAGCGTGTCATTCACCGATTTGAAGTTGTCCAGGTCGAGTACGGCGACAGCAAGCCGATGTCGGCTCTGCCGAGATTCGCTAATGCTGCGCTCGAGTTCCGTCCAGAAGGTGTGGCGATTGGGCATGCCGGTCAGTGCGTCGACCTTCCCCATCCGAACGATCTCGTCGCTCTGCGCCTTCACCCCCGTGACGTCCGAGCCGACGCCTCGCCACATCAGTTCGTCGGGTGCAAGCCCCGGCGTCGGCCTGCCCGACAACTTCCACCACCGCATGTCTGCGTTCACACGCACCGGGATCACGATGTCGGCAAACGCACCCTTCGACTGACGCGCCCGCTCGATTTCCGACAACGCGTCGATTCCACCGGCCAACTCGACAGTTCCGAGTTCCGTGAAGAGTTCCTGCCAGGACAAACCCAGCAGCGAGTCAGGATCCAGCCCACCACCCATCGCGAGCTTTGTGGGTATCCGCGAAAACTTGCCCTTTCGATCGGTCTCCCACACGAAGTCTCCGGCATTCCCCTCGAAATCGTCGAGCAGCATCTGTGCAACAGCGCCCTGCGCTGCTGCACTTCTTTCTGCCAGGTAGCGTGCTTCGAGATTTCCCGATACCACGACCGCGCCGCCGATCAACGCGCACCCGTACGCCGCCAAGCTGACCAGAATGCGCCCGAATTCCGGGCCTGGCTGCAGCCAGAACGCGACTCCGAGAACCACCGTGCTCGCCAGTACCCAGGTGACTCCCAACGAACGCAGCATCGCCGTCGCAAGTGTGCCTGCGCCGATTATCGCCGCCAGCGTCGCGGTCAACACGAGGTCCCCGACCTCGTCGAGAATCGGGTACAAGAGGATCGCAAGAACCGAATACAAGAGGCCGACAGCAGCAAACTCGATGATCAAGAAGCGATATCCGAGTCGGTCGGACGCCACGATCGTTCCTCGTTTGATCGCGAACCCCACGTACGCACCGACCAGGCCGACAGTGCCGGCGACGATAGGCCAGGCTCTCGCCAGAAATCCGCCGTCACTCGGAATGACGTAGATCGACAATCCGATCACGGCCAGCAGATGCACCACTGCAGCCCACGGAAGGACGCTGAAGCTGACGGCAATCTGCCGGCTCCGGACATCACGTCGTTGCGCAGCTGTCAGTGCACGTGACTGACCGAGTAGTTGCGATCGTGGTTCGAATAGCATCGAGCCCCCTCGCTCCTTGGACTAATGTCACTACGGATTGCGTCGTTTTGTACGTTTTGAGCAATTATCTCGTAACTATGCGGTAACTCATTAAAGCAAACGTCCAAGTACTTTTTCGCAATACATACGCAGACGGTACGGTCCTACAGCAAACATTTGACTTCTTTCCCGCAACATCGAGGCGCGACGGTCCGGGTTACGCGCTCAGCGGTATCGGCGTCTCACCTGTCACCAAAACCGGACATCAGTAACAATGGGTCCTGATCGCTCATCACATCGACAGAGATTTCAGCCAGACCGCACGCCCCGTTCCACGATCGAACTTTCCCGGTTCAGACAAGGACAACAACGATGGCTATCGACTACACCCGACGACCCGGGGAGTCCACGCCCTCCCAGGCTTCGGTCAATCTGAGCAAAATCACCCTCACCAAGGCTGCGCCCACCGTCAACCTCGCCAAGGCCGGCGAACGCCAAGGAAACTTGCGCGTGAACTTGAACTGGTCACAAGGAGCAGCGCCCAAGAAGCAAGGCTTCCTGGCCAAACTCGCAGGCGGAGGATCCGGTGCCGTCGACCTCGACCTCGGCTGCCTCTACGAACTCGCCGACGGCTCCAAAGGGGTCGTCCAGGCGCTGGGCAACAGTTTCGGTGCGTTGAACAGCGCACCATTCATCCAGTTGGACGGTGACGACCGCAGTGGCTCGAACACCGGCGGCGAAAACATGCACGTCAACCTCGCTGACCCCAGCGTTTTCCGACGGATCCTCATCTTCGCGATGATCTACGACGGCGCCCCCAACTGGGCTGCAGTCGACGGCGTCGTCACCCTGTACCCGACCAGTGGACCCGAAGTGGAGGTGCGACTCGATTCGGCCAGCAATCAAGCCCGCATCTGCGCGATCGCGCTCATCCAAAGTTCCGGTCAAGGAGTGAGCGTGACACGCGAGGTGCAGTACATCGACGGCAGCCAGTCCGATCTCGACCGTGCCTACAGTTGGGGCATGAAATGGGCTGCGGGACGCAAATAGTCGCGCAGCCTTCACCTCCGGTTTCAGCCACATCCAACTCGGGTACAACGAGCCGAGAAGCAGTTCTTCCCAACACTTTCACACAGCAGAACTGGTGATCCGGATGTGGGCGAAGCGAACGGACACGGCGCTGATTATCATCGTCGCCGTAGTCCTCGGGGTCATGGTGTGGGTTTCGAGTTCCCACGTCATCGCTTCCATCGGCGTGGCGGTCGCGACGGCCGCAACCTGTTGGATCGCAGGGGGATTCATCCACGGATTCCGCTCGCCGAAATGACGGGAAACACGCCGATTCATGAAAATTGAAGTGAGGCAGGACGTCTGGCGAAAAAACAAGGACATTCGTCCCAGCGCGTTGTCGTACACCGAATTTCGATCCTGTTCTCCAGTTCGACCATCACCACCGGCGACTACGAATGGGACAGCATCTTCACGTACTTCGTCCACTTCCTCGTAGCCTGCAGATTCCGAAATCAGATCGTCGACGCCACCGAACGGGGCAGCTTTGCCGCTCTCGCCCTCACGTCAGGTGCCTGTGTGGCGGTGTCAGTGCTCGCGTGCGTGCGTCGGGATCCACCGAGTCACCGAAAAAGTACCCGGCCTGTACACGCTCCCCGTATCCCGACACTGCAGAAGTCGGCCTAGCTGCCCGTAGCGTCGTTGCACACAACTCGACTAGAGGTGGTTGATCCAGCCAAATCGGCGAGGGTTGCGTGCATCCACGAACACGATGGCAGCATGCTCCTGCAACGGTGCCCCCAGTCGGACTTGAACCGACACTTTACGGATTTTAAGTCCGTTGCCTCTGCCAATTGGGCTATGGGGGCTTCCCTGTTGTTAACGGCTACCGACAACAACAGGCATCACACTATCGTGCGTGTGAAAGCATCGCGATCAGACCCACCGATCATGATGCCCATCAACATCATTGAGCGTCATTCGAGAGGGATCGACATCGCGATACCGTCGAGAATATCGTGCTCACTGACGACAAGTTCCGTGATCCCGGCCTTCTCCGCGAATGCTCGCGCCAAAACCGTGGTGACGATGGCTCCGCCGCCGATAACATCGACGCGACCGGGATGCATGGGTCCGAACTTTGCACGCTCGACACGAGGCATTGCGGTGAGCCGGTCACACAGGTCCGTCAATTTCTCGAACGAGATTCGCGACAGGTGCACTTTGTCGGCGTCGTAATCCGGCAGGTCCTGCGCGATTGCCGAGAGCGTGGTCATGGTTCCGGCGACGCCCACCAAGGTGCGAGCCTTTTCGATGGGCACTGCGGCAAATGCTTCGGCCAGCTTCGCCGAAGCGAATTCTGTTGCCTCAGCGACTTGTTCCACGCTTGGCGGATCGGAATGCAGGCACCGTTCGGTAATCCGCACACAGCCGATGTCGGTGGAGTACGCGGCAACGACGCCAGCAGAATCACCGAGAACCAACTCGGTGGATCCGCCGCCGAGGTCGACGACCACAAACGGTCCCTCGGATGGATCCAGTTCTCCCACAGCACCACTGAACGACAAACG
The DNA here is from genome assembly GCF_030056815.1 of Rhodococcus sp. IEGM 1379. Taxonomy (GTDB): domain Bacteria; phylum Actinomycetota; class Actinomycetes; order Mycobacteriales; family Mycobacteriaceae; genus Rhodococcus_F. The sequence goes on from NZ_JASHKR010000033.1 coordinate 13,515, forward strand.
TGCTTCTTCGTCGCCCGTGATGACCTCGGCACCGGAGCCGGGAATAACGCTGCCCAGCACGTCGCGAGTCATCGAGAAGAAATCGTCGCGGTTGGAAGCATCGCGAGTGGCGGAGGTAGCAACCATCCGGACGGCACTTGCTCCCGCGTCGGCGATCATGCCCGCGTATTCGACCAACGCGACGCGAGTGCGTTCGATGGCTTCGGGCGCCAAAGACCCTGTTGCGTCTACGCCTTGACCGAGTCGAACAACCCGCATCTCGCGCCGGACGTCGACCAATCGACCATCAGTGCCGACGTCCGCGATCAGCAGACGAATGGAGTTGGTGCCGCAGTCGACGGCAGCGACGCGTCGAGTCACTTCTCGGGGACTCACTTCTCCGGATCAACCGCGGCGTCGATGCCCGGCCAGTCGGCGGGAATAGCGGTGCCACGGAGCTTGCCGTGCCCGGCCAGGGCAACGGACTCGTCGCCGAGCGGGTTGACACCCGGACCCTTCGCGAGCGAATGCGCCATGAGGACATGCAGACACTTGACACGGTCCGGCATTCCGCCGCCGGCAAAGTCGGTACCGAGGGATTCGATGGCGTCGCGCTCGGCGAGATACGACTCGTAGGCCCGGCGGTAGGCCGTGGCAAGCTCAGGGTCCTGCGTCAGACGCTCGGACATCTCACGCATCACACCGGCAGATTCCTGGCGGCTGGCCTCAGCGGTCAGACGAGGATCCGTGAGGTAGTAGAGCGTCGGAAACGGTGTTCCGTCAGGAAGTTTGGGAGCCGTCTTGACTACACCGGGGGTGCCGTCGGGACTGCGGTAAGCAATCTCGAGCACTCCGCGCGGTTCGCGGCCCAACTGAGCTGCGACGGCATCAAGATCCGCCTGCGCGACGTTGGGGGAATTTTCGGACTGATTGCTCACCCGGTGGGTACTCCTTGTTCTTCTGGCTGCTGCGTCGGGGTAGCCGACGCAGGCGCCGGTTTTGGCTTTGTCTCGGGCACCACTGGCGGTTCCGAAATCGTTTGCCACAGATCGCGATACCACGGACCTGTCAGCGGGGTCTCTTTGACTTTCTTCTTCTCGGGTTCCTTGTAGTCACCGGGAAGTTGAACTTGAAACGGTGTTTCACCAGGCTTGACGTACCGAAGACGTTCCCGCGCAAGAGCTTCGATGTACGCAGGGTCATCGAAGCGTGCATTCTGCGCCCGCAGTGCGTCGACCTCTTCCTGGAGGACGCGTCGCTCGGCAGCGATCTGTGCGGCGTCGGAACGTTGAGAGATGTAGGTGCGCAACGGCACTGCCAACGTCAACGCCAACATCAGTACGACCATCGCGAGAACGACTGCACGCGAAGTCGAGAGCCCGAAAACGGTGTTGTCGGAATGGGGCAGTCTCGACCAGAACCTGCCCGAGGACGCCGTTGCCGTGTTGTCGGTAGCTTCCGCATCGGCACCACGGACGCGTCGCGCACTGGTGGATCTGCCGCGGCGAGCACCCTCGCCGCGCCCGGAACCACGACCCCCCGGACTTCCGCCGGGGGATCGTGGTTTACCGCGCTGTGCAGACACTACCGATACTTAAATTGTTGTCAGGCCTCGAATGCGAAGCGCGGGAATGCGACCTCGCCGGCGTAACGAGCGGCATCACCGAGGTTCTCTTCGATGCGCAGCAACTGGTTGTACTTGGCGACGCGCTCGCTGCGAGCGGGTGCGCCGGTCTTGATCTGGCCACTGCCGACGGCAACTGCGAGGTCCGCGATAGTGGTGTCCTCGGTCTCGCCGGACCGGTGGCTCATCATCGTCTTGTAGCCGTTGCGGTGTGCAAGATCGACGGCGTCGAGGGTCTCGGTGAGGGTGCCGATCTGGTTGACCTTGACCAACAATGCGTTGGCCGCGCCCTTGACGATGCCCTCTTCGAGGCGCTCGGGGTTGGTGACGAACAGGTCGTCACCGACAAGCTGAACCTTGTTGCCGATCTGGTCGGTGAGGGAAACCCAGCCGTCCCAGTCGTCTTCGTCCAGCGGATCTTCGATGGACACGAGCGGGTACGCGTCGATGAGCTCTGCGTAGAACGCGGACATCTCGGCGGCCGTGCGGTTCTTGCCTTCGAACTTGTAGCCGGTGCCGTCCGTGTAGAACTCGGTGGCAGCAACATCGAGTGCGAGTGCGACGTCGACGCCCAGTTTGAGGCCGGTCCTCTCGACAGCGATCGTGATGAGGTCGAGAGCTTCCTTGGTACCTGCGACGTCAGGTGCAAATCCACCTTCGTCACCGAGACCCGTGGAGAGACCCTTCTCCTTCAGAACAGACTTGAGGGAGTGGTAGACCTCGGTGCCCCAGCGAAGGGATTCCTTGAAGCTCGGTGCGCCGATGGGAGCAACCATGAACTCCTGGACGTCCACGCCGGTGTCGGCATGTGCGCCACCGTTGAGGATGTTCATCATCGGGACGGGCAGAACGTGGGCATTGGGGCCACCGACGTAACGGAACAGCTCCAGGCCCGAGGACTCGGCTGCGGCGCGGGCAACGGCCAGCGAAGCGCCGAGGAGCGCGTTGGCGCCCAGACGAGACTTGTCCGGGGTGCCGTCTGCGTCGAGCAGCGCCTGGTCGACAGTGCGCTGTTCGGTGGCATCGATGCCGATGATCGCGGGCGCGATCTCGCCGAGGACTGCCTCGACTGCCTTTTCGACGCCCTTTCCGCCGTAGCGAGCGCCACCGTCGCGCAACTCGACGGCTTCGTGCTCACCGGTGGACGCGCCGGAGGGCACTGCCGCCCGCGCGAAACTTCCGTCGTCGAGCAGAACCTCAACTTCGACCGTGGGGTTGCCACGGGAATCGAGGATCTCGCGAGCTCCGACCTGCTCAATACTGGCCACTGTGTGGTTCTCCTTCGATGGGCTTCGCATTGGGGCACGCTGTGCGTGGCCTCCGTAGTGCCAGCACACAGCCTAACCGCAGCGGCCGACGGCTTCTTGATCGACGCGTAGACATCGGCCCGACCTGCGGTCATTCGATTCAGTCGGGTCGTGTTCCCACCGAGTACGCCGACGCTCGGTCACGGACCAAGGCCAGGTAGTCACCTGACAGGTTGTAGGCCATGAGCGCCTGTTGCCACCCGGCGGCGGTCGTCAGGTCTCCCCCACGCGCGCACAGATACCGGGCCGCAGTGAGGGCTGCGTCGTCAATGTTGTCCGGGTCGATTCTCCCGTCACCGTTGGCATCGACGCCCCACTTCAGCCAAGTTTCGGGGATGAATTGCATGGGCCCCATAGCCCGGTCGTGTACCGGATCACCGTCCATCGTGCCGCCGTCGGTGTCTGCGATTTCGGCTACGCCAGGTCCGCCGTCGAGCGGGATTCCGCGAATGGCCGGCGCGACCTGTCCCAACACGGAGACTTTCGAACCGCCATACGTTCCGTGGCGACTTTCGACGCTTCCGATCCCGGCGAGGGTGGTCCACCCGATCCCGCAACTCGGCAACGTTTCCGTCATGACAGTTGCCGCGTAGCCATAGGCCTCGAGAGCTGTTCTGCCGATTCCGACGTCACCACTCAAATCTGCTGCCCACTCGGCAAGCTGATCAGCACTGCGACCGGGTGCGTTGATGTCAATCGGCGGCGTCGGCGCCCCCACTCCGGGCGGGATTCCTTCCGGAATCACGATCTTCGGCTCATCCGATCCACAGGCTGCGGCGCCCACCCCTACAAGGATTGTTCCTGCAGCTAGCGCGGCGACAACGCGCACGAAGCGCCGCGGTCTCGAGGACTTGGCGGGGTTTGGGTGCACCTCCCCATCATCCATGCGACCCGAAAGTTGGACCGCACTTGATGGTAAAGAAATGCAAAAGTCCTGGTGGGGGAGCAAAGCCTGCAAAAAACGTGGAGTATCTTCGTCTGAGTTAAGGCTGCCCTAGCCTAAATCGTGCATCTCAGTCGTCCAGTCAGGAGTCCCCGTGTCAGTGTCGGTACTCGCTGCGGCCAGCACCCCCTCGGTTGCCACACAGCTTTTCGGCAGTGGTCTGATCGGGCTCCGCGAAGGCCTCGAAGCCGGCATCGTCGTCATGATCCTGGCCGCCTATCTGGTCAAGGCACAGCGCAAAGACGCGTTGAAATGGGTGTGGCTCGGTGTTCTCGCGGCTGTCGTCATGGTGGCGATCATCTTCTTTGCGATCCATTACGGAACCTCGACCGTCGACGGACTGACCGCCGAGATCATCGCCGGAATCGCGTCGCTCATTGCCGTGGTCATCGTGACCGCGATGGTCCTGTGGATGCGAACCGCCGCCAAGAACATCTCCGGTGAACTGAAAGCAGGCATGGAGAAGGCACTCGTCGCCGGACCTGTCGCGATCTTGACCCTCGCGTTCTTCGCCGTCGGCCGCGAAGGCGTCGAGACGGCTCTCCTGATGGTGGGTTACGCCGAGAACACCGCCGGCAGCTCCTGGCCGCTCATCGGACTGCTGCTCGGAATTCTTGTGGCCGCCGTCCTGACCGTTGCCCTGTACTTCGGGGCCCTCCGACTCAATCTCACGACGTTCTTCCGCTACACCGCAATCTTCCTCATCGTCGTAGCTGCCGGAATCCTTTCGTACGGTGTTCGCGCGCTGCAGACCGGAAACGTTCTTCCCGGCGTCGACAACTTCGCGTTCAACCTCACCGGGTATGACCCGTCTACCTGGTACGGCACGGTCCTGGCCGGCATCTTCAATTTCCGTCCCGACCCGACGGTTCTGCAAGCGTCGGCTTGGGTGATCTATCTCGTCGTTGTACTCACTCTCTTCTTACGTCCGCAATCGTCACCGGCGCCCGCCGCTGCGGCGACTATCTCTGCTTCCGAAACACATGAATCCTGAGAGGCATTTCTCCGATGCGTAAATCCACCCTCGCGCTCATGGCGGCTACGGCACTTCCCTTTTCGCTTGTGGCGTGCACCGAGAAGTCGACGGCGAGCGACGGCGACGTCATCGTCACTGCCACGGACGACTCGTGCGACATCAGTGCCACCACCGGCACAACGGGTAAGACCACCTTCCAGGTAACGAACAACGGCTCGAAGGTCACCGAGTTCTACGTCTTCGCCGAGGGCGACCGAGCGATGGGTGAAGTCGAGAACATCGGCCCCGGCCTGCAGCGTCAACTGATCGTCACACTCCCCGAAGCTGCGACGTACCAGCTTGCCTGCAAGCCCGGCATGGTCGGAACCGGTATCCGCCAGGACTTCGTCGTCACCGGCGATTCTCAGGCAGCCACCGACGAAAATGGTCAGCTCGCCGAAGCCGCCGACGGTTACCGCCGATACATCCGCAGCCAGATCGTGGCACTGCAGGACACCACCGCTCAGTTCGTCGCCGCGATCCAGGCCGGCAACATCGAGCAGGCCAAGGCCTTGTTCCCGATTGCTCGCACCTATTACGAGCGCATCGAACCTGAGGCTGAGAGCTTCGGCGAGCTCGATCCCAAGCTCGATCTGCGTGAGGCCGATCTCGAGCCGGGTCAGGTGTGGACCGGATTCCACCGGCTCGAAAAGGACTTGTGGGTCACCGGAATTCAGCCCGATACCAACGCGGTCGCAGATCAGCTGAAGGTAGATATCGCGTACCTGGCAGATCAGGTGAACGCCGCGGACTACTCGATCGATCCCACCAAGATCGCGGGCGACGCCCAGGGACTGCTCGACGAGATCTCGACATCCAAGATCAGCGGCGAGGAAGACATCTTCTCGCACACCGATCTCTGGGATTTCCAGGCCAATGTCGACGGTTCCCAGGCCGCGATCGCCGCACTGAACCCCATCCTGCAGGAACGGAATCCGGAACTCGCCCAACGAATTTCGGATCGTTTTGCCGATCTAGACGCGACGCTCGCGCAGTTCCGCGTCGGCGACGGCTTCGTGTTCTACGACACCGTCACCGAGGCTCAGCGCCAGGAACTCTCACGCAAGATCGATGCGCTCTCCGCCGAGGTCAGCCAGGTTCAGGAAGTAGTTGCAGGACAGTAATATGGCCGAATCATCCGAAGGTTCATCTGTTCCGGAAAGACCAGCACCACAAGGTCTTTCACGTCGCCGACTGTTCGGCGCAGTAGGCGCCGGTGCCGTACTGGCCGGCGCAGGTGCCGTCGTCGGCCGAGCCACTGCCGACAGCGGCAGCTCTGCCGATCACGGCGATGTAGTCGCGTTTCGCGGCGACCATCAGGCCGGCATCTCGACGCCGGCGCAGGATCGCATGCACTTCGTGGCATTCGACGTGACAACAAAGTCTCGCGACGAATTGATCGCGCTGCTGCAGACCTGGACTGCGATGGCAGAACGGATGACCAAGGGTGAAGAAGCAACCGAGGACGGCGCAACCGGCGACGGTCCGTACGCACCGCCGAGTGACACCGGCGAAGCCCTCGACCTCGCGCCTTCGCAACTGACCCTGACCATCGGGTTCGGACCGTCACTCTTCGACGACCGCTTCGGGCTGGCCGGCAAGAAACCCGCTGCGCTGCTGGATCTTCCGCATTTCCGCGCCGACAACCTCGACCCGAATCGCAGCGGCGGCGATATCGCAATTCAGGCGTGTGCCAATGATCCGCAGGTAGCCGTCCACGCGATCCGCAACCTAGCCCGCGTCGCTTTCGGCACGGCATCGGTGAAGTGGTCACAACTCGGCTTCGGCCGTACGTCGTCAACGTCGACGGCTCAGGCAACTCCACGAAACCTCTTCGGGTTCAAGGACGGAACTGCAAATATCAAGGCCGAGGACCCCGAAGTACTGAATGAGCACGTCTGGGTTGACGCTGCCGACGATCAAGAATGGATGGCCGGCGGGTCATTCCTCGTCGCCCGCCGTATTCGAATGCTGATCGAGCAGTGGGACCGCGCCGTACTCAAAGAGCAGGAAGCCGTCATCGGGCGCGACAAGCGCAGCGGAGCGCCTCTCGGGGGAAAAGACGAGTTCGACGAACTCGATCTCGATTCCAAGGTCGGACACGACTTCGTCATTCCCGCTGATTCGCACGTCCGCCTTGCCTCCGCCCAGGAGTTGGGTGGAATCCAAATCCTGAGGCGCGGATACAATTTCACGGAAGGGTCCGACGGATTCGGCCACCTCGATGCCGGATTGTTCTTTGTGGCCTATTGTCGCAATCCCGTCGAACAGTTTGTTCCGATGCAGCAAAACCTTTCGCGGCACGACGCTTTGAACGAATACATCCAGCACGTCGGTTCAGCTGTCTTTGCCTGCCCCGGTGGACTTTCGAATGGAAGTTACTGGGGTTCCACACTGTTCACGTAGGTAGCCGCTTCGACGCCCGTCCACGTCGAGATCTCGGCATGAAACCGCCCCACAGAGTACTTGTCGTAATTGTTCGATCGAGTAGTATTCACGCTGTCGATATTCAGGATGCACTCCGCAATCGACTCCCACCGGTCGTCGTGAAAATGCAGTCCGTCGACGCCTTGCACAACTGTTTCCGACGCACCCCCAACACTATTGGTGATCAATCGCGCACCGGCGGCCATCGCCTCCACCGGCATGATCCCGAAGTCTTCGATCGGCGGAAATACGTAGGCCAGCGCCTGCTGATACAGCGCGAACAGCATCGAGTCCGAGGGCCGATGAAGAATCCGAACGGGCACGGACGCCGCCGACGCCATTGCGCGCAGTCGCTTTTCCTCCGGCCCCGACCCCGCAACCACGGCCGCGATGCCGGCCTTCTCCGCAGCCTTGATCACCCAGTCGAGTCGCTTGTACGGAATGAACCTCGAAGCGCCGAGAACAAACGGCGAAGGTAAACTGGAGAGTAACTGCGACTCTTCCTGCGTCAACCTTGAACGCCAGTCATCAACCCCGGCGATTCGAACAACATCGACCGGCGGATAAATGACCTTCGACTGCACGCCCCAAGCACGCACTATACGGCTACTGACAAACTCACTGTTGGCCGCGAAGGACGCACCCTCGGATGCCCGCTTGCGATCGATCCCCCGCAAGAACGGAGAGGCCAGCCTCGCCGGCAGCGAATTTCCTCGCTCGTCGAGTTCCGGGTTCCACACGTACCGAGCCGGCGTGTGAACGTAGACAAACTTACGAAGTTCGGCCGATCCTCGGGCGAATGTTGCATGATGCGCGAACAAATGTGAACTGATCAGGGCAAAATCGTAGTCACGATTCTCGAGTCCGCGCCACGTGAACGGCATCGCCGGGATCGCCAGCGCTTTTCTCCCCCTCAGCGGCGTCCTGGCCAGCACACTTTCACGAACAATCGCGGCTGGGTACCGGTCCGGCGCATCGTTCCAGAGACAGTACAAATCCGCATCCGGGTAGCAATGAACGAACTCGTCGAGCACCTTCTCAGCTCCGCCTGAACGCTCGATCCATTCATGGACGAGTACACCTGCCATATCGGACTCCCGTATGCCCTTTGGGCTAGATCAGATACCTATTGACGGAAAGGATGCCATCAAACAAACCAATGGTATGTTTGACAGCAACATACAGGCAACTTCAATCAGCTAGCTCATCCCGGCTCAAATCGGGGTCTGCACGGACATCAGTTCACGGCACTGTCCGCACGCCGGCACTGTCCGCACGCCGGCACTGTCCGCACTACACGGAGTGATCCCAATCGAGACTCAACTGGCAACGTGGTTCGGACCGGCGACGACGCCGCTGCTCGGATTCGTCCATGTACCGCAGTCGGGCACTGCTCGCGAAGCTGTCGTGCTGTGCTCGCCTATCGGCAAGGAACACATCGATACATACCGCGGGATGCGACTCCTGGCGAACGAGCTCGCGACCCGCGGGATCGTGGCGTTCCGGTTCGACTACGAGGCCATCGGCGATTCAACCGGTGCAGAAGATGCTCCCGACGCAATGCACCGTTGGCAGGACAGCATTGTCAGTGCCATCGACTATGTCAGGAGGAGCGGTGCGCAGTCCGTCAGTATTGTCGGACTGCGACTCGGTGCACTCTTGGCCGCTTCAGCGCTCACTGAGTGCGGGGCTATCAATTCGATCGTCCTCTGGGATCCGATCATCAATGGGCGCAACTACGTCAGGGAACAGCGCGCGTTCTACGCAATCAGTGTGGGCAAAGACGATCCAGCCGACCCACGCGTGTCGATCATGGGTGGAACATTGGCGCCCGAATGTGCCGATGAACTCATGACCAGTCGCATCAACGGTCCGTTTCCGGGAAATCCGCGTGCCCTACTCGCCGTCCGGTCATCGATGAGAGACAGCAGTGCAATCACCCGACTGACGTCGACGATTCAACCTGACGTTCTGGTTCTGGAGAATCACGAAACATTCACGTCTCCCCCGAGCTTCTATGTCGATATTCCGTACGGTTACATCGACGAGATCGCCGACTGGATCGACAAAAACACGCCGGAGGCTTCCCACGCCTTCGTCCCCACCATCGTGCCCACTGCACGCGTGGCCGTGACAGCCAGTGGGGAAGACGTCTACGAATCACTCGAACGAGTCGGTGCCCATCAACTTTTCGCGATTCGCACACATCCCGTGAGTCCCGCCACCGAATCTGCTCTTGAAGCTCAGCCTGTTGCCTTCCAGAAGCCTGGACGCGGCCTGGTGTTCTTCACAACTGCCATCGAGCATCGCATCGGACCCGGACGTTCCTGGGTGAAGATTGCGCGCGAAGCCGCTGAGCACTCTGTTACCACTTTGCGGTTCGACCGACGCGGCGTCGGTGACACCGGGCGCATCGATGTAAACAACCCGACGTCGGTGTATTCACTTTCGGCAGACGATGATGCGATGACGGCCGTCACTGCACTCGGAGCATCTCCCGAAAACCTGATTCTGGCGGGACTGTGTTCGGGCGGTTGGACTGCCGCGTCGGTAGCACTGAAGGTGGGTGCTCGGTCAACGATTCTCGTCAACATGATCTTGTGGTCGGTACGAAGGAAGCGGGCCCTCACCGACGCAGTGCTACCCGAATCCCCGAAAATAAGTCCTGAAGGCGGCACAACAAAGCTGTCTTTCCGGGTGAAAATCAAGGCGCATTTGCAGGCACGACTTCCCTATTTTGCATGGAAGATACTGGGCAACAATGGAATAACTCAGGTTCCCGAAGTCATGCTCGACGCACTTTACAGGCGCGGCGTGCACACGAAGGCCATTCTCTCACCCGCCGACGCGGAGTGGTTCCAGTACCAGCGCGGCCCGCAAGGTATCGAACGAATGATTCGCCGTGGTTACACCTTCGACGTTGTCATGCCCAATGTCGGAGACCACCCGTCTTACCATCGCGACCTGCGAAGCATCATCCATCGTGAGTCGATATCTGCCATAACAACACAATTCGGCAGTTCGACAGGACGATCGATCAGCAGCGCTGATGCGAAGCGGACAACGGTGTGAACCCCGTGATCTTGCTGCTCGGCGTGATGGCTGCGTCCCCGATTGCAGTTGCCCTCTACAGACGGCCACAACGAGGACTCCTGCTCCTCGCCCTTCTCGCGCCCCTTCACGGCCTGCTGGCAATCATCCCGAACGGGCAATCCTTGGCCGGGTGGAAAGAAGGCCTGATCCTGCTGACATTGTTGTGCACCTTCGTAAGTCCGAATCGCCAACGGGCCGTACGTCCATCGATGCCCTGGTGGCCGGCAGCAGTCGCCTGGGTGCTCATGGGATCTGTGTCCGCACTGATCCTTTCCGGATTAGGTGGACTGGTATCGATCAAGATCACATACTTCTACGCGTTGATCCCCGTCGTCCTCTGGCGTGCACCCTTCACCCGAACAGATCGAGACCATCTGGTCACGATCCTCATGGGTATGGGCATCTTCACTGCGGCGATCGGACTACTCCAGCAAATCGTCGGGCCTGCATATCTTGTCGAACTCGGCTACAGCTACACCGAACAGATCAGAATCACCGGTTCGCTGCTACGCAGCTTCAGCACGTTCACCGGCCCATTCGCATTTGCACTCTTTGTCAGCATGAGCCTGATCATCGGTATATCAGTCAGCCTCGCTGATCCAAAACGCCTGCGTAACACGATCTTCCTAGCCGCAACTCCGATCATGATCGCCGGGATGGGGGTTTCCATCGTGCGCGCTAGTTACATCGCGCTCGCTGTCGGTCTCTTCTACCTGGCGATCTACCGATATCGTTCTCTGCTTGTATTGTTCGCCGGTATCGCTGCCGCAGTTCCAGTGGCATTACTTCTCGCGCCGGCCTCCGTCGTCAAGCCATTGTTCTCCTCATACAGCCTGTCGGAGCGCGGCAGTGGTTGGTCGTCGACGATCAGTTCGTTGTTTGTCCATCCCCTTGGCCAGGGACTTGGCGCAACCGGGTCCGCGGCCGCGAAAGCTGCCGAAACTGCCCACCCGATGCTGAACACGATGACCATCAAAGCAGCAACGACTCTTGGACTGATTCCATACCAACCCGACAACTACTACATCAAAGTACTTGTCGAGCTGGGCCCAGTCGGGATGTGGATCTTCGCCCTACTCCTGATCTCCGCAGCACTCACTGCACTCAGAAGCTCCCGGGTACTCCCCGGACAGGACGGCGCCTTCGCTTTGGGCGTCAGCGCTTCCATCATCGCCGCAGCCTGTGCGTCGGTGTTCGCTACGTACTTCGAGATATTCCCTCTCGACTTGTACTTCTGGTTACTGATTGGAACTGTGGGATGCGCATTGAGTCAACATCACTCCGCACGAGCAACGGCGGAGGTTCAGGAATCACGTTCGGCGCCATGGCCCTCCGCCCAGGCGGAGGCGGAGTACAGACCTACGCTCGCGAAGTCCTGAAAGAGATTGCCCCGCTGATCAATGGAGCGGTGAAGTTGAGCGCCTCGATCCAGAGCGACGCAGTCTCCGAGATTCCGGCATCGTTGAGCGTCATCCCGCGACCAGTGGTCGCCGGAGCCAGAAGGGCAGCGTGGGCGATGGTGCCGATCCTCGGGTCGGCTTTGTACCACAGTCTCGATGTCGATCTCCCGATCAGGCAAACAGGACTGACTGTTTCGACGTTCCACGATATGTCGGTATTCGATGTTCCCTGGGCATTCAGCAAATTCCGAGCCGCCGGCGAACGCCAATTACTGTCGATGGCCCTGCGTAAGGCTGATGTGCTCATCGCCGTGTCCGACTTTACCGCCGAGCGAATCAAATCGCTGAGCGGTCGCGAGGCAATTGTCACTCCACTGGCACCTGCACCGTGGGCCACGGTGCCTACGTCTACCGAAGTAGCCGAGGTCCGTCGCCGCTTGAACCTACCTGAGCGATTTGTACTTCAAGTCGGAACCATCGAACCGCGCAAAGACGTCGCACTGGTTGCAAATGCCTGCTCCGAACTATCAATTCCCTTTGTCCTCGCTGGGTCCGGATCTCGCGGACCTGACGCACCCGGTTCCGCGATCGGCCTTGGCTACGTTGCAACAGAAGACCTTCCAGCGCTATATTCTGCAGCAACTGCTGTTGCGTACGCGTCGCACTACGAGGGTTTCGGCCTCCCACCACTCGAGGCGATGGCGTGTGGCAGCGCTGTCGTCGCCAGCGCCGTTGGGGCACTGCCTGATTTTGCCGACGACGCCGCAGCCCTAGTTCACACACACGACAAGGATTCATGGGTACGTGCGCTCCGCTCGGTGATCGACGACTCCGAATACAATGCGGCCCTGCGCACCTCAGCGCCTCGAGTTGCATCGCGATTCACTTGGGCACAAACTGCCGAGCAGACTGTCGAGGCATACCGGACTGCCGGGTTGGACGTATGAGTTGGGCTTTATGACAGACCGCCGATCCTCCGATACAGACCATGTGTCACCTCGTAAATTCGCCGAACTGAAGCGGGCTGCGCAACTGAAGTTCGAGAAGGAACGCCGCGAACGAGAAACCATGATTCACCAACCGTCGACACCCGAGTTGACGGCAAACGCGGCCCGTCGTAGCACCGCGATCATGTTGGGGAGCAGAGTCGCCGTCGCCGCAATGGGCTGGACCGGTTCCGTTCTGATCGCTCGCGCAATCAGCCCCGAGCAATTCGGTCAGTTCTCATTGATCTTCGGTCTACTCGGATTGCTTTCCGTCATCACTGATCTCGGAGTCGGACGAGTTGTACTCGCAAAACTGGTCGAGAGCAATCCTTGGGAAATCTCGCTGGTTACAACCGCATTCATCTCGCTACGCATCGCTTTAGGACTGCTCGGATACCTCTTGGCTCTCGGCTACGTCTGGATACTGGGGTACCCCGCAGAAGTCGTCGAGGCGACTGCGATTGCAGGCCTCGTCGTCGTTGTCGCGACACCAAGTCACGCGCTGTCGGTGATGTACCAGAGTCGCCTCAAGATGACCTATGTGGCAGTCGCCGAAGGCGCCGGACAACTTGCGCAGCTGATGGCGACAATCGCTGCTGTACTGTGGCAACCCCTCCTCATCATCCTCGTCATTCCAGCGGTGATCAACGAAATGGTCGCTGCGGTCATCAAGATCCGCGGTGTTCGCAAGGGCATCGCCGGCCCCCTCCCCGCCTCGCGCGCCCAGTTTCGACGGTGGCGAGAAATGCTGATCGAAGCGATCCCGCTCAGCATCGGATTCGCTTTTATCACCTTGCTCTCCAAAATAGACGTCCTCATGCTCGGCAAACTCGATACGTTCGATTCTGTCGGGTTGTACAGCATCGGATACAAGTTCGCGGATCTTCTACAGATCGTCGCCATCACCGTCGTCACCCCCGTAACCACACTCCTCGTATCCTCATGGCCTGACAAACTCGATATCTTTCGGGAGCGGAGTCGTGAGGCGTTTATCGTCCTCGCAGTACTCGGAAGCGCGTCTATCGCGGCATTTTGGCCGGCGGCCACCGAGGTTCTATCACTGCTGTACGGCGAAAGATTCACTGTTGCAGAAACTTCCACACGACTCCTCGTCTTGGGTGCCTGCTTCTCGATGCTGACTCAACTCGGCCTGATGGTGCTGATCGCCAGTGGACGGCATCGCACGTACCCGTGGGTGGCGCTGGCCGGACTCGGTTTCAACATCGTTGCCAACCTTGTCCTCATCCCTCGCTTCTCGTTCAACGGCGCTGCAATTGCAACAGTTGTCACCGAAATGCTTCTGTTCGTTGCGATTTGGATCGTCGTTGTTCGAACAGTTCCTGCCTACAACCTGTTTCCTGCTATCCCCGTCGTCGCGACGACCGCGATCGGCGCACTGGTCACGACCGTGGGGACAATCTGCGTCGAACGATTTTCCATTCCATGGCTTCTCGTGTCGATCGCCGCACCTGCAGTAATCGCTGCAATCTTCGTAGTCGTTCCGATCTCCAACGGGAAAACCCTGTTGGCGCTCATCAAACCCGGTGGAGACAACACATGATTCGAACACTGATCTTCGTCAGTCACACCGGAGAGGTTTCCGGAGCCGAACTCGTCATGATTCAGGTAATGCAACTCGCGAAAGAAAGCGGGGCCACCGTAATTTTGGCATGCCCGGAGGGCCCGCTGACTCGGCGAGTCACTGGCATCTGCGAAGTTCTCCCAATACCGAGCCTCGCACTCAAGGGGGAAGGTGGCATCAATCGCATTCTCGCTATCGCTACCGTGGTGAAGAACTGGCGAATCGCAGGACGCATGATCGCGTCCCGTACGCGATCCGAGAATGCAAGAGTGATCGTCAATTCCCTGTTTGCCTTGCCTGCAATCAGATTCGGCCGGGTCGATGGCGGCGCAACATGGCTCATCCACGACACGCTCTCCAACACCAAACAACGCACTGTCGTCCGCATTGCCAAGCCTTCGATCCGACGAGCAGTTTCCGTCTCCGGGCCGACAGCAATACCTGTACGCGCGCTAGGAATTCCCACCACGATCTCACGACTCGGTGTTGCGGTACCCGACGAAATCGCGGTAGTCCAATCCCCCGCGCCCGGGATTGTCGGCATAATCGGATCTATCACTCTGTGGAAGGGACACACCGTCCTGTTGGAGGCAATTGCCAGAACGCCTGACGTATTACTCGAAATTGCCGGTGTCCCATTCCCTGGAGACGAGCCGTATGCCGAAGCGCTACAACAACGTTCCGAAGAACCAGATTTGAGGGGCCGTGTCCGGTTCCTTGGATACGTCGATTCACTGTCCACCGTCAGAAACTGGGACCTCGCTATCTCAGCCAGCACCTCTCCTGAGGCCAGCCCGCTGGTAGTTCTCGAAGCCATGAGCCTCGGAGTGCCCGTCATCGGAACCGATCATGGGGGTACGAGCGAGCTACTCGAGGACGGTGCGGGTTCCCTCGTCGCAGTTGATGACCCTGCCCAACTGGCTGCAGAAATCGCCAGACTGTTGAACGACGAATGCGCGCGATCTACATTTGCGCGCGCTGGTCGAAAACGAGTGGTTGAGCGCTATGACATCCGAAAAAACTTACCGGTGCTCCTCGAGGAACTCGTTCGTGACTAAAGCGCTTCGCCTATCAGCAGCCGCAGTGGTTCTCGTTGTCCTCGGAGTTGTCGTTCAGTCGTCGGTCTCCGAATCGAGTAAGCCATGCGAACCAGCTCGGTCCACCGACAGCACCGGCATAGCCCTCGGATCTGGTTACACTGCACTCAGTCAGCCTGAAATAGACAAGATCATCGAGGATATTCGGGACTCAGGTTCGGATTGGATCAGATTCGACTTCGACTGGTCATTTATCGAATCCACAAAGGGAACGTTCGACTGGTCAGGAACTGACCGACTTGTCGAGGCTGCGAAGGCCACCGGACTCCATGTGCTCGGCTTGATGACCTATACACCGGAATGGGCTCGCGACCCGTCGGATTCGGAAGCGGACAGCCATTCTCGCCCTGCTGACCCCACATCTTTTGGTCACTTCGCAGGAATTGCTGCAGAACGCTACACCGACTCGGTGTCTGCCTGGGAAATCTGGAACGAACCCAATCTCCAGTCTTTCTTCAACCCTGTGCCGGACGTATCGTTTTACTCCGAACTGCTGACCGCTGCGAGCACCTCGATCAAAAAGGTTCAGCCAAATGCGACCATCGTTTCCGGTGGGCTGTCCCCCGCAACGGATAACGGTACGGACATCAGCCCCACGACCTTTCTCTCCGACCTATACGACGCCGGAGCAGGCTCGCAGTTCGACGTCGTAGGCATGCACCCATACAGCTATCCCGCGCTGCCGTCCGATGCCCTTACCCAAAGTTGGAATTCCTTCTATCGGATGCGGTTCATGCACGACACCATGGTGACAAACGGCGACACCGCCAAGTCGATCTGGGCAACGGAGTTCGGTTCGCCAACCGGCAGCAGTCCAGAAGCTGTCACCAAGGCCGTTCAAGCTGAAATTCTCCGCGACGGAATCAACGAGGCCCGCCGGCTCGGATTCGTCTCCAAGTTGTTCGTCTACAGCCTCCAGGACCGTGGATCCGATTTGGGGGATCGCGAACAGAACTTCGGACTTCTCGACACAAACTCTGATCCGAAGCCTGCAATGACCGTCCTGGAAAATGCCAACAAAACTGGAGGGTGCTTCTGAAAAGATTCTCCGACTTAATCCCCAGTCAGAAAAAATCGGACAATACCAACCGATGCATTCCAATCGCCTTCATAAGCAAGCATAGTTGCTGAAGAACCGACCTTGGGACTGCTCACCACAGATCGAATTCGTGCAATTCTACTTATTGCCGGATTCGTCAGCGATATCCGGATCCATCATCTTATTGTGGCCCCTGTTTCGCGACCCCTGTGGAAAGAAGGTGGTCGACGTGCGTCGACTTCGATTACCCCTCCTGTGTTCCCTGATCCTTGCCATCGGATCGTTGAGTGCCTGCGCCCCCTCACCCCCGCCACCTACAACTACTTCTCCACCATCGACCTGCAGTTCCGCCAGTTTCGGCATCGCCGGCGGCGCCCCCTTGAATTGGCTCTCGCAAAACGAGCTTGATGCAGAGTTGACCGCTATGAAGAATGCGGGCACCACATGGCTCCGATTCGATATCGACTGGTCGGCCGTCGAACCAACCAAGGGCCAACAGAATTGGGCAGTAACTGATCGCGTCGTCGAACGCGCGAGGCTACAAGGCCTGAGCCTTCTTGCCATCGTCACGTACACACCTCCGTGGGCACGCGTTGCCGGAGCCACCGACAGTCACGGCTACCCATCCGACGTGGCGGCATATGCCAATTTCGCACAACAAGCGGCACAACGCTATTCAGACAAGATCAGTACCTGGGAGATCTGGAACGAACCGAATCTCGCTCAATTCTTCCGCCCGAAGCCCAATGCCAATACCTACACATCAATGCTGAAGGCCGCAGCGACAAGCATTCGAGCTGTACAATCTGGTGCAAAGATTCTCAACGGTGGATTGGCGCCGGCGGTCGACAACGGTTCCGACATCTCACCGGTAACCTATCTCAACTCCCTCTACGCTGCCGGCGCGAAATCGTCCTTCGATGCCTTCTCCATACACCCCTACAGTTGGCCCGCATTGCCATCCGACGCGTCCACTCAAAGCTGGAACACCTTCTATCGGATTCGTCTCATGCGAGAGACGATGATCAAGAATGGCGACAGCGGAAAGAAGGTCTGGGCAACCGAATTCGGCGCTCCCACCGGAACCGGACCTACCGCTGTCAGCCCCCAACTTCAGGCCAGCATCATCGCCGACGGATTCGCACAGGCCAAATCACTCGGCTACATCGAGCGTATTTTCGTCTACAGCATGCGTGATCGCGGAACCAACACCAGTGACATCGAGCAGAACTTCGGACTGATGACAATGAACTTCACTCCGAAACCTGCACTGGCCGCGGTGAAGCAAGCGATCGGCGGATGCACGACACCCAAAATTTGATCTGACTCCGCCGACCGTCAGTCCGTCTTGGACGTCCCGCGGGTTCCTTCATGCCGCAGTAGTCCCACCCGTGAAACAGGCCGACCATCACGGGTCCTGCCCTTTTTACTGGTGTTCAACACAATTCGCTCGGTAGCCGCTTCGGAGTTGATGTCGTCGACGTGATCAACGACATCAACTCCGTCAAGGTCACCAGCACCGACTGCACCCACTATCGTTCGTGGGCCTTCCACCGGAGACGAATGGTCCTCCGGCTCCAGCGCAGGCAATTGGCGACGGTCGATCGTCACAGTCTGCGCGTCGATCAGCCCCGCTCGTGTCCTACGGTCACCGGAATCAACCACTAGCCCGGACGTCGCTTCCGCACTACTTGATGGAGCTCCTGTGACTCTGTTCAAATCTTCCGCGACTCCGTTCGAATACAGTGGCGCGTCTTCCGCCGACAGCGGCCCTACCGCCGATTCTCCCACTACTGCGGGTGAACTCACCGGTGTCGTGTCGCCACTCCGACCCCGTATCGAAGATAATGTGAGGAAGTCGATGACAGGTTCGGGCGCTGCCGGTCCGACCAACACCAGTGACCGCGCCACATCAACTTCCGCCAAAGTCCGAAGACAACTGACAATTTCACTTTGATCAGCGTCTTGTGCCGAAACGACAACGATCGCAAACGCAGTGCCACTCGAATCGACTACGCTCCACCAGTTCGAACTCAATGCATGGACGGATACACGCGCCTGCAAGCCTTCCGGCACGTCCCACGAGTTCATGTCTACGCCCTCCCCGACCAATACGAGAACGTGATCCCCCAAGCTCGCGCGTTGACTCAACGTGAGAGCAACATTAGACGGCATCTCGACCACAGAAGAGTGTTGCACAAGCAGTGACGCGCCGAATTTCTTCGCCGTACGACGGGCCCAGGCATCAGTGACGCGAGAACTGAAACGTCCGCGACATGCCACGAGAATCTCTGCCACCAGAATGAGAACGACCAGAAAGGCCACCGCAGATTCGACAAACGGCTTGGGAGCAACAGGAAGTCCCGTCCCTGACGGTGCCGACAGCAATTGCAACCTGTCGGAATTTGACTCTGCAGCGCGCAGTTGCCTCAGTTGCTCAAGCCTGGCATCAAGATCCGCTGCGACCGTCGGATCATCCTTGGCTGTTTCGTAGTTGTCGATACTCTTTTGGCGCGCTGCTGCCAACTGTGAGTTGAGCCGGGCGATGTCGTCCGTCAGTATCTTGGTCCGCCGATCGAGAGTTTCGGCATTACGTTGCCCCTGAGCATCACTCAATGTCTCCACGACGACGCGCGCAAGCTTGTCGGACTCCTCCTGACTGAATCCTGTGGCCTTCACGAAGACCAGAGCGGGTGAAGTTCCCGGGGTTACCGCTATGTGACTCGAAACGTCAGCGGCGGCCCACCCGTTGCCCATCTTCTGCTCAATTTCGGCAACTACAGCGCTATCCGTCGACAGCGCTATGTAGGGCGCGACCATCTGCCCGAGATTGGCATCGGTAACCACAACCTGCGCACCGGTCTGGACTTCCGCGACGATATCGGATTCGTACACCGGCGTCGCACTTCCTCTGACCATGTACACGACGCCACCGACAATCAATGCAATCACCAGCGCAGGAAGGGCCACTCGCGACAAATTCCGCACGTGACCAACCAAGTCGAATGTTGGCGGCACGCCCAGCTCTCGACGAATCACTGCGTCCCTAGCCCGCACATCTGACACGTCGAAAACCTCCAGCTCGGCAACACTCAAAACGACCAACAAAAGAAACCAGCAGTTTGCTAAATCTCCATAAACATACCTGAAGTCTGCTAATCAGCTACCCGGGAGCCGCCGAGGCCTCGACCACATCTGCCAATACCCGACGATGCCCACGCCACCCAGGTCGTACAGTCTTTCTCCGGCCGGACTGGCAAGCCCACACACGGCGTACTCCCCAACCTCCGCAAAAGCGGCGGCGGACACCTGACGCAACATACGCAGGCCGTTTCCTCGCCTCTGCCCACCCTTGCGGGTACCTCCGGCCCATACCGTGCTGATCGGATTCCCAGGTGACAACATCGCTGCCGAATGGAGCTTTCCATCGTCGAACAGACCGATGACACGTCGCTTCGAAGAAATACTGCCAGCCGAGTACACCAATGCAGCAGAGTCGGCATCAACTCCGAACAAGTCCTCGGCAAGGGACCGTGCGTCGCCCAAGCCACGCCCGGCGAGCATCACCACCGCGCGCACGTACGCCCTCATCACGCGATCGAGCACCTCGGAAATATTCCGGGCGATGTCACCATCGTGCACCAGAGCAAGGTTGTAACTAGGATCGGGCGCACCCGTCAGCGCCGTCCACCAACCAGCCTCCAAAATGTGAGGACCTGTAGGCGGAACAAGACCAGACATGTTTTGTCCGTATGCATTTCGCGATGTGTACAGGTCCGCGACAGTCAAGCGATGACGCCATCCGCTCATGCGTTTTTCCTTGATCCAGGTATCATCGGAATATCAAAAAGATGTCGAAAGTCTCGAAGGCCGCGGCCGTTTCACTGTCAGTGCTCGCCATGACAGCAATCGCAGGTTGGCCGGTCTATGTCGCGCCCAAGCTCGACGAGCCACACGCTGCCGATGCGGTTGTCGTGCTCGGCGGCGCCCACGACGGGCGTGAGGAAGTGGGCCTCGACTTGATGAGGCGAGGCTACGCACCACGCATCGTCTTCTCGAATCCGTACGGCAACAACGACAAAAAGATGCGATCGATATGCGATGGATCATTCGATTTTCCAGTCGACTGCTTTATACCGTCCCCGTCTACGACAGAAGGCGAAGGCTTCGAGATCGAACGGCTTGCGCGCCTGCATGATTGGAACACGGTCATTGTCGTAACCTTCGTTCCTCATATCTCGCGAGCTCGATACATTATTTCTCGGTGCTACTCCGGTGAACTGCTGATGGTTGCGAGCCGTCCTGAGCTATCGCTCCGCACTTGGGCATTCAACTACGTCTACCAAACTGCTGGATATCTCAGAAATCTGCGCGCCGGCTGCTGACCAGTCAGGCTTGTCCTGGTGGCCAGCAGCGCTGGAACCCGAGCCTGCGCAGACCTGGTTCAGTAGGCTCCATCACTGCGAACCACAGCGGACACAGTACGCGCGATGATCGAAAGGTCTTGTACCGCTGACCAGTTCTCGACGTACGAGGAATCCAGGCGAACCGATTCTTCCCACGAGAGATCACTACGACCGCTGACCTGCCACAGTCCGGTAATACCGGGTTTCACGAACAACCGGCGAGACACCTCGTCGTCGTACATCTCGACTTCGCGTCGAAGTGGCGGACGCGGACCGACGACGCTCATTTCACCGCGAATGACGTTGAAGAACTGTGGAAGTTCGTCGATGCTCAACCGGCGGAGAATTTTGCCGATCGGAGTGATGCGCGGATCTTCGCGCATCTTGAAGAGCACACAGCCTGCACCCTCATTGTCGCCCATCAGATCGACTACCTGCTGATCTGCACCGGCGACCATCGTACGAAACTTGTACATGGGAAACGGTTTCCCGTTCAATCCGATCCGTTCAGCCTTGTAGAAAACAGAGCCTTTCGAGGTGACCTTGACTGCGACTGCCGCCGCAATCATGACGGGCGCGACCAGCAGGATCATCAAGACCGAGAACAGCGTGTCGAAAATTGCCGGTGCCCAACGGTTTGCGCCTTCGTAGCGCGGACGCTCGACGTGGATGAGCGGCAGCCCGGCTACGGGCCGAAACATCAGTCGGGCCTTGGATACATCCGCAATGACCGGCGAAACAACAAGATCCACACCTTCTGCTTCCAGATCCCACATCAGTTTGCGGATTCCGACCTGGCCGAGATCTTCGGTGCCGGTCACGATGACGGTGTCGGCGTTGCACGAGCGCATGGCCTCGATCACTTCGAATTCGTTGCCCAACACCGGAACATGAGCACCGTCGACCATGATGTGGTCGTCGAGCACTGTGGCGCGACGCGGAATGCAGGTGCCCACGACGTCATATCCTGCCGATGCCGCTCGTACGAAGGACCGCGTAGTGGCAACAACGGAAGCATGCCCACCGACCAGCAGAACTGCGTTCCGGCATTGCCCGGACGCCCGCTTGTTTCGAATATCCCGACGCCAGAGGTACCGGCCGAGAAGCAAGGCACCCAAGCCGAGCGGCAGAGCGATCATGAGGTAGCTTCGGGCAATTTCGACGCCGAGAACGATCCCGGCAAGTGCGCCGAGTCCGAATACCTGACCTGTTGCCAACAGAACACGCTCGTATTCGTCGCCACCGTCTCCCAACATCGATTGATGGCGACTACGACCCCGAGAGAGTGTGATCATCCACAGCACACCGAGCAAAACGGATGCAACAACCTTGAGCGGAGTCAGCCACTCGAAAGGATGGGGCCAAACACTGCCGAACTGCGCGAGTGCAATCACAAGAATTACGGTGACGGAGTCGGTGATCGCAATTCTGCTCCGATACGCACGCCGCCAGTCTCGACTCAGATCAGCCGAATTCCGCAGTGCCGTCGGCTGGATCCCCACCTCAGCATGAACGCTCATTGGTCATCAGTCTTTCTTGTCATCGATTGGTGTCGCGGGTTGCGTCGCGGGCCGTATCGGGCCTTTCTGCAGAAATCGCTGATCATTAACCAACTGTGGGATCCAGGAACGGCAACACCCCGCCGGTTGCCGTGCCTGGCGTCGACTGACGCTTATAAAATTCACCACCAACCCCTTCGTCAAAGTGCAGACCAGGGGCTAATTCCTGCAAAATCCAACCGCATTACGCTCTTTCCATACGCAAACATACCTCAGGTTTGTTTGTGGTGCACTCGAGAGCGGCGAGCTACCCAGAGATTGCCAACTAATTACCAGGAATCGCGGGCCTTCGGGGCAAAGCCTTCTACGTACGAGACTGTTGCGTCTCCCAGTGGCGGACTTCGGCGATCAGCAGGTCGAGGGCGTCGACAAGCGCTGCGTCAGCTTCTCGGCACCGCTCGATCAAGCCCTCCAATGTTGCTTCGGGAATGATCTCGGTCACCCCGGCTCGGGCTGCCCGGTTCATCACCTTCTTCGCCAGCAGTATCGGCGGTTGCGACTTCGCGATGCCGTCCATCGACGACGCGCGGGCCTTCTCCGCATCCTTGAGTCGCTCCCACGCCAACTCCTGCTCGGCGATATCCACTACTCCGGAACTCGTCAAGTGCGGACTGCGATGAACCAACTTGTCGATCAGCGCGCCGGCGACGTCGTCCAACTCGAAGACACCATGTGCTTGCGCGATACGCGAGTGGAACAGCACCTGAAGCAGAAGGTCACCGAGTTCCTCCCTCAGGTTTGTCTCATCGCCGCTGAGGATGGCGTCGAGCACCTCGTACGTCTCCTCCACGAGATAGACCGAGAGGCTCTCGTGAGTCTGCGTCGCCTCCCACCCGCCGCGCTTCCACAACCGGTCCATGATGGAGGCTGCCTCCACCAATCTGTCGCCGCGAACAGGCGCCGCCCGCACAATCCGAGCCCCCGACGCCGCGAAGGCCGCGATCCGCGGTCCGTCGCCGTCCATCATCACGATCACCGCCGCGCCCGCAGCGGAATCAGGCAGGGCTGCCCGAACCGGTTCCGGCACCGTGCCGTCGATGTGGACGGGCCCCGTCAAGAACCAAACCGCTTCGATCGGAACAACATCCGGCCGTAATGGATCGAGCAGAACGACAATAGAAACCTCGGTCACGTGCGCTCAAGCCTCCATGACGACAGCGCCGGCTGCCCGACCGTCGAGGGCCAGGATGAAGTCCGCGATGTACTGCAGCAGTTCCACATCACGCAGGCGATCGGAACCGACACCACCGGTTCGCGGCATCGGCAACTGCACCAAACCCGTGGTTGCCCGGTACTGAGCGCTCGGATAGATCCGTTTGAGCCTGATCTGCTTGGAATCCGGCAACGCCATCGGCGCAACCTTGATCTGCGTACCGGTGACCGTTATTTCTTCGAGTTGGTACTCCCGAGCCAGGAGTCGCAGCTTCGCCACGGACACAAGACGACGGACTTCTTCCGGCAACGGTCCGTAACGGTCGACGAGTTCCTCGACCACGGCGGCGATGCCGTCCGAATCCGTTGCGGCAGCGATCTTCCGGTAGCCCTCGAGCCTGAGCCGATCACTGGTGACGTAATCCGGCGGAATGTGCGCATCGACGGGGAGGTCGATCCGGACTTCCTTGGGCGCATCGTCGGTGGTGATGGGGCGTCCGTCAGCGGCGGCCCGATACGCCTCGACTGCTTCGCCGACCAACCGCACGTAGAGGTCGAATCCGACTCCGGCTACGTGACCGGACTGCTCGGCACCGAGAACGTTACCAGCGCCACGGATTTCGAGGTCCTTCATGGCGACGGCCATGCCGGCACCGAGATCGGAGTTCTGCGAAATGGTGGCCAGACGGTCGTAGGCCGTTTCGGTCAACGGCTTTTCGGGGGGATACAAGAAGTATGCGTACCCGCGTTCGCGGCTACGCCCCACCCGGCCTCTCAACTGATGGAGTTGCGAGAGTCCGAGCGAATCGGCGCGCTCGACGATCAGCGTGTTCGCATTGGAGATATCGAGTCCGGTCTCGATGATGGTGGTGCATACCAGGACGTCGAAGTCTCGCTCCCAGAATCCTTGAACGGTCTTCTCGAGAGTGTCTTCGTTCATCTGTCCGTGCGCGACCACGACGCGCGCTTCCGGGACAAGTTCACGAATCTTCTTGGCTGCCTTGCCGATCGAACTCACGCGGTTGTGAACATAGAAGATCTGACCGTCACGCAGAAGTTCACGACGAATTGCCGCAGCAACTTGCTTGTCCGCATAGGCGCCGACGTATGTCAGGATCGGATGACGTTCCTCGGGAGGCGTGAGAATTGTCGACATCTCCCGGATGCCCGCCATGCTCATTTCCAGCGTACGAGGGATCGGGGTGGCAGACATCGTCAGTACGTCGACGTGTGTACGCAACGCCTTGATGTGTTCCTTGTGCTCGACGCCGAACCGCTGCTCCTCGTCGACGATGACCAGTCCGAGGTCCTTCCAGCGGACGGCAGTCTGCAACAAACGATGTGTTCCGATGACGATGTCGACCTCGCCCTCGGCCATCCCGGCAATGATCTCCTTGGAATCTCGCGCATCGGTGAAGCGTGAGAGCCCGCGAACCTTGACCGGGAACGATGCCATCCGCTCGGTGAAAGTCTGAAGATGCTGCTGCGCAAGCAGAGTCGTCGGCACCAGAACCGCAACCTGCTTGCCGTCCTGAACAGCCTTGAACGCTGCGCGAACTGCGATCTCCGTCTTGCCGTATCCGACGTCGCCGATGACAACGCGGTCCATCGGGACAGGTTTTTCCATGTCGCCCTTGACTTCACTGATCACCGTCAACTGGTCGACGGTCTCGGTGAAGGCAAACGCGTCCTCGAGTTCCTTCTGCCACGGAGTATCCGGCCCGAAGGCGTGCCCGGGGGCTGCCTGACGCGCAGCGTAGAGCTGCACGAGCTCGCCGGCGATCTCGCGAACTGCCTTGCGTGCCTTGGTTTTTGTATTGGCCCAGTCGGATCCGCCGAGCTTGCTGAGCGCCGGCATCTCGCCACCGACGTAGCGGGACAATTGATCCAGCGACTCCATCGGCACAAACAGCCGGTCTCCGGGCTGCCCACGCTTACTGGCGGAGTATTCGATGACCAGGTACTCGCGTCGCGCGCCGCCGATGGTGCGCTCCACCATCTCCACGAACCGCCCGATGCCATGCTGATCGTGAACAACCATGTCGCCGGCGGCAAGCGCGAGCGGATCCACCTGGTTACGACGCTTGGCTGGTAGACGTTTACCGTCACCGACTGCGGCAACCCGATTGCCGGTGAGGTCAGCTTCGGTGACGATGACCATTCCCGGCACGTCGCCCAATCCGGGGATATTGCTACCGCCGTGCAGAACCAGACCGTCGTGCAACGATCCGCGCAACACCGAGACCTGACCACGCGCCGGAACCGCGCTGGGTTCGAGCATCGTGGCCGGAACCTCGGCCTCGCCGAGTCGCTCGTAGATGCGCTTTGCAGTACCAGTGCCGGCGACGACGACTGCCGCACGCCCACCGGTGCTCACATGCGCGCGGAGACTGACAAAAAGCTCAGCCAGGAGGTCGTCGGATCCGCGTATCTGTGGGGCCGCCTGAATCGGAAGTTCCAGTTCTTCGCCGTTGCCCGACGCCAGCGGGCTGATGGTCCACCACGGACGCCCACCGGCTTCTGCGGACTCGCGTATCTGACGCAACGACCGATAGGCAGAGGCACCGAGACCGGACTCTCCGGCCAGAATGGACGTATCGAGAGGCGCCGCACCGCCGATCGATGCTGCGGTCCATGACGCTTCCAGAAACTCCTGCCCGGTTCGAACCAAATCCGTTGCGCGCGTGCGCACCTTCTCCGGATCGCACAGAACGATATGGGTTCCGTCCGGAAGAATGTCGGAAAGCAGTTGCAGTTCACCGGGTTTCAACACCGGCAGGAGCGCTTCCATGCCTTCGACTGCAATGCCCGCCGAGATCTTGTCCAGCATTTCCACGAGCGACGCGTCGGCCTGGTTTTCGGCTGCGATCTTCGCTGCCCGATCCCGGACGTCCTGCGTCAACAGCAATTCCCGGCACGGTGGCGCGATCACGACGTCGACGTCGATATCAGGCAGTGACCGCTGATCGGCGACCGAGAAATACCTGAGTTCCGAAACCTCGTCGCCCCAGAATTCGACTCGAACCGGATGATCGGCGGTTGGTGAGAAGAGGTCCAGAATGCCGCCGCGTACCGCGAACTCGCCTCGTTTGCCCACCATGTCGACGCGTGTGTACGCCATCTCCACCAGTCGGACCAGCACGGATTCGAAGTCGATCTCGGTGCCCGCGCGCAGGGTTATCGGCTCGATCTCCCCCAACCCGGGTGCCATCGGCTGAACCAGCGAGCGCACCGTCGTCACCACAACACGCAACGGCGCGCCGTACGACGCGTCCTCCGGACGTGCGAGCCGACGCAGCACCTCGATACGTCGCCCGACGGTATCGGCGCTCGGCGAAAGCCGCTCGTGCGGCAACGTTTCCCACGACGGGAACTGCGCGACAGCGCCCCCGATCATCTCGGTGAGTTCCTCAGTCAGATCATCGGCCTCACGACCCGTCGCAGTGACCAGTAGCACCGGATTGTGCGCTGCGAGCGCAGCCGCAATGAACGGCCTCGCCGGTTTGGGCGCAACGATATCGAGTCTGGCGCTACCGATCGCCTCGGTCACCGCGGTAAATGCCGTGTCCGCGAGTGCGGCCTCGGCAAGTCCGGCAAGCGAAGTCTGGGCAGCGGGCGGCAGGGCAGCAGGCGGCAGGGCAGACAAAGAATGCGCTCCTCAGCGGTGACGACGAGCTGCGGACGAACAACCCGGGCGTCACCGCTCCAAGAGTGAGTGACGCCGAGTTGATTCTATCCGCGAGCGCGCCCTACCTACGCGGAACCCGCCTGGTCGGCGCAACCCGAGGAGGATCGGCCACCGTCGACGGCGCGACCGCCACGCTTTCGTGTGAGTTGAGCGCCCGCACCCGACCGATCACAGTCTTCGCGTGACCGACGCGGCGCAACCTCACTGTCCGCGAGCCTCCGGGTGCCAGATGGAACCAGGAATCCTCCGGATCGAATCCGTGCAGGTCCAGCGAAACGTACTGCGCCGTACCTTCGGACGTGACGTCGACGACCCACTCGTCGTCGCCGACCGCGCGTGCGATTGCCGACAGCCCCAACGAGCGTTCGAGAGGCCGGGCGGCGCTCCCCAACAGGTGCACTACCTCGTCGAGCACCGTTCCCTCGTCGTTCTCGAGGGTGACTGTGACGGCGTCGTAATTGGGCGGGCCGAACTTGAAAACATGTGTGAGATCGGTGAATCGTCCGACCACGGCGTCGACGGACAGGCTCTGGCTTCCGTGAGCCTCGATCTTGACCGCGGCGACGGCATTCACCGGCACGATCCCGGACCTGCTGTGCGCCCGGATACGGATTTCGCCGACGACCGGCTGCGCGGTCTCGTTCAGCACGTCGAGACGAAGCCCGTCCATTCCATCGTCTGTGACGATGAGAGCCAGTGGTTTCGAGTAGCGCCGAAGCACGTACCACGGCGCTTTGGGGGTGCCCTGCCAGTCGAGGACTCCCCATCCCGGCCCCGGTTCGAGATCCATCAGTGCCAGGGTGAGGGCGCCGTCGCATCCGGAATCTGCTCGACGCCAATGGCCGAGAACTGCCCCGAACGCTTCACAGATCGCTGCTCGGCCCAGGTCGAGATAATGTTCGGGATCGGACCAGCGCACCTCGCTCGGATCCTCACCGAACAACGTCTTGACGTAGTGATCGCGAACGTCTTCGAAATCCCACGAAGACCCGTTGTCACGCGGTACCGCTGCTTTCCACGCCGGATGATGACCCGCCGCCGACACGGAACCGAATGCGGATTCGATGACGTTGTTGGAAGGCGGAATCGCAAATGCCAGGCACTCTGCCGCAAATCGCACGCGTGCGCGCGTCACGTCGTCGAGCGGACGACGGTAGGCACCCACTCCGAAATAGTGCGCGATACCGCTACCGACGTGGGTAACCAACTCGTCGCGCTCGGGCGGAGCGGACGGCGACGACGTCACGTATTCGACGTGGGGTGCGAGATCGGCGATCAACGACGGCAACTGAGAGTGAATGATCGAGATCTGCTGATCGACCAAACCGAGCATGGCCGGCTGTTGCTCGGTTTCGCTTCCACCACAGAGGACCACGAGAGCAGGATTGCCGCCGACGCGCCGGAGAAACGCACGTATCTCAGCTGAGAACAGTGCGAAGAACTCTGCGGTGTCCGGAGGATCGAGTGTCGCAAGCATCGCATCCTGCCAGACGAGAATGCCCAGCCGTGCGCACTCGTTCCAGAAATGATCGCTCTCGTAAACCATGGTGCCCGGAACCCGAAGCATGTTCACGCCGGCGCCGGCGCACCGTTCGAGCACCTGAGTTGTCAAGGTCTCGGATTGGAAGGAGATCGGATCGGTAGGCACCCACACCGAGCCCCGGCAGTACACGTCAATATCGTTGACCGACAGGCGAAATCCGCCACCGCTTCGATCAACCTCGAGGCTGCGAAAACCGACGTTCCCCAGCTCGAAGACCTTTCCGCCGACCTCGATCGACACCGGGTACCGGTGCTGGGCGCCATGCGTGTGCGGCCACCAGAGATCCACGTCGGGAATCTCGACGACACCGGTGACGTCGGCCAGTCCATCTCTGCCTGGTTTGACGGCGAGCGACCCGCGCACCGCACCGACAGCCACCGCGACGGCCACAACACCGTTCGGCAAGCCCGAGAGCCGTGCCGTGATCTCGACCTCACCTGCGCCGCCGACGACGCTGGCATCCAACGCCCGAGAAACAACGCCAACCTTGTGGGTATCCAGTAATCGGATGCCTCGCCACGGTCCCACCGGAACGGGAACTCCGGAAAACACCGCCGCCCGCCCCAGCAGGGTCGTGCGTATCCACCTCAACCCTTGCTCGCGGACCAAAGCCGAACGCCATCGGCCGCGTGGCCGACGCGAACTCAATACCGCTGCCAGCGAATGAAAGTGAATGGCGATCGTGATCTCACGCCCGCTCGTCGTATCACGGGTCACGATCGCTTCACCGGGAACGAACATAGACTCCGACGAGATGGTCAACGTGTTGTCTATCCAGACATCGGCAAACGCTGTCAGCCCGTCGAAGTGGAGCAGCCACGACCCCTCACCGGTCGTGGCCACCCGAGTGACGAACCACCAGTCCATGGTGTCGAGCGCCTTGATGTCAACGGACCCGGGCCCGTCCAATTCGCGAATCGCCCCCGCCACGGTTCCCGGTACCGTCGCCCGGTGCCACTCCCCGGAGATCGCGGCCAGCTCGGCCGGATTCGACACCACTCCGGGATCTGTTGCGATACAACGCCAATCTGCTCCGTCAAGCAAATCTTCTCGAGAGTAGCGTGCCATCACACCAGCCTGAGGTGTCGCTGCGATTCGACTCCGACGATGGCCGTAATGATTTCCATGGAGTTCTTCCAGGACACTGCCATCTCGTCGAGTTGATCACGGGGGTCCACGGCGCGTCCCCTCGCCGCACGCGCCATCTGGAATTGAACACTCTTTGCTCCCGCAGCAACCTTGCGGAAGCCTTCGGCAGCCTCAACTGTTCCGGAAAACCCTGCCGTGTCGAGAAATTCGCTGACATCGCCCGCAAGTTCAGCGCTGGCACCGCATTGACGCAACAATCCGAACGACCAGAGATGAAAGGCATCCATACCTGCCGCCTGGACCCACTCGGAATCCTCGACCACTCGTCGGCCCAACTCGCGCACCGGATTTCCCGGCGGACGGACTGCAACATTTCGACGCGCAACGTCCGCGACGTTCCCGGCATTCATTGCATAACCTGGAGAGAGTCGAATCTGTTCGACGTAAGGAACAAACGACGGCAAACTCGAACGATCGAGGTCGAAAACACCGGAGAAATCTTCACCCCGCAAAACATGGTATCCACTGTTGTGAAAGTACTCGAGTTCGCCCGCTACCCGATCGATCCGATTGGGAACAATCGTGGTTTTGGTATGCGCCTCATGGTAACTCGTCCCCAATGTGTCGGGAAGCCAATAGCCGTCGACCTCCACGGTCGACAACATTCCCGCCGCGAGATTGTCCTCGATATGTACCAGCGGAGCTCGCCAGACATTCATCTCTGCGACGTCGATTCCGTACAGCGCCACAATGTCTTCGGCCTTGAGCTTCAGAAAAGTCCACTGCGTACCGTCGAACCTCGACGAAAATGCACAGGCCAACGCCGGCACCGGGTCGAGCTCGAGCGAATGCAGCACCTCGATCCACAAGTCCAGGTAGCAGTTGGTCTGCGCCCACACCCGATCATCGCGGTGAATGGCGTGCGAGGAGTACCCGTCGGGGACAACATCCAGGAGGCGTGCCATCACAAACCCATACGTCCGCGAATTTCCACCGGCCAGCCTGAGACCTTCAAGCCATGTGTCCGTAAGAGCGCCAAAGCAATACGTTCCATTCCGAATCCGACACAGGAACTGTGAGCAACCTCGCCGTCGGAAGTCGTAATTCCGAACGTCTGGCCGAAGTGGTCGAGGTGATTGTTGGACGACACGATCGCTGTGCCCGCGTCGTGGTCACCGTACAACCGAACCACGAGCTCCGTCTTCAGGTTTTCTTCACGTTGGTTTGCGGCCAACATACGGCCGGCCCGCCCGAAGAAGGGATCGTTTGCAATGACCGGCGTGGCCTCGAGGCCAAGTTCGTCGAGGACGCCGAGGCCGCGTCGAATCCAGGTTTCACGGTGAGCAGCCGCCACGTGGGCATCGCCGATGGTGACGAACTCGTGCATCCGGAACGCCTGCATACGCGCCGGGTCAATCGCGGGTTCGTGACGGAAGCAGAAACCGTAGATATCAAGCAGCACTCCGCCCTTGGGAAGGACGCCCGAGTACTGGGCATAGGCCGGATGGCAGGCAGCCGACACCAGCATCGTCTCTGTCGGTTCGAGATATCGATCCCACGATTCACCACTTGCACGATCAGAGAGCAACTGTGCGTGATCAAGATTGCTTCCGGTGAAAGTGTTGATCGCACCGGTCAGGTTGGGGAACGACGCGATGTAATCGGTACGTTCGAAACTGGTCCGCGGAAACACGGGAGGAAAGCGCAGGCGTGTCGCCGATGACCCCGGACCTGCCGCCACCACCACGCGGTCGATGCCGTCGATGATGTCCTCGAAAACCCCTGAGCGTCCGTACAGACCGTCCACATCAGTCTTGATGAGGAGGCCGCCTGCCAACAACTCCCGCTGAAACTCCGCCCTCGCAAGGTCGAGTTCAGAAGGGAAAGAATCAGTTTCGCTAGTTTCGGTACTGGTAGTCACAGTGTTCCTCGGTATCCGATAGCCATCTGGGCAGACCCCGCCATAATCCGATCGTTGTTCACCATTACCGCGGCGCCGTGCGCATCACGGAGATGCCGTCCGAGTGAATACTCGCTGTCCTCGCGATAACCCGAGATCCCGCAGATGAGCATTGTCTGACCGATGATCTCCACCACCGAGATCGACGTGGTGACCTTCAAGTTGTTCATCGACAATGCAAAACCGATGCTATCTGTTGTGGCCGACTCGTCGGACCCGTCTCGGGTCTGCGTAGCGAGGTCGTACCGACGAGCAGATGAATCCACCAGATCGGCGAATTGTTGTGCCACAGCAGCTGTTTCGGCCAACCGTAGAGCGCCGGGAGATGACACTCCCGGCTGCTTCCGGGCTGCAGCGCGCACATACTTGCGAGCTTTCTCGAGCGCTGCATCCGCAATACCCAGCCACACCGAACTCCACACCACATGCGAGACCGGAAGCATGGTGTTGGTGGAGATATGGGAATACGGCGCCTCCGCCACCATGTCCGGGGTGGAGGTGGCTCGAAGGATATATCCGACACTGCACGTTCCCCTCAGTCCGAGGGTATTCCAGTCGGTAGTCTTCTCCAGTGTGAGATCAGCTCGACGGCAGACGACCAGGACCTGGTCATTGGGCTGACTTTCCGGTGTTCGGCGAGCCGTGACGACTATCGCGTCTGCGTCCTCGCCGTACGAAATGACCGGCGCATTTTTGATCAGCAGCAAATGACCACCGAGATCTTCGACCGCACAATAACTTCGGCTGACGTCTCCGCCGATACCCAGTTCTGTGGTTGCCGATGCGAGCAACAATTGATTCGAGGTGACCTCGACAACAAATGCCCGAAGTGCCTCGGTATTTCCATGCTTGACCAACGAATAGATCTGGGTCTGATGCATCGCGAAGATCATTCCGCTGGCCGCACAGCGCGATCCGAGAATCCGTGCGATCTCGGAGACCTCACGCAAGGACAGCCCCTCACCGCCGAACTCCGTCGGCACGGCCACGGACAACAACCGCTGTTTACGCATCGCAGCAACCGCTTCTGCGGGGAAGCGCGCTTCCGCGTCGACCTCGTCGGCCCACAGTGCGGCAACCTCGTCCGCAACGAACCGCGCTCGTTCGTGGGCGGTTCCGACAACTAACTCGGACATCGGCATGCTCACGCGGCACCCAGACCGATCAATGCGTCTTCGATCGATTTGACGCTCGCGAATGTACTCTTGCGCAGCAACTCGTCCGGAAATTCGATATCGAACGAATCTTCCAGTGCCAGCATCACATTGACACTGGCATGGGATGTCAACCCCAATTCGTAGAGATCAGCTTCCACATCAATCGTGCTGACGTCGACTGCGAGCCGACCGTGCTCCACGAGCACCTTGCGAATTGCCTGATCACTCATCGGTGACATCGTCCTTCTGTTTTTTGCGAAATGTCGCAGCGCGTGGCAATCACCATTGCAATGGCGACGTCCGCCTCATGCGAAATAGATACTTGAAAATCTTGAAGGTCTTGCGCTAAGGCAAGTTTCGCTGCTTCACCGGAAAGTACTACTCCACATCCCCCCCACAGTTCTCGCGTGATCTCGATCGAATTCCACGGAAGCGGCGAGTCGAGTGGCCGGAGAACCTTGACCACCGCCTCCTTGGCCGCAAAACGAGCAGCCAACCGTTGATCTCGAGCCGGACCGTCACACGTCGTCAACTCGTGCGCCGTGAACGTCCGTTCCAGATAACGACGTCCGAAAAGATCGATACTCCGACTGATGTCGACAACGTTGACGACGTCGCAACCAATCCGAGGTCCGAAGTCCCGAGAGTCGACGTCCCGAGAGTCGACGTCCCGAGAGTCGACCGCCGACATGTGCCCACCGCTCATCTGGTTACCCCTTCCATCGGTGTACCGGGCGACCCCCTACGCCGCCCGCTACACCGACTTTGTGTCGTCGAACCCGTCTGCCTTGATCAACCCGACCAGTACAGCAACTGCCTGGCTACCAGGAGAACATACCGCAACATCTCAATGGTGGGCAAGATCGGACCAATCGATATTCAACTACCCGTTAAACATACTCTTGGTTTGTTTTAAAGTGCTGGTAACGAGAAAACCCGAAGAGCGAAATGGGAAAGCAGCAGTTTTCGAACCGCGGAATCACCCATCCGCGATTTCCTGCACCTAGCCTGAGCTCAGTGTTCCGTCCCAAGACGGCGTGCAGCGAACTGACGGAAATATTCAACCTTCGACTCAGGCACGACAACAGGAAGGACCATATTCCAGGACGACTTCATCGACTCGGACAACTCACGCACTGTTCCAGTCGCGGCCGCCACCAATCGAACACCCGACACCATCTGAAGCAAGAAACGTGCAATGTCCGAGGAATCGACGTCATGGCGCAAGTCGCCCTCATCGGCAGCGCGACTGGCAAGTTCCCGGAAGATGTCGAGCCAAACGTCGAATGTTGCCGGCCCCGATCCCCGGTAGTCACCGATCTCGACCAGCAAGCGGAAAGTCGCCCGAACAAGCACGTCGTGCGCACCGATGTCGACCGTCACCGACGAGATGCCGATCAGCGATTCCAATGCCGGCGTCCGACGGTCCAACCACAGCTCGCACTTGGCGTCGAACCGGGCTGCGCCTTCGTCGATCACCGCCCTGGCCAACTCTTCTTTGGAACCGAAGTGGAAGTACAGCGCCCCCTTGGTCACCTGCGATTCAGCGATGATCTCGCTCAAACTGGCGTTTGCGTACCCCAGACGTATGAATACGCCGGCCGCTCCGCGCAGTACCGAATCACGGGTGGCTTCCGCCCGTTCCTGCCTCACCATCGATCCGGCCTCCAATAACCACACATCGAACGCATCCTGACCCTTACCCGTTCACAGCGTCAAAATGGAAGGCACGGTCCAGCTTTCGGCGCACCTTACAAACAAACCGCATTTGTCCATCAAACGATCGTGATACAGCCAGCACAGCTTAGACTGCGATCCTGGTTCTACCGACAGGCACGCCTGCGTTAACCCTCCAATTGAGGGTCGGCCTCGAGATTGGTAAGCCCGTTCCAGCACAAATTCACCAAGTGCGCTGCCACAACTTCCTTGGACGGCGAGCGCTCGTCGAGCCACCACGTAGCCGTCGTCGACACCATTCCGACCAGCGCCTGCGCGTACATAGTTGCTAGTCCAGGGTCGAATCCACGCCGCGAGAAGTCTCCGGCCAGGAGGTACCCCACCTGACTGATCGCGTCGTTGAGGAGACTGGAATAAGTGCCACTGGGAGCCACGACAGATGAATCACGAACCAGGATTCGAAACCCGTCGGTATGTTCCTCGACATACGTGAGCAAAGCCAACGCAACCCGTTCGACTCGAACTCTCGAGCGATTCTGCGACAGCGAAGACGTGACCATCTCCAGCAGCCTCGACATCTCCCGATCGACCACGACGGCGTACAAACCTTCCTTGCCGCCGAAATGCTCGTAGACGACCGGTTTCGACACGTTGGCACGCTGAGCGATTTCCTCGATCGAGGTTGCTTCGTATCCGCGCTCGGCAAAGAGTGCCCGGCCGATCTCGATCAACTGCTGGCGACGCTGGGTGCCCGTCATCCGGACCCGAATCGCTCGCTCGGGTGCGCGGTCAACGCCCGTCGGACCGGGAACCGTTGCCATGACTGCCTCTTTCCACCGTGCTGTCGGGCGGTTGTTACCGCACCTGTGGAAGCAAGCCTATCGGCACCGCGCGACCCGAAACCGAGGAGCGGTTCGACCTACGTGGGGTCGGCATGCGATTATTCTCTCGCGTAATCCACCGTAAGGTACGGAGAGCGTGGCAGTCCGCCGTGGTGTAATGGCAGCACCTCTGATTTTGGTTCAGATAGTTCAGGTTCGAGTCCTGGCGGCGGAGCTGGTAGTTGATGATCGGCCGCAGTTGATGATCTATAGAGGGAGCTCAAACCAGTGCAAACCGCCGTGATCGTTCTCGCAGCGGGTGCAGGCACTCGGATGAAGTCCAAAACTCCCAAGGTCTTGCACACTCTCGCCGGCCGCACAATGCTCGCGCACTCCCTCCACGCCGCAGCGGCCCTGAATCCGACTCATCTCGTGACCGTCGTCGGACACGATCGTGAGCGAGTATCCGCAGCCGTGACATCCGTCGCCGCAGATTTGGACCGCTCGATCACCATCGCGGTGCAGGACGAGCAGAAGGGCACCGGGCACGCCGTCAGTTGCGGCCTCGAAGGCTTGCCCGCCGATTTCCGCGGCACCGTCCTGGTCACCGCAGCCGACGTCCCCCTCCTCGACGGCACGACCATCGCGAACCTTCTCGAGCGCCACACGAGTACACCGGCCGCCGCCGTGACGGTGTTGACGTCCACAGCTTCGGATCCCACCGGTTACGGCCGGATCCTGCGCACTACCGACGGCGAAGTCAACGCCATCGTCGAGGAGAAGGAAGCGACCGAGTCGCAGCGTTCGATCACCGAGGTCAACTCAGGCGTCTACGCCTTCGATTTCGAGACGCTGCGCGACGCACTGGCATCGCTCGATTCGAACAACGCGCAACACGAGTTCTATCTCACCGATGTGATCATGATCGCCCGACGAGCCGGTAAACGAGTTCGAGCGCAGCACATCGCCGATTCGGTTCTCGTCGCCGGCGCCAACGATCGTGTGCAGCTCGCGACCCTAGGTCGCGAATTGAACCGTCGGATCGTCGAAAAGTGGATGCGCGCCGGAGTATCCGTCGTTGATCCCGCGAGTACGTGGATCGACTGCGACGTCACCCTCGAACAAGACGTCACGCTGCTTCCCGGAGTGCAGTTAACCGGTGCCACTTCTGTCGGCGAAGACGCTGTGATCGGCCCAGATACAACTCTGACGGATATGACGGTGGGCGCCCGCGCCGTTGTCATCCGTTCACACGCCAGCGGGTCGACTGTCGGCGAGGACACCTCTGTGGGTCCCTTCGCCTACATTCGTCCGGGCACGAACCTTGGCGCCCACGGCAAACTCGGCGCCTACGTGGAAACGAAGAACGCCGATATCGGCGAGCATTCGAAGGTTCCGCATCTTACCTACGTCGGCGATGCCACCATCGGCCATCACAGCAACATCGGAGCTTCGAGCGTCTTCGTCAATTACGACGGGGTGAACAAGAGCCGTACTG
>NZ_JASHKR010000187.1 GCF_030056815.1 Rhodococcus sp. IEGM 1379
CACCGTGAAGACTGATCTTCACAGGTCAGATGTCATCCAAACCGGGGGCAGTCCCCTTTTGCCGGGGTTGCTGCTTTGGAGGAAACGATTGATGTTGTTGATTCCGTAGAGTCCGTCGTAGTTCAGGCAGAGGACAATTTCGTCGTTGCGTTGCGCTGTGAATAGCGATTCGTCGAGTTTTGTCGAGTATCCGCTGTGGGCGATGAACTCTGCTATATCTTCGCTGACGTGACGGACTTTGTCCCAGACAGTAAGGAGTGCAGCGTTTTTGGTTCGGTATGGTGTCGTGAGCTCAAATACCGAGGTTTTGGGGATGAAGGATCGTATGACGCTGAACCAGTTTCCGAAGTTGATCGACTCGATCTGGTAGACGTCCCCGACGAGTACGAGGAGCTTGAACTTTGTCTTTTCCATGACCGTGATCAGGTCCTCGTTACTGACAGTGCTGCACTCGTCGATGATCAACAAGTCGTACTCAGGTTCGGATGCGCTGAGGAATTTTTGGCTCGCGATTGTCCGGAATGTCGACTCCTGGGCTCTGACGTTACGCTTGAGATTGTCAATGGCCGGGTTGGTGTGTGCGAGAAAGAGTTTCCGGTTGCCGTTGAAGTAGTTGGCAATATGGTCGACCATCCTCGATTTTCCTGTGCCCGCCGCCCCGTAGACCAAAGCGACACCAGATGCGCTGAACATTTCCTTGAGTGCATCTCGCTTGGCATCGTCGTCGATTCCTCGGGGAGTTTCATCGAGCCAGCCCTGGACGGCGGCGGAGTATCCAGGGATACCTGCCGCTGCGAGGGATTGAAGTTTCTCAATGATGGTGACGGTATGGTCCTCGTACCCACGTATGAAGAGGTGACCCATGTCTTTCGTCAGCCATCTCTTCTCGCGATGCTGGGACTGCCCCCACTTTGATTGACTCGTGGGGTTTATAGGCTCAGGCCGCGTCT
>NZ_JASHKR010000133.1:0-2463 GCF_030056815.1 Rhodococcus sp. IEGM 1379
TGCCATCGATGGACGGTACGGAGAGGTGGAAGCCGCTCTCAGTCTTGGCTTTTCGCAGCGGGATGCACGCTGGGAAGTGGCCCGAATCGCGGGCGCCGACGCCTTGTTGCCCGGGCTGGATCAAACCCGAACCGTCGGGCTCGTAACATTGCCCGGTGCGTTTGTCGGTGTACTTCTTGCCACGGGTTCGGCAGTGCAGGCCGGCGCCGTCCAAATCCTTGTGTTGGCCGGATTGCTGCTGGCTCAAACCTGCTCGGTGGCAGTGGCGTTGGAATTGGTGGCGCGGGGATTTGTCTATCGAAACCGGGCTGTCAGGCCGACGCGAGTGCGTTGATCGCACATCTTGTATCACCACGTCTTCGACGGTGATTCGCCTGGATCTGTCGCCGGATCTGCTCGAAAGCGGGCGTGGTGACCTGCTCGGCGATCCGCTGAAAGGCGCCCATTGCCGGGTGCTCCCACTTCGGCAGCCCGACTGTGTCGAACGCCGACGTGCTCTGTAGGACGACGTCCCGAAGGGCAGTGGTGTCGAACGGTGTCACGTTCTGTAAGACGGCTGCCGCAATGGCGGTGGTGTCGAGCTTGCCGGTGCGATCGGCTGCCGTGCGGGTGAATACCTGGTCAGCGA
Source organism: Rhodococcus sp. IEGM 1379 (assembly GCF_030056815.1). Taxonomy (GTDB): domain Bacteria; phylum Actinomycetota; class Actinomycetes; order Mycobacteriales; family Mycobacteriaceae; genus Rhodococcus_F. The sequence goes on from NZ_JASHKR010000133.1 coordinate 629, forward strand.
AATTGTCGTGTGCCATGGGTGCCGTCGGCCTCTCGGTTGTGGGCTCGGAACTTTCCGACGGGGAACCGACAGGCGTCGGTCGACGGTTTCGGCCGATCGGTGTGGACGAGTCCGATCCTTGGATGGCCAGGGTTCCTGATGCGAATCGCCCACTTCTGGCGTTTCGTGAGCTATTCCACTGTCTCGAAATAGTGGGCATAGTGGTCATATTCTGGTAAATATTCAGTTAGCGCAATGGGTAGATGGCGGCGACAATGCTGAACGATTGTTCAGTGTGGGGATCGGCGCAACAGTCTCCGCTAGAAGCTTCGATTCTATCGAATGTCATAGTTAGAGAAGGACTTTCGCTGACACCGAAAGGGGTAGTCCGACTCCCGACGGACTCGACCAACCTCACCGGCGCCCCACTGGACCTTGCCCCTTTCGTAGCTGATGTGCATGCTGATTGCCTGCTTAAACGGGTATATGTACCGAATGTCGGGTTGACAGCAGACTTTCGGTCGGTTTTACTTACGTCGAAAATATTTAGCAATTATCTAGTTACGAATACGCCAGTCAGTTCACCACAGCTACCCCGAGGGGATCCATCATGACAACGTCGCAACCGAGCGCCAAACGCCGCCGATCAAAGGGACTACCCATAGTCTCCGTGATCTCGACACTGGCCCTGCTCGCCGGAATCGTCGTGGGACTCGCCGGACCTGCCACCTCGACACCCCTCACAGCGCCCGCACGCGCACTGCCTGCCGCGGCGTTCCCCGCACCGCTGTGCGAAGGAACGGACTACACACCCGCCTCGTTCATGACCACGATCGACGGCGTACGCCTCGACCACTACAACGCCGGAAACATCGTCCCGATGTACGGCAACACCGCCCGCCCCGACGCACCGCTGGCAGTTCAGGCACCCGTCTGCGGAGTGCGCCAGACCAGCGCCGGTCCCGAATCGGAGTGGATGTACTGCACCGACTACACCTTGGACGCGTGCTCCGGCATCGACCCGGAAACCGGTCTCCCCGTCGACAAGCACAACGGTGAACTCGGCCCCACCGTGCCCGTATCCGGACACCCCGGCCTGACAGACGATCAGAACCTGATCATCAGCTGGGTGCTGCAGAATCCTGTCGAGACCTCTTTCGGTGTCGCCGACGATCAGAATTCCGACAACCGTGTATCGCGTCAGGCATTGGTGTGGTGCGTCACTGACTACGACCAGTTCACTAGTTTCTGCGATGGCTTCTTTCCTGCGTCCGCCCAAGCAACGATCCTCTCGAGGATTCAGGCCGACCCGACCATGGAACTGGCGCTCACGGACCCGACCACAGGAACAGTCGCCACCGGCGGAACCGCGACCTTCACTCTGACCACTAACCTGTACGAGACACCCATCACGCTCACCCTGCCTGCAGGCGCAAGCATCACGGTGTGCGCGGACGGCGGCAACGCCACACTCACCGGCTCACAGATCGTCGTCCACGGAAGCGGCTCCACGCCCGCTGCCATTCGCCTGTGCGTCACTGACCCCGACGGTGGAACCACCGAACTGTCCGCCGCCGTGTCGCCGCCGTCGGTGGAAAACCTGCACTGGAACACCGCAGGCGATCAGTGCCAGGTCTTCGCATCCTTCGACACCGTGCAGCCGAACTCGATCGAGGCAGCGGCGAGCGTCGTCTTCGACACCAAGCCCACGACCACCACGGCTCCGACGACCACGACGACGGTTCCGACCACGACGGACGTCACGACGACCGCTCCGACGACGACTGAGCCTGAGGTCACGACGACCGCTCCGACGACCACGACGGATGTCACCACGACGACCGCTCCGACGACCA
>NZ_JASHKR010000133.1:2563-7053 GCF_030056815.1 Rhodococcus sp. IEGM 1379
CGACGGACGTGACCACCACGGCCCCCGTCACCACCACGACGGACGTGACCACCACGGCCCCCGTCACCACCACGACGGACGTGACCACCACAGCCCCCGCCGTCACCACGACCTCTGTGACGGCACCCACGACGACGAAGACCAATGTCGTTGTCATCCCGATCATTCCGATCATCCCCATCTTCCCGGGCGGATCGATCGACCGGCCGACGCTTCCCGCCGGACCGGCAACGACCGCCAGCGCTGCACCCAAGGCGCCGAGCGCGCAGCCCGCGCAGCCCGCACCAAAGAAGCAGACAGGCCAGCGACCGACATCCATCGACGGCGGCGCCGCTGACGAAAGCACCGGCCCGAGCATGGGCATCGCGATCGCCGGACTGGGCCTGATCGGCTTGGCCGCATGCGGAGTCATCGCCATCCGACGCAACCGCGCATAACCGGAAACACCCTGAGCTCGATCGAGTGAACAGTGTCCGGTACCGAAGCCCAGAGCATTCGGTACCGGACACTGTTCGTCCACGACAAAGGAACACGAAATGACCTCCACGGACCCACACCAGGCAGCAGACGAGCCAGCCGCAGACAGTGCGCAACCGGCCCGGAAACGACGACTCCGCATCCTGGCCACCGCCGCAACGATTGTGGTCCTCGTGGTCGGCCTCCTACTGACGTACCTCGGCACCCGCCCCGACGAAGATCCCGCGCTCCCACCAACTCCGGCAGTCGGGAACACACATCCGGCCACCGCAGACGGAACCGCGTCGTCCGGCGTGCGCCTGGCAGCGAACACCCTCTCCCTCGACCCGATCGGCGTCCTAGCCCCGATCGTCGACGCCAGCGTCATCGACGGAGTACTCACACCCCCCGCCAACGTCCACGAGGTCGGCACCTGGCTCGACGGCGCACCCTTGGACTCCGCCACCGGCACCACACTCCTCGCCGGACACGTCAACATGACCGGACAAGGCAACGGCGCCCTGTTCGACCTCGGGACCATGAAGCCGGGGCAGGAGATCCGCACGTCGGACGCCGCCGGGAACACCACACAGTGGCGCGTCACCTCTGTCGTCACCCGCGCGAAGGCAGACGGCATCGAGGAAAGCGTCCTCGCAGGCCCCGATGGTCCTCGCCTGCTCGCTGTCGTCACGTGCGGCGGGGAGTTGCAGTACACCGACGGTGTCGGCAGCTATGCAGACAACGTGTATCTTTACGCCGCCCCGATGTAGTTCTCTGCCGCATCCTTTGCCGCGGCACGACGGATCCTTGGCCGGCATCTCCGGTGCCTGGTTGAGCGTTGCGGTGGCATCGGGAGTCGGTGTTGTCCTTCCCCTGATGCTTGTTTCGGGGGGGGTCGTGCCCCTCGAGGGCGTGGCGCTGGTGCCATCGATGGACGGTACGGAGAGGTGGAAGCCGCTCTCAGTCTTGGCTTTTCGCAGCGGGATGCACGCTGGGAAGTGGCCCGAACCGCGGGCGCCGACGCCTTGTTGCCCGGGCTGGATCAAACCCGAACCGTCGGGCTCGTAACATTGCCCGGTGCGTTTGTCGGTGTACTTCTTGCCACGGGTTCGGCAGTGCAGGCCGGCGCCGTCCAAATCCTTGTGTTGGCCGGATTGCTGCTGGCTCAAACCTGCTCGGTGGCAGTGGCGTTGGAATTGGTGGCGCGGGGGTTTGTCTATCGAAACCGGGCTGTCAGGCCGACGCGAGTGCGTTGATCCCGTCGCTGTGTAGAACACGATCGGGAAGATCAGGGGTGTTTACGGCGAGGGCGATCATGGCTTTGCCGATGTTCTCACTGGTGGTGACACTGCCCGGCAGGATCCTTTTCAGCAGTGGATAGAGCGGCACGGAAATTTGGTAGAACGCTTTGTACCACCAGGTTTTCGACGGTGATCCCGGGCGTGGACGGATGAATCCGGGCCTGAAGATATAGACGTTGAGGGGGAGTGCGAGAAGTGCATTCTCGACTCCGCCGCGTACACGTTTCCACATTGTCCGGCTGGTCTCGGTGGAGTCGGCGCTCTCTCCGGACACGTAGACGAACACCGTCTGGGCATTCAAGCGTGAGAGCGTTGTTGCGGCAGAGAGCGTGATGTCACGAGTGATCCTGGTGTAATCAGGTTCGTCCATTCCCGCGGAGGAGACACCGAGGCAGAAGAAGCAGGCGTCGGATCCAGCCAGGTCCGATTCGACGGCCGTCAGATTGAGCAGATCGCGATGAACGACGTCGATGACCTTCGCGTCGGTAGCGATGGACGCGTTGCGGCCGACGGTGACAACAGTGTCGATTCGTGGATCATCCAGGCATTCGTGCAGAACGCTGTTGCCCACCATTCCCGTTGCCCCGAAAATAACAACCTTCATTTCAATGCCCCCCAGCCGTGGAATTATCCGGTAACCCTACCGAACGGTTCGGTGACCGGTGTGGGGGTGGGAGACGCCGGACCCGAGAACTCCATATGGTCGCCGAGGTTCCCCAGGGTGGAGTGAAGCCGGTCCAGAATGTAGTTCTGACGCATGCTCCACGGCGACTTCGAACCCTGCTTCGGAAACTGCTCGACGGCACGCATCACGTATCCGGACGCAAGATCGAGAATGGGCCGCTGATCCATGCTCTCGTTCACCTGGGGAACGCACGTCGTCTGACCGCGCTTCTTCAGCTCGGACAGTAGCCGGCACACGTACATCGACGTCAGATCTGCGCGCAACGTCCACGATGCGTTGGTGTATCCGACGCACAGGGCAAAGTTCGGAACTCCACTGATCATCATGCCCTTGTACACGTACCGCTCACCCAGCTTCACCGCCTCGCCGTCCACCTCGATGGTCATGCCGCCGCAGGCTTCCATCTTCAAACCTGTTGCGGTGACGATGATGTCGGCTTCCAGTTCGGTACCCGACGCGAGTCTTATCCCGGTCTCGGTGAAGGTGTCGATGGCATCCGTCTCGATGGATGCCTTGCCGGATCGAAGGGCCTTGAACAGGTCTCCGTCGGGGACGACGCATAGACGCTGGTCCCACGGATCGTACGTCGGCGTGAAATGTGGATCGAGCGGAACATCGTGGGGGAGTTGCCTCTTGGCTGCCAAGCTCAGGATCTTTTTGGCCCGCGCCGGGCTGCGTCGACACAGTTGGTAGAACCCGAGATTGATCAGAACGCTTTTCCAACGAATTATGCTGTGTGCCATCTTGTCCGGCAAGATCTTGCGGACGGAATCAGCAATCTTGTCGCTCGACGGAAGAGACAGGATGTACGACGGGGACCGCTGCAGCATCGTGACGTGCTCGGCTACACGCGACATCGTCGGAACCAAAGTGACTGCGGTAGCGCCGCTTCCGATGACAACAACCTTCTTGTCGGCGTAATCGAGATCCTCCGGCCAGAACTGCGGATGGACAACCGTCCCGCCAAACGTCTCGAGTCCCGGGAAGTCTGGTGTGTATCCGGCGTCATAGCTGTAATAACCACTGCAGAGATACAGAAAATTGCAGCTCAGGGTGCGAATCTGATCGCCGCTGGAGATGGTGGCAGTCCAGGTCGCGGTCTCGGACGACCACGATGCCGCTACCACCTTCTGGTTGTACCGGATCTTTTGATCGATACCGTTCTCGCGAGCGGTGTCGCGGACGTATCGAAGGATGGACGGGCCGTCGGCAATCGCCTTGGCGTCCGTCCACGGACGGAACGGATAGCCGAGCGTGAACATGTCGGAGTCCGAGCGAATGCCGGGGTACTTGAACAGATCCCAGGTTCCGCCGCTGTTCGAGCGGGCTTCGAGGATTGCGTAAGACTTTTCGGGAAGCTCGGTCTGGAGGCGATAGGCCGCACCGATGCCGGACAGTCCGGCGCCGACAATCACTACGTCGAGGTGTTCGATGCTCATCTGTTCGGACTCCGTATTGAGTGCGCCGTCATTGGCCGAATTGGTGGTCGAAACCCACACTACTGAGTGGCGCTCAGCAGTGCGAGATCGGAATTATCCGAGCAAAACCGGCATTTTCAGTCTACCGGTGGTAGATGATGGAGGTTCGTACACGCGGTGACACGTCGAAGGGGAAGTCGATCAAGCGGTGGCGCTGTTTGCTCGATCGCTGTGGACGCCACACATGCACGACCTTCTGCGTTCTATGCTGCACGTGCCCGTCAATGGATATGACCGGCCTCTGCGCATCGTTCAATCCACGTCCGACACGACGGTACCCATTCCGCTCACCGGGGCACAGATCGCCGACTTACGTATCCGCGGAACACAATTCGAATATCAGCACATTGACGGCGTCTCCCACAGTCGATCGTTGATGGCGTCGATGGATCAGACGATGGAGTTCACGGATCGGGTGATGCGTTAACCCATGCGTCTGCGGTGATACATCAGGGAATCGTCGCCCTGGGCGAACCACACGATTGCAGCAATCGCGTACAGGATGCACACGATCAGAAGAAGTACACCGGCGATGATCAGCGATATCTGCCCCAGTCGTTTCACTCGATC
>NZ_JASHKR010000134.1 GCF_030056815.1 Rhodococcus sp. IEGM 1379
TGTGAGCTGGCTCTCAAATTGGGTCTTGCCAGAAACGGTAACACGTTCTACTTTGAACGGTGTGGCCCTTAACATCGCAGACTTCGTAGAGCACTCGATCGACCTCAATCCGGACCGGGTGGCCCTGGTCTCCGATGCCGGAGAGGTGACTTACACGCAACTGGAAGACCGTGCCAACAGGCTCGGTCACTACCTGCTCGAACATGGCGTCAAGCCAGGTGACAAGGTCGGCATCTACTGCCGCAACGTCACAGAGGCCATCGAAGCCATGGTTGCAATCTTCAAGATCCGGGCGGTGATGGTCAACATCAACTACCGCTACGTCGAGAACGAGTTGCAATACATCTTCGACAATTCGGACATGGTTGCTCTGGTTGCAGAACGTCGCTACGCCGACAAGATCGCAAATGTCCTTCCGAACAGCCCCCTCGTCAAGTCAGTCGTCGTCGTCGAAGACGGCACCGACATCGACTACTCGTCGTTCGGCATCGAATACGAAGCAGCTCTGGCGCAGAGTTCCGGCGAGCGTGATTTCGGGCCTCGCAGCAACGACGACATCTTCATGCTCTACACCGGTGGCACGACAGGTAACCCGAAGGGCGTCATGTGGCGTCACGAGGACTGGTGGCGCGTGCTCGGCGGCGGAATCAACTTTGTCACCGGCGTTCCCGTCGAAGACGAGTACGAGATGGCGAAGGTCGGCGCTGCCAACCCGAGCATGATTCGTTACCCGATCCCGCCGATGATTCACGGTGGTTCTCAGTCGGCAGTTTTCCACAGCCTTTTCGGCGGCGGAACACTTCTGATGCACCCGGAGTTCGACGCGCACGAGGTGTGGAAGAACATCGACAAGTACAAGATCAACCTGATCTTCATCACCGGCGACGCAATGGGTCGTCCGATGCTCGACGCATTGATCGCCGGAAACCCCGAAACCGGTGAACCTTACGATCTTTCGACGCTCTACGTGATGGCCAGCAGTGCTGCGCTGTTCTCTCCGAGCATCCAGGAGCAGTTCCTCGAATTGCTTCCCAACCGTCTGCTCACCGACTCCATCGGCTCTTCCGAGACGGGCTTCGGTGGCCTGGCAGTACTCGCCAAGGGGCAGAAGCACACCGGCGGTCCGACGGTCAAGATCGATGCCTCCACAACGGTTCTCGACGACGACGGCAACGAGGTCGAGCCCGGCTCCGGCAAGCGGGGAATGCTGGCACGAAAGGGCAACATCCCGCTCGGCTACTACAAGGACGAAGTCAAGACGGCAGAAACGTTCCGCACGATCAACGGTGTGCGGTACTCGATCCCGGGTGACTACGCACAGGTCGAAGCTGACGGCACGGTCACGATGCTCGGCCGCGGTTCGGTATCCATCAACAGTGGTGGCGAGAAGGTTTACCCGGAAGAGGTTGAAGGCGCACTGAAGTCGCATCCCGACATCTTCGACGTGCTTGTCGTCGGCGTTCCGGACGAGCGATTCGGTCAGCGCGTTGCTGCAGTGATCCAGGTACGTGAAGGTACGTCGCCGACACTGCACGAAATCGCCACCGCGGCTCGCAAAGAGATTGCCGGATACAAGATTCCGCGCAGTGTGTGGTTCGTGGACCAGGTCAAGCGCAACCCGGCCGGCAAGCCCGATTACCGTTGGGCCAAGGCCGAAACCGAGTCGCGTGAGGCCGACGACCACAATGGCAATGGTGCTCCCGAGGCAGCAACAGCAGAAAGTGTAGACGCCTGATGAGATCTGATCTCGCCGACAAGTTCGGCATCGAATACCCGATCTTCGGATTCACCCCGTCGGAGCATGTAGCGGCCGCCATCAGCCGCGCCGGCGGACTAGGAGTGTTGGGCTGCGTTCGGTTCAATGATCCGGAAGAGCTCGAAGCCGCGCTGACGTGGATGGACGAGAACACCGACGGAAAGCCGTACGGCGTCGACATCGTCATGCCCGCAAAGGTCCCCACCGAAGGTGGCGCTGTCGATCTCGACAAGCTGATCCCGGCGGAGCATCGCGCGTTTGTCGATCGCACGCTCGCTGAACTGGGTGTGCCGCCGCTTTCGGATGACGTCGAGCATGCCACCGGCGTGTTGGGTTGGCTGCACTCCGTCGCTCGTTCACACGTCGACGTTGCTCTGGGACACCGGATTGCCCTGATCGCCAACGCTCTCGGTTCACCGCCGAAGGACGTCATCGATCAGGCGCATGCAAAGGGTGTTCCGGTTGCAGCTCTGGCCGGTGCCGTCGAACATGCTCGTCGCCACGTCGAGAACGGCGTCGACATCGTGATCGCTCAGGGCTACGAAGCCGGCGGACACACCGGTGAAATTGCCTCGATGGTCTTGGTTCCCGAGATCGTCGACGCACTCGGTGACAGCGCGTCCGTGTTGGCTGCCGGCGGTATCGGCAGTGGGCGTCAGGTTGCCGCAGCGTTGGCGTTGGGTGCACAGGGTGTCTGGATGGGGTCGTACTGGCTCACCACGTCGGAGTACAAGCTGGGCAGCGCTTCCGGTGAGGGCCCGTCGGCCATTCAGCGGGCACTGCTCAAGGCGACGTCAGCCGATACGGTGCGTTCGCGGATCTACTCGGGTAAGCCGGCGCGGTTGCTCAAGACGAAGTGGACCGAAGCCTGGTCGAAGCCCGGCGCTCCGGACGCTTTGCCGATGCCGCTCCAGAACCTTCTGGTCAGTGATGCACACCAACGTATTTCGGCGTCGGAGAATCCTGACGTCGTGGCGATGCCGGTCGGTCAGATCGTGGGCCGGATGAACGAGATCCGCCCGGTCGCCGAGGTCATGGCCGAGTTGGTTTCCGGATTCGAGGAAGCGCGAGCACGGCTGGATTCGATGAAGTAGACAGCACTGTGAAGTACATGAGAGGCCCTCGATCAGGAAATCGATCGAGGGCCTCTCATGTACGTTCAGCCGGCTAAATCGTCCGGTCCGACGCTGTCCGACAACCATTCGCCGCGACTGAGCACGCCGTCGTCGCGGCGACGCGCAATCACGAAGATGACCAGGGCAGCAGCGGCAACGAGCGCAAGGATGCGTGATGGTGTCAGGTTCGGATTCTTCATAGATACAATTTTGCCCGAAGAAGTACCGCGGTGGGTGAGAGAGTGTCGTAAATCTATGTGGTGGCTACGGACTGGGTTGTATTCAATTCGTTTTTTCGGCGTGAAGATTACCGATTCGCTCTCGTAGACCACCGAAATGGACGTCGAGTGTGTGCGCGGCTTCGATCGCGTCGCCCGTTCGAATTGCGTCGAGAATCGCGCGATGTTTCGACGCGATATCGACGAGCGGGGTTTCAGAATGGCCGATGGCCTGCTGAATTTCGCTGTAAACCTGCCAGAAGACATCCATCAATTGTGCGAGGACTTGATTGTCGAGAGGGGAGTAGAGGCGGCTGTGGAAAGTCGCGTCGATATCGGAGAAGTTTTGTCCGGCAGCTGCGCGAACTTCCATTCCCGTGACTAGTTCCTCCAGCGCGTCATGATCTGCGGTGGTCATCTCCGCCATGGCTGCACCGATCAGGCCCATCTCGAGAGCCTGTCGGATATCGACCAGTTCCATAGCTTCATGGCCGGTGCCCTGCAGAGACAACCGTCCACGGAAGGTCAACCCGTCGGCCAGTGCGTCGAAGTTGCTGGGAGCGACAAACATTCCGAAGCCATGCCTGATCTCGACGACGCCTAACGCCTGTAGAACCTTAAGTGCCTCGCGCAGCGTGTTCCGGCCGATGCCCAACTCCTCCGAGAGTTCAGCTTCGGTGGGCATTGGGTCGCCGGGGGTGAGACGACGGTCCAGAATCAAGTTCATAATGTCCGTCTGAAGAGCGCGCATGCGATTTTGCGCGCTGAAACGAGCGCGCGGTGCGCTACTCCGAACCGACATGAAATCCCCTTTTCTGATCAATACGTCCTTCATCCTATGTCTGCCGCTCGGTTCCATCGGTTAACGAGCGCCAACGGTGCGTTGCAACAGGCTCGGCGCAGCACCGAGAAGCTTCGCGGTGTAGGCGTCGGACGGATTGTCGAACACGTCCTGCGCTGATCCTTGCTCGACGATCCGGCCGGCATTCATGACGATAATGCTGTCGGATACGTAGCGAACAGTCTGAATATCGTGCGAGATGAACACCATTCCGAGCCCGAGTCGAGCCTTGATGTCGCTGAGCAAGTTCAGGATTTGCGCACGTACCGAAACATCGAGTGCGGACGTCGGTTCATCCGCGACGATTACGTCAGGTTCCAGCGCCAGCGCCCGCGCGATGGCGACACGCTGACGCTGTCCACCCGAGATTTGGCTCGGAATGACCTCGAGTGCGGATTGGGGGAGGCCGACCAGACCGACGAGTTCGCGGACTCGGGCAGCGCGGGTCGAGCGATTGCCGATTCCGTGAACGTCGAGTGGATCGGTCAGGATGTCGGCCACCGTCATTCGCGAATTCAGCGCAGTCGCAGGATCCTGGAACACGATGGAGATCGCGCGCCCGAATTCTTTGCGAACCGACGCCGACCGGGTCAGTGCACTCTGTCCACGGAAGACGACGTCGCCCGAGGTCGGTTTCTGAAGGCCGACCATCACTTTCGCGAGTGTCGACTTGCCGCAGCCGGATTCGCCCACGATGCCGATCGTCGCCCCTCGTCTGACGGCGATACTGACATCGTTGACCGCGTGAACGGTTCCCGGTTTGAACAGCGATCCCGAACGAGTCTTGTGGACGACGTGAATGTTCTTCAGTTCCAGGATGGGTTCTTCTCCGGAGAACTGATCAGTTGCTGTCATTTCACTGTCTCCAATTCCGATTCTGCGCGTGCCCGAGTCGGGGACTGGTTTGCGAACCAGTGCTGGGTTCCGTCGATCCGAACCATGTCCGGCTTTCGATCGGGATCCGAATCCGGACGCATGGAACGTTCGGCAAAACGGTCACCGGGTGCGAAGTTGCCGGGCGACGGTACGGTGCCCTGGATCTGATGGAGTCGCGGAGCTTCGTCCTCGATCGACAGAACAGCACCGAGAAGTCCCTGGGTGTATTCGTGCCGGGGGTCGATGAGCAGATCGCGGGTGGGCGCAGACTCGACGACCTGACCGGCGTACATCACCGTGATCTTGTGGGCCAGTGACGCAACCAGTGCCAGGTCATGACTCACGAAGACCATAGCGAAACCGAGCTTCTCTCGAAGATCGTTGAGCAGGTCCACAACCTGAGCCTGGACGGTGACGTCGAGAGCAGTCGTTGGCTCGTCGGCGACGATCAGTCGGGGGCTCCGAGTGAGCGACATGGCAATCAAGACACGCTGGCGTTGACCACCGGAGAGCTCGTGTGGGTAGCTGCCGAGCGTGCGAACCGGATCGAGTCCGACGAGTTCGAGTAGGTCCTCGGCGGTGCGGGTTCCACCGCGCTTGGTGAGCTGCTTGAACTGCGCACGGATCAACATTGCCGGGTTCAGGGAGCTGAGTGCGTCCTGGTAGATCATGGCCATGTCGTGCCCGCGCAAGCGGTTTCGTTCACGGTTGTTCAGTTCGAGGACATTGATTCCGTCGAAAAGGATCTCGCCGGTCACGACTGCGGTCTTGGGCAACAGACCCATGATCGCCAGTGAGGTCAACGATTTGCCGCAGCCGGACTCGCCGACGAGGGCCATCGTCTCGTTCGGGCGGACCGTGAAACTGACATTGTCGACAATCGCGGTGTCGCCGTATCGCTCAGGGAAACGGATCGTGAGATTACGAACCTCGAGGAGTGGCGAGGCGTCCCCTTCGTACACAAGGCGATCGGAACGGCTGCGTTCGGTCTCCGCCAGAATCTTCAGGTGCGTTTCGAGAGGCGTCGGCTCGGCTAACGGTTTCAGAACGTCCTTGATGAGACTCGCATCGATGAAGTCTTCTGTCACCACCGACGTTTCGGTGTCTGAAGCGGCTTCGTCCTCGAGAATGAGCTCGTTGGACGTTTCTTCGGCAGCGGCGGTCTGGGCTGCTTCGAGTGCCGACGGAGTTGTCTTCGACTTCTTCAGGCTCGGGTCGGCCATTGCATCGGTCAGGCCCTCAGCGAGAACATTGAGGGCGAGCACGGTCAGGAGAATCAGCAGACCGGGGAACACCGTTGCCCACCAACCGCCGAGCAGGACCATGTTCTTGCCGTCGGCGATCACGGATCCCCACGACGGATCGGGCGGGCGGACGCCGGCACCGATGAACGACAGGCTGGCTTCGAGCACGATGGCGTCGGCGACCATGACCGTGCAGAACACCAGAACGGGTGCAGCGCAGTTGGCGATGACGTGTTTGACGACGATGTGGAAAGTGCTTGCCCCGATTACTTTTTCGGCTGCGACGTAGTCTTCACCGTACTGGGCGAGCACATTGGCGCGGACGACACGGGCAACCATCGGGGTGTAGAGGAAAGCGATGGTGACGATCAGGGTGGGGATCGAACCGCCGAATGCTGCAACGAGCACGGCTGCGAGCGCGATGCCCGGGAACGCCATGACCACGTCGAGCACACGCATGATCGTTTCGTCGACGGACTTCCGACTCGTCGCAGCGATCGATCCGATGAGAGCGCCGACGCACAGCGCTAGGAACGTGGCACCGAGGCCGATGGCCAGTGACCAGCGTCCGCCATACAGTAAGCGACTGAACAGGTCTCGTCCGAGACTGTCCTGGCCGAACCAATGTTCCGAACTTGGACCGGAGGATCCGACGGCCTGTTCAAGCGGGCTGTACGAGGTGACGAGTGGCGCGAAGAGACACGCGAGCACGATGATCGCGAGGACGGCCATCGACAGCCAGGCAGAGATGGGGAAGCGAGAAAAGGTGATGCCGGGACGCGAAAGCTTCTCGGTGAGTTTTCTTCTCATCATGCTGCGCTCCGAAGTCGTGGATTGACAAGCAGGTAGAGGATGTCGACCGCGAGGTTGACGACGACGAAGCCGACCGCGATCACGATGACAACACCCTGGACGACTGCGGGGTCACCGTTGGTGACGCCGTTGATCATGAGCTGACCCATGCCGGG
>NZ_JASHKR010000034.1:0-40285 GCF_030056815.1 Rhodococcus sp. IEGM 1379
GCTGCCTCCAACGCTGAATTTTGAACGCCTGACGCGAACTCTCGGTCAGAGCTGACAGTGTGGTGCCGACCAACACGATCAAGAAGAAGATTCGAAGCGGCGTGATCAACAGGACGTTGACCAGGCGCGCCGACGGGGTGAACGGCGTGATGTCGCCATACCCCGTCGTCGAGAGTGAGACCGTTGCGTAGTAGATGCAATCGAGGAGCGACAGTTCATTCTCCTGTGCATCGCGATACCCCGCGCGATCGATATACACGATCACGACGGCCGCAGCGAGTGCGCCGAGCGCGATCAGCACTCGCTTGTAGATGGCTCGGAATGGGCTGGTCTGTAGCTGCGGAATACGCAACACCCCGACAAGGGCGAAATCAGGCTGATCGGATAGGTCTTCCGACCTGGTCAAACGCGCCCGGATTTTACCGGCCATTCTTCGTCTCTCTCACTAATACTTACGCAATACTGATACGAACGTCGGGTTTACAGTAGTGGCACCGAAAGCTGCCGTGAGGCAGGGTGGAGAAATGTCATCCTCGAGTTCGACATCCTCAGTCAGCCAAGCTGCTGCACTCCGACTCTCCGCACTTCTCCTCGGTGCGGGAACAATGCATTTTGTTTCCCCCTCCTTCTTCGACAGCACCGTTCCCCGGCAACTGCCCGGGCAGGCTCGCACGTACACCCAGGTATCGGGCGTCGCGGAACTCGCGATCGGTGCGGCCCTGGCAATTCCGAAGACCCGCAAACTGGGAGCCGGCCTGGCCGCTGCACTTTTTGTGGCCGTATTTCCCGCCAATGTTCAGATGGCCGTGGACTGGAACCGGAGCAACAAGACCTCGACACTGCAGAAGGTCGGCTCGATTGCGCGTCTGCCACTCCAGATCCCCCTGGTGACCGAGGCACTGAAAGCGCGCCGCAACGCCGGCTAGTCGTCTCCTCCGACTTCATCGCGGGCACCTGCTGTACGGATGAGGTGCGCGAGCGCTTCACCGTCCGGCAGGTTCTCGGGCGCAATGGTGCGTCCGGAGCGCACGTAGTGAAACGCCGCGCGCACCTTGTGCAGCGGGAAGACTTCCTTCCGTCCGGCAGTCCGGGCGCGCGCCGACATCAATTCTCCCCAGGCCACCCGATATGCCGCCAACTGCATGACCACGGCATCTTCGTTGGCGGCCGACGGTTCTGCACCCGTCTTCCAGTCGATGACTGTCCAGCCGCCGTCTGCGTCAGCAAACACCGCATCAATGCGGCCACGCAAAACTGTTCCGGCGATGGATGTTTCGAAGGGAACTTCCACCTCGACGGGACTGCGATTCGCCCACGGAGAGCGCAAGAACGCGTCTTGCAGCTTGACCAGATCCGTCTCCGGTCCGGCACCGGTGTCGGCGGCACCGGGCAACTCGTCCAGGTCGAGCAGTCTGGTCGCACCGAAACGTCGTTCGATCCAGGCGTGGAACGCCGTACCGCGCCGCGCCAATGGGTTAGGCGGATACGGCAAGGGTCGACGCAACCGCGCCGCTAGTTCGTCCGGGTCAGCTTTGAGATCGACCAACTGGGTTACCGAAAGCTGTGCGGGAAGAATGACTTCGGCTCGCGCATTCGCTCGCGCCTCACGCTCTGCCAGGAGGACCTCGACGTCGGCTGCCCAGTTCTCGGGGTCGTACTCGGGCTCACTGTCGTACTCGGACTCACTGTCGGAGTCGGTCTCGTCCGTGGTTTCCGACAATGCCGCCAACACTGCCGCAGCACCGGCCTCCACCGCGCCGCGCCGGGAACCGAGTGGATCCGGTGGCCACTGCGCCGTTCTCGGCGTCGAAGCCAACGGGTTCTCGGTGTCGGGCTCGGGATCTTCGGCCCACGTCTCCACGGCACCGATGTCCGGGTTCTCGGTAACCATCTGGTGCAGTTCCGCCAAAAATTCCGACGGACCCTTGGGGTCGGATCCGGACTCTGCCCAGTGGTGAGCCGAAATAAACAGTGCCCGTTCAGTTCTGGTCAATGCGACATAGAACAGTCGGCGATCCTCGTCGAGTCTGCGGTCCCCGAGCGCCTGCTTGTGCGCACCGATCGCATTCTGGAGATCCTTCCGGTTGTACACATTCTCGAGATCGAGCACTGGAACGCCGTCAGCCGAATCGGCGTCGACGGCGCGGTCCCCTCGCAATGACGGCGGCAGTTCGGCGAGCGCCCCGAGCCAGGATCCGGAAGCCGTGGACGACGGGAATACTCCGTCACTGACGTGCGGGACAGCAACCACTTCCCATTCCAGACCCTTGGCCGAGTGCACCGTCAGAATCTGCACACGATCCGGCGCGACCTCCACTTCGCCTGGTGTGAGCCCTTTTTCGATCTGTTCGGCTGCGGCAAAGAAGGACAACATCCCGGTGAGGTTAGCCGTCGTCCGGGTTGCATAGTTGGCAACCACGTCGGCAAATGCGTCGAGGTGCTCGCGGCCCGCGGTGCCCAGCACCCCGAGCCTGGTTCGAGCGCCCGCTTCGATTCCGATGCCCAGTACCCGCTCGACTTCTGCCACCAACTCGGTGAGCGGTTGCCCGATACGCTCACGCAACGACGCCAACTCTCCCGCAACGGCATTGATCCGCGCGTACCCGAGCGCCGAATAGTTTTCTGCAGCACCCGGATCCGAGATCGCGTCCACCAGTCCGGCCTGCTCAGCCTGCTCACCGGGAAGCGAATCCTGCACCGCTTCAGCCAGTGCAGCCGAATCCGTGACGGCACCCGCAGTGCCGTAGCCGGCCGAGATCGCAAGTTCCCGAGACCGCTTCGACAGTGCCGCCACATCTTTGGCACCGATCTGCCAGCGAGCTCCGGTGAGCAAGCGCACCGCGGCGCTGCCGGCCAATGGATCTGCGACTACCCGAAGCATGGCGATCACGTCGGCAACTTCGGGGGTATGCAGGAGTCCGCCGAGGCCGACAACCTCCACCGGCAACCCGGCGGCGCGTAATGCCTCGGCCAGTGGCGCCGCGTCGGCGTTTCGGCGAATCAGAACTGCGGCCGTCGGCGGCGGGCGATTGTCTGCGCGCGCGGCCTCGTACTGCTGCGCAATTTTCTGCGCCACCCACAGTCGTTCCTGCTCCACGTCGTCGAGTAACGCGAGTCGGACATCGCCCGCGACTGCCCCCGGCCTCGCGCGCAGTGTGCTCACGGCAACCCCACGTCGGCGCAACGGCGCCGATGAGCGATTTGCAAGCTCGAGCGCCTCGGGTGGGTTACGCCAACTCGTCAACAATTCGAGCGTCGGCGCCGGCTTTCCGTTGGCGAGTGGGAAATCTGTGGCGAAGCGTGGCAGATTGGCCGCCGACGCACCGCGCCAACCGTAAATGGACTGCATGGGGTCGCCCACGGCTGTCAAGGCCAGCCCGGCGTCGGTTCCACCGCCGAACAGTGAGGACAGCAGTACTCGCTGAGCGTGTCCAGTGTCCTGGTACTCGTCGAGCAGCACCACCCGGAAGCGTCCTCGCTCGGCTTCTCCGACTTCGCGGTGCTCGGACGCGACACGCGCCGACAACGACATCTGACTGCCGAAATCGAGTGACCCCTCCCAACGCAGTGTCTCGGACAATCGAGCAACGAGCGGCAGGAGTTCGATGCGCTTGTGCTGAACGTCCAGATATCCGAGCAATTCTTGGCTGGGGCCGCCGCGCTGTTTCGGACCGGCCGGCAACGTGTGTATCAGCTTGTCGAGTTCTGCGTGCGCTCCGCGAAGTTGGTCCGGATCCACCAGATGCTCGGAAAGCTGACCGGCAAGTGCCAGAACGGTTTCCGTGATCGATCCCGGATTCTTGTCGGTATCGAGATCCCCGTCCCAGCCACTGACGACGCGATGCGCAACCTGCCACAGTTCGGTTTCGGACAGGAGCGTCGCGGAGGGTTCGATGGGCAGCAGTAGCCCATGTTCGGACAACAACCGCCCGGCATAGGCGTGATAGGTGCTGACCTCCGGTTCACCGGCCAGGATTCGCGCGCGCACTCCGCCGGCCGGATCGAGGGCCCGCAGAACATCGGACCCGGCCAGCCGCGCCAACCGCTTGCGAATACGAGTGGTGAGTTGCTGCGCCGCTTTTCGGGTGAACGTCAAACCCAGCACTGCCTCGGGATCGACAAAACCGTTGGCGACCAGCCAGACGACACGCGCCGCCATCGTTTCGGTCTTGCCGGCACCGGCACCGGCGACAACCAGCGTGGGGCCGAGCGGCGCGGCAATGACCGCGGACTGCTCCGGCGTGGGTGGATGTTGCCCCAGTGCGACCGCAAGATCGACGGGATTGATCTTGGGTCGACGCGGCTTCTGCGCTGCCATCTAGGAACTCACCTGTCGTCCTTCGTCGTGCGCCGGGCAACTGGAACGGACCGGGCAGTGCCGGCATCCGTCGTTCACCCGGGCCAGATACTGCGGTCCCTGCGTAGCGGCGGCGGCGTTGTGGATGACG
Organism: Rhodococcus sp. IEGM 1379; assembly: GCF_030056815.1. Taxonomy (GTDB): domain Bacteria; phylum Actinomycetota; class Actinomycetes; order Mycobacteriales; family Mycobacteriaceae; genus Rhodococcus_F. The sequence goes on from NZ_JASHKR010000034.1 coordinate 4,449, forward strand.
TCACGCCACATCTCGACAGCCTCAGCGGTGAGCGGGGGCTGGACACGCTGCGACGCACCGTCCTTCTTGTTGGACTTGGCCACGAACACCAGTCGAGCACCACCGGGTTGAGCGGCGGGTTCACCGTCGATCGCGCCTTCTGCCGCTGCCACCTGATACGCCGCCAACTGCGCGTGCGACTGCGCGGCCTCGTTGGTGACGGGATTTCGCGCGGTCTTGACGTCGACGATCACCGGACGCCCCTCGGTGTCCCGCTCGAGGCGATCGATACGGCCACGCAATTTGACGGCCGGTTGACCTTCTTCACGAGGTTCCAGGATTCCCTCGACGCCGACCTCCACCCCCACTTCGGTGAGCTCCCCACGCGTTGCGTTCATCCAGGCGGTGAACGTGGCCAACATTTCGCGGGTTCGATTGAGTTCGCGGCGGGAGTACCACTGCGAACCGAGATCGATGGATTCCCAGGCATTTTCGAGAGCCTTCTCCACCTGATCGGGCGGAATGCGACCGGCGAGCGCCTGAACCAAGGTGTGCACCAGAGTGCCCGCAATGGCATGCGTGTTGTCTCCGTCGGAGCCTCCGTGACGCTCGAATACCCAGCGGAGCGGGCATGTTTCGAGTAGTTCGATGGTGGACGGCGACAACGCGACCGGGCCGTCCTCGGGCTGCCACAACGGTGCCACCGTGCTGGGCGGCGCGGTTCCGTACCACTGATCGGGGTGCGCGCCGCGTACTCCGGCCGCGGCGAGGCGCGCCAATTGACGCGCGGCGCGGGCATGCTTCTCGGGATCTCCCTCAGCGAGGTCGGGATCGCACACCACACTGCGCAGTTGCGCCACGAGCGCCGGCAAGGACAACACCCGGGTATCACCGGGTTCTGGCACCACCACGGCAACCTCACCGAGACTATCGTCGAACTGATCACCGCGCAGTAGTTCGTCGACAAAGCGCGACGGCACCAGATCGGTATCTCCCGAAGCAGATTCGACAGCCGTGACCAGCAGCCGACGACGAGCGCGGCTGCAGGCCACAAGAAACAGGCGACGCTCTTCAGCCAGCAGCGGCGCGGTTCTCGACAACCGTTCTTCGGCCGAGTCACTGCCGTCGGAGACTCCGTTGATCAGGTCGATCAACGCTTCAGTCCGCAGGAGCGACCCGCGGGCGCGCAGGCTCGGCCACAGACCTTCCTGAACACCCGCCACCGCGACCACGGCCCATTCACGTCCCGCCGCCGCATGGGCGCTGACCACGGTGACTGCGTCGGGAGCAATCACCGAACGGCTTCGCGAATCCGTCGGGATCTCCTGGCTGGTGAGATAGTCGACAAACCCCGCCAGTTGCGAACGCGGTAGTCGATCCACGTAATTGGCCGCCGCATCGAAGAGTGCAACGACGGCGTCGAGGTCACGATCGGCTTGCGACCCGATCGGACCGCCGCGCGCCGACGCTGCCGCCCACCGACGTTCGAGCCCGGTGGCCTGCCATGCGGCCCACAGGATTTCCTCGACACCGAGATTGCGCTCGAGTGGCACGCGGGCTTTGCGGAGCACGGACAGCACTCGTTTGAGTGCAGCCGATTCGACATCGGTCAGCTTTGCTGTCAACCGCTTGGACTGCGCGCGGTCCTCGTCGATAAGGATGAGCCGCAACAGTTCTGCAGAATCGCGATCATTTCCGGCTGCCAGTTCGACGCGGCGCAGTCCTCGCCTCAAACGCCGCAGGGTGACAGGCTCGGCCCCGCCGATGGGACCGGACATGAGTGCCAAGGCGTCGTCTCCGGTGAAGCCGTCCCGGCCGAGGGCCCGCAGCAACAAAAGGAGTCCGGATACGCCATGCTGACGGGCCAGCGGCAGTTCGGTGGCCGCTGTCGTGACGGGTACACCGGCCGCGAGCAGCGCGCGTCGAAGCGGCGCCAGGGTGCGTGGCACCGAGCGCACGATGACGGCCATGTCGGACCACGGGATACCGTCGAGCAAGTGCGCGCGCCGCAGGGTGTCTGCCACCACCGCAGCTTCCTTTGCCGTGGTTCCCAGAACCCGAACGGAGGCGAACGCCGGATTTTCGTCGGACAGATCGGCGGGAACTGCAATTCTGTGGGCGAGGTTGCCGGGTAGCCGGGCTGCGATTTTGGCGACGATCGACGCGACGTCGGCATTGTTGCGATACGTGGTCGGCAGAATAACCGCGCGTTCAGCTCCCCGATCAGCCAGATCGACCAGGAACCGGGAATCTGCTCCTCGGAAACCGAACACCGATTGGTCGGGGTCACCGGCGATCACCGTGGTGCCGGTACCCGTTCCGATCAGCCGAACCAGTTGCGCTGCTTGCGGATCCAGATGCTGAGCGTCGTCGACCAGAAGATGACGGATACGAGCACGCTCGGACCGCAGTAACTCCGGGTCGGTGGCAAAGGCCGTGAGCGCGGCACCGATCAGCTCGGCCGCATCCAAAGCCGGTGCCGTCGCCTCCGGCGCTTCGACGCCCACGGAACCGCGAAGCAGGACCCCTTGCTCGTAGGCCTCGGCGAATTGTCCCGCCGCCACCCACTCGGGCCGGTGTCGCTTCTTGCCCAGTTTGATCAGATCTTCCGGACCGAGTCCGCGCTCGTTGGCGCGCAGCATCAAATCGCGCAGTTCGACTGCAAACCCGTTCATGCCGAGTGCTGGACGCAACCGCTCGGGCCAGTACTGCGCACCGTCCTCGATATCGCCGCGCAACATCTCGCGCAGCACCGAATCCTGTTCAGCTCCGGTAATCAGGCGCGGCGGCGCATTGCCGTGCGCGGCAGCCTGCAGTCGAAGGACCGCAAAGGCGTAGGAGTGGACAGTGCGCACCAGAGGTTCACGGGTGGCTTGTGGCCCCCGTTCCTGCTCGAACCCGAACAACCCCGCGGTGATCTGCTCCCGCACAGCCGTCGCCGCCCGACGCGACTGCGTGAGGACCAACACCGACTCGGGATCCTCACCGCCGGAGATCTTCGCGACTGCCAGATCTACGAGAAGTGAAGACTTGCCGGTGCCCGGGCCACCCAGCACCTGCCAGGGATTCCACGAAGCGCCACCGAAAGCCAGCATGAACGGATCGTCTGCCGACTCGACAAACAGACGTGCCGTGCCTTTGTCCCAGGTGCGCGGCGGTAGCGTCGGCGCCGCTCGATGCACCAACCGCGCCCGCGGGATGGTGGATTTGCTGCGCACCGACGTCTCACTCACTCAGGCATTCCATCAGAAGGCACCGACAAGTCACGCATCGTCGGCGTCGGGCAAGATTGATCGTGTGACTGCTCTCCAGACCTATCTCTACGGCCCGTCCGGTGCGCCGGAGATCCTCGCGTTGCACGGCCTCACCGGCCATGGCCGACGCTGGCAGTCGATGGCCGAGAATCAGCTTCCCGATGCTCGCTGGATCGCGCCGGATCTGCGTGGTCACGGCCATTCCACCTGGGCGCCGCCGTGGAACATCGAAGCTCACGTGGCCGACCTCCTCGATACTCTCGACGAACACGCAGCGGGTCCGGTTCTGGTAGTTGCACACTCGTTCGGCAGCGCCCTTGCGTTGCATCTGGCAGCGGCGGCACCTGATCGGGTCCGCGGACTCGTACTGCTCGATCCGGCGATCGGCCTCGACCCCGAATTCATGGGTCGCGTGGCAGAACTCACCATCGGATCACCCGATTACACCGACGCTGCGGAAGCTCGATCGGAGAAGGTCCACGGCTCGTGGGGCGAGGTTCCCACCGAGGTATTGGACGAGGAGTTCGCCCGGCATCTCGTCCACCTCGACAACGGCCGCGTCAACTGGCGACTGTCGACACCGGCCGTCGTCACTGCCTGGGGAGAACTCGCCCGGCCGTTGGTGCTGCCGCCGAGTTCGATGCCGACTGTCATCGTCCAGGCAATGAAGGTGCAACCGCCCTACGTCACCGCCGAGTTCCGCAGCGCCATGACCGATCGTCTCGGCCCCAATTTGACCGACGTCGCTTTCGACTGCGACCACATGGTCCCGCACGTGCGCGCCGACGAAGTTGCCGCGTTGATCCGTAAGTTGCTCTGAGAACTTCCGTCATGGCTGCCACTACCGACGAACAGATCGAGGAGGTTCGCAGACTCATCGCCTCGATACCAGCCGGACGCGTCGCCACCTACGGCGACATTGCCGACGCCGTCGGTCTTTCCAGCCCGCGAACGGTCGGGTGGATCATGCGGACCGACTCGTCCGACCTCCCGTGGCATCGGGTGCTGGGCGCATCGGGAAAACCCGCCGCACACCTGGCCCACCGACAGATCGCGAAGCTGGAACTCGAAGGCGTACCGATCAAGGACGGCCGGATCGACATGTCACGGGCGCGGCACAACTTCCGATGAGGCAGCATAGGTACATGCCTCCAACGTGTGCGATCGTTCTGGCCGGCGGCCGGGCGAGCAGGATGGGCGGTGTCGACAAACCCGGACTGATGGTTCACGGCCGCAGACTTCTCGACATAGCTCTCGCTGCCACAGCGCATCTCGACACCAGAGTGGTGGTCGGACCGAATCGCGGCGACCTCGACACGTCGATCGTGCAAACTCAGGAGTCGCCGATCGGCAGCGGACCGGTCGCGGCTATCTGGGCCGGCATCACTACCGCGGACATCCCTGACGACGCTGTTGTTCTTGTTCTGGCAGCCGATCTGCCACACCTCCGTCGCGGCACCATCGATGCCCTGATTGCCGCAACGTCGCCTCTGGCCCCGGTGACCTGCGCCGTGGACGAGAACAATCGGACCCAATTTTTGTTGTCCGCCTGGATGTTTTCCGAATTGCGTCAGCGAATCTCCACTCTCCGCGACGGCGCCGGACTGGACAATCAACCTATGAAAAGACTTGTTGCCAAAGACTTTTCGACGCTACCGGTAGACGATACCGCAGATTGCGACACTCCCGAAGATCTCGAGCACGCACGAATGTTGCCTCGTTTGACCATCGCCGAGGCCCGCGCCGCAATCCTGGACTCCTTGACGCCACTAGTCCCCCGCCGAGCAGTACTGGCCGCCGGCCTCGGTGCAACTCTAGCCGAACCGCTTGTTGCCCAAAGCGATTTGCCGCGTTTTGCAGTTTCCGCGATGGATGGATATGCCGTCGCCGGTGAGGGCCCCTGGCAGATCCTCGAAGAAGTTCACATTGCCGGCGCGGAGGGCTCCCCCGAACTTGCCGACGGCGAAGCAATCCGCATCGCGACGGGGGCACACCTTCCCGTCGGCGCAAGCGCGGTCATTCGCGACGAACATGTTGTCTCCGAGAACAATCCACCGTTACTGAAGCGTCTACCCACTGCGCCGCTGCGCAACGACGCTCGTCCCCGCGGCGAGGATTGGAGCGTCGGATTCACTATCGCTCCGACCGGCACCTCGGTGACCCCGGTACTCGTCTCGGCAGGCACCAGCGGCGAAGTGTCCGAAGCACTGGTTCGCGGCCCGGTGCGGGCCTGTGTCGTCACCACCGGTGACGAGATCCGCAGAACTGGTCCGCTCCGCGAAGGCCAGACTCGCGATTCCATCGGCGGAATCATGCCGGAACTACTGTCTCGGTGCGGGGTGCAGTGCCTCTCCGACACCCATTTACGTGACACCGCAGACGGTTTCGAAACAATTCTGACAGCAGAAGATAGTGCCGATCTCATCGTGCTCGTCGGGGCCACCGGCGGCGGCGCTGCCGACGAAATGCGCTCCGCTCTGGATCGCCTGGGTGCTCGGATCGTGGTGGGCAGAGTTGCCTCGCGTCCCGGCGGTTCCCAGGTGACCGCCGTCCTCCCCACTGGAAAGGTGGTGCTCGGCCTCCCCGGAAATCCCTATGCCGCGGTCACGACCCTGTTGACGATGCTGCCCACTATCGTGAGTGCACTGACCGGGCGGACACCGCTGCCACCGCTGCTGGGAGTCATCACGAATGCGTCGGCGGTGAGTTCCGATGCTGTACGAATACTTCCGGTAACCCAATCCGCCGACGGCCGTTGGTTTGCCGACCCGTCGGTGCGCACCGCGCATCTAGCAGCACTGATCGGTAAGCGCGCGTTTGCGCTTGTGCCCGCGTCGGCGACCGACAACGCACTGGCCGAACTTGTACTTCTGGGCTGATGAAGGCTCCAGCGTCAGTACGGCCAGGCCGGCAGTTTCGGCAGTCCGGCTCGTAGCGGTCGCCCGATCAACCACGAGAGCGTCTCGGCATCCGAGAGCGGGGGCACCGCCACGTTGGGCGCCGCTGCCTCCAGGGCTCCCAATTGGCGGGCCAACGTGAACTCGACGTACTCCGCCGGCCAGTCATGGCAGGTGTATCCGACATCGAGATCGGTCAGGTGAATTTCGATCTCGTTCCAGCGCAGAATCGGTAGATCGTAGGCCGTCACGGGCTTGCGCCAATTGACGGGCGTGTCCAATCGATCTGCCGGTACTTCGGCGAGTGCCTCGACCAGCCTCGAGCCGGAGAATCGGTAGTCGGCGGCCAACAGTGATGCCGGGCGATCCGCGCCCTCTTCGATAGCAGCGTTCCGCGCCGGCGGTCCACCCGGATACATCTCCGCAGGCTCACCGCTTTGCACGCCGACGACAAACCTGTTGAGCGCGTCCGCATTCCGCGACAGATGGGTTACCACGTGCCCCCGGCTCCAGCCAGGAAGTGCCGAATGCTCCCGTGCCCGCGAGTCGGTCAGTTCACCGATGAGAACCTGCGCCTTCGCGTCGGATTCACGAACCGCTGCGACCAGGTCTGCATACGTCTCCGTCATATCGCCGATCGTAGCGCGAAGTGTTCTGCACTGCCGGTTCTCGCGCCGTCGCGTACCTGCTCACGACAAGGTCCACTACTCCGGCGTCCACTCCGAGCGGTTGCGTGACGCCGTCGGCACCGGCAGCGGACAATCGCTCGTGAAAGAGTCCGTGCGCCAGCAGATACGACGCGATGAACACTCGCGGCGCGCCTCGAACCCGCGATGCTGCAACAACATCGACAACTTTCGGCGCACCGGTCGCGATGTACCCGATGTCTACCCGCGATCCTGCCATCTCGGCCAGCATCAGCGCGCTGCGCTCGACATCGCGCAGTGCACGCGAATCGGACGAGCCCGCGGCAGCAAGCACTATCGCGTCACCGCTCTGCCATCCGGCTTCGTACAACCGACGCAACATAACGCGCGCAAGCGCCGGATCCGGCCCCAGTGCGGGCGTCACCGTCACAGATCGGTGTCCACTGGCCTCGACTTCGCGTCGTACATCGGTATGGACGTGGTAACCCGATGCCAGGAACGCCGGCACCAGGACGGCATGCCCCGCAATGTCGCGCAGCACCTCGGCCGGTGAGGGTCCGAGAACATCCACGAAAGCCACTCGGGTGAGACCGACCTGTGCGCTCACTGCATCGGCAAGCGCGGCAAGCATATCCACTCCCCGTGCGCTGCGCGTGCCGTGAGCAACTAGTATCAGCACCTCGTTACCGGATGCCGTAGTGCGCTGGATCGAGTGCAAGTCGATAACCTCGTTTCACGACGGTTTGAACAGCTTTGGGAGCGCCGAGACAGACGCGAAGGCGAGCGACCGCAGTTTCGACAGCATGGGTGTCTCCACGACTCCGTGGAAGAGCCGCCAGAAGTTCGTCTCGTGAGACCACATGACCGGGCTTGGCACTGAGGGAACGCATCAGTGACATCGCGGCCGGAGACAATGAGCGAATCTCACCGTCCACGACAACACAGTTTCCACGGACACTGAGTTCGTGTTCTCCGGCTTGAATTCGGTTGGCTCGCTGCGGAAGTTCGTCCACGATATGCCGCGCGAGGGCGCCCAGTCGAGCTCGCACCGGCGCCGTCGTCGGAACGTTCAGTGCCTCCAGCGGCGCAGACGTCACCGGCCCCACACACATCGCCGTCACCCGCCCGCGCAATGCCTCGAGAACCTCACCCCGTCGTCCGGTATTGTCCGCCCGCATCAACAACGACGCCACCGCCGGTGCGCTGGTAAAGCTCACGGCGTCGATTCCGCCGACAACAATTGCGTCGATCATGCGGTCCAAGAGCGTCGTATCCTCCGGCGGTTCCCAACGATAGACCGGTACCGCGATGACGTCCGCCCCGGCGTCGCGTAGCGCCTGACAAAAATCGGGAACGGGCTCCCAGTCGGTGGTAGCGCCGTGAAGTTGAACCGCCACAGTCTTTCCCGAGACACTCTCGGCCAGAAGATGTTCGAGGACCTCAGCCGAAGACTCGGACGCCGGCGACCATTCTTCACGCAGGTCGGCAGCACGTATTGCGCCTGTCGCTTTGGGACCACGAGCCAGCAGACGTGCCGAACGCAGTGCTGCGCTGAGATTCTCGGCCTCGCCCCAGCCGTCAGCGGCCTCGAGCCAGCCCCGAAATCCAATGCCGGTGGTAGCGACGACAATCTCGGGCGGATTCGAGATGATTTGCTGCGTAACCCGTTCCAGCTCCCGATCATCCGCGAGCGGGATGATTCGGATAGCCGGCGCAAACATCACGTCTGCTCCGCGCCGGGTGAGCAGTGACGCAAACTCCTCGGCGCGACGTGAGGCCGTGATCCCGACGGTGAATCCTGCCAACGGCATGTCGTCACTCACGCTTGAACGCTGTGCAGTTGAACGCTGTGCAGTTGAACGCTGTGCAGTTGAACGCTGTGTACTTGCACTACGCCGGCCCACACACGAATGTCGTAGACCGGCAACGATACCGAACCGTCGTCCAACGACCGCCCGTCGATGAGCGAAAAGGCTTGCTTGAGTAAGGGCGACACCACGATCGGCTCACCGTCGCGATCACCCACCAGTCCGCGCGACATCACTGCTGCGCGGGCGTACGGATCGAAGTTGCTGACGGCCCGCAAGCTACCGTCCTCGAGCCGGAACAGCGCTACCTGCTCACCACCGCGGAGCAACACGGCAACTCCACGCCCCGGAATCAGGTGACTCAGCGGGCATGCCGACGTCCATTCGAGTCGCTCTGAATCCAGCTTGGCGATCTGCGCGTCGATGACACTCATCAAACCCCTCCTCGTGTTCTGATTTCTTTCTACGGGTCCCGTGTTTCCCACGAGTTACGCCGCGATTACCGGCGCGTGGGAATGCTCGGTATGCCCATCAGCACGGGAACCTTGCGTACTCCGGTCTCGTCGAACACAACCGTCGGGTCGGCTTCATCGGGTGCATTGACAAACGACACGAACCGCGACAACTTCTCTGGATCACCGAGCACACCCGCCCATTCGTCCTGGTAGCCCTCCACGTGCTTGGCCATCAGCGCTTCGAGTTCTTCGCCGATACCCAGACTGTCGTCACAGACAACGGCCTTGAGGTGGTCGAGACCGCCCTCGAGTGACTCCACCCAGGGCGCGGTGCGCTGTAGTCGATCAGCCGTGCGGATGTAGAACATGAGGTATCGGTCGATGTACTTGACCAGGGTTACGTCGTCGAGGCCACCAACGAGAAGCTGAGCGTGCTTGGGCGACTGACCGCCGTTGCCACCCACATAGAGGTTCCACCCGTTCTCCGTCGCGATGATGCCGACGTCTTTACCCCGAGCCTCGGCACATTCCCGCGCGCACCCGGACACTCCGAACTTGATCTTGTGCGGCGAACGGAGGCCCCGATAGCGGTTCTCCAGATCAACAGCCATCCCGACGGAGTCTTGTACCCCGTATCTGCACCAGCTCGAACCGACACAACTCTTGACGGTGCGCAGCGACTTTCCGTATGCCTGACCGGATTCCATCCCGGCATCGACCAGACGCTTCCAGATGGCGGGCAACTGCTCGACGCGAGCACCGAACAGATCGATGCGCTGACCGCCGGTCACCTTGGTGTACAAACCGAAATCACGGGCCACCTCACCGATCACGATCAGCTGTTCCGCAGTGACCTCGCCGCCGGGCATGCGCGGAACCACCGAATACGTGCCGTTCTTCTGAATGTTGGCCAGGAAGTGGTCGTTGGTGTCCTGCAACGACGCCTGCTGACGGTGCAGGATGTGATCGGAATCCGTGGATGCGAGAATCGACGCGACGACGGGCTTGCAGATGTCGCAGCCGGCGCCCTTGCCGTACTTGGTTATCAGAGCCGAGAACGTTCGCGTCTGCGTCGACTGCACTATCTGGAACAGCTCGGCCCGCGACTGACCGAAGTGCTCACACAGCGCCTTCGACATCACGACACCGGAATCTGCCAGCAATTGCTTCACTGTCGGAAGGCAACCGCCACAGGTCGTTCCCGCCGTTGTGCATGCCTTCACCGACGCAATGTCGCAGGCGCCGTCGGCAATTGCGCTGCAGATCGCGCCCTTGGTCACACCGTTGCACGAGCAGACCTCGGCATCGTCCGGCAATGAACCCGCACCGAGCTTTTCCCCGGCCGGCGAGATCAATGTTGCCGGATCGCCGGGTAGCTCACGACCGACCAACGGGCGCAACGACGCATACGCCGACGCGTCGCCCACCAGGATTCCGCCGAGCAGGATCTTCGCGTCGTCCGAGACCACGAGCTTTGCGTAGGTGCCCTTGGCTGCGTCGCTGAGAACAACTTCGAGGGCGCCGGGTGACGTTGCCATCGCATCACCGAAACTGGCGACGTCGACGCCCATGAGCTTGAGCTTGGTCGACATGTCGGCGCCGGGAAAATCTGCTGCGCCGCCGAGCAACCGGTCTGCCACAATCTCGGCCGTCGCATACCCGGGAGCGACCAGCCCGTAGCAACGCCCTTCCACGGCAGCGCATTCACCGACCGCGAAGATGTGGTTGTCGGACGTCTTGCAGCCCAGATCGGTCAGGATGCCGCCGCGCTCACTGACGCCGATGCCGGCGTCTCGGGCCAGTTGATCACGAGGACGCACGCCGGCCGAGAACACCAGCAGCGACGCGTCGATGGTTGTTCCGTCGGACAGTTCGACCACGATTCCCTTGTCGGACTGCGTGATCCCCGCGGTTCCGACGCCCGTGTGCACATTCAACCCGAGTCGCGTCACGAGCCGAGCGAGAAGTGCGCCACCGCCCTCGTCCACCTGCATCGGCATCAACCGAGGATTGTGCTCGACGACGTGCGCAGTCATTCCCATCAGTGAGAGTGCATGTGCCGCTTCGAGGCCGAGAAGTCCGCCACCGACCACCACGCCCACTGCGCCCCGGCCGGCCCGCTCCGCTGCTGTCCGAATTCCGTCGAGATCATCGAGAGTACGGTAGACGAAGCATCCGTCACCGTCGTGACCAGGCACCGGCGGAACAAACGGGTACGAACCTGTTGCCATCACTAGAGCGTCGTACGTGAGCACATTGCCGGCAGTCGTGGCGACTGTGCGCGCATCCTTGTCGATCGACACGGCACCTTCCCCGACACGAAGATCGACCAGGGTGTCACCCTCGTAATCGTTTCCGGCCAAGGCCAATTCCTTGGGATCCCACACTCCGACGTACGACGACAATCCGACCCGGTCGTACGCGGCGTACTTCTCGTCACAGAGGACGGTCACCGACCAGATGTCGGCGTCGTCGCGCGAACGCAAGGCCTCGACAAAGCGGTGTCCGACCATCCCGTGTCCGATGACAATGACCGATTTGTTCATGCCGCACCTTCTTCCTGTGTTTCGAGAGAGTTCTGTGTGTCGTCGACGGATCCGAGTGGATCTGCAGCGCTCAACCATTCGCAGATTCCCGCGACCGAGGAACTGCAGCCACCACAGCCGGTGGTTGCCCGGGTGACCGAAGCCAGTGCGGCTTCGGACCGAGCACCCGCTTTCCAGGCCGTCGTCAGATCCGTTTTCGTGACCGAATTGCATCGGCAGATCACAGCCGACCCCGGCATACCCGAAGGACTTGCACGTTCGACCGGACCACCAGCTCCGCGCCCGGTGAGGAGCGCGATCCGGTCCGGAGGGACGGGAAGTTGAGCGTCGAAAAGCTGTGTGAGAGTGCCTACTACATCAGGGACACCGAGTAGCAATGCTCCGACAATTCGCTCACCCTTGACAACGATCTTGGCGTAACTACCCCGGCTTGCATCCGCGAGCGTGGTGACCTCTACATCGCGACTGTGCATTGTCGCACTGACATCACCCATCGACGCGAGGTCGATATCGTGCGCCTTCAACCGGGTCAATGTCGGGGTACCGCAGTAACGTGCTTTCGGGTCTGCGCCCGTCAGCAGATCAGCCACCACCGCAGCCTGCTCCCAGCCGGGCTGGACAAGGCCGTACACCTCACCGCGATGTTCGGCGCACTCACCGATCGCGCGAATGCCGTCGACATCGGTGCGAAGTTCGTCATCGACCAACACTCCGTAACCTACTGCCGCACCGGCCTGTTGCGCCAATTCGACGCAAGGCCGAATTCCCGCCGACAACACCAGAAGATCTGCGTGAAGCTGACTTCCGTCGTCCAGAACCACGCTGTCACCGGAGAACTCGGAGACGCGCCGACCCAGCACAACCTCGATACCCACTCCTTCGAGGGTCCGGGTGAGTACTGCGCCGCCGTCGGAATCCATCTGGCGTTCCATCGGGAAGTCCTTGGGATGCACCACTGTTACATCAACTCCGCGCATCCGAAGTCCGCGTGCGGCTTCGATTCCCAACAGCCCGGCACCAAGTACCACTGCCCGACTTCCGGGTGTCGCAGCTTCGGTGATGCGAGCACAGTCGTCCAGGGTCCGGAAAGTTGCAACCCGGGAAGCGAACTCGGTGATGCCGAGCACCGGAGGGATGAAGGGACTACTGCCAGTGGCCAAAATCAGCTCGTCGTAGCCGATTTCGGCGCCGTCGCTGCAGGTTACCGTCCGTAGTACGGGGTCAACCGCCGTTACCGCGGTACCGGCGCGAACGTCGATGCTTGCGCGCGCCCACCATTCATCGGTCTTCAACCGCGTATCCCGGGCAGTGATGCTGCCCGCCAGGACATTCGAGAGCAGAATGCGATTGTAGGGCGCGTGAGCTTCTGCACCGATCAAGACGATGTCGAGAACCTCGGCATCCATTCGACGACGCAACTCCTCTGCCACCCGCGACCCGGCCATGCCGTTGCCGACGATCACAACGCGCTTCATGGTTCACCGACCGGTTCGAGACGGACAGCGCAGACCTTGAACTCGGGCATCCGACTGGTGGGATCCAGCGCGGGGTTGGTCAGCAGATTTGCACGCGAATCACCAGCAAAATGGAACGGCAGAAACACGGTGTCGAGTCGCATGGTGTCGATGCAACGGACGCTCGCCTCCATCCGCCCACGCCGGCTGACCACCGCAGCCCTGTCCCCGTCCGAAAGCCCCACCCGCCGAGCGGTATCCGGGTGGATCTCGACGAACATGTCTCCTGCAGCCTTCACCAGTTCGGGAATCCGACGGGTCTGAGCACCCGACTGGTAGTGCGCCAGAACGCGTCCCGTCGTGGCAACCAGCGGATACTCCGCGTCCACTGTTTCAGCCGGACCACGATGTTCGACCGCGACGTACTGAGCCCGACCGTCCGGCGTCGCAAAGGAATCCAGGAACAAGCGCGGAGTACCCGGATGATTCTCGCTCGGGCATGGCCAGTGCAGCGCTTCACCGGCGTCGAGTCGGCTGTAGCTGATACCGGAGTAATCGGCGATGCCGCCGGCCGACGCGCGACGCAATTCCTCGAAGACTACCGCCGGTGAGGTCGGGAAGCGCTCGGCCGGCTGACCCAATCGCTGTGCAATCTCGGACCAGACGTGCAATTCACTGCGGGGCCCCTCGGGAGCATCCACCGCGCGCCGACGCCGCAACACGCGGCCTTCGAGGCTAGTGGTGGTTCCCTCCTCCTCGGCCCACTGCAGCACGGGCAGAACAACATCAGCCATTGCTGCTGTCTCCGACAGAATAAAGTCCGAGACCACCAGCATGTCCAGGGCCTTCAACCGATCTACAACGTGTCCCGCCCGCGGCGCCGATACCGCCAAGTTGGCGCCGTGCACAAAAAGCACTTCCGGACCGCCGGGTTGGCCCAACGAATCGAGCAGTTCATAGGCACTGCGGCCCGGTCCCGGCAGTTCATCCGCCTCGATCCCCCACACCTTCGCAATATGCTCGCGGGCAACGGGATCGACGATCTTGCGATATCCGGGAAGCTGATCTGCCTTCTGACCGTGTTCACGGCCACCCTGCCCGTTGCCCTGCCCTGTGATGCAGCCGTAGCCGCTGCCGCGTCGGCCCGGGAGCCCTAGCGTCAAAGCCAGCCCGATGACGGCGGACACCGTGTCTGTACCACTGGCGTGCTGTTCAGTGCCGCGGGCCGTGAGGATGTACGAACCGGAATCGGATTGTTTGGCTTTCCAGAGCAATTCGACGGCGCGCCGCATCTGACTCACGGGTACTCCGGTCACCCGCTCGGCGCGTTCAGGCCACCACTGCGCTGCTGCCAGCCACGCGTCGTCGAACCCGGTTGTGCGAGCATCGATGTACTCACGGTCGACACGGCCGTCGATAACCGCAAGATGCATCAGACCTAACACCAGAGCCGAATCTGTTCCGGGACTCAGCTGCAGGTGCAAGCCTCCCCCGCTCAAGGCTCGCTCCACTGTCGCCGTACGACGGGGGTCTGCGACGATCAATCCACCGGCAGCAATCGCCGAATTCAGATGCCCGACCAGAGGCGGCATGGTCTCGGCCACGTTGGCGCCGAGAAGAAGTATCGCTTTTGCCGAAGTCAGGTCACTCACCGGAAAGGGCAACCCACGGTCCAAGCCGAAACTCTTGATTCCGGCCGCCGCGGCGGAGGACATACAGAACCGGCCGTTGTAATCGATATTCGCGGTCTTCACCGCTACTCGGGCGAATTTGCCGAGCATGTAAGCCTTTTCGTTGGTCAGACCGCCACCTCCGAAGATTCCGATCGCATCGCGGCCGCTGCGAGCCTGCGCCGCCTGCACGCCCGATACGACTCGATCAAGCGCCTCCTCCCAACTGGCAGGGCGAAGTTCCCCGTCCGTGCGAATCAAGGGACTGGTCAGTCGATCCGGAGTGCGTAGCAATTCCGCACTGGTCCAGCCCTTTTGGCACAGTCCCCCACGATTGGTCGGGAAGGACCGTCCGCCGACCGTCGTCGATCGTGCGGGTACGGGCGCCGAATCGTCACGGGTGAGCGTCATGGCGCATTGGAGACCGCAGTACGGGCAGTG
Source organism: Rhodococcus sp. IEGM 1379 (assembly GCF_030056815.1). GTDB lineage: Bacteria > Actinomycetota > Actinomycetes > Mycobacteriales > Mycobacteriaceae > Rhodococcus_F. The sequence continues at coordinate 19,600 of NZ_JASHKR010000034.1, forward strand.
CGTCGACGTCGCGACCAGTAAATCTCTGAAGATGGTGGTAGTCATGCTGTGACCGAAACTTTCGCGTCGTCCACGTCGGTGGTCAGGCTGGATGGCTTACGCAGGAAGACGAACCACGTCACGGCGATGCACGCAATGTAGAAGGCCAGGAATACCCAGAACGCCATAGTCGCCGACTTCGCCGGACTGCTGTACGACGCACGGAGCACCAAGTTGATTCCGACACCGCCCAAACCGCCTACCGCACCGGCAAATCCGATGAGAGCGCCGGAAATGCTGCGCGACCACATTGCCTTCTCAGCCCGATCCATATCGTCGAAGCTCTGAGCTTTTGCCTCGAAGATTGCCGGGATCATCTTGTAGACGGAACCGTTGCCGAGACCGGAGAGCAGGAACAGTGCGATGAATCCGAGAACAAACGTGACCATGATTCCGGCGCTGGCGACGCCGGCAGTGTTGTCGTCCATCGTTCCGGCCGTCACCAGGATCGATGCCGCGAAAGCCATGCCGACAAACGTCCACATCGTGATCTTGCCGCCACCGATACGGTCGGCCAGCTTGCCGCCGATCGGACGGGCAATGGATCCGAGAAGCGGTCCGATGAAGGCGATCTGCGCTGCATGCAGCGCTGCCTGCGCCGGGGTAGCTCCGCCGGCGAGGAAGTTGATCTGCAACACCTGACCGAACGCGAAGCTGAAACCGATGAAGGAACCGAACGTGCCGATATACAGGAAGCTGATGACCCAGGACTCGGAGAACTTCAGCGCCTTGCCCATCGAGCGCAGATCAGATTTTTGATTGCCCAAGTTGTCCATGAACAGTGCGGCGCCGACTGCTGCAGCCGCGATGAACACGAGGTAGACAGCACACACGATCCAAGGCTCGCGGTTACCCACGGTCGCGATCACCAACAAACCGATCAGCTGGATCATCGGAACGCCGATGTTGCCGCCGCCGGCGTTGAGCCCCAGCGCCCAGCCTTTGAGTCGCTGCGGATAGAAGGCGTTGATGTTGGTCATCGACGACGCGAAGTTACCGCCGCCGATGCCCGCCGTAGCCGCCACCAACATGAAGGTGGTGTACGACGCACCCGGATTCATCATCAAATAGAGCGTGAGAAGTGTTGGTACGAAAAGGAACAACGCACTCATGACGGTCCAGTTGCGCCCGCCGAAACGTGCGGTGGCAACCGTGTACGGAATGCGGAGGATCGAACCCACCAAGGTGGGAACTGCGACCAGGAAGAATTTTCCGGCCGCGTCGATGCCGTAGATCTCGGTCGGCATGAACAGAACCATCACGGACCAGATGGACCAGATCGAAAAGCCGACGTGTTCGGCGACTACCGACCAGATCAGGTTCCGCTTCGCGATGTCCTTGCCACCGGATTCCCAGGCTTCGACGTCCTCGGCATCCCAATGCTCGATGTAATGACTCACCAGGGCCTCCTGAATATGTGGGAGACCCAAAGGTAGAAAACTGTTATTGCGCCGGTACTGCGGGCGATGACCGCAAAGTCAATTGATCCTCACCGGGCGACATGACGGGTTGTGAGAACTTATTCGCACGTGAAGTTAGCCGGTAGCGTGCCACGAATCTTCGAGCATCCGAGGCTTGCAAGCCTGGTAAGCACCGATCAGCACGACAACAACTGCAATCAAGAGTAATCCGAACGGCGCTGCGTATCCGTCCGTCGCGTCGTGAAGAACACCGAACAGCAGCGGACCGAGACAGGCCACGGTGTAACCGACACCCTGGGTGAACCCGGACAGTGCGGCAGATCCGATGTGTGAGCGGGTACGAAGGTTGATGAGGGTGAGCGCCATCGGGAAGGTACTCGGCCCGAGCCCGAGGACGACGATCCAGACGATGGGCGCGCTCATCGGTGCGAAGTAGAGTCCGGCAAATCCGATCAGGTAGCACACGGCGCAGGCGACGACGACCGGGAACGGGTTCGACATCCGCGCGCACAGTGTCGGGGCGCCGAAGGCTGCGATCAGACCCATCACCGAGAAGACTCCGACCATCGTTCCGCCGAAGGCGTCACTGGCGCCGGCGTCGCCGAGAATCGAGGGAATCCAGGTGAACATCGAGTAGGTGATCAGCGAGGTCATGCCGAACATTCCGGCCATCCCCCAGGCGACGGGCGAACGCCAGGCTTGACCGCGAGTCGGCGCGGCAGCGGCCGGTACGACGGCAGCATCTGCCGATTCCCGACGCGAGCGCGCGAGGGTGATCAACCACGGCACAGCAGCAGCAAATCCGAAGGCCGCCCACCAACCGATCGAGAATCGCCAACCGAATGCGTCAGCCACCGGAACCGCCACGAATGCCGGCACGATGGTGCCGATCTGCACGGCAACGATGTACACCGAACTCATCGTCGCGAGGCGATCCGAGAAATAACGCTTCACCAACGGCGGAATCACGACGTTGCCGATTCCCATACCCGCCAACGCGAGCGCGGACAGCGCCAGCAACGACCACGTCTGATTCATCATGGCGCGCAACAGCATTCCGACGCCGGCCATCAGCATGGCCAGCAGCGCAGTACGTTCGAGCCCGATTCGTTTCGCGATGGCCGGAGTAATCAGCCCGAAGATAGCGAACATCAATGTCGGCACCATGCCGAATACTCCGACGACGGAAGCCGAGAACCCGATCTCCGCGCGGATCTGTTCCGCGAGCGGCGAGAAGGAGGTAACTGCGAGTCGCAGGACCAACGCTGACATCGCAATGGCCGCAAATACGAGTAGACGGCCATGTACCAGGGAGCGGGGTTCGGTTCTCGAAAGTTGAGCAGTCACCGACAAATCATAGGATGACCGGATGAACTCGCACAAGGGAGGTAATGTAGACCACAGTCCACATCAGACGCACCGATAATCCGAGGAACCGACACGTGCAACCCGTTCGCCGCGCAAGCCTCATCTCGCAGGTCACCGAACAACTCCGCACCGAAATCAGAAGCGGAACCTGGCCGGTCGGATCGAAGATTCCCACCGAACCCGCACTGTCCGAGCTGACAGGCACCGGCCGGAACACGGTCCGTGAAGCAGTTCAAGCACTGGTTCACGCCGGAATGCTGGAACGTCGCCAAGGATCAGGCACGTACGTCGTGGCAACGTCGGACCTGGGCGGCACACTCGGCAACTACTTTGCCGGTGCCCACGAGCGCGACGTTCTCGAACTACGACGCGCCCTCGACATCACGGCCGCAACGCTGGCAGCAGTACGTCGCAACGGCGACGATATTGCCTCGCTCACAAGCCTGCTCGACGCCCGAACAGCGTCCTGGGAAGGCAACGACATCGCCGCAGCGACAGCGGCCGACGTGGCACTGCACCGCGCCATCGTGGCAGCCAGCCACAACACCGTGTACCTGGAGTTCTACGACTCGCTGCTCCCCATCATCGAAACTACGATTCACCAGCACATCGACGCCACCGGCGAAGGATTCCACTCACGTCACGAAAACCTGGTCGCCGCCGTCATCGCCGGCGATGCGAGTGCCGCGTCCGATGCTGCTCGTGATCTCTTCGAAGGTCTGGTCGCCGATTTCAGCTGACGGCTAGAGCAACAGACGCACGATGTCGGACGTGCGGGCCAAGCCGGGAAATGCATCCGCCGTCGAACGTGGATGTAATACGTGAACAGCCAGGCGGAACATGACCGCACGCAGAAGCATTTGCGGCCACTCCGGCAGGTCTTCCCAGCGCCCGACCAGTGCCTCGTCCGCTCCGCCCCAGGAGATTGCGTCGACTACAGCAACAGCGGCAGCCCACGCCGCCGGTCGCCAATACGGCGTGATGTCCGTAATGCCCGGAGCCATGCTGCCCGAGAAGAGAACCGTGCCGAACAAATCGCCGTGCACCAATTGATCGGGGCTGTGAACGGGCTTGCGGAGTGTGGCCAGGCCCGCGATCAGTTCGAGGCTCTTGCGTCCGTCGGGCGACGGCGACTCGAGTTGCTCGACACCCTTCGCGATACGCAACGGAACGGTTTCCCACGCCGCACGATCCGCGGCAACAAAGACGTCAACCTCGGCCCACGGCGGGACCGGCGGTTGAGCGAGGAATCTGGGGCGCTCGAGCGAAGCCGTCGCAGCGTGCAACCGGCACGACATGGACACAACCTCGTCGTGACGAGGTTCGGGCGTTCCGACTATGAAAGTGTCTGCGCGCCAACCTGATACAACGTAGCGACCGTCAGTGGATCGAACAGGGCGAGCCAAGCGCACACCATCGACTTCGAGGTTCTCACGCACTTTTGCCGACCAGGCGGCGCGCGCATGGTCCGCAACGGCAGAGAGAACGACGTCTCCACACAGCCAACCGCCGTCCCAATCCGCACCGAGTGGGATGGGCTCTACTTCGCGGAGGCCGAAGGTGGAGCACACGTGCTGGGGAGGTTGACCTGTCACCGCTCCAACGCTACCGGTGCAAGTCCGTCAGATCCTGCAAGGCACGCCTAATACACCGGCAGAGAAGTATCGACCTGGCTTGCCCAGGCAATGGCACCGCCCTGCAGATGGACGGCATCCGCGAACCCCGCACTCTTGAGAACAGCGAGAGCCTCGGCCGATCGAATGCCGGTTTTGCAATACAAAACGATGTGCTTGTTCTGCGGCAACGACGCCAGCGCCTCGCCGGAGACAATCCGATCCTTGGGAATCAGAACCGCACCGGGCAGATGCATGATGTCCCACTCGACAGGTTCCCGCACGTCGACGAGTTCCAACTCGTAACCACTGCTGATCAACTGCTCGAGTTCCTTGGCGGTGATCGTGGAACCGGCAGCCGCGTCACTCGCCTCCTCCGACACGACGCCGCAGAACTCGTCGTAGTCGATGAGTTCCGTGACCGGGATCCGCTTCGGATCACGCTGTAGCCGGATCGTGCGGAACGTCATGGCCAGAGCGTCGTAAATCATCAGGCGTCCGAGCAACGGTTCACCGATACCCGTGATCAGCTTCACGGCCTCCGTGGCCATGATCGACCCGACGGTTGCGGGCAGAACACCGAGCACGCCACCCTCCGCACACGACGGCACCATGCCCGGGGGCGGAGCTTCGGGATACAGATCCCGGTAATTGAGCCCGAGTCCGTCTGGTGCGTCTTCCCAGAACACCGAGACCTGACCTTCGAAGCGATAGATCGATCCCCACACATACGGCTTGCCGGCAAGGACCGCCGCGTCGTTGACCAGGTAGCGCGTCGCAAAGTTGTCAGTGCCGTCGAGAATCAGGTCGTAGTGCGCGAACAATTCGACGGCATTGGTGTTGTCGAGTCGGTACTCGTGTAGCCGCACATCGATGTGCTCGTTGATCTCGAGGATCGACTCGCGCGCGCTGACGGCCTTGGGCCGGCCCACATCCGACCGACCGTGAATCACTTGACGCTGCAGGTTCGACATGTCGACCTCGTCGAAATCCACGATCCCGATCGTGCCCACACCCGCGGCTGCCAGATACAGCAGTGCCGGCGAGCCCAGACCACCGGCGCCGATGAACAACACACGTGCGTTCTTGAGTCGCTTCTGACCGATCACGCCCACATTCGGAATGATGAGGTGCCGGCTGTACCGGGCAACTTCTTCCCGGCTCAACGCGGCGGCGGGTTCCACCAGAGGTGGCAATACGACGGATGTTGCAGACACCGAAAAACTCCTGGATCTAGTTACACTCGAGGATACGGCCACGGGTTGAACCGGCACGTCAGACCGTTCATCGGCACCACGCCCTCGGGATCCAACTGCGCAATGTCGTTATTCGCCGTCCCGAAAGACTGCTGCATCATGATCGGCGCCAATCCACCTTCGGTCTCACAGGGCTGATGCGCTGCGTAACCGATGGCATGGCCAACCTCGTGGTTGATCTGATACTGACGATACGAACCGATGTCGCCCTGGAATGAAATAGCGCCACGGACCCATCGAGGCTCGTTGAGCAGGACACGATCCATGCTCGGGTTGTAGCAGGAGCCCTCGAGTTCGATCTCGTAACCGCAACCCTCCCGAATGGTCATCTGCGACGTCAACGAGATGCGGAAATCAGGTGATCCGGAATCGATACGACGGAAGGCCACCTTGGGATCGTTGGTCCAACTCTTCGGATTGGCCAATGTCTGATCGACCATCCGACCATAGGATTCGTCACCACCGAAGCCTGCAGTGTCGACACCGTCCTCGATTTCGACGGTGTACGTGAATTCACGCTCGGTGCCCTGCCCGACCTTGCCGGTAATCCCCGGAACTACGTGCCAGGTGCCACCACCGGTTACCGCAAACGGTCCACCGTCCGGAAGCGCACCCGACGGGACCGACGCCGCAAACTTTCCGTCGGCCGCCGGCGGTGCCCCGATGACGTTGGTCCCATCTGTACTGTGCGCGAGGTCAGCCGTCGCCGAGGCTTTGGACGCGGAATCATCGACGTCCGTACGCAAAGCGTCGACGGTCACGAAGACCGTCAGAATCGCAAGCACCGGGATCGCATACGCGCGCCATCCGTACGTCGCGACGAACTTACCGAGTCGGCTCTGTTTCCGAGCGCCTCGATCCGGTCGCGGATTGCGCGGTGTCCGGCCCACTTCACGTTTGGTCGGATCCCATTGAGCACGGAGTGGTTGATGGGAAGCTATGCCGCGGTAGTCACGTTGGCCGTACATTCGGCCGTCGCCTGAATCGGATTGTTCAGGGTTCTGCGTAGTTTGTCCACGCATGCGCGGTCCCCCTGGGTCAGTCACGCCTCCAGAATCTCACATTCCACGAGCGGCAGTCCCAGACCGACCGAAACATGCAGGCAGGGGCGTGTCAGATGTGCCCTCCACCACAAGACTGCGACGCAAGTATCGCTGGTCGAGACAGAAAAAACGCTCGAGCGCGACACACGGTATCGTTCATGCAGCTACGGCCGGTGTGACGGAGGATACTGGCGAGTACGCATATGCGACTCGACGGTCCGCGCGGCAGCCGAATTTTACTTTTGCTCAGATTGGAAGCGACATGACAGAACTCGCGGATCGGACCGGCTCCGATCGCGGTACAACGGCCGGTAAGCCTGCTGGTACACGCCGCAGCACCCGCCTTCCGCGAGATGCACGCCGCCTTCAACTCCTCGCTGCAGCCAGCGAAGTTTTTGTGGCCAGCGGCTACCACTCGGCCGGTATGGACGAAATCGCGGAATGCGCCGGCGTCAGCAAGCCCGTCCTGTACCAGCATTTTCCAGGCAAGCTCGAACTGTATGTAGCAGTTCTGCAAAGCTACGTCGACAGCCTCATCTCCGGCGTCCGCCAGGCCTTGCGATCCACCACCGACAACAAGCAGCGTGTGCGGGCAGCCGTGCAGGCCTTCTTCGATTTTGTCGACAACGACTCCCAGGGCTTCCGCCTGGTCTTCGAGTCCGACATCATGGGCGAGCCGCAGGTACAGACCCGCGTCGAGCAGGCCACCGAAGCATGCGTCGACGCAGTATTCGACCTGGTCAGCCATGATTCCGGTCTCGACCCCTACCGGGCGCGGATCCTTGCCGTCGGCTTGGTCGGCGCCAGCCAGTTCACCGCACGCTACTGGCTCGAAGCCGCCCGCCCGATCCCCAAGGAAGAAGCCGTCGAAATCACGGTTTCCTTGGCCTGGGGCGGCTTGTCACGGGTACCGCTGCACTACTGATCAGTCACGGGTACCGCTGCACTCCTGATCACCTTCTACGACACAAGAATGGCGGGCAGTCTTCGTGACTGCCCGCCATTCTTGTCTTGCTTTGCGCATCAGACGGTAGGTGCGAACCCGACCTTGCGGATATCGGAAGGACCGATCTCCACATACGCAACACGGCTCGCCTGCACCAGGAACTTGCGGCCCTTGTCGTCGACGAGTGAGAGAACCGGCTCGCTGCCACCGAGGACGCTCGAGACCAGTGCCTCGACCTCTTCGGGGGTCTGTTCGCTGTTGACGATGAGCTCACGCGGGCTGTCGATTACACCGATCTTGACCTCCACGGTCAACCTCCGAACTGTTCGTGAAATACATCAGCTGTCCTGGCCAGGCTAGTGCAGCAGGATGCCGACACGCTCGCTGCCGCGCTGTGCCGAGAGCGAACAGCTCACACGAGGCCGAGTGTGGCCATGCGCTCCGCATGCTTGGCCTGCATACCGTCGAACAATGCCACCACACCGTTGAGGTCCCCGGAGGCCGAGATCACCAGGTCGGTGAGGTCCTCACGCTGCGCGAGAACGAACTGGGCCTGCGTGATCGCCTCGCCGAGCAACCTGCGCCCCCACAACATGAGGCGGTCCTTGACCCGCGTGCTCCCCTCCACCGCTGCGCGAACTTCGAGGACCACGAATTCGGAGTGACCCGTCTGCGACAACACGTCCTCGACGATCGCAGCCACGTCGGTCGGAAGTGAATGGCCGATCTCACGATAGAAATCCGCGGCAATACCGTCGCCGACGTATGCCTTCACCAACGATTCCAGCCACGTCGACGGGGTCGTCGACGCGTGGTAGTTGTCCAACGCCCGGACGAACGGATCCATGACCTCGAAAATGTCGTGGCCACGCTCGGTCAGCGCGGCCGACAACGTTTCGAAGTGAGCCATCTCCGCCGCAGCCATACTGGCAAATGCGACCTTCCCGTGCAGCTCAGGAGCCATCTGAGCATCTTCCGACAGCCGGTAGAATGCAGATATCTCGCCGTACGCAAGTACCGCGAACAAGTCGATGACACCCGGATGATCGGAAGCCACTCGGGCTTCCGTACCGGTGTCTGTCGAAGCATCAAGATCGTGTGCGCCCATGGTTACGAACTCTAATGCCACTGCGCCCATCGGGTTGGGCAAGCAACACCTGCCCTGCTGCGTGATCTAGGCCATGCCTCGCCGTGATCTAGGCCATGCTTTGCCGAGAGTGTGCCGAGCGCCAGTTACAATGGGTTCGGGAGTTCGCTAGTTTCCCCCGCTCTTGCGCTCTGACGTGGGCCGGGATGACCTTTTTCACGCGACCCCCGCGGTTTCACGTAAACCACACGGTTCCACGTAAACCAACCAGATAATGTGCGCGCACCTGCATCGAAGGTTGTTGCCCGCTTCGCCGAGACTTCACGGACGGCATCAGAAAAATAAGTCCGCGAACTCTTCGAGCTGAGGCGTAGGCATGGCCGACGAACAAGAGGGCATCGACTTCGGCCGATTTACGGCCAGGCCCCTTACCTTGTGCGTGCGTACCGCCACAAGGAAAGGCCAGTCCGCTGAGCAAGATCACGATCGACCACGAAGACGAAGCAACCGAGAACACAGTTTCGGTCCAGCTCGACGACACCCATGTACCCCCGACGTTCGCCGAACTCGGTGTGCGCGACGAAATCGTCCGCGCCCTGAACGAGATCGGTATCGAACGCACCTTCGCCATCCAGGAACTCACTCTTCCGCTGGCCATGGCCGGCGATGACCTCATCGGTCAGGCCCGCACCGGAATGGGCAAGACCTTCGGTTTCGGCGTTCCGCTGCTGCATCGCATCGTCACTGCCGCCAACGGCACGGCTGCCCTCGACGGCACCCCGCGCGCCTTGGTCATCGTCCCGACCCGTGAGCTGTGCATCCAGGTCGCCCGCGACCTCGAGAACGCCGGCAAGCACCTTCGCGTCGGCGATCGCAGCCTTCAGGTTCTGCCGATCTACGGTGGTCGCCCCTACGAAACTCAGATCGCGGCTCTCCAGAAGGGCGTCGACGTCGTTGTCGGCACACCCGGACGCCTGCTCGATCTCGCCAACCAGTCGCACCTGATCCTGGGTAAGGTCGGCGTACTCGTCCTCGACGAGGCCGACGAAATGCTCGATCTCGGCTTCCTGCCCGACATCGAACGCCTCATGGGAATGGTCCCCGACAAGCGTCAGACGATGCTGTTCTCGGCAACCATGCCGGGCCCGATCATCACGCTCGCGCGCACCTTCCTGACGCAGCCGACGCACATCCGCGCTGAGGAAGCCGAATCTTCGGCCGTCCACGACCGGACCAGCCAGCACATCTACCGTGCCCACGCCTTGGACAAGGCCGAAATGGTTGCGCGAGTACTGCAGGCCGAAGGCCGCGGTGCCACCATGATCTTCACACGTACCAAGCGCACCGCCCAGAAAGTCGCCGACGATCTCGCGGAGCGTGGTTTCTCGGTCGGAGCTGTTCACGGTGACCTCGGTCAGATCGCTCGCGAGAAGGCCTTGAAGTCCTTCCGCAACGGCAAGGTGGACGTGTTGGTTGCCACCGATGTCGCCGCTCGCGGTATCGACATCGACGACGTCACCCACGTCATCAACTACCAGTGCCCCGAAGACGAGAAGACCTACGTGCACCGCATCGGTCGTACCGGCCGCGCCGGTCGCACCGGTATTGCCGTGACGCTGGTCGACTGGGACGACATCCCCCGTTGGCAGCTCATCGACAAGGCCCTGAGCCTGGGCATCCCGGATCCGGTCGAGACGTACTCCAGCTCACCGCACCTGTACGAAGAGATGGCCATCCCGGCGGACGCCAAGGGCACCGTCCGTAAGCCCAAGGCTGCAGAGCCCGCCGCCGAGAAGAAGAGCAAGCCTGCCGCGGCAGCAAGCTCCGACTCCGTCAGCACCGAGGAAAACGCTGCTCCTCGACGGACCCGCACTCGTCGGCGCACCCGCTCCGGCGGCGAAGGTACCGAAGCAACGCAGTCCGGAGCGACCGCAACGGGAACTGCAACTTCTCCCGCCGCTACCGGTGATGCAGCCGCCGGCGACGCTTCCACGCCGCGTCGCCGTCGCCGTCGCCGCCCCGTGGCAGCCGGTGCGGCAACCGCCGCAGAGTAAGCTCCCCATGTGCTGGCACCGGAACGGCGAACTCGCTCAGATGTAATCGTTGCTCTCGGTATCGCGCTGGCCGTGATCGTGGCGGTGACCGTGGTGTGGTTGCGCAGTGATGCGCGCGGAACCACCTCGGTCACCGCTGACACGACTCTTCCCCCGCTGGCAACGTCAGTGGTGTTACCCGACGCGCTCAGCGCGGTCTGGGAATTTCCGAGTGCCGATTCGTCGTCCCCCATCGCCGCCGGGAACGCAGCCGTCACGGCAGACGGCAGCGATGTTGTGGGGCGTGACCCCGCAACCGGCGACGAAGTGTGGCGCTATTCGCGCAACATCCCGCTGTGCGGTGCCATCGAGACCTGGGATCGCGTTGTCGCTGTGTATCAGGACAATCGCGGATGCTCACAGGTCACGTCACTGGTCGCCGACACCGGCGGACGCAAAGATCAACGCAACAGCGACGCCGATGCCGCAGTGACACTGTCCGCCGACGGCACCTACCTCATCTCACGCGGTTCCACGCGTATGGAACTGTGGCGCTCCGATCTGGTTCGGACACTCGAGTACGGCCGCGTCGACGCCCCGGTCAACCCCAAGAAACAACCACGGTCTGGCTGCGAATTGCTGGGCGCCGCTTCGAGTTCCAGCCGCGTGTCCGTTCTCGAAAAATGCCCGGATGACGCCTCGAACCGCCTGACGGTCATGAATCCCGCTCCCAAGGATGCCCAGGAACCCGAAGAATACGGATCTGTTGTACTTCCTGATTCCGCCGGCGCCCGTATCCTGGCAGTTTCCGGCGAGAAAACTGCGGTCTACTTACCCGCCGTCAACGGAACACCTTCTCGGATAAGCATTTTCGGCGGAAGCGGTGCGGGTGTGGTCGACTACCCCGTCGACGGTGTCATCCCGGAAAAATCCACCGTGAACGCCGACAAGAACGCCATCACCTGGTGGACCGGTACCCAGACGATCAATCTCCGCACGAGCGATCTGTCCCCCACCTGGATTGTCGCGGGCACCGCCGGCCCCGGAACAACGGTGTCGGGACAACTACTCGTCCCGGTGCCGAACGGCATTGCGATGATCAATCCCGCCGACGGCACCGTCACCCGCATGATCGCCGTCGATCGCGGTGAGGTCACCACGCCCATCGTCATCGCCAGTGCCGGCGACACCATCCTCGAGCAGCGCGACGGAACCCTGGTCGCACTGCGTTAGCGACTAGAGGGTGACGTCCGGGACAAAGGTCTCGACTTCGCTTCCCGCCCAATGCTTCACGAGATTGGCAGCCAGATCGCGATACGCGTCGGCACCCTTGTTCTTGCGGCCCGCCAGCACCGTTGCACCGGACGCCGACGCCTCCGCGAACTTCACGGTCCGCGGGATGGGCGGCGCAAGAACCGGCAACGAGTAGCGGTCGCTGACATCTGCGAGAACGTCACGGCTGTGCGTAGTTCGGGCGTCGTAGAGCGTCGGCAATGCGCCGAGCAGAACCAGATCCGGATTGGTGATGGCCTGCACTTCACGAACCGTGCGCAGTAGTTGCCCGACGCCTCGATGTGCGAGCGTCTCGCATTGCAGCGGAACGAGAACCGACTGCGCGGCCGTCAAACCGTTCAGTGTCAGGACACCCAACGACGGCGGGCAGTCGATAATGACGACGTCGTAGCTTCCGAGCAACGGCGACAGCGCACGCTTGAGTGCGAATTCTCGGCCGGGCCGCATCAGCAGCAGTGCTTCTGCCCCCGCCAGATCGATGGTCGCGGGCAGAAGGTCCATACCGTCGGCCGTGGTCAAGACTGCGTCGGCAGCATCGATGTCACCGGCCAGAACTTCGTTGACCGAACGCTCGAGACGATCAGGATTGTGGCCGAGAGAGAACGTCAGACATCCCTGGGGATCAAGATCCACCACGAGTACCCGTTGACCGAGCGCGGATAAAGCCGCACCCAGGGAGGCGACGGTCGTGGTCTTTGCCACGCCGCCCTTTTGATTCGCCACTGCGAGAACCGTCGTCACAAAGAAGATCCTTACGTATTTCGAGCGGAGAGGCGAACAGTACACGCGGGTGCCCTGCAATGATGGGTCACATGCACTTGAATGCACGAGTCGTTCTGATGCGTCATGGCGAGACGGAATGGGCACGCAGCGGTAAGCACACCGGCGGCACCGAAGTCCCGCTCACAGCGCTCGGCGAGATCCAGGCCACTGCGACGGGCAACCGCATTCGCAGCCTCGATCTACGTAATCCCATGATCCTGACCAGTCCCCGCCTACGTGCCCAACGCACCGGCGACCTCGCTGGCCTTCCGGAAGAACGGACGTGGGATGCGTTGTCGGAGTGGGACTACGGCGACTACGAGGGACTCACCACACCCGAAATTCGGCAGAGTGTTCCCGACTGGACAGTGTGGACGCATCCCTGCCCCGGCGGTGAGCACGCCGATCAGGTCCATGCGCGCACCGACATGGTTCTTTCTCTCGTGCAATCACAATTGGCCGAGCGTGATGTCATCCTGATCGGGCACGGACACTTCTCGCGAGCACTGATCGCACGGTGGCTCGAACTTCCGGTCAGCGAAGGACGGCGATTCGCGCTCTCCCCCGGCGCCTACTCGGTACTCGGATACGAACACGGCGCGACCCACTTACTCCACCACAACATCCCGCCACTAGCCGAAGGCTGAAATCAGCCGGGTAATAGGATCCGTTCCATGATTCGACGCGCCACGCCCTCCGATGTCCAACCGATCACGGACATGATCTACGAGTTGGCCGACTACCAGAAGGCGCTCGACGAGTGCACCGTCAATCCCGAGCAGATTGGCGACGCCCTGTTCGGGGATGCGGCGTCGGCTTTCGCCCACGTGGCGGTCTCCGACGACGGCAACGTCGTCGGCATGGCGCTGTGGTTCCGAAATTTCTCCACGTGGGACGGGGCGCACGGCATCTACCTCGAAGACCTGTACGTCAAGCCGAGTCAGCGCGGATCCGGGCATGGGAAAGCGCTGCTCGCCGCATTGGCAAAGGAATGCACGGACAACGACTACACACGCTTGTCGTGGTCCGTTCTCAACTGGAATACGCCGTCGATCAAGTTTTACGAATCACTCGGTGCCCACGCGAAAACCGAGTGGACCACCTATCGCCTGACCGGCGAGCATCTGGACGCACTCGCCGACGAAGCGAGGTAGAGCGCTACAGCGTCAGTCGTCGTTCTTGTTCTCGCGCTCAGCGGCATCATCGACGGTGTCGGTTGCTGTCTCGTCCGCAAAATCCCCGTACTCCGCCGCCATCCACTGGGAGGTGGGCGCAGAGAACAGGAATACCAGCGTGGCCAAAACCACCGCACCGAGGACAACACCGAGAAACACCTGATGTGAGTCGGTCAGCAGCGACCACGCCACAGGAAGTAGCAGAAGCTGAGCGACGACGCTGATCGAGCGTCCCCAGCGTCGACCGGTGAGCAAGGCAAGGCCGGCAGCGAGCACGGCGCCGCCGAGAATGGCGACCCACGCAGCAAAACCGTAGCCGTTGGTCACGCTCTGGTCGTGACCCATCAAGCCACGAATCACAGCTACGACGGCGAAGCCGACGGCAACCAGTCCTTGCAACGTCACGAGGGCACCCGCCCACTTGACTGTGTTGGGAAGGGCAACGGGGCTGGCAGTATTCGGCACGAGACCAGCCTAGAACACGACACCGGATAGGCTCATGCCCCGTGCGCGCACTGCTGATCGTCAATCCCAATGCCACCTCGACCACTGCTGCCGGTCGAGACCTCCTGGCTCACGCCCTCGAAAGCCGGGTGCGACTCACCGTGGAGCACACGACTCACCGTGGGCATGCTGCCGAACTGGCTCGGCAAGCGCATGAAGACGGTTTCGGATGCGTGATCGTGCACGGCGGCGACGGCACCGTCAACGAAGTGGTCAACGGACTTCTCGGTGCACCGAACCCGGCGTCGATGAAAGCAGTCCCCATCGGGCCCATCCCGACCGTCGCGGTTGTTCCGGGCGGATCCGCCAATGTTTTCGCCCGCTCGCTCGGCATCGCCGCCGACCCCGTCGATGCCACCAACCAACTCATCGACCTGCTCTCCGAACGGACGCATCGGCGCATCGGGCTCGCCCACGCCGACAACCGTTGGTTCACGTTCAATGCCGGAATGGGTCTCGACGCCGACGTCTGCGAGGCCGTCGACGCGAGCCGTAAGAACGGCGATCCGGCAACCCCGGCTCGATACGTGCGAACTGCAATTGCCTCCTTCTTCCGCTCGAAGCGAGCGGAACCCGCACTGACCGTCCGGCTTCCGGATCAGGATCCGATTGCGGGCGTCCACTATGCATTTGTCTCCAACTCGAGCCCGTGGACCTATCTCGACTCCCGTCCCGTGCACACCAATCCCGGAACAACTTTCGACTCCGGACTGGGCCTCTTTGCTATGACGAGCACCAAAGTCCTTCCGTCCCTACGGGTTGTCCGGCAGCTGCTCGCTCGTGGCGCAGAGCCGAAATCGAAGGTCCTCGTCCGTACCGACGACGTCCCGCACATCACCATCGAATCGTCGCGGCCGATCGGTTTACAGATGGACGGCGATTACATCGGACTTCGCAAATCGGTCGAATTTACCGCCGTGCCGGATGCGCTCGAGGTGTACGCACCACTTCCGGAGCGATTCACACAACTCTCCTGACCTGCAAGAACAGTCAATTTTCGCCGGCGCACGTAGGTAAAATCCGGATGGCGACAAGGTGGCCAGGCGGTACGTCAACAATTAGTGAGTTGGCACACGAACCTGTCCAAATCTATTGACATACCGTGAGTTCGTGAAAGCATTCACAAGTAACAGTGCGGAAACATTGAATACGCACACACAAACTCATTGGTACCAAACGGTGTATTCACACCCAGCTTAAGGAGCGAAAAGGATGGACTGGCGCCACAACGCAATCTGTCGCGACGAGGATCCCGAACTGTTTTTCCCCGTGGGAAACAGCGGACCGGCCCTCGCCCAGATTGCCGATGCCAAGGTTGTCTGCAACCGCTGCCCCGTCACCGCTGAATGCTTGTCCTGGGCTCTCGAGTCCGGTCAAGATGCAGGCGTGTGGGGCGGAATGAGCGAAGACGAGCGTCGCGCACTCAAGCGTCGCAACGCACGGACTCGTGCACGCACTTCTGTCTAGGTAAGAACCGAAACGTTCTTCACCCCGACGTTCGACGCGGTGCGTAGGCAAGCCCTGCCACCGGTCGAGGACGACAGCCCGGCACACCATGGTGCCGGGCTTTTTGTCTGTCCGAATCAGTAACGCGCACAACGCTGACCGTGTCAGTAACGAGCACAACGCTGACCGTGTCAGTAACGAGCACTCCGCCGTCCGAGTGGCACACGCAATACCGCGTCGGTACCGCCGCCGCTTCCCGGATGCAATCCCAGAGAACCGCCCAACTCCGCTCCCAGCAGAGTTCGCACGATCTGCAGGCCCAGGCGGTCGGACTTCTCGAGATTGAATCCCGCCGGTAATCCCCGGCCGTTGTCGTGAATGATCACGTCGAGCCACCGGGCCGATCGCTCGGCACTGAGCGTGACCGTGCCCTCGATACCCGGATCGAAAGCGTGCTCGATTGCGTTCTGCACCAACTCCGTCAACACCATCACCAGTGGTGTCGCACGTTCGGCAGAAAAGACCCCGAAGCTTCCCTCGCGCCGAATCGTCACGGGCGCACCGACTCCCGCCACGTCGGAGAGCATCGGAACCAACCGGTCGATTACCTCGTCGAGGTTGACTTCTTCGTCCACCGACATCGACAACGTGTCATGTACCAATGCAATAGAACTGACGCGTCGGACCGATTCGGTCAACGCCTGTCGCGCCTCGTCGTTACTGGTGCGGCGAGCCTGCAAACGCAGGAGCGCCGCGACGGTCTGCAGGTTGTTCTTCACTCGATGATGAATCTCGCGAATTGTCGCGTCCTTGCTGAGCAAGGCCCGATCACGACGCTTCACTTCGGTGACATCACGAACGACGACAGCGGCCCCCACGTGACGACCGCCCGGCTTGAGAACCAACGCCCGCAGCAGTACCGTGGCACCGCGCGCTTCGATCTCCATCCGTCGACCAGGCTTGTCCGCCAACGTATCTCGGATGTATCCGGCTACTTCCTGCGATTCGAACGGGTCCGTCACCAATACTCGCGTCACCGCGGCAAGATCCTGACCCACCAAGTCCGAACTCAACCCCATCCGGTGATACGCGGACAACGCATTCGGGCTCGCGTACACAACCGTCCCCTCGGTGTCGAGCCTGATGAAACCGTCGCCGGCACGCGGACTGGAGTTGGTGTCCGAGCGCGACTCACGAATCGGAAACGTACCGTCGCTGATCATCTGGCACAGGTCCGCGGCGCAATCGAGATACGCCACTTCCAACGGACTCTGTGCCCGCTGATTCGACAGGTTGGTATCGCGACTGAGCGCGGCGATGACGCGACCGTCCAACCGCACCGGCACGGCTTCACGGCGCGGCGGCATACCCTCACGCCAGTCCGCATCTTCGGCTCGGACAACCCGCCCTTCGATCAACGCGCGCAACACCTGAGGGTGCTCCGACTCCGACACCACAGTCCCGACGGCATCCTCCGGGAAAGCTGTCGACGCCGTCGTCGGGCGACAATGCGCAACACAGATAATCGAACCGGCAGACTCGGATTCCTCGGATTCGGTGGCGACCCACAACAGGACGTCCGCGAAGGACAGATCCGCAAGAAGTTGCCATTCGCCGACTACGCGTTGAAGGTGATCGACTGCCGCACCGGGCAGGTCGGTATGTTCGGCCAGCAGGTCACTGAGTGTGGACATCGCTGCGCTTAGGAGATCACTGCGATCAGGTCACCCTGCTGAATGACGTCGCCTACCTTGACACCCACCGTGGTGACCGTTCCCGGAACTTCTGCCAAGACCGGGATTTCCATCTTCATGGACTCGAGGATGACCAAGGTGTCACCGTCGGCCACCACGTCTCCTTCGCTCACGACTACCTGGTAGACCGTCGAAACCATCTCGGCGCGCACGTCTTCTGCCATCGTGAACCTCACTTCGCTAAAGAAAACCAGTGGTACCGCGTCGTCGGAACACCCGATCGACCTGCCAATGGAACCACACCCACGAGGGCGTGAAAGAATGATGCGAAAGAAACAGAAGGGAGACCAATCATGGGTAAGCGCGGTCGTAAGAAGCGTAGCCGTAAGGGCAACAAAGCAAACCATGGCAAGCGTCCAAACGCCTGACATGTAATGCAGCAAACGACAGAGGGTGGGGAAGCAATCACGCTTCCCCACCCTCTGTCGTTACGCCCTACTCAGACGCCCACTGACCGACTAATTGTCTGTTTTGGTACTCGTTATGACGATGGTGCGCCGCAACTCGATGGTGAGCCGCTGACGCAGGCTTTCCGGTGCGTGGTCACCGCCGCACTTGCGGCTGATCAAGCTCTTGACCTTCTCCTCGATCCCGTAGGCCGCGAGGCAGGATCCGCAATCGTCGATGTGCCGCTGCAGACGCGCCCGACTGGCGTCGTCGCACTCACCGTCGAGCATCAACCACACGTCAGCGATAACCGCCGAGCAGTCGAGCCGTTCGAATTCGTCCTGCGTGCTCATCGAGTGACACCTTCCGCCTCGGCAGCAGCATCCGTGCTTGTGACACTGGTGCCGCCGCGGTTGAATCCGCGTTCCTTCGCGACATCTGCGAGCAATCCGCGCAACTGCTTCCGCCCACGATGCAGCCGTGACATCACCGTTCCGATCGGTGTGCCCATGATCTCTGCGATTTCCTTGTACGGGAATCCTTCGACATCTGCGTAGTACACCGCCATCCGGAATTCTTCGGGAAGTGCCTGCAGTGCCGCTTTGATGTCGTCGTCGGGAAGCGCGTCGAGAGCCTCGACCTCGGCCGAACGCAGCCCTGTGGAGGTGTGCTCCGCCGTGGCCGCCAACTGCCAGTCGGTGATTTCGTCGGTCGGATACTGCGCCGGCTGACGCTGCTTCTTCCGGTACGAGTTGATGTAGGTATTGGTGAGAATCCGGTACAGCCACGCCTTGAGGTTGGTTCCGTCGCGGAACGAACGAAAAGCGGTGTACGCCTTGACGTATGTCTCCTGAACCAGATCCTCGGCATCAGCAGGATTGCGCGTCATGCGCAACGCAGCACCGTACAGCTGATCAAGCAGAGGCAATGCGTCGCGCTCGAAACGCGCGATCAACTCGTCCTGGCTTTCGGGCGTTTCGGATACCGCAGCGTCAGAAGGTTCGCTGACCTCTGGCTGTTCATCCTTGGGCCGGTCGTGTTCCAGCACTCTGATCCCTTCGCTCGCCGTAGGGATCAAGGTTACCGCCAACACAAGTTCCGACCTATGGGCCGGTAGTGGCTCCTGCACAGCCAGCACGGTCGCTCCTTCGATAGTTCACGGTGATCAACCAGTACCAACACAGCTCGTCCCGACTCTGTTCCCGCGTGAGTCAACGCCCACATAGAGTGACCGAATGGCCGGAACTGCGACCCCTGCGACCACACTCCTCGAGAAGTCGAAGACCCCACACCACATCCACAGCTACGACCACGATCCCCGCGCCGAATCGTTCGGCGACGAAGCCGTGGCAGCGCTCTCGTCATCAACCGGTGTCGAAGCCGCGCAGATCTTCAAGACGCTGGTGATCAAACTTGATACGGGCAAACTTGCAGTCGCAGTACTGCCGGTCCCGGCCAAGCTGTCCTTGAAAGCCGCTGCCGGCGCCCTCGGCGCGAGCAAAGCCGTCATGGCGGAACGCGCCGATGCCGAACGATCGAGCGGGTACGTCTTCGGCGGAATCTCCCCCTTGGGGCAGCGCAAGAAACTGCCGACCGTCATCGATTCCTCCGTACTGAGCTGGGATCGTGTTCTGTGCAGCGCTGGTCGACGCGGACTCGAAATCGAGCTTGCTCCAAACGATCTCGGCAATCTCAGTGAAGCAGTGTTCGCCGAGATCACCGCAGGCTGACAGACAAGATCCACGCGTTTTGCCCCATTCCCACTAAACGGGCAGTACGGTCTGAAATTATGCCGACCACACGACGAACAGTGTTTGCCCTCCTGACAGCGACTGCGGCACTCACCGTTTCACTGACCGCATGCGGAAGTTCCGACAGCGCAA
This sequence comes from Rhodococcus sp. IEGM 1379, assembly GCF_030056815.1. Taxonomy (GTDB): domain Bacteria; phylum Actinomycetota; class Actinomycetes; order Mycobacteriales; family Mycobacteriaceae; genus Rhodococcus_F. Next base: position 39,610 of record NZ_JASHKR010000034.1, read on the forward strand.
CCAAAGAAGTCACCGTCGTCGGAACTGGCGAGGTTCGCGGGGCTCCGGACATCCTGACTGCCGGCATCGGCGTCGAAGTTGTCGCGCCCGACGTCAGCGGCGCTGTGTCGCAATCGAACGAGAAAGCGCGCGCGATGATCGACGCCATGGTTGCTGCGGGAGTGGCTGCCGAGGACGTCCAGACGAGCGATCTGTCCGTTCAACCGCAGTACGACGGTAACCCGTACGGCGGCGGCAACGTGACGGGATACCGCGCCACCAACTCGGTGCGGATCATCGTCCGTCAGCTGGACAAGGCGTCCGGGGTTCTCGATGCGGGTATCGCAGCCGGTGGCAATGCGGCCCGCCTGAACACCGTGGCTTTCGACATCGACGACGATTCCAAGCTCCTCGCAGATGCTCGCACCCGCGCTTTCCAGGACGCGAAGACCCGAGCTGAGCAGTACGCGGACCTGTCCGGGACGTCGCTGTCGAACGTCGTCACCATCACCGAAGCGCACAACACCACCGGCAACCAAGACATGATGCGTTCCCCGAGCGCCTCGATGTCGGACATGATGATCGCTCCCGGCACCCAACAGGTGTCCTTCGAGGTCACTGTGACGTGGTCACTCGACTAGAACTGTGACGTGGTCACTCGACTAGAACTGTGACGTGGTCACTCGACTAGAACTGT
>NZ_JASHKR010000034.1:40385-47321 GCF_030056815.1 Rhodococcus sp. IEGM 1379
GACGTGGTCACTGAGCTAGAGCAGGCTGATCTGCTCTCCCGCTCGGTCGACGTCCGGCTCGATCAACTCGCGTCCGTTGTTTTTGACGCTGTTGACCAAGGGCCGGACTCGATCGATCTCGATTCCGGAAAACAGATCGGGAATCGGTTCGAGTAGCGCCGGGTCGGCGCCGTGATCCGGGTCGAGCCAGGCTTCCCAGCGATCACGCGGCAGTGCGAGCGGCATCCGGTCGTGGACCTGTTCGAGGTGGCCGAGCGAATCGACGGTGACAATCGAGCAGCTCAGGACCGGATCTGCATTCTCTGCGGCCGGATTCCGCCACGCCGACCACACGCCGGCCATGAACAGCCTCGATCCGTCACCCGGGTGCAGGTAGTACGGAATCTTTGCGACCTTCTTGCCGCCCCGCGGTTCGGTCTGCCACTCGTACCAACCGTCCATCGGAACCAGGCATCGTTTGTATTTGAAGGCCGTCCGAAAAGCCGGCTTCTCGGCCAGCGAGTCGGCCCGAGCGTTGAACAACACCGGCCCCTTGCTCAGTTCCTTGGTCCAGGACGGCACCAAACCCCACCGCATCTGCCGTATCCGCTTGACCGCATCACTATCGGGATTGTCCCGGTCATGACGCTCGACGACGGTCAGCACCGTGGTCGTGGGAGCGACATTGAAGTCCGTCGACGCCTCCGACGAATGGTCCGTCTCGTCGAGCGCATCAAGTTCGACAGCCAAGCTGGCCGGGTCCGCTGTGGTCGCATACCTTCCGCACATGACACCCAGAGTGGCACGGTTTCGACCATTCCCCCACTGATAAGAGAAGATGGACCCTGTGAGTCTGAGTCTGTGGAGCGCCCCTTACGCCCAAACGCCGATCGACGCAGTGGTGACGCTGCCCGGATCGAAGTCCATCACCAATCGAGCCCTGATTCTGGCGGCTCTGGCGGACGGTCCGTCCACTCTCACCGGTGCTCTCCGCAGCCGCGATGCGGACCTCATGATCGCAGCGCTACGCGATCTCGGTATCGGCGTCGAAGAAGCGGGCAACCCCAGCACTCTGCGCATCACTCCCGGACCGCTCCGCGGCGGAGACGTCGACTGCGGTCTCGCCGGTACCGTCATGCGTTTCCTCCCGCCCCTGGCCGCAATGGCCGACGGCGTTGTTCGCTTCGACGGCGACGAGCAGGCCCGGACGCGACCGCTCGGCACCATCCTCGAGGCACTTCGTGGACTGGGCGCGCAGATCGAGGGCGACGCCCTCCCCTTCACCGTGACAGGCACTGGTTCGCTGCGCGGCGGAACCGTCACGATCGACGCTTCCGGTTCCTCACAGTTCGTCTCCGGCCTACTGCTCTCCGCTGCCGCATTCGAGGAAGGCGTCACCGTTCACCACAGCGGCAAGCCTGTCCCGTCCATGCCGCACATCGATATGACCGTCGAGATGCTCCGCGAAGCGGGCGTGTCCGTCACGACCCCGGCTACCGGCGGCGCGGCTGACACCTGGCGTGTTGGACCCGGACCGGTGCGCGCAGTCGACTGGGGCATCGAACCCGACTTGTCCAATGCCACACCGTTCCTGGCGGCCGCAGCCGTCACCGGCGGAACCGTCAGCGTGCCGCTGTGGCCGTCGTCGACCACTCAGCCCGGCGATGCGATCCGCGAAATCCTCGTCTCGATGGGAGCCGAGGTCATACTCGCCGACGGCATCTTGACCGTTCGTGGCCCGGAAACGTTGCGCGGCATCGACATCGATCTACACGACGTCGGAGAACTCACCCCGACCGTCGCGGCGCTCGCAGCCCTGGCCGAAGGAACTTCTCACCTCCGCGGCATCGCCCACCTGCGTGGCCACGAAACGGATCGCCTGGCCGCGCTCGCCGACGAGATCAACAAGTTGGGCGGTTCCGTCACCGAAACCGAGGACGGACTGACCATTGTGCCCGCGAAACTTCATGGCGGACAATGGCTCTCGTATGCAGACCACCGCATGGCCACGGCCGGCGCCATCATCGGCCTGGTGGTCGACGGCGTCGAAGTGGATGACGTCGCGACAACAGCGAAAACGCTGCCGGGCTTCGAGGGCATGTGGACCGACATGCTCGATCACTCCGCACGTAAGGCAAGCTTCTGAGCAAGCGACAGTACGACGAGTCCGACGTCCGGGTCCGGCCCGGCCGCGGATCACGCCCCCGTACCAAGACTCGCCCCGAGCATCTGTCCGCCGAATCGGGGATGGTGGTCTCCAAGGACCGCGGACGCTGGGGTTGTGTCCTGGGCGGTGACCCCAACCGACTGATCGTGACTATGCGTGCCCGCGAACTGGGCCGGACACCGATCGTCGTCGGCGATCAGGTTGACATCGTCGGCGATCTGTCCGGTAAAACGGACACTCTCGCTCGAATCATCCGGGTCTCCGAGCGCTCGACGGTGCTCCGCCGCACTGCCGACGACACCGACCCCTTCGAGCGCATCGTGGTCGCCAACGCACAGCAGTTGCTGATCGTGGTGGCCCTGGCTGATCCGCCGCCGCGCACCGGCTTTGTCGAGCGCGCACTGGTCGCGGCATACGTGGGCGGCCTGACGCCCATCGTGTGTCTGACCAAGAGCGACCTCGAACCACCGGAAGAATTTGCCAGTACGTTTGCCGATCTCGACATCCAGGTTGTTGTTGCCGGCCGCGACGATCCGCTCGACGAACTCACCACAATCTTGAACAACAAGCTGACCGCCCTGATCGGCCACTCCGGCGTCGGCAAATCGACGCTCGTGAATCGTCTTGTCCCCGACGCGAATCGAGCAGTCGGCATCGTCTCCGGCGTCGGCAAAGGTCGTCACACGTCGACGCAGTCGGTGGCACTCCCCCTGGCCGGTGGCGGTTGGGTGATCGACACACCGGGCATCCGCTCGTTCGGTCTCGCCCACATCTCCCCCGAAAATGTGGTTGCGGCGTTCTCCGACCTTGCAGCGCAGATCGAAGACTGCCCCCGCGGCTGCACGCACCTCGGTCCCCCGGCCGACCCCGAGTGCAAGCTCGATCTGCTCGAAGGAAAATCGGCCCGGCGTGTTATCGCGGTGCGCCAACTCCTCGAGGCGATCAAGTCCAACGATCAATACTGAAAAAACAGCCCGACACCGTCTTTGGCGGTGTCGGGCTGTTTTCTTCGGACGATGAAGCGGATCAGCGCAGGCCGAGCAGGCTCCGCAGCTTTCCGCCCTTACGCTTGCGGGCGATGGCACTCTTGAGGCCACTGGGACGGCCAGTCAACGGATCAACCGTCAGCGTCGCTTTGTTGTCGAACATCAACTCCGACGCAGTTTCCGGCGCATTGTCGACGGTATCCTTGAGATACTTGTTGGGCAGTGAGAGCTTGGCAATGGTGCGCCACGACTTGCCGTACTGCACCAGGAATGGCCCAGTGGTGTACGGCAGGTCGTACTTGTCGGTGAGCTCACGAACCTTGACCGCGATGTCCTTGTAGCGATTACTCGGCAGGTCCGGGAACAGATGATGCTCGATCTGGTAGCTGAGGTTGCCGGACATGAAGTCCATGGCCTTGCCGCCCTCGATGTTTGCGCTGCCGAGCATCTGACGCAGGTACCACTGCGCCTGCGACTCGCCGTCGATGTCTGCCTTGGTGAACTTTTCGGCACCGTCCGGGAAGTGTCCGCAGAAGATGATCGCGTTGGTCCACAGGTTACGAATGATGTTGGCGGTGAAGTTGGCACTGAGAGTGCTCTTCCACGCGGGGCCGGTCAGTGCCGGGTAGATGACGTAGTCCTTGACCAGCTGCTTGCCGATCTTCTCGCCCACCTCACGCAACTTACGACGCGTGTCCTCCATGTCGGTGCGACCCTTGGCCACCTTGCCGAGCTCGAGGTGCTGAGCGGCGATACCCCACTCGAAGAAAAGAGCCAGGAGCGTGTTGAAGGCGATGTTGCCGGCATTGAAGGGCTTCCACCGCTGGTCACGCGTGACGCGGAGCAGTCCGTATCCGACGTCGTCGTCCATGCCCAACACGTTGGTGTACTTGTGGTGCAGGAAGTTGTGCGTCTGCTTCCAGTGCGCGGACGGGCCGTTGACGTCCCATTCCCACGTGCTGGAGTGGATCTCCGGATCGTTCATCCAGTCCCACTGGCCGTGCATCACGTTGTGGCCGAGTTCCATGTTCTCGATGATCTTGGCGACGCCGAGAACGCCGGCACCAAGCAACCATGCCGGCCGCTTGCGACTGGCGAAGAGGATCGCGCGACCGCTGATCTCGAGGGAACGCTGCAACCGAATCACGTTGCGCACGTAGCGCGCATCCTTCTCACCGCGCGAATCTTCTATGTCGCGGCGGATCGCATCGAGTTCACGACCGAGCGCTTCGACATCAGCTTCGGTGAGATGCGCATATTCCTTAACATCGGCAATCGCCATCGGAAGGCCTCCTGGCAGTAAGTTCGGCTACAACGAGCAAGTTCATATCGAACGAAATCGACACGACCTACTGTACCGTAACTTACGGCACCGTAGGTTAGGTTTTTTCCGATGTAATCTATATCACTTTTTGCGCTTGGGCATGCGCGAACGAGCCTGCGACTTCAGAGCGGTCAGCAGTCCGACGCGCTTTCCCGTCACCGGGTCGGTGCGTAGATCTTCGACCATTGCCATTGCCGCGTCCTTGAAACCCGACTCCCGAAAGCGGAGCTCCGACGACGTCTCGGGCGCATGGTCCGACGTCGCGATCAACCACTTGTCCGGCAGCGCCAGCTTGTGAATGGTGCGCAACGCCAGCAGGTACTGCTTGAACAACGAACCGGTTGTGTACGGAAGATCAAACTTCTCGCACAGTGCCCGCATCTTCACGGCAATCTCCGGATAGCGATTGCTCGGTAGATCCGGGAAGACGTGGTGCTCGATCTGGTAGCTCAGATTGCCGCTCATCAATCCCATGAGCTTGCCCGAGTTGAAGTTCGCACTACCGAGCATCTGACGCAGGTACCACTCGTGACGAGTTTCCTGCTCGAACTCGGCAACCGTGAACTTCTCGGCACCGTCGGGGAAATGGCCGCAGAAGATCACGACATACGCCCACAGATTACGGACCAGGTTGGCAGTCGCGTTAGCAGTCAGAGTCGACTTCCATGCCGGCCCCGTCAGAGCCGGAAACAGTACGAAGTCCTTGCCGACCTGGTGGAAGATCTTGCGCGCGAAGTCTTTGTTCGCCTGCGAGTTCAACTGCCCCTTCGCGGAGCCTTCCAACTTGGATGCCGCCGTGAGGTCATGCAGGGCAATGCCCCATTCGAACGTCGCCGCCAGAATCACGTTGGCAACAGGCTGCAAAAGGTTGATCGGCTTCCACGGCTCGTCCCGCGTCATCCTCAAGATTCCGAAACCCAGATCGTCGTCCATGCCGACAACGTTGGTGTACGTGTGGTGCTGATAGTTGTGGGCACGCTTCCAGTGCTCCGACGGCCCCGTCTGATCCCACTCCCACGAGCACGAGTGGATCTCCGGATCGTTCATCCAGTCCCACTGCCCGTGCATCACGTTGTGCCCGAGTTCCATGTTCTCGATGATCTTGGACAAGCTCAGCAAGGCTGTGCCGGCCAACCACGCCGGTCGGTACCTGCTCCCGAAGAGCGCCATCCGTCCACCGAGCTCCAACGCTCGCTGGACCCGGATGACCCGGCGAATATAGCGAGCATCCCGAATTCCTCGGGAGTCTTCGATATCGAGTCGAATCTGATCAAGTTCACGCCCAAGCGCTTCGACGTCAGCTGCAGTGAGGTGCGAAAACTCTTTGATGTCGGTGATTGCCACCGTGGTCCTCCGGGTGCCTAGAAGCTATGCGTCAAGCGTACAGTCGCCCGCGGCGGCTGAGATGCACGTCTGGATGCGTTCACCCTCGACGTGCTGTTTTCCTGAACGCAGATCGATCGCGTGGCCCGAAACGAGCGGTACGACGCACGTTTGGCAGATTCCCATTCTGCAACCGAAAGGCATCAGCGCACCGGCCTTCTCGCCGGCCTCCAGGAGGGTCGTCGCACCGTCCACCGTGATGGTCTTGCCTGACTTCTCGAACGTGACCGTGCCGCCGTCCGCGTCGGCGTCGATACGCGAGACCGCGAATCGCTCCATATGGAGGCGGTCTTCGATTCCCTCCGCTTTCCAGACGTCGTCGATCTCGTCGAGCAACGGCAACGGACCGCACGCCCACGTGTGGCGTTCACGCCAGTCCGGGCACACCTGATCGAGGGAGCTCAGCTTGAACTTTCCGTCGCGGCGAGTGAGCTGAACGTGGCTGACAAAATCCTCATGTTCGGCGTGGAGAGCAGTGAGTTCATCGGCGAACATGACATCGGACTCCGTCGGAGCAGAGTGAATGTGCATGACGTCAGGCAACTGCCCACGACGATTCATGGTGCGCAGCATGCCCATGACCGGCGTGATTCCACTGCCGGCGGTGATGAACAGAATCTTCTCCGGCGGCGGGTCCGGCAACGCGAAGTTGCCCGACGGCGTTGCGAGACGGACGATCGTGCCCGACGGGACAGCGCCACCGACGAGGTGACTCGACAGGAATCCTTCGGGCATCGCCTTGACCGCGATGGAGATCTTCTTGTTTTCCCAGTTGGGCGGGGAGGTCAGAGAGTACGAACGCCAGTGCCAGCGGCCGTCGACATGCAAGCCGATACCGATGTACTGGCCCGGCTGGTAGTTGAAGTCGAATCCCCAACCCGGCTTGATCACAATGGTTGCCGAATCCTGGGTTTCCGGGCGCACCTCGACGATGCGGCCGCGCAATTCTCTGGCCGACCACAGCGGATTTGCCAGGTGAAGGTAATCGTCGGGCAGGAGAGGCGTCGTTAACCGCGCCGCTGCACCGCGCAGCAGATTGAGTTTCGACCGCGCTGCCGGAACTACCGACGCTGCCGGTGCCTCGATCCAGTCCTTCA
>NZ_JASHKR010000188.1 GCF_030056815.1 Rhodococcus sp. IEGM 1379
CGTGACGAGCTCAAGGAAATCGTCGACAAGTACGGCGACGACCGTCGTACCCGCATCATCGCCGCTGACGGAGACGTCAACGACGAAGATCTGATCGCCCGCGAAGACGTCGTCGTCACCATCACGGAGACCGGCTACGCCAAGCGCACCAAGACGGACCTTTACCGCTCGCAGAAGCGCGGCGGCAAGGGCGTTCAGGGTGCCGGCCTCAAGCAGGACGACATCGTCTCGCACTTCTTCGTCACCTCGACGCACGACTGGCTCCTCTTCTTCACCACGAAGGGCCGCGTCTACCGCGCCAAGGCATACGAACTGCCCGAAGCCAGTCGCACCGCTCGCGGCCAGCACGTCGCGAACCTGCTGGCCTTCCAGCCGGATGAGCGCATCCAGTCCGTCATCCAGATCAAGACGTACGAAGACGCGCCTTACCTGGTGCTCGCCACCCGCAACGGTCTGGTCAAGAAGTCCAAGCTCACCGACTTCGACTCCAACCGCAGTGGTGGCATCGTCGCGATCAACCTGCGCGACGAAGACGAACTGGTCGGCGCCGTTCTTTGCTCCGCTGACGACGATCTGCTTCTCGTCTCGGCACAGGGACAGTCGATTCGCTTCTCCGCTACCGACGAAGCGTTGCGTCCGATGGGCCGCGCCACTTCCGGCGTCCAGGGCATGCGCTTCAACGGCGAGGACGAACTGCTCTCGCTCAACGTTGTCAGTGAGGGTAAGTACCTCCTGGTCGCGACGTCGGGCGGTTACTCCAAGCGAACCGGCATGGAGGACTACCCGGTCCAGGGCCGCGGTGGCAAGGGCGTACTCACGATTCAGTACGACAAGAAACGTGGCACTCTGGTCGGTGCGCTCATCGTCGACGACGACGACGAGCTGTACGCGATCACCTCGGGCGGCGGCGT
>NZ_JASHKR010000189.1 GCF_030056815.1 Rhodococcus sp. IEGM 1379
TGCGGATGCGCTCGACTGCATCTTCGCCACGCTCAGCGAGGGAGTTGTACAGATCGCCGGCAACCTTGAGGTATGCCTCGGCGACCTTACGGAGCTCTTCGGGTGCAAACTTCTCGCGCAGCTCGGCGAGCTCCTCGGGCAGCTCGGCCGGCAGACCGGCGAGACGCTCACGAAGTGCCTCAACGCTTTCAGCGACGTCGCCCTGCACTGCAGCGAACTTTTCGCGGGCACCGTCGACGCGGCCGGTGACATCGTCCTGACGGGTCTCGGCGCGCTCACGAACCTGTGCGACGACGTCGGCAACAGCCTGGACGACGAGGTCGCCGGCGCCGACTGCGGCGAAGAGCGAGGTCTTGACGCTGTCGATGGTGGTCTTGTCAGTCATGGTGTTCTCCTTGTGAAAGTTCTTTAGTCCGGAGTTGTGGTCTGGGCTGCGGCTGCAGTTACGGATGGGCCAGCCGGCCGCGTCGACTCGTTCTCCCGACAGAACGAGTCGTAAATCTCGAGCAGTACTTGCTTCTGTCGCTCGTTGATGGCGGTATCGGCAATTACCGCGTCACGGATCGGACTGTGTGGCCGTTGCTCGAGGTACCCGGCTTGGACGTAGAGGACTTCCGAAGACACTCGGAGTCCTTTTGCGATTTGCGCGAGTACGTCGGCGGACGGTTTCCGTAATCCTCGTTCGATCTGACTGAGGTACGGATTGCTTACACCGGCGAGCTGCGCGAGTTGGCGCATCGATACTTGCGCGGCTTCTCGTTGTGCACGAATAAACCCCCCGATATCGTGTGCCGCAGAGCTGACGACGCGTGCTGCCAAGTCGCTGGCTCCGGCTGCGGCACCGGATGATTCACGTTCTCCGTCATCGGAGTTCGTCGACTTCGCTGGCATTGCGTCCTCCCTTTCCAGTG
>NZ_JASHKR010000035.1:0-4591 GCF_030056815.1 Rhodococcus sp. IEGM 1379
GCCGGGTTCTCGGGATCGATCTGGTCGTAGCCGACACCGCACACCACGTCGACCTTGTCCACGAACACTCGCTTGGAGTGCTTGGGAACGAAGTAGCTGGTGGCGTGGTTGATGGTGTTACCCGGAGCGCCGCGCACACCGAACATCTGACGCGACGGCTGCTGAAGCGGGCCGAAAGCGGAGAGGTTCTGGTTGCCGTGGCGATCGAGCTGGTTGGCGCCCATGACTACGTGGCGACGACCGGAAGCGACCACGTCGAACACCTTGCGGAAAGGCATCCATCCTTCGATGGGGCCCTTCGCTCCGACGCCCGGGGTGTCCTCGAAAATGAGGGCTTCACCATCGGTGATCAGGAGGTCAGGTTCGGTGGTCAACCGAGCCAGGCGAGCACCGATGGTCGACGACGTCGACATCGGGCTGGCCATGATTTCGCCTGCACCGGAAAAGATTTCGGCGCATGCGATGACGACGTACTCTGCGCGGGTGACGGTTGATTCACTCATGACGCCTGCTCCTCTGCGAACTTCTTCACTGCTGCCTGGTAGTCCTCTTCGCTGCCGGAGAGGAAGGTATCGACAAATGCCTGCCACGACTCGGGGGTCTTGGCTGCCTCGGCGTAGTGGCGCTGGAACTTCTCGTCGCGGCCGTAGCTTTCGCCGGCCAGTGTGAAGTGAGCACCGTTCGGGGCCTCGACGACGCCGTCGACCATCATGCGGTTGAGCAGAAGATTCTGCAGCGGAACGGTTTTGACCAGTTCCTCGGTCTCGACGATCTTCTCGACGGAGACGTAACGCTTCTCTGCTGCCATGCAGTACAGGTCGTCGAAGTACGGATCGACGCCGTTGTAGGCGGCATTGCCGTGCTTGTCGCCGAGGTTGAGGTGAACGAACGACGCGTCGAGGTTGAGCGCGGGCATCGCGATCAGCGTCTCGGAGCGGCCGTCGGCCTCGGGGTACGGGGAGGTGACGGTCTTGAGCTCGTCGCCCCAGAAGTTGCGGACGTCGGATCCCAGGCCTGCGCGGATCGGCAGGAAGGGGAGACGGGCAGCGGCGGCTTCGAGGCCGCACTTGACCATGCCCTCGTCCATTTCGCGGGATTCGATCTCGCCATTGGTGCGAGCCTTCGCGAACCACGGATCGTAGAACGGTGCGGAGTCCAAGGACACGAAGCCGTAGTACGCCTTCTTGACCTTGCCGGCCGAGCACAGCAGGCCGAGGTCCGGTCCGCCGTACGTGACGACGGTCAGGTCCTTGATGTCCGAGCGCAGGATTGCTCGTACGAAAGCCATCGGCTTACGGCGAGATCCCCAGCCGCCCAATCCGATTGTCATTCCACTACGGAGCTCGCCGACAACCTCGTCGAGCGACATTGTCTTGTCACGCTTGCTAGCCATGATGTCTCAGCCTTCCTTCTGGGTTGCGTTCTCACGCGGCTTGCCGGTTGCGACGAACTCGTCGCGATGCTCGTCGGATACACCGAGCAGGTTGAGCTCGAAGGTGTAGCCCTGCTCGAGGCGGTAGCTGCTCTTGACGTCGACGGGGTCGATGCCGTTGATAGCTTCCTTGGCGCAACGGATGATGCGCGTGTCCTTGGCAGCGATCTTGGCGGCGATCTCGCGGGCGCAGTCGTCGAGCTTCTCGCGCGGGACCACGTCGTAGACCGAGCCGAACTGCTTGAGTGTGTGGGCGTCGACGCTCTGAGCCGTGTAGTACAGCGCGCGCATCATGTGCTGCGGTACCAGGCGAGCGAGGTGGGTGGCTGCGCCGAGTGCGCCGCGGTCGACCTCGGGGAGAGAGAAGATCGCGTCGTCGGAAGCGACGATGACGTCAGCGTTGCCGACCAGGCCGATGCCGCCGCCGACGCAGAAGCCGTTGACGGCCACGACGACGGGAACAGCGCAGTCGTACACGGCCGCGAAGGCTGCGGCGCAGCCACGGTTGGCGGCGACCAGGGCGTCGTAGCCGTCGGTGGCCTGCATCTCCTTGATGTCGACGCCGGCGTTGAATCCGCGGCCTTCGGCCCGCAGGATCACTACGTGGGTGTCCAGGTCCTTACCCGCGTCGAGGATCGCGTCGGCCAGGTCGAACCATCCCTGTGACGGGATTGCGTTGACCGGCGCGTAGTCGATGGTGACCGTGGTGATGCCGGTTCCGTCGGAGGAGGTGCTGATGCCCATATCGGGTTTCCTTACGTCTGTGTACCAAACCAAGCGATTGCTTGGTAAGTTAGCACACAAGCGGAGCCGACAAGCCCGAGCAGAGTGCAATAGGAGATAAAAATGAGTGGATTGGTCGACGGACGCGTAGTCATCATCACCGGGGCAGGCCGCGGTATCGGACGCGCACACGCACTGGCATTTGCTGCCGAGGGCGCCAAGGTAGTGGTCAACGACATCGGTGCGGGTGCCGACGGCTCCGCGACCGGTGAAAGCCCGGCCGAGCAGGTTGTTGCCGAGATCATCGCCGCCGGTGGCGAGGCTGTAGTCAACGGCGACGACGTCGCCGACTGGGCCGGTGCCGAGAACCTCATCAAGACCGCCATCGACAACTTCGGTCGCCTCGACGTGCTGGTCAACAACGCAGGGTTCCTGCGCGACCGCATGCTCGTCGGCATGAGCGAAGCCGAATGGGATGCCGTCACGCGCGTCCACCTCAAGGGCCACTTCGCGCCCCTGCGCCACGCCGCTGCCTACTGGCGCGCCCAGGCCAAGGCCGGCAACGTCATCGACGCACGCATCATCAACACCAGCTCGGGCGCGGGCCTGCAGGGCTCCATCGGCCAGGGCAACTACGCCGCAGCCAAGGCAGGCATCGCCGAGATGACCATCCAGGCAGCAGCCGAGTTCAAGAACTACGGCGTCAGCGTCAACGCGATCGCGCCCTCGGCACGTACCCGCATGACGGTCGGTGCCGGCGGCGCAATGGCCGAGATGATGGCAGCTCCGGAAGAGGGCTTCGACGCCATGGCTCCCGAGAACGTCTCACCGCTCGTCGTCTGGCTCGGTAGCGCCGAGTCCAAGGACGTCACAGGTCGCGTCTTCGAGATCGAGGGCGGAAAGATCACCGTCGCCGAAGGATGGCGTCACGGACCGAGCGAAGACAAGGGCGATCGCTGGGATCCCAAGGAAATCGGACCCGTCATCGCTTCGCTGCTGGAGAAGGCAGAGACCCCGACGCCGGTGTACGGAGCGTAAATACCCACTGATTCTGAAGGATTTCGCTCGCTCAGCGAACGAAATCCTTCAGAATTGGGTCACCAGATCTTTACGCGCTTTTCCGGCTCCAAATACAGTGCATCGCCCGGCTTGACGTCGAACTCCTCGTGGAAGATGTCGAGGTTGCGGACTACGCCGTTGCAGCGGAATTCCGGCGGTGAATGCGGATCGACGGCGAGCCGACGCAAAGCCTCGGCTTCACGAGCCTTTGTCCGCCACACCTGAGCCCACCCGAAGAACACGCGCTGCAAACCGGTGAGGCCGTCGATGACGGGCGGTTCGGTGCCTTCGGTCGCAATCTTGTACGCCGCGATCGCAATGGAGAGCCCGCCCAGATCGCCGATGTTCTCGCCGATAGTGAACTCACCGTTGACATGATGCCCGGGCAGTTCCTTCGGTTCGAATTCGTTGTACTGCTCGATCAAAGCTTTTGTGCGCTTGCTGAACTCGGTGCGATCGTCGTCGGTCCACCAGTCGACCATGTTGCCGTCGCCATCGTACTTGGCGCCCTGATCATCGAAACCATGCCCGATCTCGTGTCCGATGACTGCGCCGATTCCGCCGTAGTTAGCGGCGTCGTCAGCGGCAGCGTCGAAGAACGGGGGCTGCAAAATCGCTGCGGGGAAAACGATTTCGTTCATTCCCGGGTTGTAGTACGCATTGACTGTCTGCGGGGTCATGAACCACTCGTCGCGGTCGACGGGACCACCCAACTTGGCGAGGTCGCGATCGTATTCCGCGGCGTATCCGGCGCGGTAGTTTCCGACGACGTCGGTCGCTGAAATCTCCAGGCCGGAGTAGTCACGCCACTTGTCGGGGTAGCCGATCTTGGGAGTGAACTTGTCGAGCTTGGCCAATGCCGCCTTGCGGGTATCGGGGCTCATCCACTCGAGGTCGGAGATGTTGCGGCGGTAGGCTTCCTGGAGGTTGCCGACCAACTCCAGCATGCGAACCTTGGCCTCGGCCGGGAAGTGGCGCTCCACGTAGATCTTGCCGACGGCCTCGCCGAGCAGGTCCTGGACCATGCCGACTCCGCGCTTCCAGCGCTCACGGTTCTCTTCGGTACCGGAGAGCGTTGTGCCGTAGAACGCGAAGTTCTCGTCCACCAATGACGAATGCAAGTACGGGGCGCGTGAATGGATGACTTTCCAGGCGGCCCAGGCCTTCCAGTCGTCGAGTTCTTCCGACGCCCACAGTGCGGTGAAGTTATGCAGGAAATCGGGCTGGCGAACAACGATCTCCGTGAACTTCTCGGAAGTAGTACCCAGGCCGGACAGCCAAGCAGCCCAATCTAATCCGGGATTCTGCTCGGTCAGTTCCTCGAAGCCCATCAAGTTGTAACTCAGCTCGGCGTCACGACGCTTCACTACATCCCAG
>NZ_JASHKR010000035.1:4691-46808 GCF_030056815.1 Rhodococcus sp. IEGM 1379
GTCGAGGTGGGTGAGGTCGATGCCTGAGCGATGAGCCGTGGTCATTTCTCCATCCTTACACGATCATCACATTCCGCTCAGTCTCACTACCGTGACCCGCTCAGAGCTTGGGCGATCTGGGCCACCACCATGTCCGGGGTGAGCGTCAGCTGATGCCACGTGAAGCGCAGAACATGCCAGCCCGCGTTCACCAACGTGTTCTGACGGTTTGCGTCGGCGTTGAACCGATCCACGTCGCGGTGCCAGGCCCAGCCGTCGACCTCGATTGCGAGGCCGTGAGCGGCAAATGCCACGTCGATGACGTAGCCGCAGCTGCGGTACTGGGCAGTCCAACCCGAAATCCGGTGAAGCCGCAAGAGGTGGTGCAAAATCCGTTCCGCTTCGGATTCACCGCCCTCACCCGCGGCCTTCAACAGTCGGGCTGCAGCGGCGCTTCCCGTGCGGCCGAGGTTACGTCGGTGTGCTGCTTCGAGCGCCGGGAGCGAGGTGTGGCGTTGGAGCGCTCGGTCCATCAACTCCGTTCCCCCTTCGATGGAAACCGCTGCTTCCAGCACAGATAGCGGCAGGCTGGTGACGAGGAGAGAACGGCGGTTGTCGATGTCTCGCCGGTCGAGGTCGCGTCGGCGCACCCGGACGCCGGCACACGTGACGGATCGAGACAGCGGAACTGTCACCGAGTGTTGGCGCGGCGGCTTCGTGAGTAGTCCGTGCCACCAGGCAGCGGAGGAACCGTGCGCGCATCCGCCGCTGCTGTACACGGCGCTGCGCAAATCCACTTCGGGTGTTCGTTCGCGATCCTCGCGTAGGTAGACCCCGGCCCGGAGTGCGGTCCATTCGCCGGAGATGAGGCGTCTCGAGATTGCGGCGGGGCTGAGGCCACTGGTCATCGCCTGCTCGCGGGTGATGACGCCGTCCTGAGCGGCCATGAATTTGTTGGTGTTCATGTCTTCTTGGACGCGGCACAAGGCAGCAGGTTCCATGCGCCTGCTGATCGTGAAGGATTTCGCTCGCTCAGCGAACGAAATCCTTCAGAATCAGATCAGCTTCCGTAGACGAGCGCGGGGAGCAATGATGAACCCATCGATGAACCCACGGCCGCGGACCCAACGCCGAGCGGAACGAGTAGAGACATCATGTTCTGGTAGTCAACAGCCTCGATAGGCGGAAGTCCCGGGATCGGATTGGGAACCGGAGCGTGACGTACCCAGGCTCCGCAATCGTCGGTGGTGAAACTTGTGTCGCCCCACATCACTTGGATTGTTTCAGCGCCGCCGCCGAAATTGTTGTCGATGATGTCTCGGCCGTAGCCCGTCCGCTCCCAGTAGCAGTAGCGGCCACCGGAAGTGCTCCACAGGCCTGGCAACATCTGGCCATCACCGCCGCCGACGCGGAAGGTTCCATCGGTGCCGGCGGGGATGTAGGTGCCGGCGGCGTTGGCGACACCGCCACCCGCGAGTGCCAAACCGACGGCCGATGTAGCGCACAACAGTGCCCCGACAAACTTCTTCTTCACTGATTCTCCCAATGCTCGCAAACTTGACTAGCGAACATTATCGGACCAGTCGGTCTAAATTTGTGGAGCCCTCTGATTGTGAAGGATTTCACTCGCTCAGCGAACGAAATCCTTCACAATCAGGTCAGGCGTCGATGCCTAGGTTGATGACTGCGAGGTAGGTGCCGTCCGACTGCTTTTCGACGGTCATGATCCCGGTCTGGTCGAAGATCCCGTCGCTGGCGTTGGTGGTGTTGCTCTCGCGGCCGGTGTGCTCGCTGTACGGACTGGTTGAGTACACCTCGTCGAGGAGGGTCTCGTCGAAGAAGGTCTGCGTCGTGAGGACGGTCTTCTTGTCGATATGCACCTTGACGTGAATGTGTGTGGTGCGGCCCATGTACCAGCCCGGGAAGATAGTGGTGAACTGGGCGATGCCGTTGGCGTCGGTGGTCTGGGCGCCGCGAAGGTAGGTGCCGTCGTCAGTGGTGGCGGCTTCGCTGTCGCCGACGCTGTAGGAGCCGTCGGAAGTTTCACCGGAGCCGCCCATCGAGCCACCCATGCCTCCGCCGCCTGACGGGGGTTGGCCCATGCCGCCGCCTGACGGGGGTTGGCCCATGCCGCCGCCTGACGGGGGTTCACCCATTCCGCCGGTTGGGGGAGTTCCGCCGCCACCGCCCATTGCGCCGCCACCATTTGCGCTGACGGATCCGGATTCGAAGCCGGAGTACACGCCGCCGGCGTCGCAATGCCAGATTTCGACAACCGCGTTGCTGACGGCACCGATACTGCCGTCGACGTTGCACTGGCTGTTGTCCTGCACACGCATGGCGACCTGCAGGGTGGTGCCGGGGCGGTCTTCGCGGATGTCACTGCGGATGGAGTCGACGTCGAACCAGTAGGGGCCCTGAGTTTCTTCCTTACTCATGACGCACTGAGGTGCCTTGGCAAGTAGAGCGGTGACCGAGCTACTGGAGGCAACTGCTGCGGCAGAGGAGCCGGAAGCGGTGGTTGTCGATGCCGCCGCAGTGGTCGACGTGGTGGTACTGCCACTGTTTCCGCCGCATGCGGCGATGAGGCCGCCCAAGCTGATGGTTCCGCCGAGGGCCAGGGCCCGACGACGGCTCACTCGTTGTCGGCTCGCTTCGATCTCTTTGTTCACGCGTCTACCTCCATTGTGGGCTGTTGCTTCAATGGTGGACGACCGACCTGGTTCGCACCTGCCTACTGGCTGTGAGCTTCCTGGGAGAGCATTTGGACGCTGGAGGTAGCTCGGACATAGACCTGGCCGGTGTGGTCGACGATGCGCGATTCGATGAGTGCGAGCCGTCGACCGGAGCGGATGACGTCGGCTTCGGCGCGCATGACGGGGCCACCGATGCCGGGGGAGCGCAGGAAGTCGATTTTGTGGTCGAGGACGCGGTAGTCCTGGGCGGCGTTGGTCAGGGTCTGGGCGGCGAGTCCGGTGATGGCATCGACGGCGGAGATGAGCACGCCACCCTGCACAGCACCGAGGGGATTGGCCATCCATTCCACCGGTGCGAGTTCGCCGACGACGGAACCGGGGGTCACCTCGGTCAGGGTGAGGTCGAGGAGTCCGGCGAGTGGTCCGCGTTTGATTGTTCCGGCGAGGATTCCCTCGACGACGGCAGATCCGCTCAGGCCGATCAAGTCGCTGGTTTCTTCGGGCGCCGGCACCTCGAGGGCTGGGCCGGCAATGTATTCGTCGGGTGCGACGACGGGCGCTCGCGAGACGATCATGGCGCGCCCGGCCATCACTGCCAGTGGGATGTTGTCTTCGCTGCGGAGTTGTCCCGACGCGAGCCCGACGCCGTCGTCGAGGTGTATGAGTTCGCCTGTGGCACTGACGGATCCAGTGGTGGGGATATCGGCGGCGGCACTGACCGTGACCTGTGCGAGCACCGACTGATGCCCCGAGGTGAGTCCCGAGTACACGGCTCCGCCCATGGCGCCGTCGATCATGACTCCGAGGGATCCGAGTACGGTACGGCCGCGATGATCGTGGAATCGGCCACCGATGGTCTGGACGAATGCCAGGTCTCCGGGTGCTATCGAGGCTGCACGCACATTCATCAAGGTGTTGAGGGGATCAAGTTTGACGGTGGGTGCGGGGCTGTCGATGCTCATCAGTCGAGTATTACCGGCGTGCTGGGCGCCGACTGCGGCAGGTCTCAACCACCGATACGGGCGTGCATTTCCCAGACGAGGACTTCTGCTCCGGTTTCGGAGGTCAATTGTTGTCCGCCGGAGGAGGTCAGGCGCACCGCGTCACCTTGATACAGCGTCCCGACGCCTTCCATTTCTACGGTGCCTTCGGCGACGAACACGTGCAGGAATGGTGCGCTCGGAAGTTGCACAGCCTTACCGGGGTGCATACGAGCGACGTGCAGAGCCGCATGTTTGTTGTTGATGCGGATGGCCGAATGATCCTTGTACTGAGGCATTCCCGAAGCGACGGGGATCAGGCCGCCGCGCAGGAGTTCGTCGTCGATTTCGAGTTGTTCGTATCCGGGGGTCAGACCGCCCTCGTCGGGGACCACCCACATCTGGACGAAATGCACGGGATCGGAATGCTGTTGGCCGCCGAGGCGCCAGGAATCGTTTTTTTCGCTGTGCATGATTCCGCGGCCGGCGCTCATCCGCTGCGCGAGCCCGGGATAGATGACACCGGAATGGCCGATGGAGTCCTGGTGGACCAGTGAACCGCGGAGCACCCACGTGACAATTTCCATGTCTTTGTGTGGGTGCGTGTCGAATCCGCTTCCGGCGAGCACGGTGTCGTCGTTGTTGACGAGGAGAAGGCCGTGGTGGGTGTTGTCGGGATCGTAATGCTGTCCGAAGGAGAAGGAGTGCTTCGAATCCAGCCAGGAGATGCGGGATTTCAAGCGATCGCCGGATCGGTGTACGTCGATGTGTGGGGTTGCGAGCGCCGGCATGGCGTTTCTCCTTCGGGTCTGGATCACGTCAGCCTACGAGGTGTCACCGAAATCCGGCGTGCATCTCCCAGATCAGGACTTCGGCAGATTCGGTTGCACGCATGCGGTGACCTCCGGTTCCCTTGATTCGCAAGGAATCTCCGGTCGATAGCAGGCCGATGTCTTCGACGGTTGTAGAACCTTGGGCAATGTAGGCGTGGACATACGGAGCGTCCGGCAGAATTATCGAATCGCCGGCGTCGAGTCGTGCGACGTGTAGCGCCGCGTACTTGTTATGGAGTGTGATGGCGCTGTGGTCGCGGTGCGCGGGCATCCCCGACGCCAATATGATCAAGCCACCAGCGTCGAGTTCGGCATTGACATCGAGCTCCTGATAGCTCGGGGTGATCGCGGATTCGTCTGGCGGAATCCACATTTGGACGATATGGACCGGTTCAGTGGCGCGGGTACCGTCGGCGCGCCGGGTGTCGTTGCGCTCGGAATGCAGGATTCCGGTTCCCGCGCTCATTCGTTGCGCGAGTCCGCGGTGGATGACGCCGGTGTGCCCGGCTGAATCCTGGTGGACCAGGGAACCGCTGAGCACCCACGTCACGATTTCGGTGTCGAGATGTTGATGGGTGTCGAAACCGTTGCCGACGCCGATGATGTCGTCGTTGTTGACCAGCAGAAGTCCGTGCGCGTACGCGGTGTGGTCGAAGTTTCCGGCGAAGGGGAAGCTGTGACGCGACGTGAGCCAGCCGTAGTTCAGGTGCGCACGTTCGTGCGCACGCTGAACCACTGCCGATGACATGTCAGCTCAGTGTTTCGTGAGCTGCCGGGATGGAGCCGAGGCGTCCGGCCTGGTAGTCCTCGAAGGCCTGCATGACCTCGGACTTGGTGTTCATGACGAACGGTCCGGCCATGGCGATGGGCTCGCGGATCGGCTTGCCGCCCAGGATGAAGACCTCGAGCGATTCGGTCCGGGAGTCCTGGCGATCGGAGGCTGCGATGGTGATGGAGTCGCCGCGTCCGAAGACGGTTGTCTGTCCGGCGCGAACGGGCCGACGCTCGGCGCCGACGGTACCCTCACCGGCAAGAACGTAGACGATGGCATTGAAGTCCGGGTTCCACGGCAGGGTGACGCTGGCGCCGGGTGCAATCGTCGTGTGGGACAGGGCGATCGGCGTGTAGGTCGAACCAGGTCCGGCATGTCCGGCGATTTCTCCGGCGATGACGCGTACGAGTGCGCCGCCGTCGTGGGACGAGAGCAGTGCAACCTTGCTGCCGGTGATGTCCTGGTAGCGCGGTGCTGCCATCTTGTTGTCTCGGGGCAGATTCACCCACAGTTGGACGCCGTGGAACAGGCCGCCGCTGAGGACGAGGTGCTCCGGGGGAGTTTCGATGTGGAGGATGCCGCCGCCGGCGGTCATCCACTGAGTGTCGCCGCCGCTGATCACGCCGCCGCCGCCGTTGGAGTCCTGGTGCTCCATGATGCCGTCGATCATGTAGGTGACGGTTTCGAAGCCGCGGTGCGGGTGCCACGGGGTGCCCTTGGGTTCACCGGGTGCGTAGTTGACCTCGCCCATCTGGTCCATGTGAATGAAGGGGTCGAGTGCCGAGAGATCGATGCCGGCGAATGCGCGGTGTACGGGGAAGCCTTCGCCTTCGTATCCGACCGGCGCGGTGGTGATGCTCTTGACTGGGCGGTCGACTGCCGACGCTGCCGACTCGTCGAGGCGGGGCAGGGCCAGGATGTTCTCGACTGTTACAGCAGGCATGTCGTTCTCCTCGTGCTCAAGTAGTTGACTGTTCAACTATCTCATGAGGAGTCAACAATGTCGAACAGAAGATATTCCCGGCGACGATTGTGAAGGATTTCGCTCGCTCAGCGAACGAAACCCTTCACGATCAGGTCAGAACTTGATACTCAGCACCCGCGTCTCCAGGAAATCGTGGACACCGGCCTCGCCACCTTCGCGGCCGAAGCCACTACTCTTCACGCCGCCGAAGGGGAGTTCCACCTCCAGTGCGTTGTGGGTGTTGACCCACACCTGGCCTGCGTCGATCTGCTCAGCGATCTCGACGGCGGCGGACTGCTCGCCCCAGACCGAGGCGCCGAGACCGAATTCCTGGCTGTTAAGGGTTGCGACGACGTCGTCGACATCGGTGTAGGCGACCACGGGGAATGCCAGGCCGAACTGTTCGAACTTGACGATGTCGCTGTTGTCGTCGACCCCGCGCACCAGCGCAGGCTCCATGAAGTAACCGGGCAGGGTGGTGATCCGTTCGCCGCCGGTGATGTCGGCTCCGTCGGCGCGGGCTTTGTCCAGCAGTCCTTGCACGTATTCGAGTTGCGCTGCGTTGTGCAGGGGGCCGACGGTGGTGCCGGGTACTGCGCCGTCTCCCACCACCATCGTCGACATGACGGCGGCGAAGGTGGCACAGAAGGCGTCGACCTTGTCTGCGGGAACGTACGCGCGTTTGGGTGCGATGCACATCTGCCCGCTGTTGAAGAATGCGGAGTGCGCCAAGAAGCCCGCAGCGTAGTTGATATCTGCGCTGTCGAGAATGATCGCGGGATCATTGCCGCCCAATTCGAGGGTGACCGGCGTGATGGTCTCGGCGGCCTGCTTCATGATTGCCTTGCCGACGCCGGTGGAACCGGTGAACGACACCTTGCGCACGGCGGGATGCTCGATCAGGGCCTTGCCCGTATCGGGTCCGCCGTAGACGATGTCGAGGACGCCTTCGGGAAGAATGGTCTGCAGGATGCGGACAACCTCGCCGACAACCAGTGACACCGACTCGGCCGGTTTGACCAGCACCGTGTTACCGGCGGCCAGTGCGGGCGCGATCTTGGCCATCATCAGGAAGATCGGAAAGTTCCACGGCACGATGGCTGCGACGACGCCCAAGGGCCGGTGCTGAATTCGTGCTTCGCGGATCGGCGATTCTGGTGCTGGTGATTCGTCGGCCCAGTCGAGACGAGCGAAGTGCGCGAGGCAGCGGGCCGAGATCCAGACTTCACCGCTCGAGTCGCTGAGGGACTTACCCTGCTCGGAGGTGAGGAGCGCCGAGATCGCGGAACTCTGCCGCATCAGTTCGTAGGAGCACGCGGCGAGCATGCCCTGCCGGACGCTCCGCGAGGTGCGCCAGCTCTGGAATGCCGATTGGGCGGCAACAGCTTTCGCGTCGAGTTCGGCCACGGTGGTGACCGGGGTGCGTCCCACCTCTTCCAGCGTGGCGGGGTTGATCGAGATCAGGTCGTTGTCGATGCTCATGAGAAGTGCTCCTGACTAGGCGGTGGTGCCGGCGGCGGCCATGGCTGGTGCGATGTACGAGCGGAAGATCATGGCGCTGAATCCGCCGTCGATGGGGATATCGGCCCCGCTGATCCACGACGCGTCGGACGAGGCGAGGAAGATGATGGCGTCGGCAATCTCACCGGGCTCGGCATGACGTCCGGCCCAGGTGACGGCGCCGGAGATTGCCGCGTCACCCATGGTGGCGGTGAAGTCCTTCAGTAGCGGTGTCCCGACGGTGCCGGGGGAGACAGAGTTGGATCGTAGGCCGATGTGCTTGCCGTCGACGGCGAGGTTACCGGCATTGATGATGGCAGCTTCCTTGGACAGGTTGTAACAAACGTCCTCGACGCCGGGGAAGTCTGCGAGTGATTCCAGTGCTTCGTCCCAGTTGTCAATGGCAAGAAAGGTATTGAGTCGCCCGAAACTCTGCTGCCACATGAATCCGGCTTGCGACGCGGTGGTGACGACGGCCGGGTCGAGGGAGAACTTGGGCAGGAGTAGACGGGTGAGGTCCCGCGGTGCCAGCGCATTGATCGACATGACTGTGCGCCATGGCAGTGTGGCTGCGACGCCGGCGTTGTTGATCAGGACGTCGACGGGGCCGTTGATCTGCTCGGCGATTGCCGCGACGCCTGCCTGGGTCGAGAGATCGCCGACAATCATCTGGCTGATCGAGGCGTCGGTCGAGGCAACGCGGTCGACTCCGATGACGTGGGCACCCAGAGCGGCGAGCTTGGTGGCAGCCTCGGCGCCGATGCCGGACGAACATCCGGTGAGGACAACGGTTTTGCCGGTGAAACTGATCATGCGTAGTGCTCCTGAGGTGAGGGGTGGGCTACCAGGTGACGGGAAGGGAGAAGACGCCGTTGATTCCGGACCACATCTTGAACTGCAATTCTTCCGGTTCGACGGCGAGCTTGAGTGTCGGTACGCGGCGAGCGAGGGTTTCGAAGATGATCTGCAGTTCGAGGCGGGCCAAAGCTTGGCCGATGCACTGGTGGACTCCGTAGCCGAAAGCGAAGTGATCGCGCGCTTTTCGGTGGATGTCCAGTGCGTCGGCGCCGGGGAAGTGGGCGTCGTCGCGGTTGGCGGAGAGGTTGAGTGGAATGATGGCCTCGCCGGCGGGGATGGTGACGCCGCCGATTTCTATGTCCTCGGTGGAGCATCGGAGGATGACCAGGTGAACGACGGTCAGGTAGCGCAGGAGTTCTTCGACGGCGTTGCGGACCAGTGCCGGGTTCTCCTGCATCTGCGCCCACTGCTCGGGGTGCTGGAGCAGGGTGTACATGCCGAGGGCGGTCATGTTGGTGGTGGTGTCGTGGCCGGCGATGATGAGCAGGAAGCCGGAGTTCTCGACGTCCATCATTGTGATGGTTCCGGCGCGCTCGGCGGCAACAAGCTGACCGATGATATCGTCGCCCGGATCATCAAGCTCTGCACGCTCGTTCGCGATCTTGCGAATGTAGCCGCGTAGATCGTTCATGGCGGCGATAGCGCGGCCCATAGCGTCGGGGTTGGTGAGGTCATTGGCCATCAAGGCCTCGTCGGCGGCCTTGTTGAAGAATGCGCGGTCTTCGGCGTGTACACCCAGGATCCAGCTCAGAACGGTGCTGGGGATGGGGAGGGCAAGCGACTTCACGAAGTCCGTCTGGCCTTCGGGCTGAGCGAGCATCTCGTCGATCGTGGTGTCGACGAGTTCCTGCAATGCCGGACGGATCTTCTTCATAGCGGTGAGGGTGAAGTTCTTGGAGAGCAGATTTCGGAAGATCTCGTGCTCGGCGCCGTCCATGCGCAGGAAGAGGCGCTGGTCTTCGGGTTCTTGTGGTGCGCCGAACCGGGGGTATCCGGGGTTGCGGCTGTCTGCACTTACGCGAGGGTCGGACAGGATGGAGCGCACGTCGTCGTAACGGGTGATGAGCCAGGCCTTTTCGCCGCCGATGAGGTCGACGCGGGAGATTGGGGCGTTTTCCCGCAGCCACTGGTACTCCGCCGGCGGGTCGATCGGGGGACGCGGCCACGGGAACGGGGCGGCGGGGTGTTCAGTGACGGGCGGCGCTGTATTGGTCACGGTGATTCCTTTGACTCTGGTTGAACCGCACGGTTGTGTCGAGACGCCGCGGCGGGCAGTGAGTGAATCGAAATATCTAGGTGCAGTGCAGATTTGCAACTTCCCGGATGTGAATAGTGGAGAGAAAACCGCATTTGACGCAGCGGCAACATGGGCATTCCCGGTGAGCGGGACTGAGGCTTTTCGAGTGGCGGACGGGTCGAATCCAGCACTATTGACACGTGTCAAAACTGTGCCTACGATGTGGTCTGGCTCACTTGACTGGTCTGATGAAGGTGGAATGTGGATTCGGCAGTGCGAGACGGCGTTGAGGCCGGGAGATCAGACAAGGGTGAACTTCGTCGCGAGTCTATTCTGCGTGCCCTGGAAAATCTTTTGGAGACAACAACTCTCAACGAACTCAATGTCCGCGACATCTCCAAAGCTGCCGGTGTCACACGATCGGCGTTTTACTTCTATTTCGAGAACAAAGCTGCCGCCGTCAGCGAACTCAGCAAGGTTGTGGACGAAGAGGTGGCAGCGGCGTCTGCCATCTATTCCGGTGGTGCTGCCGACCCGGCCGGACAGGTCGAACAGATGATCTGCGCGGTTCGGGATACCTGGATGCGTCACCCACACCTGTTTCGGGCGATGCGAGATGCCCGGGCATCCGATCCCGGGGTCGATGACCTCTGGAACAACGGGCTGGAGGGTTTTGTGGAACCCGTTGCAGCAGTGATCGACTCGGAACGTGCAGCGGCGCGGGCCCCGGTGGGCGCGGACAGTCGGATGGTTGCCCTCATTCTCCTCGAGAGCATCGTCCGTCTGGGTAATCGCTACTGGATCGGTGATCAGAAATCGACCGACGTGGCTGCGGCAACGCAGGCCCTGAGTGAAGTATGGGTGGGTACGATCTATGGACGTCACTGAGCAGCAACAACGTTGGAGCAACGACGATGCGGCGGTGGTGCTTCGCCGTTACGCCCCGGAGGCGTCGGAGATTCTGCATCGCATGATCTTCACCAGTCCGGGTGTTCTCGGCACGCTAGCCCGCACAACGTGCGCCGAGGCCCTGAGGCTGTAGGCTTTGCCGGTACCGTCGCCGATCGAGATCGCGCCGGATTCGTCTGCGCGGGGCTTTGCGGAACAGTTCAGTATCGACGTCTCGAACGTCGACGACGCCTTGCGCGCGGCAATGATGAACGAGTTAGGCGGCGCAGCCAAGGAATTCGTCTTCGGTGTGTATGTTGCGGACTGGGTTCCGCGACTGCTGCACGTTCTGGAACTGTTGTTCGGTCCGCCTGCTGAGGTATGGCCGACGCCGCAGGAGTGGCTAGAATCCGAATTGTCGGTGGAGACCGCCGTTTTCTCACGCGGCGTGGCGCGGTTGCGGAATCTCGATCCTGTCACCACGGAACTGGTGCGATTCCGCCAAGCCCGCCAGCATAATTGCCGGTTGTGCAAATCTCTTCGAATCAACTACCCGGCCCTGAAGGGCCAGGTTTGCTGCTCACCAACCTAACTGGATGCTAGGGCGGTGGCTGCTATAGGCCGGTTGACTGAGCGACCCAATACTTCTCATGCCCGAGCGCGGCAATGTTGAGGGCAGCATTATGGTCCGCATGCCCCGCCCACCCACACTCCCGGCACACGAACACCGATTGACTGCGACGATTCTTGACATCACAGAACCCACACTGCGAGCAGGTACGGGACGTGTTTCGCGGGTTGATCACCGCCACCGGCACCCCCGCCATCTCCGCTTTGTAGTCGACGAAGTTGCGCAACTGGGAGTATGCCCAGCTATGCACCTGTGCTCGTTGTTTCTTGGCCAGCCGTACCCGATCGCGGATCCCCGATAGGTCTTCTATCGCGATACCGCGGTCGGTGCGTTGTGCCTGAGCGACAATTGTTTTCGACAGTTGATGGTTGATGTCGGTGGCGAACCGATGTTCCTTCCGTCGCCGAGTCTTCAACTTCCGCTTCGCGGACTTCGTTCCGACCTTCTGCAGGGCCGTCCGCATCACTAGGTTCTTCTTACGGCGCGCGGTGACCGCGCCGCCGGACCACCGGACGTCGAGCTCAGCAGGGTCGTCGTCGGTGGTGACCGCGAGGTTCACGATCCCCAAATCCACTCCCACCCAACCAGCCACCGGATCTTTCGCCGGTACGACAGGTGTCGGGGAGGGTTGATCAACGGTCGCATACAGATAGAAATTGCCGTCGCGGAAAACGAGATCGGATTCGCCTTTGCGGTCCGTCAGAAGTTTCTGTTGCCAGGGCGCGCATGCGAAGGGCACACCCTTCATCCGGCCCGAGGTGGTCCAGATGGAGACGGTCGAGGAATCGAGTTGCCAGGACAGGCACCGGTCGTCGAACGGTTGCGCCGACAACGGCCGGAAGTGAACTGCGGTATCCGCCACTGACACATACCGTTTCGACCCGACCCGTCCGTAGTTTCCGGCTTTGAGATTCGCCGACCGCGCGGTGTAGGCGTCGGACACCTTTTTGATCACCCGGACCGCTGGCTGCGCCGACAACCCGAGCAACTTGATCTGGGTGTACACCGAATGGTGCAGCGTGAACGCGCGACGATCAGAGGATTGTTGAGCGACATCGGAAACGAAATCTGCTGCACGGTTGCAGGTGAGCAGTGTCTGCTTCAAGGCGGCAGCTTGCTCGTCGGTGACGGCGAGTTTGATCATCACGATCCGCTTCACTTTCACCACCACCCCAAAAAAGTGTTCGCACCGGACCCCACAACCCGATACGACAGATCATTGCATGGGGGTCCGACGCGAATCCGAATCCGACACAGTCGCAGTTGTGTCTACGTCCCACGAACAGCACGACACCCCGAACCAGTCACACCCGCACCCCGCGGTTTCTGCGCAATCCCGAGCGGCTTCCTCCCGGCCCTGAAGGGCCAGGTTTCCGCCGATCTTGCTGATGAACTCTGCGCTGGAAGCCGGCGCGGATGAGGCGCTCTTCGACAAGGTGGACAACTATGCGAACAGTGGTTTGTCGCCTCGTCACAAGGCTGCACTTTCGTTGGCCGATGCGATGGTGTGGCAGCCCGGCTTCGTCCCGGTCGACGTGATTGCTGCAGTACGTGAACAGTTCTCGCCTGCGGAGGCCGTCGAACTTGTGCTGGATATGACCAGAAATGCAAGTTCGAAGGTGGCAGTCGCATTTGGTTCGGATACCCCGCATGTTGCCGAAGGCGTGGAAATCTATGACGTGGACGTGGAAGGAATCGTCACCTTCGGGTTGGATTTCCGCGAGAGGGTCTAACGACCAAGGCCAGAACCGCTACGGCGACCAGCGCGATCAGCACGGCCGCGTCCAACCATGCCGTGGCGTTGTCGGAATGTCCCAGCTACATCCGGGCGATGCCCGCACACAGGAGTTCGACCAAGCGCCGATAGGTGCGGTCGGGATCGGCTCCGGCGGGATGGCCTTCTTGAGCTTCCAGTACACAGAAGCCGTGGAGGGCGCTGCGCAGGGACCACGCGGCCTGCTCGGAATCGTCGTCGCTCAGTCCGTAGCCCGCGATGACGCGGTTGATGACGTCGACCACCTCGCCGACGGCGGCCACGAGGTCGGCGTGCGGGGCGGTGGGGTAGCGGTCGGTGATGGCGTACAGGCCGGGGTGGGTGCGGACGAAACCGCGCCACGCGTCGGCGAGCGCGAAGACCGCGTCGTCCTTGGCGAGTCCGACGGCAGCGGCGCGGAGGTGTTCGGCGAGCATGTGACGCGCGAGCAGGCTGAGTCGATGTTGGACGTCGTCGACACCGTCCACATGCTTGTAGAGAGCTGACTGACGGACGTCGAGAGTTTCGGCGAGTTGACTGAGAACCAGGGCGTCGGGGCCGCGACTGTCCACGAGTTCGGCGGCGGTGGCGATGATGCGTTCGCGGGTGACCGGGATTCTCATCAGTACATCTTCCCTTGTGGGGGCAGCGGCATCTAGGTGATAGTTTATCACCATGAGTGATGATGTATCTTCGGGGGCTGCTGCCGCTGGAACCGGCGATTCGCAACGGCGCCGAGATCTGCAGGTAGTTGTCACCGGCGCCACCATCCTGGGGATGACGTCAATCCTGTACGACCTGTCCGGCACTTCGCCCGCGACCGGCGCGTTCTTTCGGTGCCTTTACGCCTTGATCCCGCTCGTGATCGTGGTCCTCGTGCAACGACGGCGCCCGTCGGCACATCCGTCGAGTGGCGGGTGGGTGATCAAGGCCGTAGTTGCCGGAGTATTCCTGGGAATCGATCTGGTTCTCTGGCACGAGGCGATTCACTCGATCGGCGCAGGTTTGTCGACGGTTCTGCTGAACCTGCAGGTGGTATTCGTGGCTATCCTCGGGTACGTGGTTCTGCGACAGCGCATCACTCGGGAACTCCTGACGAGCATGCCTCTGCTCTTTGTCGGCGTTGCACTTGTCGCGGGAATGAGTACCTCGCTGACTGGAGCCAACCCGGCGGTCGGTGCTTCCTTTGCTGTCATCGCGGCGGGAGCCTATGCCGTGTACATCTTCATGATGGGCTTGGCGACGCGTGCTGCCGGTAGGACTGGGCTGCCGATGCTGGTCTCCACTGCGGCCACCGGTGCGACGGCCGGATTGTTCGGTGTGGTCACCGGAACTCTTGATCTTGCACCACCTTTGGCGGCGCAAGGTTGGCTCATTCTGTTGGCCTTGGTTTCTCAGGTAGTGGGCTGGCTGTTGGTAGCGAGTGCCAGCCAGCGCCTGCCGGCGGGAAATATCGCTGCCAGCCTGGTATTGCAATCGGCGTCGGCATTGCTGTTCGGCGCCGTCCTTCTTTCTCAGATTCCCAGCATCGTGCAGATTGTGGGTGCGGTGTTGATTCTTGCCGGAGTGGTTGTCGCGACGCGCCAGCCTGCAGTGAAATCGCCGACGCCTGGTGTCGGACAACGAACGGAGATAAAGGCATGACTTTGGCGGCCGACCGTATCTACATCAACGGCAACATCAAAACCATGGACGACGACACCGTTGGTGCGTCGACGGCTCTTGCCGCCAAGGACGGCAGATTCGTGGCGCTCGGATCCGACGCCGAGATCACTGCATTGGCCGGCCCTGACGTACCGGTTGTGGATTTGGCCGGGGCAGTGGTTGTTCCCGGATTCATCGAGACGCACCTGCACCCGATCATGTGGGGGATGATGCTCGGTGACGTCGAAGCGACGACGGGTGCGTGCCCCACGATCGAGGCGGTCGTAGCCGCGCTGAGTGCGCGTGCGGCGACAACGCCGGCCGGCGAACTTGTCCAGGCGTGGGGATTCGACGACAGCCTGGTTGCCGAAGACCGGGGATTGACAACGGCTGATCTGGACCGGGCGTCGACGAAGCATCCGATCTTGGTGCGGCACTTGTCTGCCCATGGCGTCTATGTCAACTCCTTCGCTTTGGAGAAGTCCGGTATCGATGCTACGACGGTCGATCCGGAGGGCGGTGTCATCGTCCGCGACGCCGACGGCGTTCCGACCGGCGAACTGTGCGAAGTGCCGGCAATGTCCCTGGTGCATCACCTGACCCCGGCCATGGACGGCGATGCTTCCAAGCTCGCGGTACTGCGTGCTCAGAGCGTCATGGCATCGGTGGGCGTGACGAGCTTCCACGACATGTATGTCACGGCGGAGATGTACGACACCTACCGTGAACTCGACGAGGTGGGTGAGCTGCGTCTGCGTGCGCGCTTGTACCTCGGTCATGGGGTGCATGATCAGTTGGGTGAGATTCCCGAACCGACCGCCTTGGTGAATGTGGGTGGTGTGAAGCTGATTTCGGACGGTTCGATTCAGTTGCACACTGCGGCATTGACCAAGCCGTACCACGATCTGGGTGGTTGCCATTGCGGCGGAATGGCTATTCCGTCGGGCTCACTCAATGTGCTGGTTGACGAGCATCATGCTGCGGGACGGCAGGTCGCTATCCACACGAACGGTGATCAGGCCATCGACTTTGCGCTCGACGCGATTGAGGCGGCACAGGCTGCGCACCCTGAGATTGATATCGCGCATCGCCTCGAGCACGTACAAACGCTGCGTGACGATCAGATTTCTCGGATGGTCGAATTGGGCGTCGTGGCATCGATTTTTGTCAATCACGTCTACTACTGGGGCGATCGCCATCGTGATCGTTTCCTGGGTCCGGGGCGCGGCGAGCGGATCAGTCCCGTGGCATCTGTTGTTGCTGCCGGTCTTCCCTTTGGCCTGCATTGTGATTGCCCGGTTACTCCGGTCAATCCACTCTTCACCATGAACACAGCTGTACACCGGGTAACCCGTGAAGGCCACGTTCTGGGCGCCGATCAGCGGGTGAGCGCGTACGTTGCGTTGTCCGGCTACACAAGTTCCGCCGCGCGTATTACGGGTGAGGCAACCGACAAAGGTCGGATAGCCGTAGGACTTTTGGCGGATTTTGTTGTGCTCGAAGGAGATCCGTTGGACGGTAATGAAGGTGACCTTTCGGCACTGAAGGTTCTTCGTACTGTTGTCGGCGGCGACACGATCTTCGAGGCGTAGTTCCTCGCCCTTCTCCTCGGGCGTGATAATTGCCGCGCCCGAGGAGAACGCGTCGGCGGCGATGGCCGCATTTTAGCCCGAGATGGACAATCGTGGCAAATGGCCGAGTGTTGACACTTCGGACAAATCTGTTGGTGGAGTGCAGATTCCGTAAGGACGATTCCTGCAATCGTCCTGTGTGCATTGTCAGTGCGCGTCGCCGGTTGTGGGGCGATCCCACCCTGGACGTCGACACTTCTCCGTCGATAAGCTCGAATTTTCCGTACGTGGCGATGTGCTTCGACGGCGAGACTTGTCGATTCGATCTGGCCATTGAATCTGATGCTCAATGGAATTGGCTATTGGTCGAATGAGGTTCGCTAAATTGCGTTTATCTTCAGGCTAATTGGAGTCAGGGTAATTCTTCGATCGTGAATCATGGCCGCATGCAATTGAGTTGCGAGTGTTGCCGGTAGTCGTCTGCCGGAGGCCGTGTGCCGCTACGACTACGCGGCAGCGTGCTGTGACAGCGAAGACGCGTAGGTAGTGCCGGCCGGCAGGGGTGCCCTGGTAGGCGTCAGTTCGACGGCCTGTCTGTTTGCTGAAATGTCGCTACGCTCGGGATTGAAGTACGGACTATGTCATTGAAACAAACCAAAAGTTTGTTAACTGTTCGATTATGTCAATCGAAACGGCGACTCGGTTCGTTACCGATTTTTCTTTCTTCGGTGAATTAGTTATGACGCATAGCTAACTATTTCTTACCTTCCTGGTTAGCGGACTGAAACTCCCCGCGTCGGTCATTCGCAGGGCAACTGAACATCTGACCAGAAAAGCTGACACATAAGTTGAAACGTGTGGTAGAAATTGATCCGATGCAAATTGCTGGCTATGTATGAGCGAGGGCATACAGGGATAGTGGTTCGGCTCGAAAGCTTTCCGCAACGTGTTTGGCACTAACGACAGGCGCCTGTTCTCTACCCCCGCTCCGGGGCGTACGTGAACTGGATCTGGCGTCTTTCAATCCACATGCCCGGTAACGGGACAGACGAAATGAGTCTTCACATGTCTCGATTCTTCCCGGTCGGGGGCGGACGCGTAGCCCGTCTTCCTCGGCGCACCGCGGCGGTGTTCACCGCGCTGCCGGCTGCACTGCTCCTCGCGGCCTCGGGTGCACTGCTCGCACCCAGCCTGGCCTCAGCCGCTCCGGGTGACGACATCACCGACACGTGCCTGCAGATGTCCCAGAACGGCGGGGCCTGGGTCGCTCCGAGCGCCTTCGGCCCCGTCGGCACCGGCTACATCCCGGTCCCCGGGGACTCCGGCACAGTGCTGACCTTCGATGTTCGCAACATCTGCGACGTACCCGCGACCCTCACCCTCTTCAGCCAGGGCTGGTCGGTTACCGACGGCGGCACCGCGACCGTGCAGGGTCAGATCGGCAGCCAGAAGGGGCAGCAGGTTCAGATCGGTCCCGGTGTGAACTCGGCAACTCGCATTGAGTTGGCGAAGAAGCCTGTCACGACGAACGTCGGTGTGCAGGTCGGTTTCATCCTGGGCATTCCCGGTGGTGAGGTTGTGCAGGGCAACCAGATCGACGGCGGTTGGAACCTCGAGCTCATCGAGGACGAGCCCGTCGTGGTGGTGGCACCCGCTGCTCCCACCGGCCTGACCCTCGACGCGGCCGAGGTCGAGACCGGTACTCCGGTCACGGTTTCCGGTACGGCTGAGCCCGGCAGCACTGTCACCGTGACCGGCGGCGGCAAGAGCTGCACCGCCACGGCGGACACGAACGGCAACTTCAGTTGCCAGCTGACGATCACCGAGGTCGGTAGTCATCCGATCACCGCTACCGCGAGCAACGCCGGCGGCACCGGCCCGGCGTCGACTCCCGTCACCGTGACGGTCGCGGCAGAGCCCACCGATCCCGGCGGCAGCAGCGGCAGCAGCACCGGTTCCCTCGGCAGCTTGGACGTCTTCGGTAGCTTCGGCAGCTAGTCGTTCACGACTCGCCGGACTTTCGGCATTACCCGGACAGGGGCGAGAGCCCCTGCCCCCCAAAAAACTTCAGCTGATGCGCCCAGGCGCGTTGCACAGCTGACCCGACCCGCGCAATCGGGTTGGACCACGAGGCACGGCCGATTGGTGGCCGGAACTCTCGATGTACCGACAGTGCACTTCCGCACTGGCGTTGGTTGTTCAAGTAAAGGACACATCAGATGAACAAGACCACCAAGGGCGCCATCGCTGCCGCTTCCGCCGCACTGCTCCTCGCCGGCGGCGCGGGCACCATGGCCGCATGGAACGCGTCCACCGCCACCACGGGCGCCGGTACGGTGACCGCTGGCTCCATGGCCGTCTCGGAGACGTCGGCCGGCACCTGGAAGTGGGTCAACGGTACTAAGGCCGGCGCGGCATACGTGCCCGGCACGGACCTGCTGGTCCCCGGCGACAAGGTCTCCTACACCTCGGTGTACGCCGTGACGCTCAACGGCACCAACCTGAAGGCCAACCTCACGCCCACGCTCGGCAACCTGACCGGCTCGCTGGCGACGACCCCGGGTCTGCTCGCCGTAACCGCGTCGAACACCAACGTCTCGCCGATCACCGCGTCCGGCCCGATCTCGTTCACCACCGAGGTGGAGTTCAAGCCAGCTACCGCCGGTCAGGTCGGCGCCGGCGGCACCGCCACCATCGGTGCCGGAACGATCGTCCTCGAGCAGGTCATTACGCCTGTCACCCCGTAGTTAATCCGTAACCAGAAGAAGGTCACGTGAAAACCCAGTACAAATGGGCGATCGCAGCGTCGTCGGTTTTGCTCATCGGGTTCGTCTCGGTGCAGCAGACCGGCGCGCTGTGGCGCGATTCAGTTGAATCACCCGGCGGCGCTACCATTACAGCCGGTCTGCTCGACATTTCCGCTGGTACCAGCGGGGTCAAGCAGTTCAACCTCGCCGGATTCAAGTTGGAGAACAAGGGCCCGGGCGACAGCATTCAGATGCCGCTGCCGGTAATCAATTCCGGCAACGTGCAGATGAGTTACTTGCTGGATGATGTGGCTCTCAACAGTGCTACCCCGCCGCCGCTGACCCTGCGGGTTGCCAAGGTGACTACCGAGGCTGCGTGCACGGCAACCGGCAATGTGGGCACCGAGCTCTACAACGGTCCCATGGATGGGGCGGCCTTCACCGCGCAGCTCGTCCCGGCGGGGCAGATGCAGGTGCTGTGCCTGCGGGCCACGCTGGGTTCAGCTGCGGCTGCCGCTCAGACGAGCGACGCCACGTTCACCTTCGCTGCAAGTTCGGTTAGCCAGTAATGACCATCACCGCGAGAAGTCGCCGCGCGGGCGAGCATGCCGAGGGATCTCCTCGGCATGCTGCCCCCGCACGAGTACCTGATCGGCAGGAGCACCCACGAGACGATGCAGATGAGAAGGCCACGATCTGGTGGTGGACTCGAACCATCGTCTCGTGGGTGCTCCTGCTGCTGATGGTCGGGCTTCTCGCGGTGATGGTCGTTATCCCCCGGCTCACCGGCTCGACCGCGTACACGGTGCTCACCGGCTCGATGGAACCGACGATGCCCCCAGGCACGCTCATCGTCGTCAAGCCGACTGCCAACGAAGACCTGAACACCGGGGACGTGATTACGTTCCAGCCGGTTTCCGGCGAGCCAGCAGTGGTGACTCACCGCATCGAGGGCATCTACTACACCGGGGAAGGCGAGCGTCGCATCCACACCCGCGGCGACAACAACCCCATCGCAGACTCGTGGTCGCTTGTGCCGGAACAGATTCGGGGTCGAGTCATCTATTCGGTGCCGCAGCTCGGTCGGGTGAACACGGTGATCAACGGCCAGTCGCGGTCGATTCTCATCACGGGCGTTGCGGTGGCCTTGGGTGGATACGCGGTGTGGATGGTGATCAGCGGGTTGCTCGACAAGCGCCGTGAGAACGGTGTGGACGGGGGACCGGCCGATGAACAGGGTTCCGATGCAGACGACTTGCAGGCTCATGCCATGCCGGTATCAACCACTGAAACGAAAATAGGACACGAGAATGTCTAACAACCAGCAATCGCGCGATAATGCGCGCTTCGGGTCGGGGATGCGCGGCCGTTTAGGCGAAACCGGCTGGACCCGTGCGCGTGCCGTTCTCTCCCTCGGCATGGTCTTGGGTCTCGGTGCGGTGGGAACGATGGCGGCGTGGTCCGACAGCGCTACTGCTACTACCGGTATTTTCAGTACGTCGTCGGTCCAAATGAAGGTCGACAATCAGCGGCCGACGCACCAGTTCACCGAACTCAAACGCAACAGCATGCTGCCAGGCAGCAGTGAGGCTGGCTCCCTCACTGTTCAGAACACCGGAACGGTCTCCTTCAACTGGGCGGTCTCCGCCGCCGCCACCGGTTCTCCCGCGCTGATCGGCAAGCTCAAGGTTTCCCTCTATCAGACTGGAGCCAACAACGGCACCACCTGTTCGGGACCGATCATCGGTACGGAACAGGCTTTCTCCGGCAACCCGACGCTCGCCTCGGGCAGGACACTCGCGGCCGGTGCCTCCGAGCAGGTGTGCGTAAAGGTCACCGTTGATTCCACCGCAGGTGCGACCGCGCAATTCAAGATCGCCAATCTCGGCTTCAACTTTACCGCCGAAGGGCTGTGATTATCGAGATGGTCAGCACTGATGAGGAGGTGACGGTGGGGCGTAGTCGTGGCAAGGAGATCACGCTGAATGTAGCTGCGGTCGCCGGACTCATCTGCATCGTCGCCACTCTCGCTTCACTTGTGTTCGGCATCAAACCTCTGGTGTTTCGCTCCGGTTCGATGGAACCGGAAATCTCCACCGGCGCATTGGCTTTGGCTAAAACCGTCCCCGCGACAGAACTGGCCATCGGCGATGTAGTCAGCGTCTACAACGACCAGGGCGTGCGGATCACCCACCGCGTGGACAGTCTCGAGCCGACCGGTGGGGAGCAGGTGGTTGCCACGCTCAAGGGCGATGCCAACAACGCTCCCGACCGTGTGCCCTACACGATCACCGAAGCCGACCGCGTGTTCTTCAGCGTTGGAGGACTCGGCTACGTCGTGGCTTGGCTGTCCAGCCCGCTCGCGACCTTCCTCGGCGGCGGATTGGTAGGTGCGGTGCTAGTCATCGCATTTGGACGAACTAAAGACCGGCGTCTGGAAAATAGCCGCGCCGCCACTACAAATGATGCCCGCGTCGATGCTGACGAAACTCGCGGGGAGCTTCAGGAGGCTAATAATGGTTGAAATGCGACGGGCTCGCACCCGCATGAAGTCGCTGCGGTCGTTGATCGCTATCGGCGGCGCTGCCGCCATGGCCCTCGGAGTTGCCCAGGCCACGGGGACGATGGCCAATCCGGCTGACGCGGTCAACTCGACCGGCGCGCAGGTGGCGACGGGCAACTTCTACCCGACGCCACTGCCATCAACCGCATCGTGTGGAAACAGCGGAACCGCTGGTTTTCGCAGTGCCACCATTTCTTGGCCTAGTGCTGGGGCAGGCATGAAATACAGGGTTGTCGTGGTGCGCAACAACAATGAGATTATGTCAGATACCTTCGAGACTGGCCTAAACAAGAAATTCAATTTTAGTAGGACTGCTCAAACGTTTATCGCGCGTGTCTACACGGTGAATATCGCCAGTGGTGCAACAGATGCAACTAGGAAGACGTCTTCCGGTTGGATTGGGCAAGGGATTTATACTTCGACAACGTCGGACACCTATTGCTCGGGCGGACTCTCCAACTGGGCGGTCAACGAGCTGTGGGAGGACACCAACATCTGGGATCCGACTACCCCGGCCCCGAACGGGCAGTCGCCTCTGAGCAGGTCGCAGCCACCGACCGAGGAGGACGCGATCGGGGTAGACAAGTCCACTTCGCAGGCCCCGTCCACGAGCGAGACGGCCGAACCGACCACGTCTACGGAGCCGACCAGCACCACGACTACTCCCGGAACGACTACTCCCGGAACGACTACTCCGGACGCGACTACTCCGGACGCGACTACTCCGGACGCGACTACCTCGCCGGAGACCACTCCGACCGAAGCGCCGAAGCTGGTGCTGACGGACACCGTCGAGAGTGGCGGTCTCACTGCCGGCTGGACCGTGGGCGGGAACAAGGTCGCAGTTGTCGACGCTGACGGCAACGAGTTGGCCAGCGGTCGCGTCGAGGCCGGCTCCACCCTGCACTGGAACAACGGCCAGCTGTGGATCGTCGGAGGCGCCCAGGTGTACCGCATCATGGAGTCGCCGCAGGATGGCAAGTGGAAGTTCTACACGGACAGCGGGCAGAACATGCCTGACTTCGGGTAGCAGCTCACCGCTGGACCCCTCGGCTGTGCCCCCGAGTCACTCGACCCGGGGGCACAGCCGTACGTCGGCTCGTTCCCGGTGGTTCTCGTTGTCGGGGACGGTGGTGTTGGCGCACACTCGTATCTACGGATAAGTCTCGGCGGCGACACGCAGATCACGCTTGAGGACCTTGCCGGCAGCAGAAAGCGGCAGTGCGTCAACGAACTGGATCGATCGCGGTGCTTTGTAGCCGGAGACAAGGGATTTCGCGTGTGCACGAAGCTCGTCGAAATCTGCCCGGGCGCCCGGGTGTAGAACAACAACGGCGTGTACTCGTTCGCCCCACTTCGGATCTGGCACGCCCACAACGGAACAGGCGGCTACGGCGGGGTGCTGCGCCAAGGCATTCTCGACCTCGGTGGAGTAGACGTTCTCGCCACCGGTGATGATCATGTCCTTGATTCGATCGACGATGAACAGATACCCGCGCTCGTCGAGATACCCGGCATCGCCGGTGTGCATCCAGCCGCCGGCGAGGGCCACAGCCGTCTCATCCGGCAGGTTGCGGTATCCGAGCATCAGATGATCACCGCGAGTGACGATTTCGCCCACTGTTCCGGATGGAACTTCGTCTCCGGCCGGGTCGACAATCCGCACTTCGCAATGGGGGAGTGCACGGCCGGCCGATCGCAGCAGATCGCCACCAACGAGGTGATCGGCGGCGCTCAGTACGGTGATATGCGCGGTCTCGGTCATTCCGTAGCCCTGCGTGAAACCACTACGAGGGAAAGCCTTCATCGAACGTTCCAGTAGCGCCGGTGAAATGGGGGAGGCCCCGTAGCGAACCACCTGAACACTCGAACGGTCGTAAGCATCGAGATCGGTTGCGGTAACCAACATGTGAAGCATGGTCGGAACGACGCCCACCGTGGTGGGCCGGTGCCGGTCGATGGCCTCGAGCATTGCCTGCGGTGAGAACACGGGGAGAAAGACCTGCGTGCCTCCCATCATGTTCTGCGCCATCCAACTCGCGATGCCGGCGATATGGAACAGCGGATTCGCAAGCAGGTTGATACCGTCGGCGACGGCAGGCTTGCCGGCGGCGAGTGTTCCCAGCGTCGACGTCATCAATCCCTTGTGGCTGACCATCACGCCTTTGGAGCGCCCGGTTGTTCCGCCGGTGTAGAGCAGAAGTGCAACGGCGTCGTCGCCGATCCTGAGATCCGGGACAGGCTCCGATTCGGCAATAAGCTTGTCGTAGTCGATCATTCCCGTCGGAACCGTTCCGGAACCACAGAACACGACGCGCCCCAGATCGGGGCAGAGTTCGCGTAGTTCCGGTACCAGTGGGGCTGAGTTCTCGTCGACGATCAGAATGGTTGATCCCGAATCGTTGAGTGCATACGCTATTTCCGCGGCAGACCATCGAGAGTTGAGCGGGCTGACCGTGGCACCCGACCACCAGCCGGCCAAAATTGTCTCGTGACAGCGGTCTGAATTCAACGCAAGAAGCGATACGCAGTCGCCCGTGCCGCTGCCGAGTCCGCTCGCCAACCGCGCCACACGATCGACGGACTCGGCCGTCGTGAACACTCGATCTCCGAAGACGGTCAGGGGAAGTCCCGGTGATTCGCGCAGGGCACGATGAATGAACTGGGTCAGAAACACGACTGTCCTCCGGAACTGTGAACGAACTACTCCAGAATCATCGCATCAGCACGGAATGCGCTGCTTCGAGGATCAAAAGCGAACTGGTCAAAGCGACCACCTGATGGCCGCTGACGTGCGAAAGTTCTCGGGTGCGCAGATTAGGTGTGGTGTTGCTCGGTGCCCTCGTCCTCCCTCTGGCGGGATTCGGGGTGGCTATGGCAGTACCCGGAGAGACATCGTTTGGTGATACGACGTCTGTCGGCGTGCACAACTCCTACGAGAAGTCGACCTTCCCGTATTTTGCGGACGCTCTCGACTCGGGAGCATCACTCCTCGAACTTGATCTGTGGACAAACGGTGGTGGTGTGGACTGGCGGGTTTCGCACTCGAATCCGTTTGCCAGTGAAAGCAACTGCGTCGGCACGCAGGATGCGACGGGACCGCGAGCAGGGAGCAGTGGGAGCAGCAGCAGCGGTCAGGGTTTCGCGGGGTGTCTGGAGGACATGCGTGCCTGGCATGATTCCCACCCCGAGCATCCGCCGGTGATGATCAAGCTCGAACTCAAAGACGGATTTACAGCCGGGTACGGCCGGGGGCCGGCCGATCTCGATGCGCTGATCCTCAACACGCTGGGCGACGCCGTCTTCACCCCCGCCGATCTGGTGGGCGATCAATTTGCGACACCGGACGACGCAGTCACGCAGCGAGGTTGGCCTTCGGTGAACGCGATGGCCGGCAAGTTCATCTTCGAGCTGATTCCGGGAACCATCGAGGAAAAGAATCCGCTCGATACGTGGTGGACCGATGTCGAGTACGCGACGCACCTGCGCGACCTCGCTGCTGCGGATCGGCTCGGGTACGCAGCGGCGTTTCCCGCCGTGCACGGCGCCGAAGTCGGTGATCCGCGCATCGCCCGGTATGCGGATCCATCGGTGCGACCGTGGTTCGTGATCTTTGACGGGGATGCAGCTAAATACGTAAGCGGCGCAATAGATCTGAACTGGTACAACGAACGTGGGTACCTGCTGATCATGACGGACGCTCAGAACGTGACGCCCGCAATCGACGGGACACACGCGTCGGAAGGCGAGGCGCAGGACCGACTTGATCGCCTGGCCGGCGATCATGCCAGTTACATCACCTCGGATTGGTCGAGACTTCCGAGCGTGCTGGCCACGGTGGTTCCGCGCCGGTAACTTTTCATGCCCGGTACTCCGGTTCATGGCGTCGCACAATTTGGTATACATTTTTGTATGCCAAGTCTGCATTCCGGCAATTCGACTGATCGGAGACGTTCATGCGTTTCGACGCAACAGAATTGACGGCCGAGGAACTCGACCTTCAAGCTGAAGTACGCGAGTACCTCGACAAGCGGCTGACGCCCGGAAGCTATCCGCTCGGACTCGGAATGTCAGGAGCAGTGGATCCCGAGTTCTCCCGAGATATCGGAAGCCGCGGCTGGCTGGGTATGTCGCTGCCGCAGAAATACGGCGGCAGCGGACGCTCGGCAGTGGACCGCCTGGTCGTCGTCGAAGAACTTCTCGCCCGGGGAGCGCCGGTCGGCTATCACTGGATCGGTGACCGCCAGTCCGGTCCGAGTATCGCGGCCAACGGAACCGAAGAGCAGAAGCAGTACTTCCTGCCCGGCATCGCGCGCGGTGAGTTCTCGTTCTCGATCGGCATGAGCGAACCCGATTCCGGCTCGGACCTAGCGTCACTGCGAACTCGCGCCGAACGCGTCGACGGTGGCTGGAAAGTCAACGGCACCAAGATCTGGACCACCGGCGCGTTCCACGCGACGCACATCCTTTCGCTGCTGCGGACCTCCGCCGATAAACACAGCGGGCTCACCCAACTGATCATCGATCGTCACAGTGAGGGCCTGACGGTCTCACCCATCCCGTTCATCGACGGAAGCGAAGACTTCTGCGAGGTGTCGTTCCAGGACGTCTTCGTTCCCGACTCACGTCGCCTCGGCGACGTCGGAGCGGGCTGGGGTCAAAACACCGGAGAGCTCGCACTCGAACGTGGTGGCGTCGACCGGTGGATGTCATTGATGCCGGTGCTCGAGCATTGGGCAGCCAATCAAGCCGCTGCCGGCGGCCCGGCCGCACTAGCCGATCTGGGTTCGATTACCGCGCGCTGCTGGGCTTTCCGCGGAATGTCGCTCTCGATCGCCCGGATGGTCGACGACGGCCGCTCGCCGGTCACGGAAGCGGCGTTGATCAAGGAGATGGCAACACGATTCGAGCAGGACTGCGTCGCGACGGTATCGCGGCACCTTGGCAGAGCCCCCGACTTGGCGTCCGAAGATCCGTACGAGTCGCTGCTGGCCCGCGCGGTACTGGTCGCGCCGTCATGGTCGATCCGCGGCGGTACCAACGAGATACTCCGCACCGTGATCGTCAAGGGGTTGAACCGATGAATTCTGTACCACAGCACAATGATTACGCATGTGATGCCGATCTCGAAGCGATGGTCGAGCAATTCTTCGCCGAGAAGTCCGACGCCGATGTCGTTGCCAAAGCTGAAGCTGACGGATTGCCCACCGGATTATGGGACGCGGCGCTTGAACTGGGCCTGCCGCTGGTCGGCCTTCCCGAATCCGCCGGCGGCTCCGGTGGTTCCATCCTCGACGTCGTGACCGTGCTGCGCGCCGCAGCGCGTCACGCAGCGCCGCTGCCCCTGGTCGAGACCTACCTGGCCGGCCGCTTGGCGGTCGCATCAGGGCTGCCGGTGCCGGCCGGCATAACCACAGTGGCACCGGGATCGCACTGGGACACTGCAACATTCGACGGCACAGTCTCGGGAACCTTGTACGACGTGCCGTGGGGCAGTGCCGCGGCAGTAGTGGCAGCGATACTCGGCGACCGAGTGGTGCTCCTGAATGTCAGTGACGCCAAGATCGGTGCCGGAACCGATTTTGCCGGACAGCCGCGACAAAGCCTGACCTTCACCGGCGCACCGGCCGTGATCGGTGATACCCCGGTGGATACGCGGCTGCTCAGTAGGCTCGGTGCGTTCCTGCGTTCGGTGCAGATGGCCGGAGCCATGGAAGCCGTCTCGACGCTGACGCAGCGCTACGTATCCCAACGAGTCCAATTCGGCAGTCCCGTCGCACAGTTTCAGGCAGTGCAGCAGCACATCGTCACACTCGCCCAAATGGCGTCCATGTCGACGCTGGCCGTTGACCGCACGGCATGTGCTCTCACTGCCCGCGAAGCCGAATTCGAAGTGATCGCAACAAAACTGGTGGTCTCGCAGAATGCACTGCTCAGTGTGCGCGCCGCACATCAGGCTCACGGAGCCATCGGCATGACGCAGGAATACCGCTTACAGCAGCTGACCCGTCGCCTGCACGCGTGGCGATGCGAGTTCGGAGACGAGATTGCACTGGCGACGCAACTCGGGCGAGGCGTCGCCGCCGCGCCGTCACTGGCACGTTTGATCACCAATCCGAAACCGATTTTGGAGCTGACCTCATGACTGATGCCGTTCGCGTTGACATTGACGGACACGTCGCGACCATCGAGTTTTCCCGCCCGCCCGCCAACTTCTTCGATCAGGACCTGCTCAAGCAGATTGCCGATGCAGCAACAGAACTCGTCGAAACCAGCGACATTCGGGCGATAGTTCTCGCGTCGGCCGGCAAGCACTTCTGCGCCGGAGCAAACTTCGGCGAGGGTGGGCTGGGACCGGACCGCGCAGATATCGTGCGCGACATCTACACCGAGGCCCTGCGACTGTTCGAGATCCCGGTTCCCGTGATCGCCGCAGTGCAGGGATCGGCAGTGGGCGGCGGCCTCGGATTGGCTTGCGCCGCAGACTTCCGAGTGGCCGGACCGTCGACTCGGTTGCATGCGAACTTCGCCGCGCTGGGTTTCCATCAGGGATTCGGACTCAGCGTCACTCTGCCTCGCGTCGTGGGAGCTCAAACCGCAGCCGATCTGCTGTACACCGCGCGGCGGCTGACCGGCACGCAGGCGCACGAACTGGGCCTGGTGGACCGCCTGGCGGAAGACGCGAACATTCGTGAGCAGGCGCTGGCTTACGCCCACGAAATCGCTGCCAATGCACCGCTGGCCGTGCGCTCGATGAAGGAAACACTGCGCGGCGGACTGCGCGACGAGGTGGCCGCGGTGCTGGGGCGTGAGTTGGCCGAGCAGGTTGTGCTGTGGGGGACCGAGGACTGCGTAGCGGGCATCGAAGCCAACCTTGCGCGGCAACAACCGCAGTTCCACGCCAAGTGAGCATGGTGACACCACTATCGTGTTCACCGTGAAGGAACCCACTGGTGCGCAACGATGCTTGCAACAGATCCGGCAGATGATCGTCTCCGGTGAGCTTCTGCCTGGGCAAAAAGTCCACCAGGCAGAGCTCGCCGAGAGATTGAACGTCAGCCGAATCCCGGTGCGGGAAGCGCTCTCGACCTTGCAAGCCGAGGGTGTGCTCGAACATAAGTCGAATACCGGCTACGCCGTCGCCAGGTTCAGCAGTGAGGATCTTTTCGAGCTGTATCTGATGCGGCGCCTGCTCGAAACGGAAATCCTGGCCTCGATCGACCTGAGTAGCGTCGACGTGGCCGAGTTGGAACGGATTCAGAAGCAGGTCGACGGGGCAGAACCGGCCGAGGAGGGTCCGGAGTTTCAGATAGCCAACCATCGGTTCCACTTCCGGCTCTTCGAATATTCACCTCTGCAGCGAGTACGGCAGGAAGTGGAACGCCTGTGGTACA
This sequence comes from Rhodococcus sp. IEGM 1379, assembly GCF_030056815.1. GTDB lineage: Bacteria > Actinomycetota > Actinomycetes > Mycobacteriales > Mycobacteriaceae > Rhodococcus_F. Next base: position 33,702 of record NZ_JASHKR010000035.1, read on the forward strand.
TGTCCGACTTCTACCGGGCGCTCTACATTCACGAATCATCCTCTCGCCAGCAGATTTCCGAGGACCACGAGCGGATTCTGCAAGCTGTCCGCGACCAGGATACGGCCGAGCTGATCCGAGCGAGCGACGAGCATCGATCTGTTACCGAAGTTCTTGTCGTGACAAGGTTGGGCCGCTCTCGACCACGCTGACCCCCCAGTCCTCCAACAAGAAATGCGCGGTATCCGAGAGAATTCGGATACCGCGCATTTGCCGGGCTTGTGTGTGGGGCGTGCGGGTATTTTCGTCCACTAGTTGGTTTTGTGTGTGGGTTCCCGTGCGTCGGAGGAAGTTGTGTGCGCTCAGGCACGGATGTGGCGGCGTCGACGTGCCGTGATGGAAGTTCGGCCCAGAAGTTGGCTCGGCGCGAGCGGAGGCTGGAAGTTCGGAAACGGAATCGACTGTTGCAGCGGTTGATACGGGTGTGTGCGAGGGTGCTGATGCGCGACCTTGCTGAGTCCCCGACGTGGAATAACCGCGTGGGTGGGATGCTTCGCGGACCCGAAGGTGTCGACGACCCCGTTCCGTCGGATCTTCTGTGTGGGACGAAAGCGGTGACTAACCGGCTGTCACGAAGCCTTCCGAGACCATCCAGTCGCGGGCAACTTCGGCAGGCTCCTTGCCTTCGACATCGACCTGTCGGTTCAGTTCCGTCATCACCTCGTTGGTGAGACGCTCCGAAATTGGTGCCATGATCTCGGCTACCTGCGGATGTGCGTCGGCAAAACTCTTCTTCATCACCAGTGCCGGATTGTATTTCGGGAAGAAGGAAAGATCGTCGTCGAGCAGTACGAGGTCGAGGGCGATGATGCGGCCGTCAGTGGTGAATACTTCGCCGAACTTGCACTGATTTCCGTCGGCGGTTGCCTGATAGATGATGCCGCCCTGCAGAATCTGTCGCTGCGCCCGGCTTGCATCGAATCCGTATTTGGCTGCCAGGCCGGGGTATCCGTCCTGGCGTACGTTGAATTCGGTTTCCACACAGGTCACGGCAGCTCCCGGATCTGATTCGACCAGTCGTGCGTAGTCCGAAATCGTTTTGACTCCGGTCTTTTCGGCAGTTTCCTTGTTCATCGCCAAGGCATAGGTGTTGTTCATCGGTGCCGGATCGATCCAGACCATGTCGTTCTTGGCCAGATCTTCATCTCGCACGGCATCGAACTGTGCCTGCGGGTCGGGTAACGGGATCTCGTTGCCGAGGTGATTGATCCACCCCGTGCCGGTGTATTCGTAGGTGAGGTCGATCTGCCCGTTCAGTTGGGCATCCCGGGTGCTGTTGCTGCCCTGAATATTTGTGAGGTCACGAACGTCGGCGCCGGCTGCAACCATGGCGAATTCGATGATGTATCCCAGGATTATCTGTTCGGTGAAATCCTTGGACCCCACGGTCATCTTCACACCCTCGAGTTCCGGAACCGGACGGATGGTGCCCGGGCCCACTGCCAGGGGAACTGCGCCACCGGATTCGAGACCACACGATGCAACAAGAGTGAGACCAAGTGCGGCGACGACGACCTTCCAGCCGCGCTTGTTTTTCGACATCATCGTAATCCCTTGGGGCCGAGGAACTGTTCGGCTAATGCGCCCAACCAGTCCAGCAACAAGGCCAGTGATACGGCAAGTACCGCACCTACCACCAGCGTGACATTGTCGCGAAGTTTGTATCCGGTGTCGATCATGATTCCCAGGCCGCCGGCGCTGACGAGGAAACACAGCGTCGCTGTTCCCACAGCCAGCACCAACGAAGTGCGAAGGCCGGCAAGAATATAGGGGACAGCCATGGGGAATTCCAGGTGTCGCAGGATAGTGAACGAGGACATTCCCTGGCCGCGCCCGGCGTCGATCAGGGTCTTGTCTACCTGCTGATAGCCCAGAATTGTATTGCGCAGCACCGGAAGCAACGAATAGAACGCGATGGGCAATACTCCGATCCAGAAGCCAGTGGTTCGGGTTGCCAGATAGAACAGGACGAGCAAACCGACAGCTGGCGCCGCCGCTCCGATATTGGCTATTCCCACAATGATCGGGGCCAATCGGGTGAAGCGGGGCCGGGTCAACAGGGTGCCGAGCGGCACTGCCAGCGCAACTACGATGATGACGACCGCGGCGGTGAGCATGACATGCTGCCACGTCAATGTTGCGATGTTGCTTGCGTTGATACTGGCCTTCTGGGTGGTGGTCAGATCTCGGGTGAATGCCCAGATCAGTACGCCGACTACAAGAATCAGGACGATGATCGGCTGAACGAGCAGTCGCGCCCGCTCCGCTCTACGCGTCGCCGCATTTTCCGCGTCGCCCAGATCGACGGTCGCAGCAGCGAGTTCTGCCGTCGGCGCGCTCACTCCGCTTCCTCGTCGTGATCGTGTTCATGTTCTGCACGCATCTCCGAAAGATGGCTGACCAGAGAGTCGATGGTGATGAGTCCGACGTATTCGCCGCGTAGGCCGGTGACAACCGTGGATGCATTGCTCTCGGCAAGAAGGGCTTCGAGCGCGTCCTGCAAGGTCGACTGAATCGAGACGGCCTCGCCGAGTTCGTTGCCGACACCGCGCAGCGACGTCGCGTGAGCGAGGTGCATCGGCGACACCCAGCGGAGGGGACGGTCGCGCTGGTCGAGGACCAGGGCCCACTTCCATTTACGATCTGCGAGTTTACTTCTCAAACTTTCGACAGAGTCGGTCTCGCGTGCTGTGATGCACTGCTTGAGCTTGATCTGACGCACGCGAGTCAACGTCAACTGTTTGAGCGAAGCGTCGGCGCCGACAAAACCGGCCACCATGTCGTTGGCGGGGTTGGCGAGAATAGCCTCGGGAGTGTCGTATTGCATGATGCTGGATTGGTTGCCCAGCACGGCAATCCGATCGCCGAGTTTGACGGCCTCGTTGAAATCGTGGGTGACAAACACGATGGTCTTCCCGAGTTCCGATTGCAGACGCATCAATTCGTCTTGTAGGAGTCCGCGCGTGATCGGATCCACGGCGCCGAAAGGTTCGTCCATCAACAGAACCGGGGGATCGGCGGCAAGTGCTCTCGCAACCCCGACGCGCTGCTGCTGACCGCCGGAAAGTTGTCGCGGGTAACGATCACGGTAGGTATCCGGATCAAGGCCGACCAGATCGAGCATTTCGTCGACACGCGCTGTGATTCGTTTCTTGTCCCAGCCGATGAGGCCGGGGACAGTGGCCACGTTCTTGGCGATCGTGAAGTGCGGAAACAGGCCGGCTTGCTGGATCGAGTAGCCGATACCGCGTCGTAGCTTGTCCGGGTCGATGGACAGTGCGTCTTTGCCGTCGATGGTGATTTTGCCGGACGTGGGCTCGATGAGGCGGTTGATCATGCGCATTGTTGTCGTCTTGCCGCAACCGGACGGTCCGACGAAGACGACGATTTCGCCCGCCGGAATCGTCAGAGAGACGTTGTCGACGGCGGCATCCTTCTGTCCCGGATAACGCTTGGTCACGGATTCCAGGACGATCTCAACGCCGGAAACCTTGTGAGCTGCGGAGATGGCGGACGGGATGGTTTCAGTCATGAAAGACCCCTCGAAGTAGTGAGACGACCGATGATGACGTAGATACCGTCGAGAATCAGGGCCAGAATGACGATGAGAACGGTGCCGGTCAGAGCCTGAGGTACCGCATTGGGGCTGCCGACGCGAGACAGTCCGGAGAAGATCAAGTTGCCTAGTCCGGGGCCTTTGGCGTACGCGGCGATAGCGAGGATGCCCATCAGCATCTGGGTACTGACGCGCATTCCGGTCAGTATCGACGGCCAGGCTATGGGTAATTCGATACGACTCAGAACGCGGAGTCGGTTCATGCCGACGCCACGGGCTGCGTCCGTGATCGCCGGATTGACCGCGGCGAGTCCGATGATCGTATTTCTGATGATCGGAAGCAGCGCATAGAGAATCAACGCAGTGATGGTGGGCGGGACACCCAACCCGAGAATCGGAATCAGAAGTCCGAGAAGAGCAAACGACGGAACGGTCAAAATCGTGCTGGCCAGTGCCGTCGCCAGTGACGAACCAACTGGACTGCGGTACACAAGAATTCCGATGAGCACCGCAGCGATCGTTGCGATGATCACCGACTGGATAACGGCTGAAACGTGGAGATAGGAGTCGGTCAATAGCTGTTGTCGTCGTTCGACGACAAAATCCCACAGTGCGCCCATATTTCCGAACCCACTTTCTTTCGGACATCTGCTCGCTCGAAGGCGTACCCCTCGCACACATCCGCTACACAAGCCGTGTTCGGAGCGCAAGGGGTTTCCGTCGACTTTCGTCCTAAAAACTCAGGACTGCAACTAATTCCGAAGGCAGCGTGTCGGATGTTGTTCTGGATGAGGGATTTTCCCGGAGACTTTGCTGCGAATGTGCGGAAACGGGCATATGGTAAATCGACCAATTCGCCTGTTTTTGGAGTGTGAGATGGACAAACCTACGAGTGGGCCCACGGCTGAACCGGAGAGCGCAGTACCCACGAACAAGTGGGCGGCGCTGATAGTTCTCGTCGGTGGACTGGCGATGATCGTCATCGACGGAACCATCGTCGGAGTTGCACTACCCGTTTTGGTCGACGACCTGAACTTGAACTTCAACGACGCCCAGTGGATCAACAGTCTCTACTCGGTGATCTTTGCGGCGCTGCTGCTCACCTCGGGTCGCCTCGGTGATCGATTGGGCCGCCGACGCCTGTACATGGTGGGCATTGCCGTCTTCGTGATCGGCAGCCTCATGGCGTCGATGGCAGACAGTGCGACCACCCTGATCCTCGCTCGCGCTATCCAAGGCGTCGGTGGAGCCTGCGTTCTACCGGCCACGTTGTCCTCGATGAACTCCATCTTCCGGGGCAAGGACAGAGCTATGGCCTTCGGTGTGTGGGGCGCTGTCATCGCCGGCGTCGCGGCCATCGGTCCGCTGCTCGGCGGTTGGATTACCACCTACTTCACCTGGCCGTGGATCTTTATCATCAACGTTCCGATCGGCATCGTCCTGCTGATCGCCGCCTATCTGGTTGTCCCGGAAACTCGCGCGGGAGTGATCGACCCCGGACTCGATATTCCGGGTCTTCTGTTGAGCGCCTTCGGTTTCGGAGCGGTGATTTTTGCGCTCATCGAAGGCGACAGTCTTGGTTGGTGGACGCAGAAAACAGATCTGAATGTTCTGGGGATTACCTGGTCGGCTGATGCGCCACTGCCCGCTGTTCCTACCATCGGTGCGATCGGGATCATGCTGCTGATCGGATTTGCATTCTGGGAGCGGCATCGCGGACGGATTCACCGCTCCGCAATCCTGGACATGAATCTGTTCTTCACGCCTACGTTCAGCTGGGGCAACGTGACCGCCATGATGGTGGCGATCGCAGAGTTCGGGCTGCTGTTCGTGCTGCCCCTCTACCTCGTCAATGCATTGGGGCTCTCCACGATGGGCGCCGGATTCGTCCTCGCCGCTATGGCCGGCGGAGCATTCATATCCGGCTCTCTCGCACGGCATCTCACAGCACTGATCGGTGCCCCCGGGACAGTGATCCTTGGACTGCTCCTGGAAGTTGTCGGCGTCATCGTTGTTGCGGTATTCGTGAGTTCGACGGTGGCACCGTGGCTTTTGGCCCTGCTTTTGGTGATCTACGGAACCGGGCTCGGTCTGGCATCAGCTCAGCTCACCGGAACCACCCTGGCAGACATACCGCCCGAAGAGTCCGGCCAAGGTTCCGCAACGCAGAGTACGGTCCGTCAATTGGGTTCGGCAATCGGAAGTGCCCTCGTGGGCGCAGTATTGGCGTTCGGATTGTCGAGAAATATGCCGGGCACCCTTGAATCAGGCGGAGTGCCCGCGCCGGAGGCCAACCAACTGTCCGACGCCACCCGCGAATCTGCCGGCAGCGCTATCGGTGTGCTGAGAGATCAAGGCGCACAAGGGAAATTGGGTGAAGCCGGTCCGGACGTAGTGCGCTTGCTGTCAGACGGATTTGCCGAGGCTACGCGCTACTCGCTTTACGTGTCAGCGGCGTTCCTGGTGCTAGGACTGATCGGCGCGCTCAGAGTAAAAGCAAGTGCGCAAAAAGTTGCTCGAGATAGAGAAACGGGAGGGTTCGATTAACGAACCCTCCCGCAGTAATAACTGTGGACTCAAGCCCAGCTGAGTGCGTCCTCGTTGGCCAAACGCGGCAGGCGATCGAACCACGGGTTCTCGCCGGGGTGGCCGATGTTCACGACGAGGCTGGTCTTGAAGCGGCCGTCGGCGAAGAACTCTCCGTCGATGCCGGCAGCGTCGAAGCCGGCCATCGGGCCGGCAACCAGACCCTGGGCGCGGATAGCAAGAATCAGGTACCCGGCCTGGAGTGCAGCGTTGAACTGGCTGGTCGACGTACTTGCGGCTTCGTTCGACGCGAAGTGGTCCTTCATCTCAGGACGGATGGGGAACAGAACCGGGATGTGCTCGTAGAACTTGGTGTCGACAGCCAGAACGGCGACGGCGGGAGCTGTCGCGGTCTTGGCCTTGTTTCCGTCGGACATGTGCTCGACGAGGCGAGCCTTGCCCTCTTCGGTGCGGACGAACAGAACGCGCAGCGGGTTGGTGTTGGCCGCAGTGGGTGCCCACTTCGCGAGCTCCCAGATGGCGGTGAGTTCAGCGTCGGTGACAGGCTCGTTGGAGAAGGTATTTGCGGTGCGGGCCTCGGTGAAGAGGAGTTCGCGACCTGCTGCGTCGAGTTGCTGCGAAGTGAAGGATGCTGCGTCGAGCGACATAGTGGTGTCCGTTCCGTGGCGCCCTGCCGGTGAGTCCGGTAAAGCGAGTTGCTAGTAAAATCAAAGTGACTATGGACACGGTAGCACTGCCGTTAGGGTGGTGGCATGGCGAGCAAGAATGAAACAGAGCACCCACCCCGCGCCTGCGACGGCGCGCTGGCCCGTGCGTTCGGGTTTCTCGGCAAACGCTGGAACGGCGTCATTCTTGCTACTCTGCTCAACGGATCGGCTGGATTTGCCGAGCTCAAGCGCGCCGTCGGCGGAATCAGTGACTCGGTGCTCTCCGATCGACTTTCCGAATTAGCCGGCGCCGGACTGGTGGTTCGCACTGTCGATGCAGGTCCGCCCGTCTCGGTGGAATACCAGCTCACCGCGTCAGGGCAGGCGTTGCTGCCGGCGCTGAACGAACTGACAACCTGGGCTGCCGAGAACCTGCCTGCGGCGGACTGCCCGGAGTCGTGACTGCGCCCTCCGAAGTCGCAACGTAGTTGCAACCTGAGGGCTATTAGTGTCCTGGATCACATCAAGTTCGCGGTGATTCGCGGTGATTCGCGATCGAACAAGATGCGCGGTCCAGGGTCGCAACCGGTGGCGATTGTGGACAAGGCTCCGCGGGGGGGGGTTGAGACCACAGCTCGCGGAGCCGTTCCTTCGCGGTCTACCCTCGTTGGCGATGTGCCTGACGGAGCCGCCGCGAGGCCTGGCAGATATCGCGTCGTTACTCCTGGCCGCGCCGTGGCTACTTCGATCGCCACGCGGTACCGAATGGGCACAGGGGCAGCCGCTGCCGGTTCCGTCGACGGCGCTCTACTCCAAACACGACGGTGTGGTTCCCTGGCAGCTCAGCGGAGGAGGAACTCGGTCGTGACTCGCTCGAAGGCTTCCTTGGCTTCAACCATCACCCAGTGACCACAATGGGGAAAGATGTGCAGCTCGGCGTTGGGGATGAGCCGCATCGGGATCATCGGCATATCCGGCGGGCACTGCCTGTCCTCGAGACCCCAGGTGAGCAGGGTCGGGCACTGCACCTTGTGCATCATCGACCAGTACGGCGGCACGTCCGACTTGGACATCATGTGCTGTTGCGCTGCAAATGCTTTGGAGCCGTACATCGCCGCCAGACTCTGGTGTGACGCCGGATCGTTCGCGGTTTCCCAGCGTTCCTCGATCCGTTCCTCGGTGATGACGCTCGGGTCGAACACCATGCATTCGAGCCAGCGAACCAACCCTTCGCGGCTGGGGGCGTCGGCAAACTGCTGCAGTAGACGCGTTCCCTCACTCGGGTTCTGGCTGAAGATGTTGGGGCCCACTCCGCCGATGGTGACCAGTTTGCTTACCCGGTCTGGATGCCGCATGGCCACGTTGACCCCGACGACACCGCCCATCGAATTACCGATCATCGCCGCCGACTGAATGTCGAGTGCGTCCATGAAGCGGATAACTGCAGAGCTGGCAGTGACAACCGGGTGTCCGTCGACGGGATCGCTGACGCCGAAACCCGGGAACTCCACTATGTAGCAATGGAAGTGCTCGGCGAAGACCTCCAGGTTTCCGCGGTAATTTCGCCATCCGCTGACTCCGATGCCAGAGCCGTGCAGCAGGATCAGCGGTGGGCCGTCGCCGGCCTCGTGATAGCGCAACGTCCCCTTGTCTGTCGCTACTTCTCGCTTTGTTCCCTCGTAGCTCACGTCCATTCGGCAATACTAGAACATGTTGCAGTTTTATGGGCGGATAGTGGCTTATCGCTTCCGTGCCTTCAGTAGTTGCTTGGCCTCGTGCAGTTCGTCGGATGACAAGGGCGGCAGGGGGAGTGGGTCGCGGTGTAGTCCCTCGGCGCGGAGTCCGTCGAGCATTACCGACATGTATCGACGCCACACCGTCGGATTAACGGGTTGGGCGAACTCGGTGACGGCGCCGACCATGAAGATGAGGCCGAAGATGTCGGTGGGCACTGCGTCGGGGCGCAGCATTCCGGCGTCTTGTGCCCGCTTGAATATTTCTTCGATAGCCGGTTCGATAATGGATCGCTGGCCCGCGACCTGCTCGCACCCTTCGTCGGTTCCGTTGAGAACGTCTTTGAGTCCGCGGTTGACCGACATACGGCCACAAGCAAATTCGGCAAAAGTGACCAGTGCGTCCCAGGGATCGGGATTGGCGAGAGAAGCTTCGGTAGCAGCAGCCATATCGGCAAAATTCTGCTGGAAGACGCCGTCGATCAACTCTTCCTTGTTGGAGAACCGTCGGTACACCGTTCCGACGCCGACACCCGCGCGGCGAGCGACGTCGTCCAGCGTGACGTCGATTCCTTCTTCGGCGAACAACTCGCGTGCGGCATCGATGATCAACTGCCGATTGCGTGCGGCGTCGGCGCGAAGCGGGCGTTCCATTGCGGTGCTCATGGTGTCCAGTTTACTCGCCAAGTGGAGACAACATCTCCGTTTGGGTGTACCGTTTTTGCTAACCGGAGAAGCCATCTCCGCATAGGTTGGGCGAGGGAACATGTCAGACATTGCTGAGTGGACTGAAACCGAGCAGTCCCCGGCGCCTTCAGGGGACAACCACGCAAAACGGTGGCTGATTCTCGCGGTTCTGGGAATTGCGCAGCTCATGGTGGTCTTGGATGCCACCATCGTCAACATCGCGCTGCCGGCTGCGCAGCGCTCACTGGAGTTCGGTGATTCCGATCGCCAGTGGATCATCACGGCCTACGCCTTGGCCTTCGGCAGCTTGCTGCTGCTCGGCGGTCGGCTGAGCGACCTGTTCGGTCGCAGGCGCACCTTCATCGTCGGCCTGATCGGCTTTGCGGTCACCTCCGCAATCGGTGGTGCCGCCGTCAACTTCGAGATGCTTGTCGCCGCGCGTGCGGGTCAAGGTGTCTTTGGTGCACTTCTTGCACCGGCTGCGCTGTCCTTGCTGACGGTGACCTTCACCGACCCGGCGGAACGCGCAAAGGCCTTCGGAATCTTCGGTGCCGTCGCCGGCGGCGGTGGCGCTGTCGGACTGCTGCTCGGCGGTGCGCTCACCGAATGGGTCGACTGGCGCTGGTGCCTCTTCGTCAATCTCTTCTTCGCGGCAATCGCATTGGTCGGAGCCGTGATCCTGTTCGCGCCCCACGTCGCGACCAGTGACAGGCCGAAACTCGACATCCCCGGAACAATCCTGGTTGCGATCAGTCTCTTCAGCATCGTCTTCGGATTCTCCAAGGCAGAGTCCGACGGCTGGAGTTCGGGCTCCACCATCGCGTGGCTGAGTACGGGCGTCGTCTTCATGGCCGCATTCATTTACTGGCAGACCAAGTCCGACCATCCGCTGCTCCCGCTGCGTGTGGTGGCCGACAGGATCCGCGCCGGCGCGTACCTGGCCATATTCCTTTCCGGCATAGGCATGTTCGCGGTCTTCCTGTTCCTGACCTACTACATGCAGCTGATCCTCGGCTACACGCCGATCGCAACCGGACTGGCCTTCATGCCGATGGTTGCGGGAATCGTCACCGCGGCAACACTGTCGACGGCAGTGCTCCTGCCCAGATTCGGTCCGCGACTTCTTATCCCGAGCGGAATGGTGATCGCTGCAATCGGATTGACAATTCTGGCGCAGATTTCCGTCGACAGCACCTACGCCGTCCACATCATGCCCGGACTTATCGTGACGGGCCTCGGCATGGGCACCATCTTCGCGCCGTCGATGCAGGGCGCCACCTCGGGAGTTCGATACGAAGACGCCGGAGTTGCCTCGGCGACGGTCAATACGATGCAGCAGGTAGGCGGTTCCATCGGTACCGCACTGCTCAGCACTATCGCAGCGTCGGCGTCCACCAAGTACCTGGTTGGCCGTGAGATGAACCCGCTGACACAAGCGCAGGCGGCCGTCGAAAGTTACACGACGACGTTCTATTGGGCCGCAGCTATTTTCGTGGTCGGCGCAGTGTTGACCGGGCTGGTAATCCGCAGCGGTCTTCTTCCGTCGGCACCCGAGGGTGAATTGGTCCTCGCACACTGACGAACGTGCTGGGGTCACCTCCGTGTGCGGGGTGGCCCCGGCAGGTGCGGGATACTTCTGGTCATGAAGTGGAAAAGTCCGACCGACACCGGTTGGTCTGTGCGAATCGCGGCAGACCTCTCGTCAGTGGCTATGTTCGATCCGGCCGGTGTACTGCGCGGCGAACTCTTTCCGGCTTCGGATAGCGAGTTCACAGCGCATTTCGGCAGTTGGAAACGCGAATCCACGGCCGAACGTATCGATCGATACGGTCCGGCCCTGATCAAAGGCAAGCCTGCGACCTTGCGGTTGCCGGGTGGGGGCGACGTGAGCGTCTCGGACGGAAGGCTGGGCGCGATGCGGCGTCGGAACAAATTCTGCGAAGTTGCGGTAGCCGGACGTCGGTATCGGTTCGAACATTCGTCGGGGCGTAAGGCAACGGCACTGCGCGACGGAACCACGTTGGCACGGTACGTGCGTGCACACGGTCTACGTGCAATCGAGGTGTCGCGCAAGAGTTTTGCCGCGACGGACGAACTCGACGAGTGCGTGCTGACGCTGTTTCAGAAGGTCATCTTGCCGGGGCGCGAAGGTGCATTCAGCGAGACTATGTCGGCGCTGAGTATCTAAGGCGGGTATCTAAGGCGGGTATCTGATGCGCGGGTATCTCGTCGCGTCAGCAATTACGTTCGGGCGTTGCCCCGCAGCGGTGCATGACGTGATCGAGCTGCTCGATCGTCAGGGCCGGAACCGGAAGTTCGCGGTGTCCGGACCGTGAGCTGCACAGCCCGTCGATCATGAACCCGAGCACTCGTCGGTATGCCTGAGGGGCTTCGTCGCCGCCGAAGTTCTGCGCCATCTTGATGGTCTGCATCAGGAGGGGGATGTCATTGATCTCGAAATCACTGCGCAGCGTCCCCTGCTCCTTGGCGCGATTGACGAGGGCAGCGGTGTTGCGAGTGATGCTTGCGCGGGCCTTGGAAAACGCGGCGGACTCGAAGCGGCTGTCCATGAGGAGGTCGCCGAAACCGCGGTTGTCGGACATGCGCAGTGAAATTTCTTCGAGATAGTGGACGAGACCGGCCCAGGCGTCGGGTGTCTCGAGTGACGTGGTTGCGAGGGATTCGATCTCGGCGCAGCGGGTGTCGAAGAGAGCCTGGATCAGTTCGTCTTTGCTGGCGAACCGTCGGTAGACGGTTCCGACTCCCACGCCGGCATGGCGGGCGACGTCGGCCAGGGTGGCGTCGAGGCCTTGGGCTCCGAAGACTGCTCGAGCGGACTGGAGGATGCGCTCGAGGTTGGCTTTTGCGTCGGCGCGCAGGCGCGGTGGCGTGCAGTCGGCCGAGACTCCCGCACCAGGCGCGTCGGGGTGTGTTGTCGGCATCCTCACAGTCTACGACACTAAGCGGAATGAATGGTTCCGCTAGTGCTATATTGCTAAGCGGAACGTATGGTTCCGATTAATTTCACGAGAGAAGCTACATATGAGCATGTCTGACATCTGGGTCGGGAGCAATCCGACCTCGGTGGTAGGTAGGCAAAAGAGCGGCATCTCGGCGAGATTGATCGGCCTCCTCACCGGTGATCGCGCATTCGTTCAGCTCATTCGCTTCGCCCTTGTCGGCGGAATCAGCAACATCCTCTACTTCGGTGTCTTCCTGGCCGTTCACAGTGACGGCGTCCTCGTCGCCAACGCGATCGGCGCAGTGCTCAGCACCATCCTCGCCAACGAACTTCACCGTCGGCTCACCTTCCACGCTGCAGATCGTGTCCACTGGTTCACGGCACAGTGGGAAGGTGGCGGACTCGCTCTGATCGGACTGATCGCCAGCTCGGCCGCGATCAGTGCCCTCGGAGTCCTCTTTCCGGGATCGAGCGGCGTACTGCAGGCCGCACTCGTGATCGGAGTCAGCGCCCTCGTCGGAGGCCTGCGCTTTGTCGCCCTTCGCGGTTGGGTGTTCTGAGTTCACAGCGGTTGGGTGTTCTGACCTCACGCGTCGTAATGGGTAACACTGAGACCCATGAGCATTTCGATCGCCGACTCCGGTATCCGGTTGGGACTGCTCTGCCTCGTCATGGCCGTACTGGCGGCTGTGGTCTATCGCTTTGCTCACCTCGGTAGCGTCCGCACCGTTCCCGGCGCGGTGGTGCGCGGAGCATTGCAGCTCGCTGCGATTTCCGTGATCTTGGCTGCGGCCCTCGCGCACATCTGGTCGGCGGTGCTCGTTCTCATCGGAATGTTCGGTGCCGCATCCTTTACCGCGGCACGACGATCCTTGGCCGGAATCTCCGGTGCCTGGTTGAGCGTTGCGGTGGCATCGGGAGTCGGTGTTGTCCTTC
>NZ_JASHKR010000003.1 GCF_030056815.1 Rhodococcus sp. IEGM 1379
TCAGGCGGGCGGCCAAGGTGTCGACACGGGCAGCGATGTCGTCGCGGACCAGGCGCATCCGTTCGATCCCGTCGATGCCGCGCTCGGACGGCTCGTCGGTGTCCCAGTTCTCGAAGTCGGTGCCCGCGGTGGATTCGACCTTCGCTTCGCTGCCCAAGGTGACGACGAGGTCGACATCGCGCACGAGTTGCGGATCGATCAACGTTGGGGTTTGTCCGGTGATGTCCACGCCGACCTCGAGGAGTGTGTCGGCGGCGAGAGCGTTGACCATGCCGCCGGGTGCGGTGCCGGCGGAATACACGTTCACCTGGTCGCCAACGGCTTTGCGCATGAGGCCGGCGGCCATCTGGGATTTTCCGCCGTTCTTGACGCACACGAACAGCACTGATGGTTTGCTCATCGAGATTCCTTTCTGAGGTTGTCGGGGGTGTGGCGCGCGAAAGATGGATGAGCGCGGCGCTCATCCACCGCGACTCCGTGACGTAGATGACTTACGTACCGGTGGGTGCGGGCGAAACCTCTTTGACGGCAAAGCGTTTACGTAGCGCGAGGGAGACATAAACCAGGCCGACCAGAACCGGCACTTCGATGAGCGGGCCGACCACTCCGGCGAGCGCCTGTCCGGAGGTGGCGCCGTAGGTGGCGATGGCGACTGCGATGGCGAGTTCGAAGTTGTTGCCGGCGGCGGTGAATGCGAGGGTCGTGGTGCGCTCGTAGCCCAATCCGATTGCAGCGCCGAGGAGGTAGCCGCCTCCCCACATGAGTGCGAAGTACACCAACAACGGCAGTGCGATGCGGACGACGTCCCACGGCTGCGAGGTAATCTGCTCACCCTGCATCGAGAAGAGCACGACGATCGTGAACAGCAGTCCGTACAGAGCCCCGGGGCTGATCTTCGGAATGAACGTATTGTCGTACCAATCACGGCCTTTGGCGCGTTCACCGAAGAATCGGGACAGGAATCCTGCCAGCAACGGGATGCCGAGGAAGATCAGGACGGATTTTGCGATCTGCCACGGGGACGTGTCGATGGTGGTTTGTTCGAGGCCGAGCCACCCGGGCAGAATCGAGAGGTAGAACCAGCCCAGAACAGCGAACATGATGACCTGAAATACCGAGTTGATGGCGACCAGAACGGCAGCGGCTTCGCGGTCTCCGCAGGCCAGGTCGTTCCAGATGATGACCATGGCGATGCAGCGGGCAAGGCCGACGATGATCAGGCCGGTTCGATACTCGGGTAGGTCGGGCAGGAACAGCCAGGCCAACGCAAACATCAACGCGGGTCCGACAACCCAGTTGAGAACCAGTGATCCGGCGAGAAGTTTCTTGTCTCCGGTGACGGTGTCGAGTCGGTCGTAGCGGACCTTCGCCAGGACCGGGTACATCATGATCAGCAGTCCGAGAGCGATCGGCAACGAGATGCCGTCGATCTGCACCTTGTCCAGGGCGGTGTTCACACCCGGGATCCATCGTCCGAGTAGCAGGCCGGCGACCATGGCAACGCCGATCCACACCGCCAGGTAGCGGTCCAGGGTGGAGAGCTTTCCGACGACTGCAGGGTGTTCGGTGGTTGCGGCGTTGCTCATGCGGTGACCTCCGCGCTTGCCTCAGCGGAGCACACGTCAGCAGCGTTCACGGTGGAACCCTCGACCAAAAGCACTGCGGAGAGTTGCCGCAGCGCAGCGGGAATCACCCAGTAATACACCCAGGTTCCGCGTCGTTCGCAGTCAAGGAGTCCCGCTTGGCGCAGCACTTTGAGGTGATGTGAGATTGTCGGCTGGGACAGGTCGAAGGAGTCGGAGATGTCGCAGACGCAGGCCTCTCCGCCTGCATGACTGGCGACCAGACTGAGCAGGCGCAGACGCACGGGATCGCCGAGCGCCTTGAACATACGGGCCAGATCGCCGGCCCAGTCCTCGGTCAACGGTTCACGTACCAGCGGCGAACAGCAGGCGCCAGTCTCCACCACATCTTGATTCGACATACTTCGATATTGACAGATGTCGAAGTAGCTTGCAACCAACAGGAGAGCATCTGTCTGCGCGCATCGATGCGACACTGCTCCTTGCTAGGCCATCATCGGCTCCGTGATCAGCGCCGCCAGCATCCCTGCCATCAGCACAACCAGCACAACCCGCACAACAACTCCGATCACCTCCTGACCGAAAAGAACTTCTCATAACGCACCATGACGCACCATGACGCAATCGTCGTCGGTGGCGGTCAGTCCGACTTGGCCGGGGCGCATCATCTGCGGCGCCGAGGACTCGACACCGCGATCATCGAAGCCGGTAGCGAACCTGTCGCCCCCTGGCCGCACGACTACGACAGCCTCATCTCGTTCTCGCCAGCGGGGTACAGCTACCGTCTCGTCCTACCCGGCGTGCACCGCAGTGACGGGGCAAAAGTGAGTTAAATCACCTGCCTGGCGGGTTTAGTTCAAGCCCACAGGATCGGACCTGCCATCCCCATAAACCCCCTGACCAAGTGAACATTTGACCAAATGGCGCGACTTTCACGGTGATGTAAAACTGGGTCACGAGTCGCCACACTGTGACGTAAGCCATATAAAAGGCACCGTTGCGGGTGTGTCGCACCCACTCGATTACCAGCTCCAGAAGAACGGGCACGGCAACCAGCACCGACTTCACAAACAGCGAAGGACCAGCATGCTGTTACCGATGGCACCCACCGACTCACTGTTTCTGCTCGGCGAATCCCGCGAACATCCGATGCACGTCGGCGGGCTAGCGATCTTCACCCCACCCGACGGAGACTCTGCGGCAGACATGCGCTCGATGTTCGATACCGCGTTGACAGGGGGTCGGCTTACCCCGGTCTTCCGCAAACGTGCCCGTCGTTCCATCACTTCGCTCGGCCAGTGGGGATGGGAGAACCTCGCCGACGACGACATCGATCTGGAACACCACGTACGTCGAGATGCCCTCCCGTCTCCGGGGGGAATGACGGAACTGACCACGTTGGTGTCAAGATTGCACGGCACGTTGCTCGACCGCAGTCGACCGTTGTGGGAAATGCACCTGATCGAAGGACTTTCCGACGGCCGATATGCCTTCTACACCAAGATCCATCATGCACTTTCCGACGGGGCAAGCGCGATGAAGCTACTCCGCGAGAGCATGAGCGGCGACCCCAACCGCCGGAATATGCCTGCGCCCTGGCAAGTTCCGCGTCCAGTGACCGCAGTACCAACTCCGGATAACTCCAATTCGACATCGACATCGACATCGACCGGGACCTTATGGGGAGCCACTCGGGCAGCAGTCGGCGAGGCGGCCGGACTGATACCCGCAACGGTGGGCACCATTGACCGAGCGTTGCGGGGCAAAGGCGGAGCTGTCTCACTCAGCGCACCTCACACCGTGTTCAACGTCCCGATCGGCGGAACCCGCCACATCGCCGCCCGCACCTTTCCCCTCGAACGGATTCGCTTGCTGGCCAAGCACTCCGACGCCACCATCAACGACATCGTCCTGACACTGTGCGCCGGCGCTCTCCGCGGCTACCTGCACGACCGCGACGCGTTGCCGACTACACCCATGATCGCGATGGTTCCCGTCTCGCTGCGCGCGCCCGAGAACGACACCGACACCACCGGCAATCGGATAGGGGTGCTCATGTGCAATCTGGCAACCCACCTTCCCGAGCCCGCACACCGCCTCGAAACCGTACGTACCAGTATGAACGACGGAAAGGCCGCGCTCCGCTCGATGAGCCCCGTGCAGGTTCTTGCGATGAGTGCCCTCGGCGTCGCCCCTCTCGGAGTGGAAATGTTCCTCGGCCGCCGGGGCCCACAACGACCGCCGTTCAATATCGTCATCTCCAATATTGCCGGGCCGAGTATGCCGTTGTACTGGAACGGTTTCCGATTGGACACCCTCTACCCGTTGTCGATCCCGACGACGGGGCAGGCACTCAACATCACATGCACCAGCAACGACGACAACATCGTCTTCGGGCTGACCAGCTGCCGGCAAGCGGTCCCGGACCTCAATTCCCTACTCGACCACCTCGACACCGAACTCGGCCACCTCGAAGCTGCAATCGGCCTGTAGCTTCCCGGGAATCACCTAGCCGAGCCGATAACGCACGTAGATCACTCCACCGTCAAATGTCTTCTCCGCGAGTAGATGCAGATCCAGTCGCACATTGGCGGGGAGTGCTCTCAATCCCCCACCGACGCTGATCGGGCACAAGAACAGATGGCACTCGTCAACCAGTCCGGCGGCAATCGCTTGTGCGGCAAGAGTCGAACCACCGATCGAAATGTCCTGCGCGGCTGACATCTTTATTGCGCGAACAGCGTCGGGATCAAATGTCCGCTCGAGCCGCGTCCGCGGAGTCGTGGGCTCGGGCAACGTCGTGGAGTACACAACTTTGTCGGCGCCGCGCCAAATCCGACCGAAATCATCTGCAACTGGGGATGATTCCAGTCCGTCCATCGATTCCCACCCGGCCATCGTCTCGTACATCCTGCGCCCGTACAGGTAGGTACCCACGTCCCGTTCGAGGTCGTTGACGAACGCGTGCACCTCGGTATCCGGCATCGCCCAGTCAAAGTTCCCGTTATTGTCGGCAACATAACCGTCGAGCGAAGCGATCGCCGCATAGTGGAGGTTCACCATCGGTCTACGTGCAAGATGTTGTCGATCGGTTCACGAGCCGCCGGTTTGAACGTCTCTCCGGTGAAGTAGGCCGTCGGGATCAAAGCACCCTGATGGACGCCTTCCGGGATGCCCAAAAGTTCCGCTACCTCAGCTTCACGCTGCAGATGCAATGTCGTCCACGCGGTTCCCAGACCGCGGGCTCGCGCCGCCAACGCATAACTCCACACGGCAGGAAGCAGAGATCCCCACAAACCTGCCTGGTTTCCGGCGGGCAGTGTCTTGCCGGCCTTGATGCACGGAATCAGGAGCACCGGAACATCACCCATATGGTCACCGAGCCACTCGACGCTGGTTCCGACGCGTTGCTGCACCGAAGCCCGATCAGGATTGTCGCCGAACAGCTTCGCCGCCGAACCTTGCGACAGCAGATATTCGTCGGTTACCTCTTTGTAGATTTTCCCGACCGCGGAGCGCAGATCCGGGTCGGTGACCACTACCCATTGCCACCCTTGCCGATTCGATCCCGACGGGGCCTGCAGCGCAACTTCGAGGCATTCCTTGATCAGGTCCAACGGAACCGGCCGCGTGAGGTCCAGTCGCTTACGTACTGTTCGCGTCGTCGTCAGTAATTCGTCGGGAGTCAGGTCCAGAACCGGGAATTCATTCATCGCTCGATCATGGCACCGATCGGTGCCACGCGGAACAGCATCTAGACTCCCTTTCCGACCCGGCGCACTCCCCGTCGGATGATCGCGAACCAGAAGGAAACACGTAATGAGTTGGCATATATGGTTGGCATTCTTCGGCGCGAGCTGGGTCATCAGCTTGTCCCCGGGCGCCGGTGCGATCGCCTCGATGTCGTCGGGTCTTGCCGTCGGCCTACGCCGCGGCTACTGGAATATTCTCGGACTGCAACTCGGCCTACTCCTTCAGATCGGAATCGTTGCAGCCGGCGTCGGCGCAATTCTTGCCAACTCGACCGTCGCCTTCTCGATGATCAAGTGGTTCGGCGTCGCATATCTGGTGTACTTGGGTATCCGCCAATGGCGGTCTGCACCCACCGAAGTAACCACCGACGAATCAGCTGCGGCCAGTTCCGGACCGATGATGATGCTTCGAGGTTTCCTGGTCAACGCCAGCAATCCCAAAGCGGTAGTTTTCATGCTCGCGGTCTTGCCTCAGTTCCTTGATCCGGGCAGGCCGCTCCTCCCCCAGTACCTGATCATTGCAGCGACGATGTGCATTGTCGACGTAGTTGTGATGACGGGATACACCGGACTCGCAGCACGCGTCTTGCGGCTCATGAGGTCACCGAAACAGCAGAAGACCACCAACCGTGTTTTTGCCGGGCTGTTCTTCGGTGCGGCCGGTTTCCTCTCGAATATCGGCCGCGCGGTGGCCTGAAACCGCCTCAGAGTCCGGCAATCAGGTTGACGACGGACGCCACGATCACCGATCCGAAGAGGTAGGACAACAATGCGTGGCCAAGAGCCATCGCGCGCATGTCCGACGACTTCAAGTTGGTATCCGAGATCGCGAAGCTCATACCGACTGTGTACGCGACATAGGCAAAATCGCTGTAACGGGGGGGCTCCTCCTGATTGAAGTCGATGCCGCCGTCCGGACCGCTGTAGTACAGACGCGCATACCCCAGCGCGAAGAGAGTGTGGACGGCCAACCATGAAATGACCACGCTGACAACGGCAATCGATGCTGCCACCAGCTGATACTGACGACCGTCCGGGGATGCGAGCAGGAGGAACGCAATGCCCACCAGGCTGGCCACGGCCGCTGCGAGAATCAGAAGGTGAGCGACGTTGCGAGCCGGTTCTTCGCGGGTCGAATGGCTTGCCGTCAACGTTGCATCGAAGGGCCAGACCAGAATCCACGTCCAGACGGTAAAGACCGTGGCTGCAACGTCCCAACCGATCAGGAACGAAAAGCGTGCGTGCCCCACCAACGCCACCACGATCCCGGCAATGACGCCCAGAATCAATCCTGTCACCACCCGCAGAGCGGGCCCCGCCCCCAACGCGCTCCGGGGTACGGGAACGACTGGTAGACCTTCCGAACGTCCATTCACGGCTTCAGTCAACCACCGCAATGCGCGACAAGTGCGGATCGGCGCGCAGAGTCATAGATTGCAGGCACCGACTACGGGCTTACCGTGGAACCGATCGAGCACGTACGCCATCCCGATCCCGAAGTCGGCCACGGCAGGCGCCAGATGGTTGTTTCCGCTCCCCTGATTCACCGCAGGCAGGGTATCCGTGAACAACGTTGCCGACGCACCACGCGAGCACCAGTCGGCGACGAGCTGACGCGTCTGCTCATACGGAATGAAATCGTCGTTGATCGCGCCGTTCACCAGAATCGGCGACGCCGGGGTACGTCGTCCGATGCGTTGTTCCTCGATGACTTGCAAGATCTCGGGCACCGACTCGACTACGTCGGCCAAGGGGCGACCATCAACCGTCCACGACGCCGTCGACTGCTTCCCGTATTTGCTTCTCGAATCGATCAGGCATTGCCCCGACACGTCGGCCAAAACCGATCGACCGTAGTCGTTCAACCTCGATTCAATGGCCGCTCGCGCTTCCGGATACCGGTCCACCACACCGTTGATCGTGTATCCGATCGCGGCCATCAAACCGGTGCCGTCGATGTGCCGGAGAACGCTCGCCAAATCCGCCGGGGGCGCACTCGCATAACTGGCCACCAGATTCAGATCCGCCGCATATTCGGGTGCGAGTTCCGTTGCCGCTGCAGTAGCTCCCCCGCCTTGCGAATGACCCCACAGCGCGATCGGATCATTCGGGTTCGCGTGCGCGATCTCGAGTGCTGCCCGGGCGCCGTCGAGCATGGCGTGTGCTTCTTCACTTCGATTCACGTACGTGTGTACACCCGGAGTGCCGAGTCCGATGTAGTCCGTGACAAAGACCCGGATGCCCTGCGACAAGAAGGCAAAAGCAAAAGCCGCCTCGTAGTTGACGCCGAAACTTCCTGTCGCCGGGTCCCATTGACCTGCGGTGGGAAACATCTTCGACGGCGCGCACTGGTCGCCTTGGCCTTGAGTTCCGGGACCGATCACCACCGTCGGCCGTGGACCGGGCCCAGCCCAGTTGGCAGCCGGTTCGAGATAGGAGCCCGATACTGCAACCTCGGCGCCATGAGTATCGGTACTCGAATACAGCACGCGCGTACCAACTCCGGGGATACCGGCGAGCGCGCCGGCGAGCGGAAGTGGCTGCGTCCGAATCACCGAACCGGGAGTGCTCACGTCGTCGGCGTCTGCGTTGTAGAAGTTCTCGTTCGGCGAAGCCTGAGCCGGCGCGGTAAGTGGCACCGCCACCAACAGCGCCATACTCGCGACGACGAATGCCCATCCTCTTCTCATGGTGCGCTCGTCACGTCAGTCAGATGCCACGTCATCGGCTCCATCCCTCCCTAGACTTCGGCATCCCACTGGCGCCCCGGGCGCCTGGCTTGACGGCCAGCACTTGGTGAATCGTGAGGCGATGGGCTTCCTGGAAGCCGAGAGCACTGGCCGCGAGATACAGCAGCCAGGTACGAACACGTGGAGCACCCACCTCCGCGACAGCGGCGTCCCAGTTCTCCCGAAGGTTCGCCACCCACGCACGCAGCGTCAGTGCATAATGCTCGCGAAGCGCCTCACTGTCCCGAGTCTCGAATCCTGAACGTTCCAGTGCGTCAACAGTTTTACTCAACGGAAGGATCTCACCGTCGGGAAAGATGTACCGGTCGATGAAGCTGCGTCCGTCAACAACCTTGTCCGGCAATGATTTCACCGAGGCAATCGCGTGATTGAGCAAACGACCCTCAGGTTTCAGCAAGCCGTACAACTTGGCGGTGTAGATCGGCAGATTCGCCAAACCGACGTGCTCCGACATACCGATACTCGAAATCGCGTCGTACTGCCCGTCGTCGACGTCGCGGTAATCCTGCACCCGGATTTCGATCCGATCCGTCAGTCCCGCATCGGATACCCGCCCTTTCGCGTACTCCACCTGTTCGCGACTGAGCGATACCCCGACCACATCCACGCCGTAGTTCTGCGCCGCATGCAGCGCCATCGAACCCCAACCGCAGCCGACATCGAGCACTCGCATCCCTGGCTTCAATCCCAGTTTGCGGCAGATGAGGTCAAGCTTTCCGCGTTGGGCATCCTCGAGCGTCTGAGTCTCGGTGGGCCAATACCCGCATGAATACACCATGCTCGAACCCAAAAACAGTTCGTAGAAAGCGTTTCCGACGTCGTAGTGATGCGAGACTGTCTCCGAGTCACGAGATCGACTGTGCCGCCGACCTCGCTTGCGCCGCATCTCGATGGACGGAGGTTTCGGCGGCAACCCCAACGCGCCCAAGCTGACCAAGGTGGCACCGGATCGCAGGACTGCGCCCGCTGACATCTCCGAAATTCTGTGCTCACCAATCTGCGAGACCAGATCCGGCACGTCGAGCAGCGCAAAAATATCTCCGTCGATGTCCAAGTCGCCAGACACATACGCCCTCGCCAAACCAAGTTCGTCAGGCGAATAGAGCACTCTCCGCAACGCACGCCGGTTACGGAAATGGACCCGAGCTGCCGCGTCGGGCGGACCGGCCTGCGACCCGTCCCAACAACGCACACGAATGGGCAGTTTCGTGCCCACCAGTTCCTCGAACACCGTCAAAATCTTGGTTGCAGCTCCAGTCACGAACCAACCCTCCTGAGAAAGTCTGTCAGCACTTGACTCAAAACCTACGCCCGAACGTGGAGAATTTCGCGCGGTATGTCCGGTTTTAGCTTTCGCTCACGGTTCTACGAGCCCCGCCAGGAATTCCACCAGCAGACGCGTCGTCACCTCTCGCGGCAAGCTTTCGACAGCAGCAAGGACCGCCGCCATATCCAGCGGCGAGTCCCCCGAGCCCTTCGGATCCAGCCCCGCCGACGCGAGAGCTACCGCAACGGCCTCACTCGGCAGTGCAAGAACATCGTCGACGCTTACGTCGCCGCGGTCGAATGCAGCTGCAAGTTCGGCCAATGCCGGCGGCGGACCCGCTGCGGGCAGTCCCCGAACCTCGTCGGCGCCCAGCTTCAACGCACTCGACAGCTCATCGAGAACACTTTCTGTGACCGGGGTAATGGTCAGGTGCGTCGTTCGGGGAAGCGCCGTGCCATCGGGTTGCGTCGACGCCGGTTGCCCTTGCAGCACAAAGCCTCGAGTGCCGACTGCTGTAACCCAGCGGTGCGGATCCACTCGCCGATCTACCGGAACCGACTCGTCAGTGGCTACGGCAAACAGCGGGCCGACTGGTGTTCCGACTACGCGCAACCCTTCGATGCTGCCAACTACCGCCACCAAGGAGTCCGTCGCCCGCTTTGCCTGCTGGACCAACCCTGCGTATCCCGACTCCCCGAGCACCTGAGAAATTGCCCAGGCACCGGCAAGCGCCGCAACGGATTTGGAACCCATCAACGTTGGGTTGACCACGGGATAGCCCGGCCACGAAGTGAGACCGAAGTACTGCTTACGGTGGAGATCTCGTCCTCGGTACAGGATCACCGAGGCACCTTTCGGTGAGTATCCGTACTTATGGAGGTCCGCGGAGATACTCGTAACGCCGGGAACTCGGAAATCCCAGGCGGGCAGTTCACCCCACCAGGGCAACGCCAATCCCCCGATGCAGGCGTCAACATGCAATGGAATTGATCGTGCACGAGCTACTTCCGCAATCTCGATGATCGGGTCGAGGGCTGCAAACGGATAGCTCGGTGCCGAGGCCACGATCAGTACGGTGTCCTCGCGAAGTGCATCCGCTATGTCCGCAGCGGCGACGCGGCCGGATGCAGGATCGACGGGTACCACCACGAGCGTCAGACCGAGCAGATGCGCCGCTTTGTGAAACGCAGCGTGAGCTGTGGTTGGAAGAACCAGCGAGCCCTGCCCTGGCGGAAGACCGCGACGGTCGCGAGCCGCTTTGACTGCCAGAATGCAACTTTCAGTTCCACCGCTGGTGACGTTGCCGACCACCTCGTCGTCGCCATGGAGGAATCCACGAACGAAGCCGACGAGTTCGCGTTCCATCACTGCAGTCGACGGGAACACCGTGGGATCAAGGCCGTTGACAGGTTGCACAAGTCGGGCCGCATCGGTGGCTAGCTGATCCAATGCAGCCAATCCGCTGTCGTAGACATACGACAGGACCCGACCGCCGTGGGTGGGAGCGTCGTCTTCACGGAGGCTACGAAGTCTCTCGAGCACTTCGGCAGACCGACGCTCGATGGATGTTGTTTCAGTGGCGGTCATCGTTCTCCTGTGTGTTGTAGGCGCGCAATACGGCAAGGCTGATCATCACCAGAACAGCCGGCGCAACCGAGAAGCCCAGTGCGATCCCGGTGATCGCCGAATCCGGTTGGTCCACGGCCTTTCCGGCCTGCGAGGACACAAAGCCCGTCGACGCAAGAAAAAGTAAGAACACCGCCGGCCCGAGCGCGAGGCCTGCCGTTTCTGCGGCAGTCCAGATTCCGCTCAACGAACCGCCTCGCTGACGTCCGCCGATCCGGGCGTCGTCCTCGATCGCCTCGGGAAGCATTGCCAACGGGAAAACCTGCATACCGGCGTACCCGACGCCGGCCAACCCGACTGCGCCATAGATCCAGACTCCGCTGCCGAACGCTGCACAGGCCAAAAACAGTGTCGCGACAACAAAGATGATCGACGACAAAACGTAGCCGCGAAGTTTGCCGTGGCGACGCGAGTAGCGATACCACAGCGGCATGATGAGCAGTGCCGGTCCGACCAAGGCCGCAAACAATCCGGTGATGGCATCTTCGTTTCCCATCACATAGGTAGCGAGATACTGAGCCCCAGCCAACATCACCGCCGTCGCGAGAGCTTGGAGAACAAAAACGATCACGAGCAATCGGAACGATCGAGTGCTGCGAATTGCGTCGAACCCATCGCGGTATTGCGAAAGAAGCGAACCCACCGGAGCGTCGGCACGAGTCACGGTGCGACGGGCGGCGCCGTACACAGCCCAGAGCATCGCGCAGCACATCACTGCGGATACACCCACAGCCATCACCAGATAACCCGCAGCTCCGCCGCCCGCTACGTTGCGCAACGCCGGGCCACCTCCGCCGATCAACAGAATTGCCAAGGCCAGCACGGCTATTCGAACGGAGATCAGGCGGGTGCGCTCGTGATAATCACCGGTCAATTCGGTGGCTAGCGCAATATACGGCACCTGAAAAAGGCTGTAGGCGCTTGCCGCCAGAAGAAAGAACACCAGCACCCAGGCGGCTCCGACGCCGGGCCCGCCGGATACCGGTGCCGCAAAGGTAAGGATGAACAGCAGCGGAAGGGCAAACGACCCGACCAGCATCAATGGCACGCGGGTACCGGTTCGATGCGAACTTCGATCACTGACGGTTCCGATCAACGGATCTATCAAGACGTCCGCGATCTTCGGAACAATCACCACCAACGACGCCAATCCGGCCGCCACACCGAGAGTATCGGTGAGGTAGTACGCCAGTACCAACCCCGGAAGTACACCAAATCCTCCGGTCCCGATGCTTCCGGCGGCATAGGCAGCAACAACGCCCTTCGACAGCCGTCCGTCGACTCGGTGCTCACCGCTCTGCACGGGCTTCTCTGTGGTCACCGTCCACACACTATGTGCCCGACTCCAGTCTCGAAGCAAAAAGAATCTCGAAGACGCTAAGTCCGCATATTCTTCTCCGACCGCATGTAAAACTTGGACGGCACGAGCACACCGACGATCCCGCGCACACAACCGAAGGTCCTCGAGATGACAATCCAGCCTTTGGCGCCGATCTGGCCGCCGCACGGTGTCACGATTTCATGCGGACCGCTCAGCCTTGAATCGGTGAAAGACGAGGACTTACCCGAACTCGACGCACTGATTCGAGCCGGCATCCATCCGGCGGGCCAGATGCCATTCGTCGTGCCGTGGACCAACGGGACGCCTGACGAAGTATCTCGACGATTCATGCAGTACCACTGGTCGATTCGCGGGTCGATGACTCCCACAGCATGGACTTTCGAAACCGTCATTCGGCTCGACGGCAGGATAGTGGGCTGCCAAGGACTCTCTACCAGTAACTTTCCGGAGACTCGTACCGGCGAAACCGGCTCGTGGATCGGGCAGGAATTTCAGGCACGTGGTCTCGGCACTCTCGCCAGGCAAACGATGTGCGCGTTCGCTTTCGACTACCTGGGTGCCACGCGAATCACCTCGACCTCCTTTGCGGACAATCCTGCATCGCTCACCGTGTCCCGGAAAATCGGCTACCGAGATGCGGGAAGTATGGATCGGTTGACCGATTCAGGCCGGATGACGGTGCAGCAATTCCTCACCCTCGATCCCTCGGATTTTGTGCGCCCTATCGAACCCGTCGTCGTAAATGGTTCCGAATCCTTTCGATCCATGCTCGAGATTCTGTGAGAATGATCCCGCGTGTTCCCTCCGTGAGACCAGGTCCTGTTCGAACGTGATCTCACCTATCGTCATTGAGTCTGGACATACTCGTCGAGGAATTGCTGTGTCGTCTCGGCAATCGCCGCCGCGTGGGCATGGAACAGGTAGTGGTGGCCGACCATAATAGTGACCTGCTGGATCGCCGGGTTGCTGATCGCGGCGCGGTGCGAGGGTTCCCATTCCGGTTCCACCGCGAGGGAGGAGGAGGCGAGGATCGACAGCGTCGGTAGCGTCGGCGGGAACACGGCACCCTCGGCGCCTCGCACGTTTTCCGCCCCGCGGGCCATTTCGTCCAGCAGGGTCGGGTTCAACACCCACGAGTACGCGCGTAGGTATAGGTCCTGCTGCTCCGAGGTGTACTGGGACGCGTCGCCCAGACTGTCCCGGTAGTCGGCCACCAATCCCAGGTAGTCGGTGCTCTTGTCCAGGGCGATCAGGTCTCGGGTGCCGCCGACAGCGTTGACGCCGGCCATCCAACTCGGCCAGTCCGGGGAGCCCTGGGCGCCGTCGGAGGTGTAGCGCTCGTCGTCCAGACCCACCACTGCTGCGACTTCTTCCGGGTGGTGGGTGACCCACCACATCGCGTACAGACCCGAAATCGAATGGGGCATCAGGACATAGGGACCGCCGAGTCCCAACTCCCGGAGCGCGGTCCGGGTCTCGTCGACGATCGCCTCGCTGGTTCGGGGGGCGTCGGTGCCGTCGCTCAGGCCCAGCCCGAAAGGCTCGACGGTGACGACCGTGTTCTGCTCGGCCAGGCGCCGAGCCAGCGGGGCGAAGCCGAGGATCGGTTCCGGCGTGCCTAGGCCGGGCATCAGGACGATGGTTCGCGGCCCCGACCCCTGGACTGCGACGCTCATCCGGTGCCCGTCCACGTCCACATACCGATGCTCGGGGCCGATCAACTGCTCGACGGCCTGCTTGTCGCGCGGCGTCTGCCACCAATGAACCGCCGCTGAAATTGCAACGGCAACAACGACTACCGAGACCAACCCGACGAAAATCCATCGCACTACACGAAATAGCCTGCGCCGCGGCTTCGGAAGCGTCGAATTCGCTGCCCCACTCGGTCGATCGTCGTCGGCCTGCACTCCTGATTCCACGTCGACGGTAGACGGATCAGGCCTCTCCAGTGTCCCCATGGGGCCAACCTAACCGACGCCGCTCGCACCGCGAGGGGTTTTACTACAATGCGTAGTAAATAGATCTTGCGCGCGCTTGTTCGCTGAAATCGGAACTGCCAAAGTCACTGTTTGCCAGTCTCGCGAATCCGACACCCTGCAGCGATGACACAGTCGATCAGCTGCCTTCAGCCTCCTGCTCGAGCCTCTGCCATGGCGATTGAGCCAGTCGAATCACTCCCACCGGGTCGCCCCGCGGACGTAACACCGCAGCGAGTATTCACGACCGTTCGGGTACCACATCTCGGTTAAATCACCGTAAGGAGCGATCCCATGAGCAGCTTGGACATACAACGATGGTCGAACGACTTCACCGCGTTCACAAAGATGGTCTCGCAGGAGATCGATCGGTTCATCCTCCAGTTCAGTTGATCGGGTCTCACAGCCACCGTTGCGAACTTGGGACTGCACTTCCCGCACATCGCCAGCATCCACAACGCAGTGGTAACGATACCCACCGACCGTTCACGATTCACAGAACTACCCGTCTCAACGCCGAATTATCCGATATAACTAGTCAACAGATACGTCCATGTGCGGGCACGGGTCGAGAACGAGAGGCGCGGAGTGGCGATTGAGACTGAGCTTGGTCCGACATCCGAGTCAGGTGCTCCCCACCGCGTCGGAGGTTTTCTCTATCACCGAATCGGCGACAGATGGGAGTGGTCAGACGCAGTTGCACGGATTCACGGTTATGCACCTGGACAGATCGTTCCGACGACAAAACTGTTGCTCTCGCACAAACACCCCGATGACCTCCGCCACGTCACGCAGACATTGCATGCGATCCGTACATCAGGTGGCCCGTTCAGCAGTCGACACCGCATCATCGACACCACTGGAGCAACTCGATCGGTGGTCGTGGTCGGCGATAGAATCGTCGACGAATCCGGTGACGTCGTAGGCAGTTCCGGTTTCTACATCGATATCACGGAGTCAGTCGGCCCCACGGTGAAGGAATCCGTCGACGAAATGGTCAATGAAATCACCGTCTCACGTAGCGTCATCGAACAAGCCAAAGGAATGCTGATGGTCGTCTACGAGATCCCGGCCGATCGCGCTTTCGACATCCTTGTCTGGCGATCACAGGAGACGAACACCAAACTGAAATCCGTGGCTGAGCAGTTGATCACTCGGGTACGCGGAAATTTTCATGTATCGACGGTGCTGCGAAACCGGTTCGATCAGATACTGCTCCACCACTGAGTCAACTGCGCCGACCGACAAAGGCGGTCAAGTCTAAGAACCGTCTAGGCTGCCTGCCGAACTGCCAGTCGCACTTCCGGTTACCGAGCCCGCATTGAGCCGATAGCTCAATGAGGCACTTTCGAAAACGATGTAAAAGAATGATCTGATCACAGCGGACACATCGAACATTGTTGGGCCTTCCTCATCACGGAATGTCCGACCGTTGTCAGCAGTCAGACAGAGGACAATTGTTGTCCTCGCTACGCGAACCATATACCTGAATATTCCACTCCACCAAGCAATCCCGAGATGATCGATTTGCCGGAAACCCCTGTGTGCGCCGAAATCTCGAGAACACAAAGCCAAGATCCCACCCACACAACGCCGTCAATCGGACGTTCCCGAATTATCGCCCGGGCGCTACCGTGATCGTTCCCTGGCAGACTGCGTTCTGCGGATTGACAAACCTCCACCCCGCACCGGTCTCTACCGTGACAGTGAACGAGACGGTTCCGGTTCCTGCCCAGGTTCGGTTGATTGGGATTCCAGGCTTTTGCTGCCAGGCCGCCTCATCGCTGACGCTTCGACCCGAAGCTCCAGTCGTCGCATTGTGCCAGTCTACTATCACTCGCGTGCCGTACCAATTGACTCCGAAGCTCGGAAGGAGACCGGCGGGCGGCCCACGCAGTTCATTTCCCCCGCTGAGCAGGATCGACGGTTCCAGCGCGGACCCACCCGGAGGGAGCGACTCTCCCGACGCAGCATTGACCGTCCAAGTGAACGACGGCGCCCAGAAGAGAGGATTCGCGCTCGAGCACGTCATTGTTGTCGACGTTGGCGGCGTGGGATCAGCACTCGCGACCGAGCCTCCTCCAACTGCTACCGCGGTACCCATCCCGACAACGGCGAGTGTCGCGGCGCCGATTCGGCGCGCCAGCTGGTTGGTCATGATCGCTCCTCTTCTTCTCCGAAATCGCAAGAACCCAAATATCCTCTGCACCTTACATATCCGGAGTCACAGCACAATTCGTTACAGTTTCGATTATTCACTACGACGTTGCGATGAGGAGTCGCCGCACCCACTCGAGTAGTAGACGATCGACATGCCACCGGCTGCAAACGTGAAATTGGCTGGCACCCGGGATTGGATTGCCCTACAGCAACGTCTCCGAATACTCACGGTAAATCTCGAATGCAGCATCGACCGACACTCGCGAGGCGGGCAGTAAGGGCAAGCGGACATTCGGCGTCGGAATCCTGCCGAGCGCATGCAACACACCCTTGATCACCGTTGGATTCGGTTCAGCGAATAATGCGCCGGACAGCCTCGACAAGACCTGGCCGAGTGCACGTGCACGGTCCAAATCTCCACTCTCCCAAGCATTAACCAAATCTACGAAGTCACTGGTCGCCACATGCGCCGATGCCAAAATTCCGCCGGTAGAACCCAGCGCAAGCATGGGGACCAGAAACAGATCGTCACCCGCCAAAACGACGAAACCAGCAGGGAGATCGGCGCAAAGTTCGACAGCGGGCGCATCAATACCACCGGCGGCGTACTTCACCGCGACGACGCCGGGCAACCGCCCCAACGCCGTCAGAGTGGCGGCATCCAGATCACAGGCCGTTCGATACGGGACGTGGTAGACGATCAGCGGCACCGGGCTCATCTCCTGCAGATGCGTAAAGTGCGCCACTACACCGGCATTTGACGGCCTGGTGAAGTAGGGAACCGGCACCAGGGCCGCACTGACCTCCGGCCATCGAGCCAACTCCTCCAGTACACCGACACTCCCCGTCGTGTCGTTGTTACCGGCCCCGACAATCAACGACGCACCGCGAGCGCGGCAGACACCGGCGCAGATATCGACGATGTCGCGTCGTTCCTGCTGAGTCAGGGTCGCAGTCTCAGCGGTGGTCCCGAGCGCAACCAGCCCGATCGCGCCATCTTCGAGCACCTGGTGTGCGAGTTGCTCGAGCGCGTCGGTTGCTACCTGTCCGTTGGTGCCGAATGGAGTGATCAGCGGTACGTGGATTCCGTCCAAGGCGAGGTGGGAAGTCATAAGATCCAGCTTTGCCGAACCGACCTTGTAGGTCTAGTTCGCATTTCCGACGCCGAGCGTAAGCTCAGATGATGCTCGACGTCAGGCGACTACGCCTTCTCCGCGAATTGGCTATGCGCGGGACCATCGTTGCTGTCGCCCAGGCACTCTCGTTCAGCCCATCGGCAGTATCCCAGCAGCTTGCAGTCTTGGAACGCGAGGCCGGAGTGCCGTTGCTGGAGCGGACGGGCCGTCGGGTCAGGCTGACTCCTGCCGGCGCGAATCTTGCCCGGCATGCCGAAGCCATCCTGGCACGCTTGGAACAGGCATCGGGTGAATTAGTCGACGCCCGGCGCGGCTTGGCTGGACCGCTGCGAATCGGAACATTTCCGACGGCCGCGCGCGCGATCCTCCCCCCGGCGTTGGTCGCGCTGGCCCAGGAGCATCCGGGACTGGAACCGATGGTGTCGGAGATCGATCCGGCAGATGTAGCCGATGCCCTTCGCGCCGGAAACTTGGACTTGGCATTGATCCACGACTACGACTTCGTTCCGCGGCCCACCGAACCCGGCCTGACAACGCTTCCGCTGTGCAGCGAATCGGTGTACCTGGCGTCGGCTGATCCGCTGACAACCGTCCGCACACTCACTGATTGCGTCGAACTCCCCTGGATCACTGCAATCCCCGGAACCGCTTGTCACGCAATGACGATTCGGGCATGCCAGGCCGCAGGGTTCACACCGAAAGTGAGACATCACATCGACGAGTTCGCCACGGTTCTTGCTCTCGTCGCTGCGGGACAAGGTGTTTCGCTTGTTCCGGAACTGGGCGCAATTCATCCGCCTACAGGAGTACACCTGACGCCGATGCCGATTCGGCGACGAACAATGATCGCGCACCGGGCAGGGTCGGATGCGCACCCAGCGGTTGCGACTGTGACAGGTGCTCTCCGCTCGGCGGTTCCGGAACTGCTGGACGCCGAGCGCTAACGACCGGACCTACATGTCCAAACCGAGATCGAGCACCGCCACTGAGTGGGTCAATGCACCGACTGCGAGGTAATCGACGCCGGTGCCGGCGTATTCGCCCGCAACATCGATGGTCAGACCGCCCGAAGACTCGAGCTTGGTGTTCGGCGACACGGTGTTGCGTCGCTGCACTGCAATCTGGGTCTGCCACAGCGGAAAATTGTCCAGCAGAATGAGTTCGACGTTCTCGGCGAGTACCTCGTCCAGTTGGGTGAGGGTATCTACCTCGACCTCGCACTCGATATTCGGCGCGAGTGCACGTACGGCCCGTAGCGCCGCGACTACGGAACCTGCGGCAGCAACGTGGTTGTCCTTGATCAGCGCCGCATCTCCCAGACCCATCCGGTGATTGACCCCACCTCCGGCGGTAACGGCATACTTCTGAAGGCTTCGCAACCCCGGCAACGTCTTTCGGCTGTCCCGAACCTTCGCGTGCGTGCCGGCAACGGCGTCGACCCACTGGGACGTCGCAGTGGCAATTCCGGAGAGATGGCACACCAGATTGAGCATCGTGCGCTCAGCGGTCAGTAGACCCAGAGTCGGTGCCATCACGGAGAGCACCGACTGTCCTGCTTCAACGCGTGTTCCGTCCGCGACACGATCGAGCACCTCGTAGTTACCGGCACCGATCACCTCTTCGAGCACCAGCAATCCGACGTCGATACCGGCGATGGTGCCGGCGGACCGAGCACCAACCGTGGCCTTCGCAACAGCGTCCGCGGGAACTGTCGCGACCGACGTGATGTCCGGTCCGTACCGCAGGTCCTCTTCCAGCGCGAGCCGGATCAAAGTGAGTACCTCGTCGCGGTCGAGGGCGGCGGGCAACGGTTTCTGCGCGGTCATCGATGAACTCCTGTCAAAAATGTGTCGAGCATATCGAGTGCGCCGTCTCTACCCAGTTTGATTCGGGTACTACGACGCTGATTCGAGTCGGTCTCGGGATGGTCGGTGCGTGTATGGCAGCCACGACTCTCGGTGCGGGCTATGGCAACGTCCACCAAAGCGGTAGCAGTCAAGGTCAGTGCTACGTCTTCGAGTTCCGGAACAGTAACTGCAACAGTCTTATCGGCCGCTGCGAGCGATGTGCGCGCCACTTCGAGTCCCACCCCGTCGCGGACTACGGAGGCGTGCGCAGTCATGATCGACTGCACCTTCTCGCGAGGCAGAATCGGCAGGGGCCGACGCGCCACGTTGACTACTTCAGCGTGAACCTCACGGCGCTCCGCGGCCGCTATTCCGGCGC
This sequence comes from Rhodococcus sp. IEGM 1379, assembly GCF_030056815.1. Classification (GTDB taxonomy): domain Bacteria; phylum Actinomycetota; class Actinomycetes; order Mycobacteriales; family Mycobacteriaceae; genus Rhodococcus_F. The sequence goes on from NZ_JASHKR010000003.1 coordinate 19,819, forward strand.
GCTCCCCCACAACCAGTCCTTCGAGAAGGCTGTTGGATGCAAGGCGATTAGCTCCGTGCAATCCGGTACGCGCAACTTCGCCCGCCGCATAGAGGCCCGGAACGCCGGTGCGCCCATGCACGTCGGTTGCGACGCCACCACAAGAATAATGCGCTGCCGGCGCCACCGGAATCAGTTGCGTCCGTGGGTCGATACCGGCTTCGAGGCACGATGCCGTAATGGTCGGGAACCTAGCCGCGAACCCCTCGAGCTTTCGCGCATCCAGGTACACATGATCGGCGCCTAGGTCACGCAATCGCGCCGCGATGGCGCGGGAAACCACATCACGGGGCGCCAGATCACCGAGCAGGTGAACACCAGCGGTTACCGAATCACCATTGGTGTCAACAAGAATCGCACCCTCTCCCCGCACGGCCTCACTGATCAACGGCCGTCGACCGAGGCCGCCGGGTGTGAACAGAACCGTCGGGTGGAACTGAACGAATTCAAGGTCGGATATTGCCGCGCCGGCCTCGAGCGCCAAGGCGATACCGTCGGCGGTAGCACCGGGTGGGTTAGTACTGCACGCATACAACTGGCCGAGGCCGCCCGTCGCGAGCAGAACCGCCGGCGTGTGAATTACGCCGAGCCCTTCGGGCGACGAGACGATCAGCCCGCACACGCCACGGCGATTCGTCACCACCTGAACGGCAGCAGCACCGAACAGTACCGGCAGGCCTGCGGCGTTGAGAGCCCGCTGAACTTCCGCTCCGGTGGCGTCACCACCGGCATGAATGATGCGTCGAGTGCTGTGCCCACCCTCACGGGTGCGTGACACCTCGCCGTCTCGGCCACGATCGAACACAGCGCCGAGTGCGGCCAGAGCTGCGACGGCTTCGTGCCCTGCTTCGACCACGGAATACACCGCTGCTTCGTCACAGAGTCCGACGCCCGCTTCGCACGTATCGGCAACGTGAGAGTCCACCGAATCGGTGCTCAGATCTCCGACGACGGCAATGCCGCCCTGCGCGTATTGAGTGGACGTATCCGTCGGGCCACCCTTGCTGACGGTCAAAACTTTCAGTCCTCGCAGGGACGCTGTCCGCGCGGCGGTAAGCCCCGCGACACCGCCGCCCACGACGACCAGATCGGCGTGAGCCTCCCAGGCGAAACGCCCGGCAGGGCTCGTCACTCGCCGCCGCCCGGATTGCCGATCTCGATCATCCGCTGTACCGATTTCTGTGCACGCTTGGCCATTTCGAGGTCGACATGGACTTCGTCCTTGCCTTCGAGCAGACACCGCAGCAACGCCGCGGGCGTGATCATCTTCATGTACGGGCACGACGCGCGGTCGTTCACGGCCTGGAAGTCGACGCCCGGCGCCGCCTTACGGAGCTGATGCAACATGCCGATTTCGGTCGCGACCAGCACCTGCTTGCTCTTGGTGGTGCGTGCGGCGTCCAGCATGCCACCGGTGGAGAGGATCTTGACCTTGTCGGCCGGAACTGCACCTTCGCCGGCCAGGTACAGAGCCGAAGTGGCACAACCACATTCGGGGTGCACATAGAGTTCTGCGTCGGGGTGAGCCTTGGACTTGGCCGTCAGCTCGTCACCGTTGATGCCGGCGTGGACGTGGCATTCACCGGCCCAGATCTGCATGTTGGTCCGGCCGGTCACGCGCTTGACGTGTGCACCGAGGAACTGATCCGGCAGGAACAGCACCTCGCGGTCAGCGTCGATGGAATTGACCACGTCGACCGCATTGGATGATGTGCAGCAGATGTCGGTCAGGCCTTTGACCTCTGCCGTGGTGTTCACGTAAGACACCACAAGGGCATTCGGGTTGTCAGCTTTCCATTCGCGAAGCTGCTCCGCGTTGATGGAATCAGCCAACGAGCAACCTGCGCGCTCGTCCGGGATCAGCACCGTCTTGGACGGCGACAGGATCTTGGCGGTCTCGGCCATGAAGTGGACGCCGCAGAACACGATCGTGTCTTCGGGAGCCTCGGCTGCAATACGCGAGAGCGCAAGTGAGTCACCGACATGATCGGCGACGTCTTGAATGGCAGGCAACTGGTAGTTGTGCGCCAAAATGGTGGCGCCGCGTTCGCGAGCCAGACGTTTGACCTCTGCGGCCCATTCCGGGGTCGCTTCGACTCCTGTGTATCCACCGGGGCCGTCATGAATCTGCGAGGTCGATCCCTCCCATAACGTCGTGGTCGTCATGGCGTTCTCCTTCACCGTGAACCCGGGCGTAGTGCCCAGTTCAAATCCGAACGGGCTGGCCCGGATTTCCGTATTCGAGGTTTTCGACTTAGGATCGAAAACGTGCCTCATAGTAACACCACCCACGAAGTGCTTGCAGCGGTGTTCCAGGTTCGCGCCTTCCCTACCGGCATCACCGCAGGTGACGGCAGTCACTGCACCGGCGAGCGCGAAGAACTGGCCGTGCTGCTCTGGCAGCGCGCCCTCGATCCCCAGAAGGGCACCTGGTCACTCCCCGGCGGCACCTTGCGCGACGACGAAGACCTCACTACCTCAGCCCGCAGGCTCCTCGCCGAGAAGGTCGACCTTCGCAAGGTGGCACACCTCGAACAACTCTCCGTCTTCAGCGATCCGGCGCGAGTGCCGGGCACTCGCCGTATCGCGTCGACCTTCCTGGGACTGGTCCCTCTGAGCGCGGACCCGCAACTTCCGCCGGATACTGCGTGGCACCCGGTATCGAACCTTCCGGAGATGTCGTTCGATCACGGCACCGTCGTGCGTCACGCCCGCAATCGACTGGCTGCCAAACTCTCGTACACCAACATCGCTTTCGGGCTCGCCCCGGAAGAATTCGCAATGTCTACCTTGCGCGAAATCTATTGCGCGGCACTCGGTTACCAGGTCGATGCAACCAATCTTCAACGCGTCCTCGGCCGTCGCGGCGTTCTGACAGCGACCGGAAACACTGCACCGTCCGGGAAGGCCGGTGGCCGCCCGCCCGCGCTGTATCGCTTCACCGACTCCACATTGCGGGTGACGGACGAGTTTGCCGCGCTGCGCCCACCAAGCTGAACAGCACGCTCACGCAACAGCTTCGAATACCTCACCCTGCATCCACACCGCACTGACCAAGCCTGCCGGATCGATGACCCTGTTGATGGCGCCGAATCGCGTCGTCACTCGGTCGAGAATTCGATCGGCCTGCAAGTGATCAGCAGGGTCCGCCACGATGGCAAAAAGGCGGTTCGCCGGCTTGCCCGCCATGATCCGAACCAATTCGGCCACCGTGCGAGCCGTGACTGCAACGTTCCATCCTGCCTCCAGAAATTCGGACGCAACACGTGCCCCGTGATCACGGCTGATGTCAGTTACCAGCACTACGCCGCGACTGCGGTCGAATTCGCGAGTATTCATTGTGGACCTCCTGAAGGAATCGAATTACTTGACTCCTATGTAAGTCCGCAATCTTGTGCTGCCGTTGTGGCGGTTCTGTGAGAACTCTGGGGAATTCTGCGACGGCGTCACCATCCCGGGGCGCTGGGCACGGATCCATTCGCAATTGCTGCGACCAGTTGAGCATGGTCGCGCTCGTTCTGGTCCGCATACCGACGCGCAAACGTCGACAAAGCCAACACCGCTTTGTCAGATCTTCCCAAATATTCCGAGATGGCGTTTGCGTCGCCGCTGCGTGCGTGAGCGCGAGCCAGTACTTCGCCGCAGGCGCTGGCGAATTCGGCCAGATACGGCCCGATTGTGGCTCCGTCGGGAATTACCTTCATGTCGCGGAACTGTCGAACGTAGAAATCCATGTCGCCCACCGTCGTCCACCCTACGAACATGTCGGTTGCACTTTGAATCATGCGCTGCCCCTGCACGACTCGCTCGCCATGATTGGAATACCGACTCGGCTCGACACAACTCTCGTAGACTGAGGAGCCGGCCTGCTTGATCTGCAGAAAGAACGGGTCTCCGGTTCGATGTTCTTCGAGAAGCGCCAGATAGACACGCATTCCCACGCTTCCGACTCCCACTACCTGACGCACCACGTCCGACGCCTGGTATCGCGAGAGCAAGCTCCAGATATGGTCCGGTACCGACGTGCTGTACCCGGCAACCACCTCGGTGACGAGTTCAACCTGAGTATTTCCGACGTGCGTGCGAAACGGCGGGTCCTCACGGATACGACGCCGGCCGTCGACCGTTTCGGTGAGCTTGCGCGACGCACCTCGACTCGTCCGACGCTGCGCCTTCGTTTCGATGATCTTTTCGGCACGTCGAGCAGTGTCCGGCGCGAAGTACTCCAGCAGCCGGCCGACGTCGATGCGGTCGTACCAGATATCGATTTCGGGTGTCGACGCATAATCGTGCATCTTGTCTCGGTAGGCCGACACTGCCGTGACTGTCGCCGCGTCTGCACGTTCCTCCGAGACTCCGTTCTCACGCGCCAGCACGACAATGCTTGCGGCGAGCCGCTTCACGTCCCACTCGAACGGACCGGGAAGGGTTTCGTCGAAGTCGCGAAGATCGAAGGACAAGTTGCGTTCAGGCGTTGCCCACAGGCCGAAATTGAGCACATGGGCATCTCCACACAACTGCACTCCAATGCCTGTATTGGGCGCTGATCCGAGGTCGGCCGCCATCACGGCGGCCGCACCCCGAAAGTACGTCCACGGTGAAGCAGCCATCCTGCCGTGTCGAATCGGCAGCAGATCTTGGGCACGAATAGCGTTCTGCGCCAATATCGTTGCCAAAGAATCGTGGCCCCGTTCAGATTCGTCCCAGAGCGCCAATTGTGAACGGGCCACAATTTTGCGAGCTGATTTGCCGGACCGCTGAGCTTCGGGGGCAACGACGGTGGTGCGCGGGCGCGCGATGTCTGGTTCGAATATGTGCACGGCTGATTATGGACCAGACTCGGTGTTCACGCTGTCGACAGACCGCCTCAGAGAACACAACTCACTGCAAGGCAGGCGCCGTCGGTTCGGATTGCCCGGCATCCTCGGACTCGGGCTCATCAGAATGGTCGCCCACACCGAGATCGTCGTACGGACTGAGTACAGCAAGAACCAACGTCACGATGCATGCCGCAAACGGTTGGACTATCAGCACCAGAAGTGTTCCGATTCCTGGGGCAAGAGCGATGATGTCCCCCACCGGCGGATTGTCGACGGCCGGGAATCGCAACTTTGCGACGACGACTCCCACCGCAGCCATCAAGGCAGTGCCGAGTGCCGAACCGATTATCAACCCGCCGAGCGCGTACGGCCCGCGACTCAACCGAGCGAGCCAGGCCGCTACCGCCGAGAGCACTCCGACGATCAGCGCAAGCCAGAAGAAGATGGCGACAGCGTCAAACTGATGAACGCTTTCTCCAGTCAACGCAACTCCGCGGCCTTCGGAAACCACCAACAGGTGTTCGGCCGGAGCCAGGAATGCCCACAACACACCGAACAGTCCACTGACGCCAACGGTCGTCGCCGCGATCAGGAGTGCGGTGCGCAGTCGAGTCTGCCGAAGAGAGATCACACTGTGTGACGGTACCTTCTCGGCGGCGCCGAGATTTGCCCCTCGATCTGGTACCGACGCGGCTACGCTGACTGAGGATCCGATACCGGCACCAATCGGCGCACCAAGCAAGGAGCGATCGTGGTTGCAACCCGTCAGCCTTGGTTACTGTCCTCCTTGCAATCGCGAGGTCAAATCTTCGGGAACATCGGCCCCAATTGGTTTGCATCCGTGATGGGTACCGGAATTGTGGCCACTGCGGCCGCAACACTTCCGGTGCAGATTCCAGGCCAACAAGTGTTTGCGCAGGTGGTGTGGGCGTTAGCGGCGATGCTGCTCGTGGTCGTGGTCGTTGCAGTGGCCGCACACTGGGTGCGCAATCCGACCGTGGCCCGCAGCCATGCCTACAACCCGCAGATGGCGCACTTCTACGGCGCCGCACCCATGGCATTCCTGACAGTTGGGGCCGGAGCACTACTCATCGGAAGTTCTCTCATCGGGGAACGCGCCGCAGTCAACCTCGATTGGACGCTGTGGACACTCGGAACGGTCGGCGGACTCTTCACCGCCATGACGATTCCGTACCTGATGTTCACCCAACACAAGGTGGAATCGGACGCTGCCTTCGGCGGGTGGCTGATGCCCGTCGTACCGCCGATGGTCTCCGCCGCGACCGGCGCACTACTCATCCCTCATATGGCTCCGGGGACCGGTCGGACGACCATGCTCTACGGATGTTACGCCATGTTCGGGCTATCTCTGTTCGCGTCGTTCATCATCATCACCATGGTGTGGAGTCGTCTGGCGCATTTCGGCACCTCCGGCACCGCCCGAGTCCCGACGCTGTGGATCGTGTTGGGACCACTCGGTCAATCGATCACCGCCGTCGGCCTGCTCGGCGCCAATGCCCATCTCGCAGTTTCACCGCAATTGGCCTCGGGGATGGGGATTTTCGCGATCCTCTACGGGGTGCCGGTCTGGGGTTTCGCGGTGTTGTGGATCGGATTGGCCACAGCACTCACCGTGCGCACCGCACGCAGCGGAATGCCGTTCGCTCTGACCTGGTGGAGTTTGACCTTTCCGGTTGGCACCTTCGTCACCGGCACAACCCAATTGGCGTTGCACACAGAACTCCCGGCGTTTCGCTATGCCGCCGCGCTCGCCTTCATCGGCCTGCTGGGAACATGGTGCCTGGTCGCAGTCCGCACGGTTCGCGGCAGCCTTCGCGGAAATCTGTTCCTGCCACCGCCATCGGCAGGTCCGATCAAAGCCCGTAAATTCCCCAGCGACAAACCGAGCTGATCTCATGTGCAGAGAGTCGGCAACCCGCTAACGGAGTTTCGCGTCGATCGAGTCGGTCACTCCGTGACGTGAGCACTTGGCCCACCAACCATCGGGACTGATCTGAACGATCATGCGTCGGCCGCAGTGTTCACAGAATCGTGGCGGCTCGAGCCCCATCGATGCAGCTGCCGGCGTCGGATCGTCAACACCGTCGACGATCCGGCGCCCCGTGAACGGGTTGTACCGCTCCTCGGTCAATGACTCACTCACAGTGTGTCGTTGAGTGCTTTGATCGGCATTTGCAAATCGATCAACAGATCGAGGTCGCTTTCTGCCGGACGGCCGAGCGTAGTGAGGTAGTTGCCCACGATCACGGCGTTGATTCCGCCGAGAATTCCCTGCTTCGCCCCCAGATCACCGAGCGTGATCTCGCGGCCGCCGGCGAAGCGCAAGATGGTGCGCGGCAAGGCAAGTCGGAATGCCGCAATAGACTTGAGCGCCTCACTGGCGGGCAGTACTTCCAGATCACCGAACGGCGTGCCCGGACGCGGATTGAGAAAGTTGAGCGGCACCTCGTCGGGCTCGAGTTCAGCCAAATTGGCAGCGAATTCTGCTCGCTGCTCCAATGTTTCGCCCATTCCGAGGATTCCACCGCAGCACACTTCCATGCCTGCTGCGCGGACCATCCGCAGAGTGTCCCACCGCTCCTCCCACGTGTGAGTAGTCACGACGTTGGGGAAATGGGACTTCGAGGTTTCCAGGTTGTGGTTGTAGCGATGCACACCCATCGCAGCGAGCTGGTCGACCTGTTCCTGCGTCAACATGCCCAGTGAGCAGGCGATCTGGATGTCGACCTCGTTGCGGATGGCCTCGATACCGGCCGATACCTGTGCGAGCAGCTTCTCGTCGGGCCCACGGACCGCGGCGACAATGCAGAACTCGGTAGCTCCCGACTTTGCCGTCTGCTTGGCTGCTTCCACGAGGCTGGGGATGTCGAGCCAAGCTGCGCGGACGGGCGACTGAAACAACCCCGACTGAGAGCAGAAGTGGCAGTCTTCGGGGCAGCCGCCGGTCTTGAGACTGATGATGCCTTCGACCTCGACCTCCGGTCCACACCATTTCATACGCACATCGTGGGCAAGAGCCAGGAGACCTTCGAGCATGTCGTCGCCCAGCCGGAGTACGTCGAGCACCTGGCTTTCGCTCAGTCCTTCGCCGCGTTCGAGGACTTGCTCGCGGGCTTGGTCGAGAATGTCGACGGTCACGGATGCCGAGGTCACAGGAGACTCCTTCGATTAAGCAAAATTGAACACCGTACAAGTTGAACGGTGTTCACGTTAGAGACGTGGTGGAATACTGTCAAAGGCAGGATCGATCCACGCCCACACGGAACGAGGGAAAACAAGTGCAGTTGCGACGCGGCGACGTTCTGGACGGCGCCATGGCGATACTCGACGAGTTCGGATTGGCCGACCTCACGATGCGCAGACTCGCAACGTCACTCGGGGTTCAACCCGGCGCGCTGTACTGGCACTTCCCCAACAAGCAGACTCTGCTCGGCGCAGTCGTCGACAAGATCCTCGAAGGCCTCGACACACCCAGCGATACCGACCGCTGGGACGAGGCGTATTCCGAACTGGCACACAGACTTCGGGCCGCACTGCTGGCGCACCGCGACGGTGCAGAGTTGGTCAGCGCGACCTTCGCATCACGTATGACCAGCAGCAAGGTTCGTGAACACTTCGTCGCAGCGGGCACCGATTACGGACTGTCACGCGAGCACGCCGAATTAGCCGCCTATGCCTTGCTGTACTACGTCCTCGGCCACACCGTCGACGAGCAGTCTCGCGCCCAGATGGAGGAACTCGGAGCCCTGACAAGGGCGCCCATCTCCCCCGACTCACCCGAGGTTATCGGCGGCGAATCCGACGAGAATCTTCTCGCCGGCGATCCCACAGTGCGCTTCCAGTTCGGACTGGACCTGTTCATCGACGGGATTCGCGCCCGCCTCGCGAGCCCGCACTCTGCGCTCCACACTTCCTGAGATAGATCAGGATGCAGCGCGCCTCAATGCACACAACCGTGCGTGCGGCGCCGCATCCCGCCACCTGAAGGCGAGTTCTGTGCAACCACGAACACGTACACACATCTAGACCGATTACTTTCGCGGTTCTGGGCAGTCTATAGATCAGAGGCGAAACACCCTTTCGCCGAAAAGACTGCTCGTAGGAGGAACCGTGTCCGGATCCAGCATCGGAAGCATCTTGCTTTCCAGCACCAACCCTGACCGACTGCGCGACTGGTACGCCCGCGCCTTCGCACCGAAAGTCGATCGAACTCCCGGCGAACCTGGCTACGACGTTCTCGACTTCAACGGTTTCTACATGATGATCGACAAGCGCGACGACATCGGCGACACCAATCCCCAACCCGGCCGAATGTTCCTGAACGTCGAAACCGACGACGCACGCTCGGTGGCGAAGCGCGTTGACGAACTCGGTGGAACCTGGTTTGCGCCGCTCGAAGAGCGCAACGGAAGTTGGTTCGCCACCGCAATCGACCCCGACGGCAATTACATTCAGATCATCGAGTTCAGTGAAACAGCGCGTGCCGAGATGGAATCCGCGATGACCGAGGGCGGCGCATGATGCTCGGAGCAACCAAAGCCATCAGCGGATTCTCGGTCGACGACATTGCTGCCGCGAAGAAGTTCTACAGCGAAACTCTCGGACTGAAAGTCACCGATGAGGAAATGGGCATCATTCGACTTCATCTCGCGGGTGGGACCGAGATACTCGTCTACCCAAAGCCGAATCACGAACCCGCGACGTACACGATCCTGAATTTCCTCGTGGACGATATCGACGGAGCGGTCGACAAACTAACCGCTCGTGGAGTGGAGTTCAGTAAATACGACGGATTCCCTCAGGAAGAGAACGGCGTCATGCGAGGTAACGGACCAGATATTGCCTGGTTCACTGATCCCGCCGGCAACGTGATCTCTGTCCTGAAAGAATCCTGACCGCAGTTAGCCGCTGAACAGTTGCGACTGGCGCTGTTCAGCGGTGTCTTCGTTTGAACGTTCCACAACAGACGCTGTGCGTTCGGACGCCAATTCCTCTGCTGTCTTCTCGATCTCGGCCGACTCCGTTGCACTGGAGTCGGAGAACAAATTCGATTCGTACATCTGCCACCCTTGTGATTTTCACCCGCCGCGATTTTCACCCTATTGCTGTCGAAACAGCGCCTATCCGGCACGGATGACTCAGCGGTTCATGAACCAGTCTTGCATGCCGGGCGTTTGCCGAAAAATACGGTCTCCACGGGTTGTCATCCACCGTCCGCCGGAGGAGCGTAATAGGTGATCGAAGAGTGGGTTGAATGTGCGCGAAACCTGGCCCCACGACCGCCGTTTGCCCGCGTCAAACAGATAACCATGAGCTTCTTGGAGGAATCATGTTAGGAATCGCTCTAGGCCTCGGTGGCGCCGCAATCGGCGTCGGTATCGGCCTACTGGGTGCGGGAATCGGAATCCTGATCAGCGACTCGACAATCAAGACCCAGAAACGTGAACTCAGCGCCTGAGCGCGCCGAAGCCGCTGACAATCGAACTCGCAGAACTCGTATCCGCGCTGGTATCCGACACCCCGGGCGGTGGTTGCACTCGCACGTCGGAGTTCACCGTGGTGTGAAATCCGAGACGCCAGTACCGACGAGCGCCCAGGACGTTCTGGACAGACTCTGCGCCCTGCACATCAGTACGTGGACTTACGGTTTCGATCACGAATCGATCCGCCATCTCGGACCGATGGCCCAAGACTTCGCGGCCACCTTCGGATTGGGTTCGAACAACAAGCAGATCGCTGTCATCGACGCCAACGGTGTCTGCATGGCAAGCATTCAAGCGCTGCAACGACGCCTAGTCGCACTAGAGGCGGAGGTGGCCCGACTGAACGACCAGCTACCGAGGACCGAAAGCCCTTCACTACCAAGGGAAATCACCCAATCGGACAGGTCCGGAACCAGAACACGGACCGCCGGCGAGCCGACGCTGTAGTTTATTTGATGTGACCGACGCCGAACCACTCGACATTGCGGCATTGTTCGACGTCACCACCGACAGCGTCGGAGACGAGCGTGCAGAACAGATTTTGATCGAATTAGGGGTTGACACAGCAGATATCGCGGAAATAATGACGCGAATCCGTGGTAGCCGCTCGGAAATCTTGCGACTACGCCGACGTGAAAACGAGCTCGCGGTCCTCTATTCCAGTGCGCGCGAGCTAGCCCAAGTCCGCGATGTCGACAGCCTTCTGCAACGCTTGGTGAACCGCGCCCATGAAATGATGGGCACCGACGTGACCTATCTTTCCGAGTTCGATGTCGTCACGCGTGATCTCAATGTGCGTAAGACCGCCGGCGCTGTCTCTCCCGAATTGCGTGAGCTCCAAGTTCCCGCCGGAGCCGGGCTGGTAAGTGCCATTGCAGAATCACGTTCGGCGCAGTGGGTGCAGAACTACAGCGACTACACCGCGTCGCGGCACGACGACGCCGTCGACGCAGCCATCGTTGCCGAGGGGCTGGTCTCGATTCTCGGCGTCCCGATGCTGTCGGACGGCCAGATTCTCGGTGTTCTGTTTGCTGCCGATCGACGTGAGCGCCGCTTCACCGCAGATCAGATCGCACTGCTCTCGGCACTGGCAGACCACGCTTCCGTCGTCCTGCAGACGGCCCGCGCTTTGGACCGGGCTGAAGAATCTGCCGCCGAGACCGGCCGGGCACTGGACGAACTGCGCGAGCACGTTGCGGCCCGCGACAAATCCAATATCGTCCACCAAGATCTGATTCACGCAGTGCTACGCGGCGGCGGATACTCACAAGTGGCCCGGACATTGAGCAACGCACTCGAACGCCGCACCACCATCATCGACGCAGAACTGCGCGCCCTCGTCACTTCGTCGAGTGACCAGATCACGACCACTCCCCTCACACTGACGAAGGCTGTGTCGGATGCAGTAGACGCGAGCCGACAAAGCGGACGCTGCTCGTTTGTCCGGGGCGACAACGCCACCATCGAACTGGTCAGTGCCATCACCGCCGGCGAATTATTTCTGGGCGCCATACTGCTAGATCGCTCTGAAGGGCCTATCGGTCCAGTAGAACAGCGCACCGTCGAGCGTGCAGCCCAGGTCACCGCCATTCTCGTCCTTCAACACACAGCGGCCGCAGCGGCCGACCGACATGCCCGAGACGAGTTGGTTGCCGACCTTCTGAGTTCCGCGCCCGAACGGCGCCGCGATCTGGGCCGCCGTACACGCAACCACGGCGTGACTCTCGCCGATCTCGATACCGTCCTCGTCGTCTCGGTCCCGCCTGAGCTGCGCCCCTCCACTCTCCGTGCAGTGCAACAGAATTTGCCCAGCGGAGCTATTGCCGCCGAACATGCGGGACTGATCGCAGTGGTGTCCGCGTCGGGCAATCCGGCGGCAGCGGCGACAATCGTTCACCGTCAGATCGCGGGATCAGTCGGTCCCCGTGCTGTCGTGATCGCGCCAGCTCTCGCCGACCTTCCCGAGCACCTCCCCCAGCGCTTCACGTCGGCACTATGGACTGCCCGACTCCTCGTCGCGCTGGGAACTACGGACGGCGCGGTCACTACGGCGTCATATCTGCCCTACACGGTTCTCTTCGGCGATCATCCCGAATCACTTCACGATTTCATCGACGCCGTGATCGGCCCGGTACTCGACTACGACCGCGAGCGCGAAACGGATCTGACGGCAACGCTGCGTGCGCTGGTACACAACGAAGGCAGCCCGACCAAGGCGGCCCGCGCCCTCAACTACCACCCCAACACCGTCGTGCAGCGCCTCGAACGCATCCGAACACTTCTCGGCGACTCGTGGCGTGACGAGGAAACCTTCTTCCGAGTTTCTATGGCCGTGAGGCTGCAAGAACTTCGCCAGAACGACATCTCAGACAAGTCGAATGGTGGCTAGTCCTATGATTTGATTCAATTCATGTGTCATTGGCACATGGTCCAACACGCATTGACTTTCCTACTGTGAAGCGGAGCACAAACCCACTTCAGGAGGATGACCCCCGTGGCCAACAGCCGGGCAATCAACAGCCGCATCGCTAACTTCAGGTCCTACGACGTCGCCGCACGCCGCGCCGAGGTAGTCCGTCAGACCGACCTGACCGACGCAGACATCGCGGTGTACGACGACGGCGGACTCGGCATCGACCAGGCCGACCGCATGGTCGAGAATGTCCTCGGAGTCATCGGCATCCCAGTTGGCGTGGCCACCAACTTCACGATCAACGGTCGCGACTACCTGATCCCCCTCGCTACCGAAGAAGCCTCGGTTGTCGCAGCAGCAAGCAACGCAGCGCGCATCGCCCGCGGCCTCGGCGGTTTCCACGTCTCGAGCACCGCGCCGATCATGCAGGCACAGATTCAGCTGGTCGACGTCGTCGATCCGGCAGCGGCACGAATCCGGTTGCTCGAGGCTCGCGACGAGATCATGGCTCTTGCCAACGAGCAGGATCCGAAGCTCGTCAGTGTCGGCGGCGGAGTCAAGGACATCTCCGTCCGCATCGTTTCCTCCCCCGAAGCCACTTACGTCGTTCTCCACCTACATGTGGATGTACGAGATGCCATGGGCGCCAACGCCGTCAACACGATGGCTGAAGCCATCGCCGACCGCGTCGCCGAAATCGGTGGCGGACACGTCGTACTGCGCATCCTCACCAACAAGGCCGATCTTCGACTGACCCGCGTACGCGCAGTCTTCGACGCCGAACTGATCGGTGGCCCCGACGTCGTGGACAATCTCATCCACGCCGCACGTATGGCCGAACTTGATCCGTACCGCGCCGCCACACACAACAAGGGCATCATGAACGGCATCAGCGCTGTTGTGCTCGCCACCGGAAACGACACGCGCGCAGTCGAAGCCGGATGCCACTCGCACGCAGTCAACGCCGACGGCATCTACTCCTCGCTGTCCCACTTCGAGAAGAACGCCGACGGCAACATCGTCGGCACCCTCGAACTCCCGATGCCGGTCGGCCTCGTCGGGGGCGCCACCAAGGTTCACCCCGCAGCTCAGGCAGCGATCAAGATGCTCGGAGTCGAGAGTGCCGACGAATTGGCCGGCATCATCCTCGCCGTCGGACTGGCCCAGAACCTTGCCGCCGTCCGCGTTCTCGCCAGCGAGGGTGTCCAGCGCGGACACATGGGCCTGCACGCCCGCAACATCGCTGCCTCCGCAGGCGCCGAAAAGCACGAGATCGATGCTGTTGTCGCCCGTCTCATCGCGGACAAGAGCATTCGCGTCGAACATGCCGAAACGGTTCTCGCCGAGATTCGCACGGAAAACTGATCTGCCATGACTGAAACAGTTGCGGGCTCGCCCGTCTGGAAGCCGGCACCCCATCGGGTGCCGACCCCGGGGCTCCCCACCTCGGTGCGTGTGTACGAAGTCGGACCGCGTGACGGACTGCAAGCCGAAACGAAAGTGATTCCGACCGAGACCAAAGTCGAATTCATCGAGCGTCTGGTCGCAGCCGGACTGCGCACGGTGGAGCTGACCAGCTTCGTCTCACCGCGGTGGATCCCGCAACTCGCAGATGCCGCCGACTTGATGGGCCGGTTGAATCTGCCGGATTCGGTGCGCACCGTAGTACTCGTGCCGAACCTCACCGGCTTAGAGCGGGCACTCGCCGCCGGCGCCACCGAGGTGGCCGTCTTCGTAAGCGCCACCGAGGAATTTGCCAAGCGCAATCTCAACAACACTGTTGACGGCGCCCTCGCCGCGGCTACCGAGGTCACCGAATCTGCTCGGGCACTGGAACTTCCCGTCCGTGGCTACATTTCGATGTGCTTCGGCGACCCTTGGGAAGGCGCAGTCAGCGTCGAGCGCGTCGCGGACATCGCGAAAGCCCTCGTCGACAGCGGCGCCACGTCACTCTCCCTCGGCGACACCATCGGCGTCGCAACCCCTGGACACGTCCTCGCTCTGCTCGGCGCGATCCGCGAACGAGGAATCGGAACCGAGATGATTGCGATGCACTTCCACGACACCTACGGGCAAGCACTGTCGAATGTGTACACCTCCCTGACAGTCGGAGTGACCGAGTTCGACAGCGCTGCAGGCGGTCTGGGACGTTGTCCCTACGCCAAGGGTGCGACCGGGAATCTGGCGACGGAAGATCTGGTGTGGATGCTGCACGGCCTCGGCATCAACACGGGCATCGATCTCGACGCACTGACCGACGCCAGCACCTGGATGGCCGAACACATCGGCCACACGAGTCCGTCGCGCGTAGTCAATGCTCTCCGCGCCGCCCAGCGCACCTGACCCATACTTCTTCTGCACCCCGCTCGATACTGGAGAAACACCCATGGCAGAACCACAGTCGGCAACGACGCCGACCACACCGCCAGACGACGGCGCGACCGCACAAGAGACGTACCTCGAAGTCTGGGGTGACACCGTCAACGGCCGCCACCTCGCGATCGCCGTCGTCGTCGGTAGCGTCATCGGCGCATCCGCCCTGCTCGCCGCACAAGCGTTCTTCGAGCGTGTGGTCAGCGAAGCATCGCTCGCCCAGGCTTACAGCCTGCTCGTCGGGATCGCCGCATGCCTCGTTGCCGGAATCGTCTGCGGCATCTTCATCAAGCCCAAGCGCATCGTTGCTCTGGCCGCAGCGGACGTGGAGTCCATCGACGGTGTCATCACGATGATGAGCGAACAACGCCAGGGTCTGGGCACTCTCGCCGACATCCCCGAGCAGAGCCAGAAGGAGCTTCGCGAACTCGGACTCTACGAGCACTTTGCTGCTGCCGAAGCCGCCGCTTCGCAGAAGGAGGGCAAGACCTCATGAGTTCCGTCCTCACCAACGAAATCCTGATCGCCGTTCTCTTCGGCATCATCGGCGCAGTCGCCTTCACGTTCATCGGTCTGATCTCCGGCACCGATGAAACTGCCACCATTGCACCGCTGACCCTGCTCGTGATTCTCCTCGGCGCTCCCCCGGCGGCCGTCTTCACGTTCTTCCTCTCCGGTGCCATCGCCAAGCACATGACCCACGCTGTCCCGACGATGCTCCTCGGCATTCCCGGTGACACCATGGCGATTCCGCTGCTGCCCGAAGCCCAGATGATGCGGTCGCTCGGTATCCCGCACATCGCGCTCCGCAAGGCGATCTCCGGCGCGGTCGTCTCCGCATTCGTAGCAGTGCCGGTCGCTGTGCTGTTCGCAACTATTCTGGCGCCCTTCGCAGATACCGTGCAGTCGATAGCACCGTGGCTGTTTCTGGTCGCGGCGATAGGTATCGCCTACGCATCCCCCGGCCGCTGGGCCGGCGTCGTCGCACTCATTCCCTTCGTCGTCCTGATTCTCGGTGTTCGTGCACTCACGAAGAGCTACGACGTATCGCTGAACATCAGCTACTTCCTCGCCATCGCCGTCGGACCTCTGATTGCTGATCTCGCTCTGACCCTCGGCCCCTCCAGCCGTAAAGAAATGGAACGCAGCGAGCCCAAGACCGTCGCGCTCGCTCCGGACATCAAGGGCTGGAAGGGTTACTTCCCCAACCCGCTCAAGGTCCTCGACAAGAAGCAGACCGCCTACACGGCCGCCGCAGCGACCGTCTCCAGTGCAACCTTCGTCTTCAGCCCCGTCGCCATGACGGTCCTGATGGGTGAACTGGTCGGTGCTCGCATCAAGAACGGCTACCACCGACTCACCACCATGGTCTCGGCCAAGAACGGCACCACGGAATCCACCTACATCGCAGAAACCCTCATTCCGCTGGTCGCCTTCGGTCTGCCGCTGAGCCCACTTGCCGCCGGACCGGCAGCTCCCCTGTTCAACGCACCGCCGGTCTTCGAGACCAATCAGGAAACCGGAGTCATCAATAACCTCTCCACGTACCTGACGCAGTGGGAGTTTCTGCTCTACGGCCTGCTCGCCGTCATCACCGCCACCGTCATCGCCTACCCCTTCGCGATGAACTACGCGTACCGAGCTGCCTCAGCCGTGGTCAAGCACATCAGCCACGAGGCCGTCATCGCGGTCTTCACCGGCCTCGTCGTCGTCATCAGCATCTGGGAAGGCGGCATCCTCGGCCTCCTGATCACCGTGACCGTCGGACTGGTCGGCGGCCTGCTGGGACGTCTGTTCAAGATTCACGGCGGAGTTCTGTTCATGGGTTACTACGTGGCCCTGTTCAGCGTCCCCGCCTTGATCAACCTGTTCTGACGCGAACAAACGTGCGGGCCACTGCTATTTCAGCAGTGGCCCGCACGTCTCTATGCGTACGGCACCGAATTCTTCGGACGCCCGACGCGCAAATTCCTCGGAATTCTCGCCGCCGATCCCGGCGGGCATCGATCCCAGCAACGGCACGCCGGTGACCGACACGAGGTCGTCTCGATTACACCGCTCCGCCAAGTCTGGATCCCCAGGCCAGGAACCGATGACCAACCCGGCACACCGAACACCCCCACTTGCCAGCGCTTCGACGCTCAGAGCGCTGTGGTTGAGAGTGCCCAAGCCAGATGCGACCACCAGAACCGCCGGTGCCTCCAACTCCGCTGCAACGTCGCGAATGGTGAATCCGCCGAGGCCGAGGCGGACCAGCACGCCACCGGCTCCTTCGACCAGTGTCAGATCGTGTGCAGCATCCAACTCTCGGGCCTTGTCCACTACCTCGTCGAATGTGAGCATCGGCAGACCGCTGCGCCGCGCCGCGGTATCGGGGGCTAGCGGATCCGGATACCGCGCTAGTTCGACCAAGCTCGCCCCGCCGCCGGTCAGTCGATCGATCTCGGCCAGATCCCCGGCCCCACCGGGTTCGACCCCGGTTTGCGCGGGCTTGAGCACGGCGACCGACTTACCGGACTGCAAGGCAGCCGACGCCAATGCCGCTGTCACCACAGTCTTTCCGACATCAGTCGATGTGCCCGTCACGATCAGAATGCTCATACGCGCGCGCCTTCCAAGACCTCACCGAGCACACTGCTGATCACAGCCATCTCTGCTTCGGAGATAGTTGCCCGAGCCGTCAGACGCAGTCGCGACGTCCCCGCGGGGACGGACGGTGGACGGAAGCAGCCGACATGCAGACCCAACCGTCGACATTCATCGGCCGCATCGTACGCCCGCTGGGGGTCACCGAGAACCACTGACACAACAGCAGATTCAGGCTTTCCGACGCCGGCGATCGTTGCCAGTTCCGACGCCCGATCCAACACGTCGCGGGCTCGCGTCGGCTCCCGGCGGAGAATTGCCAGCGCTGCCCGGGCCGCTCCCACTGCTGCGGGCGCCAGTCCGGTATCGAAGATGAAGGTTCGGGCGGCGTCGATCAGATGGGCGCGAATCTTCTGGTATCCCAACACAACCCCGCCCTGACTGGCGAGGGATTTCGACAATGTTGCCGTCACCACGACGTCCGGTTCGCCCGCCAATCCGACCTCGTGCACCAACCCGCGGCCACCATTTCCGCGTACCCCAACCCCATGTGCCTCGTCGACGAGCAGAAGGGCGCCATATTCGCGCGCGACCTCGTGCATCTCCCGCAACGGCGCCAGGTCACCGTCCGCACTGAACACGGAGTCCGTGACTACGAGCGCACGCTCCTCGGTTCTGGTTCTCAATTGCTCCGCAAGAAAGTCCACATCGGAATGCGGTGCCACAACGACACGGGCGCGGGACAACCGGCAGGCGTCGACGAGCGAGGCGTGCGATCCGGCGTCGGAGATTATCAGTGATCCGGGACCTGAAAGTGCCGTTACAGCACCGAGATTCGCGGTGTACCCGGAAGAGAAAACCAGCCCGGCGTCGGCTCCGACAAACTCTGCGAGCTCGAGTTCGAGCAATTCGTGTTCGGTGGTGGTTCCGGTGACCAGGCGTGAACCGGTAGCACCGGCGCCCCAGCGTTGCAGCGACGCGATCGCACCCGCGACCACGTCGGGATGACGGACAAGACCCAAGTAATCATTGGAGGCGAGGTCGATCAGCGGAGCGTCCGCTGACCGCGGCCGGAGTTCGCGGCGCAACCCGGCCGCTCGGCGATCCGATTCGACGGCGGTGAGCCAGTCCAACGACGTGTTCATTTTTCCGACCATACTTGAACACCGTTCAAGCCACTAGCTAAGGTGCACCGGTGCACACAATCGGACTGGACTCGACAACCGTCTCCGCCATGGACGCCGAGCACCTCTGGCATCCGTACGGGGCATTTCCTGCCACTACCCGGCCGCTCGTCGTCGACAGCGCCCAGGGAGCAACGCTGACGCTGGCCGACGGCCGTCAACTCGTCGACGGCATGAGTTCGTGGTGGGCCGCAATTCACGGGTACCGCAATCCTGTACTCGACGCCGCCGCGACAAGACAACTGAGCAAGATGAGCCACGTCATGTTCGGCGGTCTCACCCATGAACCAGCGGCCAGATTGGCGCAATTACTCGTCGAGATCACCCCCGACGGACTCGACAAGGTCTTCCTCTCCGATTCCGGCTCCGTGGCCGTCGAAGTCGCGGTCAAGATGTGCCTGCAGTACTGGCGCAGTCTCGGAAAACCGTCGAAGAATCGGCTGATGACCTGGCGCGGCGGTTACCACGGCGATACCTTCACCCCGATGAGCGTGTGCGATCCCGACGGCGGCATGCACTCACTCTGGACCGACGTCCTCCGGGCACAGATCTTTGCCGACGCTCCCCCGACCGACTACCGGCCCGAGTACGTCCGGCATCTCGAAACGCTGCTGGCCGCGCACCACGACGAACTCGCGGCGGTCATCATCGAACCGGTGGTGCAGGGAGCCGGCGGCATGCGATTCCACGACCCGGAGTATCTCGTCGACCTCAGGACACTCTGCGACAACTACGACGTCTTGCTCGTGTTCGACGAAATCGCAACCGGATTCGGCCGAACTGGCGAACTTTTCGCTGCCGATCACGCCGGCGTCAGTCCCGACGTCATGTGCGTCGGAAAAGCCCTGACCGGTGGATACATGAGTTTGGCCGCCACTCTGTGCACCACCGAGATGGCCGAAATCATCACAGCCGGTGACGGCGGCGGACTGATGCACGGACCGACATTCATGGGTAATCCACTGGCCTGTGCAATAGCCGTCGCATCAACCGAACTCGTGCTGGCAATGGACTGGCGACGTGACGTGCGAAATCTGAAGCGCAGACTCACTCACGGATTGGCCGAAGCCATCTCGATCCCCGGCGTCGTGGACGTTCGAGTGCTGGGCGGAATCGGAGTGATCGAACTGGATCACCCGGTAAACATGCAGACCGCCACCGACGCCGCCGTCCGCTCCGGAGTCTGGCTGCGCCCTTTCCGCAACGTCGTCTACACAATGCCGCCGTACCTCTGTTCCGGAGCGGAGGTGGAACAGATCACAGCCGGAATGCTCGAGGTAGCGCGTAGTCAACAGGAACGCTCTCTCGTCGGGCGATAGGGTTCGGTCATGGAGCACCCGCCGACCGAACTCACTCCCCTTGCCGTGTGGCCCGGCAGCGCGTATCCCCTCGGTGCAACTTACGACGGTGCGGGAACCAACTTTTCACTGTTCTCCGAGGTCGCGGATGCCGTCGAACTGTGCTTGATCGCCAAGGACGGAACCGAAACCCGAATCCGCCTCTACGAAGTGGACGGGTACGTCTGGCACGCGTACCTACCGTCCGTATCCCCCGGCCAGCGATACGGCTATCGGGTTCACGGGCCATACGATCCCGCTGCCGGTCACCGCTGTGATCCCAGCAAATTGTTGCTCGATCCCTACGGCAAGGCATTTGCCGGAGACTTCGACGGAGATCGGTCGCTGTTTTCGTACGACGTCGAGGCTGTTGCGGAACCGGAGCCGGAGCCGGAGCCAGAACCCGGCGACGAGGCTGAAGACTCCGAGGTTCCTATCGACCCTCCCAGCGACGACGACTCGGATGCACTGGTAGACGAACCTGTGACAATCTCGTTCCCTCAACATGATTCACTCGGTCACACAATGTCGACGGTGGTCATCAACCCGTTCTTCGACTGGGCGTCGGATCGCTCGCCCGGGCGCCCGTACCACGAGACCGTCATTTACGAAGCGCACGTCAAAGGCATGACGGCCACCCACCCCGGTGTCCCGGAAGAACTTCGAGGAACGTATGCCGGACTTGCACATCCGGTGATCATCGAGCATCTGACCAACCTCGGAATCACCGCAATCGAACTGATGCCAGTCCATCAGTTCATGCACGATCAGGTCCTTCGCGATCGGGGACTGCGAAACTACTGGGGTTACAACACCTTCGGCTTTCTGGCCCCGCACACCGACTATTCGTCGGCTGTGAAACCCGATGCAGCAGTATCTGAATTCAAGGCAATGGTGCGCAGCTTCCATCAGGCCGGAATCGAAGTCATCCTCGACGTGGTCTACAACCACACCGCCGAGGGCAACCATCTGGGCCCCACCATCAGTTTTCGCGGCATCGACAATGCCGCCTACTACCGGCTCGTCGACGGCGACAAGGCCCACTATATGGACTACACGGGCACCGGCAACAGCCTCAACGCCCGCCATCCGCACACCCTGCAGCTGATCATGGACTCACTGCGGTACTGGGTCACCGAAATGCATGTCGACGGATTCCGCTTCGACCTCGCGTCGACTCTCGCCCGAGAACTGCACGACGTCGATCGCCTGTCCGCGTTCTTCGATCTGGTGCAACAAGATCCGATCGTAAGCCAGGTCAAACTGATCGCCGAACCCTGGGACGTCGGCGAAGGCGGCTACCAGGTCGGCAACTTCCCCGGACTGTGGACCGAGTGGAACGGCAAGTACCGCGACACCGTCCGCGACTACTGGCGAGGAGAACCGGCGACGCTCGGCGAATTCGCCTCACGCCTCACCGGATCTTCCGACCTCTACGAAGCGACCGGCCGACGGCCGGGTGCAAGCATCAACTTCGTGATCGCCCACGACGGGTTCACGCTCCACGATCTTGTCTCGTACAACGACAAGCACAACGAGGCCAATGGAGAGAACAACAACGACGGCGAATCTCATAACCGATCCTGGAACTGCGGCGTCGAAGGCCCGACGGACGACCCCGAAATCCTCGAACTGCGCGGCCGCCAGAGCCGCAACATCCTTGCCACTCTGATGCTGAGCCAGGGAACTCCGATGCTCGCGCACGGCGACGAGATGGGGCGCACCCAACAAGGCAATAACAATGTCTACTGCCAGGACTCCGAGTTGTCGTGGATGGACTGGTCGCTCGCGGAGACCAATGCCGATCTTATCGAGTTCACCAAGCGCGCCATCGCATTACGCGCAAAGAACCCCGTGTTCCGGCGTCGACGCTTCTTCGAAGGACAACCTATCCGGAGCGGTGATCAGAGTCGCGACATCGCCTGGCTCACTCCGGCCGGCGAAGAAATGACGCCGGCCGACTGGGACAGCGGTTTCGGAAAATCGTTGGCCGTCTTCCTCAATGGCGAGGCAATCCCCGAACCCAACTATCGCGGCGAACGAATCACCGGAGACTCATTTCTTTTGTGCTTCAACGCGCATTACGAGCCTATGGAGTTCTCGACTCCGAACTCGGACTACGCATCGGAATGGACTGTGGTCCTTGATACCTCGGCGCCGACCGGCGAGAGTGGTGTCGTGATCAACGCTGGATCGATTCTCGACGTCAAAGCCCGCGCATTGATGGTCCTTCGCCGGACAGACTGAGGAGAACACAATGGCGCCGATCACCAGCACATACCGACTGCAGTTGCGGCCCGACGCCTTCACCCTCCGTGATGCTGCGAAGTTGGTCGATTACCTTGACGAACTGGGTGTCTCGCACCTCTATCTGTCCCCGATCCTGACTGCGACCTCCGGATCAACGCATGGTTACGACGTCACCGATCCGACGACGGTTTCCGAAGGGCTCGGCGGCCGAGATGCGTTGGTTGAACTCGCTCGTCGCATCCACGAGCGCGGCATGGGGTTAATCGTCGATCTGGTACCCAATCATGTCGGCGTCGCCAAGCCACAGGAAAATGCTTGGTGGTGGGATGTTCTCACGCACGGAAGGTCTTCGGAGTACGCAGATTTCTTCGACATCGACTGGGACCGCGGCAACGGCGCTGACGGGAAACTCGCACTCCCGATGCTGGGGAAACCTTCAGATCTCGAGGCCCTTCAGATCGACCACAGCAACGGCGCACCGCTTCTCGCATTCTACGAACACCGGTTCCCGATCGCGCCGGGAACCGAATCGGTTTCGCCTAGCGAGGTTCACGAGCGACAGTCGTACCGCTTGGTCCCGTGGAACACCGGAATCAGTACCTACCGGAGGTTCTTCACGGTCAATGAACTGGCTGCACTTCGCCAGGAAGACCCTCGTGTTTTCGAACTGTGCCATCGCGAACTGAAATCCTGGGTCGACGAGGGATTGATCGACGGAGTTCGGATCGACCATCCCGACGGACTGACCGATCCCGCAAGCTATCTCGTACAACTACGTGAACTTATCGGCCCTGACCAATGGATCGTGATCGAGAAGATTCTCGGGCACACCGAACCTCTCGATCCACTACTCCCCGTCGACGGCACCACCGGCTACGACGCTTTGAATCAACTCGGCGGCGTTTTTGTCAATCCTGGTGCCGAACACGAATTTTCCGAACTGTCGGCGGCGCTGACCGGCAACGACGGCGATCGTGCGTGGCTCCATCACACGGAGCGGCAGTTGAAACGGGAGACGGCACGAGGTGAGCTTGCGCCCGAGATCCGCCGACTAGTGCGTGCGATCCAACTCGAAACCGGAGGCCTGTGCAGCGACAAGGAGTTGAATGATGCCGTCGTCGTAGCCGTCGCCCGAATGCCTGTGTATCGCTCCGACTACAGTCCGCTCGCCGGCCTGGCGGCTCATATTTTCGGTGAGATTCACGAGCTCGCGCCCGGCTACGAGGTGCCGTTCAATGCTCTGACACAAGCGCTTTCCAGCGGCGGTGAGGCTACCATCCGCTTCCAACAGGTCTGCGGCGCCGTGATGGCCAAGTCTGTCGAAGATCGATTGTTCTATCGGACTGCGCGTTTGATCTCCCGACAAGAAGTTGGCGGCAATCCCGCCGCGTTCGCTGTCTCGGTTGCCGAATTCCATCTCGCCAACGCTGATCGCGCACGCCTGTGGCCCAAAACCATGACCACCCTCTCCACTCACGACACCAAACGCGGAGAAGACGTTCGCGCGCGCATCAGTGTGCTGTCCCAGATGCCGACGCTGTGGTCTCGGCTGCTTCGGGATTGGGAAGAGGCGGCCCCCAGTCCTGACGCATTGACGGGATTGTTCTTGTGGCAGAACCTCGTCGGGGTCTGGCCTGTGGGTGCACCAACACCCGATTTCCGTTCACGTGTTCACGCCTACGCGCAAAAGGCGATCCGCGAAGCCGCATTGCGGACCTCCTGGAACTCGCCTGATTCGACGTTCGAGACTGCCGTTCACCGTTGGATCGACGACGCCATCGACGGCTCGGTCGGAAAGTCGATTTCGGAACTGGTGTTGCGTATCGCACGTCATGCATGGTCGGACTCGTTGGGCCAGAAGCTCCTTCAGATCTGTGGTCCCGGAATACCCGATATCTACCAGGGCACGGAACTGTGGGAGGACTCCCTTGTCGACCCCGACAATCGCCGACTGGTCGACTTCGACATCCGGAAGTCGTTGCTCGATAGTCCTGCGACTCCCGTCGACGCCACCGGCGCTGCGAAGTTGCGTCTCGTCCGAACAGCGTTGCAGCTCAGGCGTGAGAACCCCGACTGGTTTATCGGCGGAACCTACCGGCCGATTCTCGCGTCGGGTGCCGGATCCGGCCACGTCATCGGATTTTCTCGGGGTCCGGCGGGAGCTGACCCGACCGTCATCGCGGTGGCCACACGCCACTCGATGGTTCTAGCCGATCACGGCTGGGGAGACACAACGCTGAATCTTCCGGACGGTGACTGGACAGACATTCTGACCGGGCGCCCAGTCACGTCGAATCGGATGCTGACCATCCTTGCCGGCGGTCCGACGGCACTGTTGGTCAGAACCGATTCGTAATGTAATTCCGCTGAACGGACAAAGCTCCTCCTTAGCGTCGTTCGTCGCGCTAACTTTTCAGGACAAGTCCATTCGTCATTTCGGAGGTTGTACAGAGATGTCATCAAATCGCTACGCCGGCAAGGTCGCATTCATCACAGGAGCGGCTCGCGGCCAGGGCCGCGCCGAAGCAATTCGCCTCGCGCAGGAAGGTGCCGACATCATCGCCGTCGACGCCTGCATCCAGTTCGATTCCACCGCCTATGCCGGTGCCACCGAAGACGACCTCGCCGAGACTGTCGAACTGGTCAAGGCACTCGATCGTCGGATCATCGCCACCAAGACCGACGTTCGTGACTTCTCGGCACTCTCCGCCGCGCTCGATGCCGGTATTGCCGAACTCGGCCGACTCGACGTCGTCGTGGCCAACGCCGGAATCTGTTCTGCCAACATGTCGTGGGAAATCACGCCCGAGCAGTGGCAGGAAACGTTGGACGTCAACCTGACCGGCGTCTTCTACACCGCCAAAGCCGCAATCCCGCACCTCATCAAACAGGGCACGGGCGGCTCGATCATCTTCACCAGTTCCGTTGCCGGCCTGCGCGGACTCCCCTTCCTCGGCCACTACGTTGCCAGCAAGCACGGCATCACCGGACTTGCCAAGACCATGGCGTCGGAGTTGGGTCAGTACAACATTCGGGTCAACACCATCCACCCACACGGTGTTGCGACCGGCATGCAGATGACCGATATGCAGCCCCTCATCGCTGCCCACGCGCACACCCTCGGCCCGATCTTCATGCAAACACTGCCCGATCCCGTCAGCCAGCCCGAGGATATCGCCGCCGCTGTCGCATTCCTCGGATCCGACGAGGCACACCACATCACGGGCATCGCAATGCCACTGGACCTCGGAACCCTGATCCGCTGATCGCCTCGGAGTGTCCGAATTCCCGTGCGGCGCAGGGCGAACCGCACGGGAATTCGGACACTCACCGCCTCTCAGCTACCACTGGCAACCCCAAGTGACAGACTCAAGGTCGCTATCGTGGGATCGGGACCGGCAACCGAACATTCACGTTGATGTGACAATGCTGTCACTAATCCATCGCGTGCATGCTCGACAGAATTCGTCGTGTTCTCCGTGCCACATAATTCGGGGAAAAAGGTGCTGAATAATTCCGAGAATCACAGTGCTACGCGAGGTCGCTCAGTGTCTCCCTGACGACGGAAATTAGTGCTCGCCCGCGCCCCGGTCGAGCCGGGTCGGCTCGGTCGAGCCGGGTCGGCTCGGCGTTCGTCGACTCCGTCTTCACCGAAGCGAGCGACCCCATACCCGATGACGATCGTTGTCAAGCCATCTCAGGTACGTGCAGATGAGCGATCGCCAGCTCGAACTCACCTAACTCGAGCAATCGCGCACCGGACTCACGGATTCCCGAAGTTCTGATGGTCTCGGACTCCTCTCGATTGCCATTCATCGCAGCGGCGCTGTCGAAGGTCACCGACGACACGGCGCGACCGGCAGCAGGATCGACCAGCAGGCTGGCACTGCAGAACCCCTCGAGCTCTTCCATCGCGGGCAGGGAGGCCATCTTGTACACGTCGACGGCGCGCTCCAGATGGCCCGGCTCGACCTGAAGCCACGCGACCCTCACGCAAGCACCGCGGCGTGATCGATGATCGCGGCGCAGGACGGCGATGTCCCACCGCGCAACCGCGGCAGTGCCATGGAAGACCTCAGCCATGCCGGCACGGAGCTGCAGCACTGGGCCTTCGCTCGCGCGAAGGAAATCCTCGTCCGTCCAGGAACTGGTGGCGATGCACCGGCCGGAACTGCGGTCGACCAGCAGGGACAGTCCGGCGCAGCCGTCGATGCCAGCGAGCGCGGGCATCACGGTATCGCGCATGTGCTTGATCCCTACGTCGATGAACGACGGCTGCGCATCAATGGTGGTAGAGCGTGCATACACGATCGACACCCTTCTCCTCGGGCGGCGCCTCGACGGCGCCGACGGGTCAATCCCCCTCTCTCACACTCCTCCACAGGACCGAGACGAAGCAATGATGAAAACGGAGCTGTGCGCGAATTGTCCGGGCAGCTGTCGGGCACCGGGTGCCCTATCGAGGCGCCCGCAGCACAACAAGCCGCCGAAGATGTCGCCAAACAGCTGTCGTTGCAAAGTTCGACAGCCCGTTCGTTCGAAGAACCTAAGACGGGGCATCGGAAGACTCACATGCGCGTTGTTTGTCGCTCGACCGTTCCGGGCCTTGCAGCCGCGCATACGCATCCGAGACGGACAGTTGTTGGCGCGCTGTGGATAGCGTTCGGTCAACGATCCCGCACCGGAGCTGCAGACGCGGCCGACCCGCGGACACCAGTAGTCCGTTTTTGTCGATCACCGGCGTGGGCGGTCAGCGGGATCCAGTAGCCGGAGCCGTCGGCGAGAAGCCGGCGCGGCGGTGTACGAGGCGCTCGGGGGTGGCACTCTCTGCCGATCGGGATGCAAATTCCCTTGCGGCGCGGGGCAAACCGCGCCGCACGGTGAATACACCGGTGCCGCGAGAAAGCGCTGGACCAGTAAAACCGTGCCGTAATCACCTAATCGCTATCTGGGAGCCTGTCACGGAAGGTCAGTGTGGCGGTCAAGCCGGAAAAGAGGATATCCAAGCCCCGTTCGAGTTCAGCGGCTCCGTCGTAGGAGGCCAGAACCGGCGCGAGGCCGCGCACCATCGGGAATTCCCTGATCGGAAGCCGATGCAGACCCAGCCGAAGCAAGTGATCTGATTCGTCGGGTCGTTCGACGCGTTCTTGCAGCTCTTCGAGGACATGTCCGTAAAGGAAACCGAACAAGGCCCGGTAAATGCTCAACCCGTCGCGGGGGGCGAAGCCTGCTCGGCTGAGCAGACTCAGGATGTCTTCGAGCGGGCGCAGGGTCCCGAGCGGCCGCAGCCCCAGAGGGGTCGCTAGCGGCCGCGTGAGCAATAGTGGAACTACGTGAGGATGTGCGAGCGCCAACCGGCGAAACCCCCGGGCAATCGAGCGCAGCTGAGTTATCCAGTCGCCGTCGTCGGTGCACGTTTCGACGACAAGCTGGTCGATGACCCTCTCCGCGACCCCGTCGAGGAGCGCTGCTTTGTTGGGCGCATGACGGTACAACGTCATCGGATCCCGCCCGAGGGCCTTTCCGAGGCGCCGCATCGAAAGTCCCTCGATGCCATCACGATCGAGTATTTCGAGCGCCGAGGCAAGGATGTGCTCTCTGGTGAGCGCGCCACCGTCTGAGCCGATGCCGTCTGAGTCGCTGCCGACGGGACCGGCGCTGCGATGTGTGGATGACTCAGCCATCGCGGTCTCCTTTCGGCTACCTATCACTGTAGGCCGAAAGTGTAGATATACACCGTTGACACCTAAGGAAACTCGGCGTTCACTGGATAGTGCACGTAGGCCCTGAGAGGCCATCATGATCATCCTCTTCGGACTGATCGCCCCGATTGCTGTCGGCGTCATCGGACGTTGTTTTACAGCATCGCTATCGGAGCGCTAGCCGTGTCGGAGCTGAGTCCGACCAACATAGTCGGGCTGAGCCTGCCAACACCAGCGGAAGAAGATTCCCACCATGAATACGGGTAAGAAGATCGCACATTCAGCCGAGGCTGCCAAGGGTTCGGTGAAGAAGGTCGTCGGCCGGGCAACCGGAAATCGCAGACTAGAGGCCGAGGGACGTGTCGATCAGGCAAAGGGCAACCTCAAACAGTCCGGCACGAAGGTCAAGGACGCCTTCAAACATTAGATCCCACAACCGATATCCGAATGCGCCGTACAAAGCGCCACGCATCCGACCTACCCTGAAATCAGGTAGTCATCATGATTATTCTCGGCATCATTCTCGCCATCGTGGGCGTGATAATCAGCGTCCCCATCCTGTTATACGTCGGGATCGCACTGATCCTCGTCGGAGCGGTGATGGAGATCATGGGGTCGATGGGCCATGCGGTGGGCGGCCGACGCCATTACTACTGACCACCTTCCATCATTCGACCACGTCATGACGTCCGCGGTCGCGGGAACCACTGCAGGAAAACACTTATGGCGATTTCCGACATCAAAGAATACGCACACCTTTCCGCGGCAGACGTCGAGTCGCTGAGCGACGAACTGAACAGCATCCGCCGATCGGTAACCGAATCGCTCGGCGAAGCGGATGCCTCATACATCTACCGAACCATCGCCTTCCAGCGAGTGCTCGATATCGTTTCGCGACTGATGATCCACGGCACCACAACCAAGCCCGCGTGGGTAATCGGGACAGCAACTCTCGGTGTTGCCAAGAGCGTGGAGAACATGGAGATCGGCCACAATGTCTCCCATGGCCAATGGGACTGGATGAACGACCCCGAAATTCACTCCGGCGCCTGGGAGTGGGACATGGTCGGACTCTCTTCGCAATGGCGCTACTCCCACAACTATCGTCACCACGTGTTCAGCAACGTCGTCGGGATGGACGAGGACTTGGGCTACGGCGTCATTCGCATCACCCGAGACCAGCCGTGGCGGCCCGAAAATCTACTGCAACCGCTGCGAAATCTGTTGCTGGCGGCCACGTTCGAATGGGGAATCGCCCTGCATAGCCTGTATTCCGAACGGGACCGTGCGGATGCCGCGAAAACCGACCACACGCGAGCATTGATTGGCAAGATCGCCCGCCAGGTGGGTAAGGATTACCTTTTCTTTCCCGCTCTCAGTGGACGTCGCTGGCGGCGAACTCTGGCCGCGAATCTGACCGCGAATGTGCTTCGGAACGTCTGGGCTTATGTGGTGATCTTCTGCGGGCATTTCCCCGACGGCGCCGAGAAGTTCACCCTCGCAGAACTCGAGAACGAGACTCGGGCGGAATGGTACTTGCGACAAATGCTCGGCACAGCCAACTTCCGTGCCGGAAGAGTGATGGCATTCCTGAGCGGCAACCTCTGCTACCAGATCGAACATCACCTTTTTCCAGATCTCCCCAGCAACCGCTACGCGGAGATCTCCATCCAGGTGCGCGCATTGTGCGAAAAATACGATCTGCCCTACACCACCGGTTCCCTTACACGGCAATATCTTCTGGTACTTCGTACCATTCACAAACTGTCACTGCCTGACAGGTTTCTCAGTTCGACTTCGGACGATGCTCCGGAGACTGCTTCCGAACTGAAATTTCGGACCGCCTTCCCAACGTCGACAAGAGCAATTCCGGACCCTCGGGTTGGGCTCCGAACCGCGCTGCAACGGATGTCCATCGACCGTCGCGCCCGCAGGCGGACGAATTCATCCCTCGAACGGTCCGATCGCCGTGCCTGACACCGACCCACCCCGCCCGTCCACTGCGAATTCTTCATCGGACTCGTACGACAACTCGTCGTCCACCGCGGGACGGGTGGCTCAGAACAGCGTCTTCGAACACTTCGCACGCGCAGGCTTCGTCGTGAGCGGAATCGTCCACCTGATCATCGGCTATATCGCCATCCGCCTCGCCCTCGGCGGAGGGGGCAGCACCGCCGACCAATCCGGTGCCCTGGCGGAATTGGCCGGCAAGCCGGGCGGTGCCATTGCGCTGTGGGTGGGTACGGTCGCGTTCACGATCATGGGGCTTTGGCGGCTCGCTGAAGCTGCGCTCGGCAGCTCCTCGACTCCCGACGCCGACAGCACGACCGCCGAAGTAATCGATCGGGTCAAAGCCTTCGCCCTGGCTGTGGTCTACTTCGCGTTCGCCTTCTCAACATTCGGATTCGCGCGCGGCAGCGGAAAGTCCAGTGGCGGACAGAGCGCAGGGATCACCACGCGTCTGATGCAATCCGGCGTCGGCACGGCCGCACTAGTTGCCGGCGCGCTGATCATCGTCGCGATCGGCGGTTACCACGTCTACAAGGGTGTCAGCCAGAATTTCCTCGAAGACCTAGAGGGCACCACCGGCCGTCTCGTGCAGTGGCTGGGCACCGTCGGATACATCGCGAAGGGACTGGCCATCGCGGCTGTCGGGGTGCTGCTAATCCTGGCCGTCAGTCAATCGGAACCGAACAAGGCGACTGGACTCGACGGCGCATTCAAAACCCTTGGCGCGCAGCCTTACGGGGTCGCGCTCCTCGCCGTTGCCGGCCTCGGCATCATCACCTACGGCCTCTACAGTTTCGCGATGGCCCTATACACCAAGATGTAGCTGGACACTATCGGGCAACCCACAACCAGCCGAGCTTGCTCGTTCCTACCGGCAGATGATCGATTGAAGGGAATATCGGTTCCCTCCGAGCCGGTTGTACGACACATGACCAAAACTGTTGTAGCGCAGACATACGGAACGCCCGAAATTCTGAAGCTGATCGACGTGGAGGTTCCGTCGCCCGGGCAAGGGGAAGTACTGGTCGACGTCAAAGCAATCGGCGTCAATCCTTTCGACTACAAGCTTTACAGCGGCGCATTCGGCACCGACCCGAGTAAGTTGCCCATCCACCTCGGCGGTGAGGCCGCTGGAATCGTCTCGGCGATCGGTGCTGACGTCACCACTGTTTTCGTCGGCGACGAGGTAATCGTCAGCCCCGGGAATGGCCTGTACTCCGAACAGGTAGTTGTCCCGGCCACATCACTCACACCGAAACCGGCCTCGATCAGCTGGGAACAGGCCGCTGGCCTCCTCCTGGTGGGCGGCACCGCCGTCGACGCACTCGACACGATCCGGGTCAGCTCCGGCGACACCGTCCTGATCCATGGCGCATCCGGTGGTGTCGGAGCACTAGCGGTTCAACTTGCGGTAGCCCGCGGTGCCACCGTGATCGGAACAGCCGGACCCGCCAATCAGGAGTACGTCCGCTCTCTGGGCGCGACGCCGGTCCTCTACGGCGACGGACTCGAAGGGCGAGTTCGCGAATTGGGTTCTATCGATGCAGCTTTCGATACCGCGGGCACGGACGAAGCCGTCGACGCCTCCCTGGCGCTGGTGGCGGACAAATCTCGTATCGTCACGATCGTGGCATTCGGACGCGCACAGGAAGATGGCTTCCTCTCCGTCGGCGGAGGAACTCCGGAGAGCGCGCAGGCGCGCCTGAATGCGCGGGCCGAACTGGCCCAGCTTGCCGGATCCGGACGGTTGAATGTGAAGATAGCCAAGACTTTTCCTCTTTGCGATGCCGCGGAGGCACATACCGAATTACAGAATTCGCACCCAGCCGGAAAATTCATCCTAATTCCGTAGGTACTCGCGCTAGCGCACGACGAGGCCCCTCGTTACAAAGGGGGGCACTTGTGGCCATCATGATTAACATCAAATAATGGCCATAAACGGCCACGCCGAACTACTCCACACAGCCTAAATGTCCGATATATTCCACTTCGGTGGTTGCCTCACGCGATCGCTATGCACCCCAGAACGGGGCGCGAAGAACCGGAAGGCTACACACCTGTGACTGTTCTCGATCGGCTACGCCCACACCAGCGACGGTCCCGCACCGCTGCGACATTCGGCACCGCTGCGCTCGCACTCACGATGACTCTAGGTGGTGCGATCGGTACTGCCGCCGCGGCGGCGG
The DNA here is from genome assembly GCF_030056815.1 of Rhodococcus sp. IEGM 1379. Classification (GTDB taxonomy): domain Bacteria; phylum Actinomycetota; class Actinomycetes; order Mycobacteriales; family Mycobacteriaceae; genus Rhodococcus_F. The sequence continues at coordinate 52,223 of NZ_JASHKR010000003.1, forward strand.
ACGGGGTGCCGGTATCACCCGCCGGGCACGTCACAGGTTGGGGATATAACGACTCCGGGCAAGCCACCGGACCCTCCGGCGATTTCACCGCAGTCTCCGCGGGCGGCAAACATTCACTCGCGCTGACTAACGACGGCCACATCAAGACCTGGGGAGACACCACCCGCGGGCAGGCCAACAACACCCCGACCGACGGCGGATACACCGCCATCTCCGCCGGCAGCAGCCATTCACTCGCGCTGACTAACGACGGCCACATCAAGACCTGGGGAGCCACCAGCTGGGGGCAGGCCGACGGCATCCCGACCGACAGCGGATACACCGCCATCTCCGCCGGTCAAGACCATTCTCTCGCGCTGACCGCCGACGGCCACATCAAAACCTGGGGCAACCTGGGCGCGCAGACCACCGGCGCACCCACCGACGACGGATACACCGCCATCTCCGCCGGCGGCAACCATTCCCTCGCACTCACCGCCGACGGCCACATCAAAACCTGGGGCAACAACGATTACAGGCAGGCCGATGGAATGCCAGCCGACGGCGGATACACCGCCATCTCCGCCGGCGGCAACCATTCCCTCGCACTAACCGCCGACGGCCACATCACCATCTGGGGAGATGCGAGCATGGGGCAGCGTATGGGCGCACCCACTGACGGCGGCTACACCGCTATCTCTGCCGGTACCTGGTATTCCGCCGCCCTGAGCTCCGACGGCCAGATCACCACCTGGGGACTCAACAACATCGGGCAGGCAGCGGCCGGTGTTGGCTACACCGCCATCTCCGCTGGCGGCGGGCATTCTCTCGCACTGAATCCGCTGTCAGCTCCCACCCTCGCCGGGACACCGCCGGCCGGTGCGATCGACCAGCCTTACAACTACGCCTTCACCGTGACCGGATACCCCGCCTTCACTGTCACCTCCACCGGGACATTGCCTGACGGACTGATACTCACCGAAGCCGGAGTATTGTCCGGAACCCCGACCAAGACAGGAACATTCACCTTCACCGTGATCGCCTCCAACAGCGTGGGCGATTCCGATCCCTTACCGGTGACGATGGAGGTTACCGAAGCCGCCCCGCCGTCGACCGGGTCTCTCGATTTCCTCGGCCCGATTTTCGGATCCTGACAGCGAGCGCGAGTCGCCGCTGAGCGAACGCGCCTTTCGTTCTATCTAAGGCGACGAGAGGTACGTTCGCTCTGGCGCGGGCGGTTCGATACGGATAACAGCCTCCTTCCGTCCACCCCCACGCACCGCGCCGACACCGGCCACGACTACGCACCCAATTCCGGCCACCGCCAAGAGGCTCGGCACCTGGTGCAGCAGGACAAAACCGATCAACTGTACGAAAGCGGGTTCCAGACTCATCAGGGTCCCGAACGCAGCTGCCGAGAGCCTTCGCAGCGAAACCATTTCCAAGGCAAAGGGAACGACGGGTAACAGGATCGCGAGTCCGCTGCTGGAGGCGATCCCCCTGTGGTCGACGCCCTGGGTCTGGGAATTCCAGATAATGCGACGGTGCCACACGTCAACCTCGGCTCGTATGCCGAGAGGCCGTGGATAGTGAACTCACGAAACACGGCCGACGAGCGAGCCGTCCGCACTCTTGCATCACTTGCGTGGTTCACACCCCGGATCACTCATCAGATCGACAGTCTCGATCTGGTCGAGCTACTGATCCTCGACCGATACGGCGTTGGACTCATGCCCGCCGAACGCAAAACCCGCCCGGGCGTACGGATCATGCCTCTCGCTGACCCTCCAGTCATCCTCACGGCTTATGCCGTGACGCGACGCGGACGATCGTCGTGGCCACCGCTTCGGCTCGTGCTCGATGGACTGATGAAGTACCGCTGAATCAGGCGCCGCCGGCTTCGCCGTCGAGGCGCTGCTGCTTGCCGATCCGACGCTGAGATTCAGCTCTCTCACGGCACTGGCGCAAAAACTCTTCGTCGGCAGCCCGATCCTGTGCCAATGCCCGTCCGGGACGCTCGTATTCGCTGTATCCGGTTGGCCCGACGTATCCAGCCGGCGCGTTGTGGCCGCGCCCGACGATCAGCCACAGAACCGAACCCAATGTGGGGAGGAAGATAATCACCAGAATCCATACAACTTTGGGCAAGTGCTGGATGTGCGCATCATCGCGAGTGATGGCGTCCACGATGCAGAAGATCCACAGCAACATCGTGATCAATCCGAATAATGCGTAAGGCACGCTTCTTTTCCTCCTGGGTTCGAAAACTCTCGTCATGCTAACGAGAACAAACCAATTAGTACATAAGATTGGCGCGAATATTGAACTCGAGCCAACTTCGATAGTCGTCGATACCCCACCCACTGGTGCTGCGAAGTTGCTGATGCAGTTGCGGCGAGACCAGTGCCGCGAGCACTCCGGCCGCCTTCTCCACCGAGATGTCACGACGGATCAACCCGTGTTCCGCAAGCCCTTCGGCAATCGACATCGCATTGACCGACGACTGCTCGGATGTCTCGAGAGCTAGTCGACGCATTTCTGCATCGGCCCCCGACGATTCCACCGCCACCATCATCAATGTGCCTGCACGCTCGAGCAGTCCGATGCCTTGTTCGACGATCTGCGAAACCAGCCTGCGAACGTCATCGGGATCCGACGCGATCGCACGCACACCCGAATCCGATGTATCCAAGTCCGCGTCGAGCGCATGCGCCAACGCCGCTTCGAAAATCTCGAGCTTGCCACCCGGATACGCGGTGAACACCGTTCGCGGTGCAACTCCCGCGACCGAGGCAATGTCTTTGGCTGTCGCCCCGACATAGCCCTTCTCGACAAAGAGTGCAGCACCGGCGTCACGGATCAACTCACGCGTTCGACGGGCCGCATCGATCCTCACTTGCGAACTGTAGTGCCGTTTCTCGCTCACGCGGAGCACTCTATCTGTATTCAATACAGTCTTAACGCAAAGAAAGAAACTTGCAGTTCAGCAGCTATTTCTTCGGATGATCTATCCAACCGTCACTGCCCGGAAACACCAATACTTCATGGCCGTCGTCGTAACGCACAAGATACGGCGGAGCACCGTTCTCCCCGTGCACTTCGATCACTTCGGCCGACGTCTCGGCCTGACCGACAACCCGACCTTGCACATGTAGACGATCACCTACCTGGGCATGCATGAATTTCCTCCCTCGAGCGAACACTCTCCTTGCGTGTTCCCCACCGAGGCGCCTCATAACCCGCAGACCTCGCGGTGACTGAATCCACACCACCCAGATGTGGCGCCCAAGTGGTGAACAGTGGTTCACTTGATGGTGAACAATCATTCACCGCACTGGAGGGAAGGCACGCCCCTTGGCTCTGCACTCGGCACCGTCGACACCCCCTGTCGCTCCGCTCGCCCCGGCCACCCGCCGTTCCAGTCGACTGATTACCGCCATTCTCTGCCTGTCCGGAACAGTCGTTGCGCTGCAGCAGACGATGGTGATTCCGCTGCTCCCCGACTTTCCGAAAATTCTCGGAGTCAGTTCGGACAATGCGTCGTGGCTCGTAACCGTGACGCTGTTGACCAGCGCCGTGGCAACACCGATCGTGTCGCGACTCGCGGACATGTTCGGCAAACGCCGAATGATGTTGATCTCAATGACGATGATCATCATCGGATCACTGATCGCCGCCGTCGGCGGCACGTTTGTCACGCTCCTGATCGGACGCGGATTACAAGGGTTCGCGATCTCGATGATCCCGGTCGGCATCAGCATCATGCGCGACGAACTGCCCAAGGAAAAGGTCGCGTCGGCAACCGCCTTGATGAGTGCGACCCTCGGAATCGGTAGCGCCCTGGGACTACCACTGTCCGGCTTCATCTTCGAACAGTTCGGCTGGGAAGCGATCTTCTGGCTCTCGGCCGCGGTCGGTGCACTTCTGATAGTCGCAGTCGCCCTCGTCATCCCGGAATCGAGTGTCCGAACCCGCGGGAAATTCGATTTCCTGGGTGCCATCCTGCTCTCCATTGCCCTGACCGCCCTCCTTCTGGCGATCTCCAAAGGTGCGCGCTGGGGTTGGACCAGTGAGCCGACAATCCTGATGTTCGGCCTCGGATTCGCGGTACTGGCAGTGTGGTTCCCGTACGAACTTCGCGTGACCCAACCCATGGTCGATCTACGAACATCGGCAAAACGGCCGGTCCTCCTGACCAACCTTGCCTCCGCTCTGGTCGGATTCTCGATGTACGCCAACAACCTTTCGACGACGCAGCAGTTGCAGATGCCCAAGATCTCCGGCTACGGGTTCGAACTCGGCGTCATGGCAGCCGGTCTGTGCATGATCCCCGCGGGCCTCGCGATGGTCTTCTTTGCACCCGTCTCCGCCAAGATCACCAAAGGGTTCGGCACGAAGATCACGCTGATGGTCGGCGGCGCAGTCCTCGCCCTCGCATATGTCGCCCGCGTTTTCCTCACTGGTTCGATTCCGTTGATCGTGATCAGTGCTGCCGTCGTGAGTATCGGTACCGCCATCGCATATTCGGCAATGCCGATGCTGATCATGCGGTCTGTGCCGATCACCGAAACCGCGTCCGCCAACGGACTCAACTCACTGCTGCGCTCGGTCGGCACTTCCATGTCCAGCGCCGTGGTCGCGGCCATGCTCACTGCGATAGTCATCCCCGCCGGGCCTGGCGAAGGATTGCCGGCACTCGGCGCATTCAAGAATATCTTCTGGCTCGCCGCCCTTGCCGCAGTAGGCGCAGTCATTGCGGCGGCATTCATTCCGCGGTACGGCGCCAAACCTGAATCCGCATTGCCACCCGTCACGCCCGAGGGATTCGAAATCCCCTCCGCCGAGAATGAAATCGTTGTAGCCGGGCGTGTGGTGCGCGATGATCAGAGACCAGTCAAGCAAGCCGTGGTCACAGTCATGGACATGGACGGCCAACCCGTGGATTGGAGCCGCGCCGACAACGAGGGCGTGTTCTCGTTGGCCCTACGGGAACCCGGACGCTACCTCGTGATCACCAGCGCCGACGGGTGGTCCCCCACATCGCAGGTCCTCACCTTCGAAGACGCACAATCGACGCACACCGTGACGTTGGGCCAGCGGCTCACGATCTCCGGGACAGTCAGTGTCGACGGACTGTCCATCGCGGGAACCATTGTCACGCTGACCAAACCGACCGGTGAATTCATCGCCTCGACCCTCACCGATGAGACCGGACACTACGGAATATCGCTACCGGCTTCCGGGCGGTACATTCTCACCGCACTCGCACCTGGCGGTATGGGTTCACAGGCTCGGCAGATTGCCGTGATTGCGCAATCGACCTCGGTCGACTTCGACGTTCCCCTCGACTCGGCACTTGTCTCCCAGTCTGACCACTGATTCAGTCATTCACTCACGAAGCTCGACCGCGCCTTCGTCGTATGCGAGGACCTGCAGCCCTTGGTTTCGGAATCAAAGGTCAGCAGCAGAGAGGGTGACCCTCAGCTCCTGCCACAGACTGGACCACAGCTAGGTCCACCGGCCAAGCATGCCGAAAAACCTTTCCTCCCAGCAAGGTTGGGGACCACAGCCGACATTGCGCGGTCCAGAACTAGATGCGACTGGACACCGTACGGCACTCCCGAGCATTTTTCGTCGGCAGCGAAAGAAGCTGTCCGGCAACAGTCACGTCAGACACATAGAAGCTTGTGTGTCACATCACAGTGTGGTTAAGTAATGGGACCAGCCGGTCGCATAACTGTTCCATTCGGACCTGGGAACCTGACTGAAAGGGATTCGAATGAGGGCACAGGCAACCAATAGCAATGATGAATTGACCCGCGCCGGCCGAGCAACACCACGCTTCGGTCTCAACTGCGCACTCAACGTCGAAACCCCTCACCACGGTGCCAAGACAACCGACTAGGCAAGGCACGATGCAACGGTTAACCGAAGCCGTCAACCCCCAGATCGGGAAGAGTGATGACGAACCCTCACACGCGGGGTCGTATCGAACTGCATCACCGATAGCCTGACCGAACCGAATTTTGCTGCACACCAAGTGAATCGAACAACACAGATACTTAACGAAGGACATCGACCGACCCCTCGTTGCACAAACGACCCATCCCTCCCCGACCCGTGTCCAGGGAGGAAACTCTCGTCACATCTTCCTTGGAGCCCGTGTGAACACATCGACTACCCGTCAACGCCTCGAGCGTGACCGCACATCCGAATCCAGCGACGCACCCTACGATTTGGCATCACTGACTGAACTGCCGGTAACCCCGGCACGGTACCCATGGCGTCTGGTTGGTGGTGCAACCGTGCTACTGCTACTCGCGATGTTCGTGAGCGGACTGCTGACAAACCCCGCCTGGGACTGGAAAACGTTCAGCGAGTGGCTCTTCGAGAAATCGATCATGAACGCTGTTCTCCTGACATTGCAGCTGACACTCTTCGGTGGTGTCATCGGCTTTGCCGGCGGTGTCGTCTTGGCGATGATGCGATTGTCCAGCAATCCCATACTCCGCGCCACCAGTTGGAGCTACGTGTGGTTATTCAGATCTATTCCGCTCATCGTCCAGTTACTTTTCTGGGGCAACATATCGTACCTGTACTCAACATTGAGCATCGGAATTCCCTTCGGTCCGTCGTTCGCAGAGATCCCCACCCTCCATCTGATCAGCGGAGTGGGTGCAGCGATCATCGGATTGAGCTTGCATGAATCCGCATACGCTGCTGAAATCGTTCGCTCAGGCATACTTTCAGTAGATCAGGGGCAGCTGGAAGCTGGTACGGCACTGGGAATTCCGAAGTTTCGCCAATTCCGTCGAATCATTTTCCCACAAGCCATGCGCACCATCCTCCCTAACGCTGCAAATTTGATCATCAGCTTGCTCAAGGGCACATCCGTTGTATATGTCCTCGCCATCGGCGAGCTTTTCTACCAAGTTCAGGTGATTTACGGCGGTAGCGGTCAGATCGTCCCGCTTCTCATGGTCGCATCCGTCTGGTACGTGATCTTGGTATCCGTCATGTCAGTGGGCCAATTCTACCTGGAGCGGCACTTCTCCAAGGGAGCACTACGCACACTACCGCCCACGCCGTTACAAAAATTGAGGATGCAGATGACTACGCTCACAAAACTGGGTGCCCGATGAATCCTGTTGTCGAGGTTTACGACGCGCACAAGAGTTTTGGTGCCAACAAAGTGCTCGTGGGAGTCAGTCTCACTGTCGATGCCGGAGAGGTCGCTGTCATCCTCGGACCGTCAGGGTCAGGAAAGTCAACACTCCTGCGCGGCATCAACTTTCTGGAAAAACTCGACTCCGGATACATTCGCGTTTCAGGAGAGCTCATCGGGTATCGAGTCAGCGGAAAACGCATACGCGAATTAAAAGCTGGCGACCTCCTCAAACAGCGCTCGAACATCGGATTCGTGTTCCAGAACTTCAACCTCTTTCAGAACATGACTGTTCTGGAGAACATCGTCGAAGCTCCGATCGCAATCGGCCGCAAGTCTAAATCCGATGCTCACGATTTGGCCGTAGAGCTACTCGATCAAGTCGGACTCTCGGACAAAAGCTCGGCGTACCCCCGGCAACTCTCCGGCGGCCAGCAACAGCGTGTAGCCATCGCCCGCGCACTGGCGCTTGAACCCGAGTTGATCCTGTTCGACGAACCCACTTCAGCGCTCGACCCGGAATTGGTCGGAGAGGTCCTCGATGTCATGAAGAAGCTCGCCCGTTCGGGCACGACGATGATCGTTGTTACACACGAAATCGGATTCGCCCGCGAAGTCGCGGACAGGGTCATCTTCATGGATGGCGGGCAGATAGTCGAGCAGGGTCCACCGAGCCAAGTCCTGGATCACCCCCGACAAGGACGCACCAAAGACTTCCTCTCCCGGGTGCTCTGAAACAGCACCAATAATCAACTGCCACAAGACTTCATCAACCAATTCCCCTGCTGCAGAGCAGGAAATAACACTTGCCGAGGAGCAGAAAATGACAACGACAACACAGCGCTATCGACGGATAGCGACAGGCCTGAGCGTGATGGCTGTAGTCACCGCCCTCACTGCCTGCTCCGCACCCGTAGACAGTCGGTCGGCATCCGCCGCCACCGACGATCAGTCCACTCTGCCCCAGGACCAAGAGCCAATCATTCCGGCAAAAGTCGACGCCATCGCCGCCGAGGTGCCAGCTACCGTCCGCGAAAGAGGCACACTGATCAACGCAATCGGTGCTGCCCCGAACGGCGCTCCCCCGCTCGCCTTTGTCGGAGCGGACAACAAGACACTGGTCGGACTCGATCCCGATATCGCAGCGCTGGTAGCCGGCGTGCTCGGACTCAAGCTCGAGATCGTCAACACGTCCTACGAAAACCTGTTCCTCGGACTCGCAAGCGGCAAATACGATTCGAGCATCGGCAACATCACCATCACACCGGCGAGGTTGGAATCCTACGATATGGGCTCGTACCGAAAGGATTTGGCCAGCTTCGAAGTAAAGAAGGACTCCGGACTCCGGATCACGACTCCAGAAGAAGCATCCGGCAAGGTCATCGCAACAAAGGCTGCGACGACACAGGACAAGTTGCTACAGCAGTGGAACGTCGATCTTGCCGCCAAGGGTCTCGCACCGATTGACATAAAATACTTCGCGACGTCCGCTGCCAGCCTTCTGGCATTACAGTCCGGTGCTGTCGACGCGTACCTCACCGTCGGCGCGACTGCAGCACACGAATCCGCGCTCCCCGATTCCAAGATTGAGGTCGGCGGACAACCCGCAAACGTCAATCCGGGCATCATCGGCACCGTGTCCATGCGCGGAAACGGAATGGCCAAGCCGATGTGCGATGCCATCAACCATGTGATCGACAACGGAGATTACGCGAAGGTCATGTCCCGATGGAACATGTCCGACTCGACGATTGAGAAGTGTGTAGTCAACACGCCGACAAGCTGATTCGCACTCAATCAAAAACTAGACCCCATCCTGACAGTCCCGACAAAATCACAATTCACCATGATTCGGAACAGAACTCGAGAGGCCACATGACTGAGGTACTTACCGCCGGCACTGTGCTGACAGGTTCGGCAGCTATCCCGGACGGCGTAGTAGTGGTTTCCGAGCGCAAAATCGCTTGGGTTGGAAGCGAAGTGGATCTTCCGCCTGAGTACGCAGGTATACATCGGAGCAACTACCCTGATTCGACGATCATGCCGGGAATGATCGATACGCACGTGCACCTCGCATTCGACGGCGGCCTGGATCCAGTCGCGCGCATGCGTGCGGAAGATGACAGACAGCAACTGGTGTTAATGCTTCACAATGCCAGTGCTTTGTTGAGTGCAGGTGTCACAACAGCACGAGATCTTGGCGCGCGATCCTTCCTCGATGTCACTGTCCGTGATTCGATTGATCAGGGCATAGCGTATGGACCTCGAATGTTGGTGACCGGTCCACCGGTGACCATTACCGGCGGACATTGTTGGTTCATGGGCGGCGAAGCCGACAGCCTCGACGACATACGCAAGATCGTGCGGACCCATCACAGGGAGGGCGTCGATCTGATCAAGGTCATGTCATCAGGCGGAATGATGACCAAAGGTTCGCTACCGTGGATCAACCAGTACACAGACGAGCATATGAAGGTCATTGTCGACGAGGCGCGCGTACTCGGTATGAAAGTTGCCGCGCACGCTCACGGCACCGATGCCGTCAGACTGGCCGTCGACGCCGGGGTGTCAACGCTGGAACACTGCACGTTTGTCAACGAAGACCATCGACACGTTTTCGACCGTGAACTTGCTGTGAAGATCGCGGCTGCAGGAATTTTTGTGTGCCCGACAATCAATCTGAATGCCGAAACGTACAGCGAACGTTTCGGTACGAAGATCGGCGAGAATTTGCCCGAGATGAAGCGTCTCGGCATCAGCATCGTGGCGGGCACTGATGCCGGCATCGTAAATACTCCACACGACGAATATGCCGGCGGATTGGAATACTTAGCATCGCTGGGCTTCTCCAACGAGGAAGTCATTGCGATGGCCACGCGCGACGCTGCAGAAGCACTCGGCATCGCCGGCACGACCGGCAGACTCGAGGCAGACTTCGATGCCGATCTACTGGTAGTCGACGGCGATCCGCGCGCAGATATCTCGGTTGTCCGCCGACTGTCACGCATCATTGCGCGCGGACGGGATTACCCGGTCATCAACCAGCCACGATGAAGTGACCAGATTGAGTCGACTTCCGTGCAACTAGCCGATTACAACGCAGCGTTCGTTCATTCACAGTGCCTCAAGGAGCTCCCATGTCAACGTCGGGTTCGGAACACCCCTTCGACCGGTTGTCGATCGAAGATCTTCGCCGGCGGAGCTCACTGAAATGGACGGCCCATCCAGAGGATGTACTCCCCCTCTGGATTGCCGAGATGGATTTCCCCACAGCCGAACCCGTGGTCGAAGCCCTACGCAACGCAGTCGAACACGAGGAGTTCGGCTATGCCCCACGCGGACAAAGTACGGATCTTCCTGCAGCAGTTGCTGATTGGCAATCGAGGCACTACGGTTGGACTGTAGATCCCGCTCGAGTACACATACTTCCCGATGTAGTTCACTCAATCGGGGTGGCGATCGAAACCTTCTCCCCGGCTGGATCCGGGGTCGTTATTCCGACTCCCGCGTACATGCCGTTCTTCGCGCTGGCACACAATCTGGAGCGTCCAGTCATGGAGGCTCCCATGCTCGGCCACGGTCTCGATGCCTCGCTCAATCTTCCCGCTGTCGAGGCCGCGTTCGCGCGCGGCGCCAAAACCCTCATCCTCTGCCAACCTCACAACCCGATCGGTCGCGTGTTCCGACGCGACGAACTTACGGCACTGAGCGCAATCGTCGATTCATACGGAGCTCGGGTCGTCTCCGACGAGATCCATTCTCCCCTGGTATTTCCCGGCGCCCAACACATTCCGTATGCAAGTATTTCCGAAACCACTGCAGCGCATACGATCACGGCAGTATCCGCGACCAAAGCCTGGAATCTTGCTGGGCTGAACTGTTCACAGGTGATCCTCTCCAACGATGCCGATCAGGAACGCTGGGAGTCGCTGTCGCTCCTGAAAACCCACGGCGCCACTCCATTCGGCATCCGTGCGAGCATTGCCGCGTACCGCGACGGCAGTGAATGGCTCGACGACGTGGTGAGCTACCTCGACGGAAACCGCCGCTTGCTGGCCGAATTGCTGGCAGATCGGCTTCCGGGAATCGGATACGTCGCGCCCGAAGCCACCTACCTCGGTTGGCTGGACTGCAGTGACCTGGAACTCAACACCGAGCCTGCTGATTTCTTTCTCCAACACGCCCGGGTCGCGCTCAGCGCCGGATCCCCTTTCGGACCGAACGGCCGCGGACACGCCCGATTCAACTTCGCCACATCTCGCCCGGTCATCGAACGGGCTGTGGCGGCCATGGCCGGCGCGCTCAAGCAGCGTCGGATCACTAAGTAACACAACATATAAGGAGAACACTATGTGGATCGTCTCTATGCGCATGAAGATCGAGGCATCTGACGAGGAAACCGAGCGCAAGTCCCGTGAGGGTTTCGAGAAGTTTCGCGCACTCGAAGGTCTCACACAGAAGTACTACATCCGGAACCACGAGACCGGCGAACTGGGTGGCGTCTACCTCTTCGAAACCAAGGAAGCCGTCGACGCCTACGTCAACGGCCCCATCGTCGCCAGTGTCGCTGAGCGCTTCGGCGTAATCGGCGAGGTCAAGCTCGAGGTCGTCGAAGTTCTGATGACTCTGGACGACTGAAAATCGTTGCCGGTGGTGTGCTTTCGATGAGGGAGACACACCACCGGTATGTCGTCATGCCACGTACCGTCCGCCGCGCACCGATTCAAACCAGAAAGAGATTGGTATGTCCTTCAACCTTGCCACCATGCTGCGCGAATCGCGCCGCAAAGTTCCGCGCAAGCCCCTGGTGTACTTCGGCGATGACGTCGTGAGTTACGAAGATGTGGACTCCGCTTCCGATCGCGTTGCCGCCGGATTGATCTCCGCAGGGATGGAACGCGGCGCCCGGATTGCCGTTCAGCTGCCCAACCAGCCCGAGTTCCTTTTTGCCTACTTCGGGATTCTGAAGGCCGGACTGGTGATGGTTCCGCTGAACCCACTCCTCCATCCGGCAGAAGTCGCCTACCAACTGGCGGACAGCGATGCCTCGATGCTGATTACACTGCGCGCACTAACCAACCAAGCCGTCGAAGCCGTGTCGACGGTCGGTGACGTGAAGATCTATGCCGTCGGCGCGGCCGGATCCGGTGACGTCACACACGAAATTCGCGACTTTGCCGACCTGATGCAAAGCCGGGCTCATACCGAGATCTCGGCAACAAGCGCAGATGACACAGCAGTACTTCTGTACACGAGCGGGACAACCGGCAAGCCGAAGGGCGCTGAGCTCACCCACTACCAGCTCTACATGAACTGCACCGTCACAGGGGAATTGCTCGGATACCAGCCCGATGACGTGAGCTTGGCTGCCCTGCCGATGTTTCATGTTTTCGGACTGTCCAGCGTTCTCAACACTGCAGTTCGGTTCGGCACGACACTCGCGTTGGTCCCCCGTTTCGAGATCGAACCTGTACTGGACACTGTGGCCGCGAGACGTGTCACCATCTTGCCCGGAGTTCCGACGATCTTCGCCGGCCTTCTCCATGCGGACACGTCCGGTCACGATCTGTCCTCGCTGCGAGTCGGAGTTTCCGGTGGTGCCGCGATCCCGGGTGAACTTCTACGCGCATTCGAGGAGAAGTTCGACGGCATGGTGATTCTCGAAGGCTACGGACTGTCCGAATCTGCGAGTGTTGCGACATTCAACGTCAGTGCACAGGCACGCAAGGTGCGCTCGATCGGAAAACCCATCTGGGGCGTCGAAATTCGACTCGTCGACGATCAGGGAACCGTGTTGGAAGCCGGTGAGGAGAATATCGGAGAGCTCCAGATCTCCGGGCACAACATCATGAAGGGCTACTACAATCGTCCCGAAGCAACCGCAGAAGCGCTGCGCGACGGTTGGTTCTCGACCGGAGACCTCGGATACCGAGATGAAGACGACTACTACTTCATCGTCGACCGTAAGAAGGATCTTGTCGTCCGCGGCGGATACAACGTCTACCCGAGGGAAGTCGAGGAAATCCTCTACACCCATCCTGCCGTCGCCGAAGCAGCCGTCATCGGCGAGGACCACGACCGCTTGGGCGAAGAGGTCGTCGCCGTCATCAGTCTGAAGCCGGGCCACACCGTCGAACCCGAAGATCTCGTAACTTTCGCCAAAGAGCGCATGGCCGCATACAAGTACCCGCGCAGAGTGACGATCATCGACACTCTGCCCAAGGGTTCCACCGGAAAAATCCTCAAGAAAGAACTCCGCGCACCATCAGCGCGGAGTATGAACGGAGCAAACTCATGAGTGTCCTGGATATGTTTCGACTCGACGGCAAGGTCGCCGTAGTCACCGGTGCGTCTTCGGGCTTGGGCGTTGCCTTCGCCAAGGGCTTTGCCGAAGCCGGCGCGAATGTTGTTCTTGCAGCGCGGCGTTTGGATCGGCTTGAAGAAACGAAGTCGATGATCGAAGCTCTGGGTGGGCGTGCGATCACGGTACAGGCCGACGTTTCCAAGCCGGAGGACGCGACTGCCATCGTCGATGCCGCAATCGCGGCCTACGGCAAAGTCGATATCCTCGTCAACAACGCCGGTCTGTCGTCCGCCGTGCCTGCAACTCGCGAAACTCCCGAACAGTTTCGCAGCATTGTCGACGTCAACCTCTTCGGAACCTATTGGATGGCACAGGCCTGTGGACGGGTAATGAATCCGGGCAGCGCCATCATCAACATCTCGAGCGTTCTCGCCTTGACGACGGCCGGGCTTCCCCAGGCGGCATATGCATCGAGCAAGGCGGGTGTTATTGCACTCACACGCGATCTGGCGTCACAGTGGACTGGCCGCAAGGGAATTCGTGTGACTGCCATTGCTCCGGGCTTCTTCGAATCGGAGATGACGGCGACCTACCCGGATGGGTACATCGAGAGCATGAACCACCGTGTTCTTGCCGGGCGTGTCGGACGCGGCGAAGAATTGGCAGCAGCCGCAGTTTTCCTGGCCAGCGATGCCGGCGGATACGTCACCGGAACGACGCTGTGCGTCGACGGCGGAATCACTACAACCTGACATGAACAGTTCGAGCAATACACGTCAAGCACTGGAGGATCTGCGATGACCGACGTTTCCCCGAATACCAACCGAAAGTTGCTCCTCGACCGCCGTCCGGTGGGCTTCGCCAAGGAAAGCGACTGGAAATTGGTCAGCGAGCCTGTCCCAGTTCCGGACGAGGGCCGTTTCGTCGTTCGCGTCCGACAGATTTCACTCGACCCCGCGATGCGCGGGTGGATGAATTCAGGCCGCTCTTACATTCCGCCGGTAGCAATCGGCGAAGTAATGCGAGCTTTTGCACTCGGCGAGGTCGTGGACTCGAAGGCTACGGACTTTCCGGTCGGCACTCTGGTGACCGGTGCATTCGGAGTTCAAGAATACGCAGTCAGTTCGGGCGACGGGGTCAGTGTCATCAACCAGAATCTTGATGTTCCGGCCAGCGCATACCTCGGCGTTCTCGGCATTACCGGCGCCACAGCGTATTTCGGACTGACAGATGTCGGCGAATTCCAGCCAGGCCAGACGGTTTTCGTCTCGGGCGCCGCGGGTGCCGTGGGTAGCACCGTCGGCCAGATCGTGAAGATTCTGGGCGGCAAGGTAATCGGCACCGCAGGCGGACGCGCGAAGTGCGATTTCCTGGTGAACGAACTCGGTTTCGACGGCGCGATCGACTACAAGTCCGAGAATGTGGGCGAGGAATTACGTCGTCTCGCACCAGGTGGGGTCAACGTCTTCTTCGACAATGTCGGCGGAGAGATCCTCGATGCCGGACTGTCGAATCTCGCGATGCGGGCACGAGTTGTCGTCTGCGGAGCGATCTCCCAGTACAATTCGACAGAGGTCACGGCTGGACCCACTAACTATCGGGCACTGCTGGTCAAGCGCGCCCGTATGGAGGGCATGGTTGTCTTCGACTACGAAGACAGGATGGCCGAAGCTGTAACTCCCCTGGCGCAGTGGATGTCCGAGGGAAAGCTGAACAACATCGAGGACATCGTCACCGGCTCCATCCTCGAGTTTCCGCAAACCTTGATGAGACTCTTCGAGGGTCAGAACGTAGGCAAGCAGATCCTCGATCTGGGTGCGTGAATCAATCAACGCAATTCGCCCGACGGCGCATTCCTCGACACTTTCTCGGAGTGCGGCGTCGGTACGGCGGACACGGGGAGCATGGAGCACCAGCTACTATGCGCAGTTGGAAGTATCTGGCTATGCCAAGCAGTTCTGACTTATGGGGGATCGCTACACATGAATATTTCCGAAAAGAATGACACGTTTCCTCGAGTTCCAATCGGCCCGACGGCGTAGGTCTGAGAATATGACAACCATGCAATCCACCAACGCGTTTGTCGGCCGAAACGTGAAGCGATACCGACTGCAGTGCAGACTCTCGGTCTCCGAGCTGGCGCGACGCTCCGGAGTCTCGAAGACGACGCTCCTCGCCCTCGAAATCGGAGAATCGAATTCGACGATCGATACGCTCCAGTCGATTGCCCTGGCACTGGAAGTATCGTTGACCGACTTAGTCTCGAAGTTTGATTCGGCTCCGCCAACGGTAGTTCGCCGTGAGAGCGACGAAGATTGGCACGATTACCACGATTACAAATTTCGCGCGATGGGGACTATCTACGGCGCGGACATGGTTCATGTCCTGCACTGTGTGGTCAATGAAACCGGCTATTCGTCGGAAGGACACGAGTCAGACAGTGTTGAGTTCATTTGCGTCTTGAGCGGCACGCTCTTGGCCGGTGACCCCGACGATCCGGTCGAACTTCACCAAGGCGACTGGATTCGCTATGCCGCGGATAGACCACACTCGTTTCGAGCAATTGGCGGTCATTCCGAGGCGGTCCTCGTCATGCGTCGGAGTGAGTCGTCGAGGAATTCGATGCCGATCGAGCATCCACACGACTGAGCTCGAGGTCAGTGAGTTGTACGACCGTCCCGGATCGATTGGTAGTTCGTTCTTCGGATGCCGCGTCCAGACGCGTTCTTGAGTGCACACAAGTCGCTGCACGCGGTCACATCTGGCCATATGCGACCGGGTTATGTGCACTCAAGTGCGGCACATCAGCACTGAACCAGGCATGCTGATCGGGTGCACACTTTCGAGGTCTGGGCGCCCATTCCAGAATCAGTTCAGGTTGACGTCGACGGCATAGTTCACGAGATGACACGAGCCGCCGACGGTTGGTGGCGCCGCGAGATCGAATGCCGCGAAGACGCGCGGTACGGATTTGTGGTCGACGGCGACACACTCCCCGACCCACGGTCGCCGCGCCAACCCGCAGGCGTGCACAAACTTTCCCAGCTCCACGTCCTCGATGAATCGGTGTGGACGGATGCGAGCTGGACCGGACGCCAACTTGCCGGATCATCGGTGTACGAACTGCACATCGGAACGTTCACTCCCGAGGGAACATTCGACGCCGCGATCTCCCGCCTCGATCACCTCGTGAATCTCGGTGTCGGGTTCGTGGAACTGATGCCGGTCAACGGTTTCAACGGCACCCACAACTGGGGCTACGACGGCGTGCTCTGGTACACGGTCCACGAAGGGTACGGCGGTCCGGACGGGTTGCAGCGCTTGATAAATGCCGCCCACGATCGCGGACTCGGAGTGATCCTGGATGTCGTCTACAACCATCTCGGACCGTCGGGAAACTATCTCGAGCGTTTCGGTCCGTACATTGCCGACGGTGCAAACACCTGGGGTCGAACCATCAACATCGGCGGTCCGCAGTCCGGCGAAGTACGTGAGTACATCATCGAGAACGCATTGCGCTGGATGCGCGATTTCCACATCGACGGCCTGCGCCTCGACGCCGTCCACGCACTGGTCGACCACAGCAGCACACACATTCTCGAGGAACTCGCAGTCCGCACCGAAACACTGTCTGCCCATGTCGGCCGGCCGCTTACGCTGATCGCCGAAAGCGATCTCAACGACGCCACTCTCATCACTCCCCGAGCAGCGGGCGGATTCGGGCTTGACGCGCAATGGGACGACGACGTCCACCATGCGATCCACACTGCTGTTTCCGGCGAGCGGCAGGGTTACTACGCGGACTTCGGATCTCTGGAATCACTGGCGAACACGTTGCGGCGCGGCTTCTTTCATGCGGGCACGTACTCGTCGTTCCGCGGACGGGTTCATGGCCGTCCCATCGACATTTCGCAACAGGCCGCCAGCGCCCTGCTGGCCTACACATGCACTCACGATCAGATCGGCAACCGTGCAATCGGCGACCGCCCCAGCGCCTATCTGACGCCGGGGCAATTGGCCGTCAAAGCCGCGCTCGTCCTGCTCGCGCCGTATACGCCGATGCTGTTCATGGGCGAGGAATGGGGCGCGTCGACGCCGTTCCAGTTCTTCACTTCGCATCCGGAACCGGAACTGGGGGCGGCTACTGCACGCGGACGTAAGGCCGAATTCGCGGCCCACGGCTGGAACACCGACGACATCCCCGATCCGCAAGACCCCCAGACGTTTCTGCGATCGAAGTTGAACTGGGATGAGCTCGACGCGGAACCCCACGCACGCCTGCTGACCTGCTATCGCGATCTACTTGCATTGCGCACGAAGCGAATCGAGCTCACCGATCCCTGGCTGGGGCACCTGCGCGTCGACTACGACGAGGACAAGAAGTGGATCACGCTGCGACGCGGCACATTACAGATCGTCTGCAATCTGGGAACGGACGCGGCCCACGTCCCGTCCGGCGGAACCCCCATTCTCTGGTGGGATCTGCCGACTCAGGACGAGACCGCGTCCGCAACTGTGGTGCCAGGGCATTCATTTGTGGTGCTGGAGAACTAACTAGCGCTTCGCATTCTGCTGCATCATGCGTTAACGCTTCGCGTTCTGCTGCATCATGCGTTAACGCTTCGCGTTCTCGGGCGTACTCCGCAACATCCGCAGCACCAGCGCAGCGCTGATGAACAGCACGAGAGCAGTAGCACCGGAGGCGACGTGCATGCCGTCGACGAAGGCCGACTTCGCAGAATCGACCAGCGCCGATCCTGCCTCGACGGGCAGATGCTTGGCTTCTTCGAGCGCGCCGCCGAGGGTGCCCTGCGCTGCGTGTGCTTGATCGGAATCAAGCATGGAGATGTCGATTCCCTTGCGGAAGATCGCCATGACCACACTGCCGAGGATTGCCACGCCGAGCGCGATACCGAGTTCGTAGGCTGTCTCGGACACCGCTGACGCGGCACCGGCACGCTCGGGCTCAACCGCGCTGACCACGAGGTCGTTAGTCAGAGTCAGTGCGACGCCAACTCCGGCTCCGACCAAACCGAAGCCGATCACGAACATCACCGGACCACTGTCGACACCGAGCGCCAGCAACATACCCGCACCGATTCCAGCGACAATCAACCCGACGCTGAGCACCTGTGACACTGTCCACCGGCGGATCAGCCAGGCACCCGCCACGGCAGTCAAGGCGCTCAGCAACATGCCGGGCAGCATCAACAGGCCGGCATTGAAGGCTCCGTTACCCAAGACCAACTGCAGGTATTGGGAACCGAAGAACAGGACACCGGCCAGCGCGAAGACTGACAGCAGATTGGTGAGAACAGCGGTGGAGAAGGCAGCGTTGGAGAACAGCTTCAGATCCAGCATCGGATCCTTCAGGCTCCGCTGACGACGAACGAAGGCGACACCCGCTGCCAGGCCGACCAGGGCGATGGCGAACAACGTGAAGCTGACGCCGTGGACAACCGATTCCTTGATCGCGTAGACCAACGGCAGCATGGCTGCCATCGACAGAGCCGCACTGATCAGATCGAATCGACCAGGGTTGGGGTCCTTGGACTCCGGAATCAGGATCGGACCGAGAACGACCAGGGCGATCATGACGGGGATGTTGATGAGGAAAACGGAACCCCACCAGTAGTGCTCGAGCATCCAACCGCCGATCAGCGGGCCGGCTGCAGTACCGCCGCCGGCCATGGCACCCCAGACGCCGATTGCCTCGGTGCGCTGACGCGGGTTGACGAAGATGGTGCGGATCAGACCCAGCGTCGCAGGCATAAGCGTCGCACCGGAAATGCCTTGCAGCACACGGGCTGCGATCAGCATTTCCGGGGTAGTGGCCATAGCCGCGATGATCGACGCGAGACCGAAGCCCACCGCGCCGATGAGCAGGAGCTTTCGCCTGCCGATGCGGTCACCGAGCGTGCCCATCGTGATGAGGAGACCCGCGAGAATGAACGAGTAGACGTCGATGATCCAGAGCAGCTGAGTGCTGCTCGGTTCCAGGTCCGCGCTGATGAACGGCAGGGCCAGATCGAGCACCGTGCCGTCGACCGCGATGAGCAACACCGCAAACGCGAGGACCACCAAGCCCGCCCAGTCGCGCTTGGTTGCCCGAACATCCTCGGGATTGATTGCAGACGTCTGATCTGCCGACACTGACATTGCTCTTCTGCAACTTTCCGTGAGTCGAGTACGAATTCCACTGAACCGTCCAGCCGGTACAGTGACGGTTTTACACTAACAGTGAACCGTCTCGGCGGTAAAGTTATTTCCCGGTACAGTTCCATCACATGGCTCAAGGCACACGTGATCGCATTCTCGACGCACTGGAGAAGTTGCTACTGGTCAGCAGCGTCGCCCAGGTCACGCTCGAAGGAGTTGCCACCGAAGCCGGGGTATCAAAGGGCGGGTTGCTGTACCACTTCCCCAGTAAGGAAGCTCTCCTCGCGGCGATGGTCCGCAGACTTGGGGAACGGTCCGATCAGCAGCTTGCCGACGCCGTTGCCGGTGGCACGTCCGCGACCGAGTTCTATCTTCAGATTCCGGATTCGAGCACAGCCGAAGAACTGTCGCTGTTCCGCTCGATCATCGCCGCACTGCGCACCGTCGACGGCCAGCACGACGAAATCCAGAAAGCTGTCATCGAAGTGATGCGCAGCTGGGACCAGGGTCTGCAGACGGAGAATGCTGATCCCGTTCAAGCCGAAATCATCCGCCTTGTCGGCGACGGCATCTACCTCGCCGCGATGCTCGGACTCCCCCAACCGGATCCCGAACTGCACCGTCAGGTGATCGAGCGGCTGATGCCGTGACCACCTGACGGAACATTCCCTACGTCAGATAGCGGTACGCCGGGCTCCCCGGCTCGAGCCGCTCGGACTTCATCGGTGCATGCTCCATACGTTCGAGCAACGACGACAAACCGTCGGCGGAGCCCAGTTCGATACCGACCAACGCAGCGCCCGTCTCACGGTTGTTGCGCTTGACGTACTCGAACAGCGAAATGTCGTCGTCCGGGCCCAGCACCTCGGAGAGGAATCGACGCAGCGCTCCCGGCTCCTGCGGGAAATCCACCAGGAAGTAGTGCTTGAGTCCTAGATGCACCAACGAACGCTCGAGGATTTCTCCGTAGCGCGAGACGTCGTTATTTCCACCGGAAATCAGGCACACGACGGTCGACCCCGGCTCGAGAGTCAAATTCTGAAGTGCTGCAACGGAAAGCGCGCCCGCCGGTTCAGCAATGATGCCCTCGTTCTGATAGATCTCGAGCATCGCCGTGCAGATAGCGCCTTCGTCGATCTGGTTCACTACAAACGAGCCCGAACCCGGAAGCCCTGACAGCTGACGGGCCACCAACGGCAACGACGCATGGGAAACCACGGCAGCACCCAAGCGCGAGACCACTTCGTACGGAAGATCACCGATTCGCTTGACCGCCGCGCCGTCCACAAACGGATCCACCACCGGCAGCGTCACGGGGGCACCAGCCACCAGGGCCGCCGTCATCGACGCCGCACCGGACGGCTCGATGCCGACAATGGATGTCTTCGGCGAACGCTCATGCAGGTAGGTTGCGATTCCCGCGATGCACCCGCCGCCGCCAACCGGTACAACAATCGCGTCGAGGGGCGCATCCAACTGCTGCAGGATCTCTGCGGCGATTGTCCCCTGGCCGGCCGCGGTACGCGGGTCGTCAAAGGGAGCAACCATGGTGGCACCCGTTCGCGCGACATCCTCCACCGCTGCCGCAGCAGCCGCGTCGTACGTTTCACCAATCGTGAAAAGTTCGACAAATTCGCCACCGTGAGCGCGGATCCGGTCGCGCTTCTGCTTCGGCGTGTTGGCCGGAACGTAGATCCGGCCCTGGATCTGCATCCGTCGGCAGGCATACGCGACGCCCTGTGCGTGGTTTCCGGCACTGGCAGCCACGACGCCCGCGGCAAGTTCCTCGTCGGTCAACTGTGCGATCAGGTTGAACGCACCGCGGATCTTGTACGAGCGAACACTTTGCAGGTCTTCGCGCTTGAGATACACCTTGGCACCGGTCAGCGCTGACAGCCTCTCGCTGTATTGCAAAGGTGTGGCCGCAATAACGTCTTGAATTCGCTCGATAGCCGCGTCAATTTCCCGCGCGTCAAGCGCTGGCAGGGTGGACTTGGTAGCTACGACCTCGGGCGAGTTAGACACTCCGCCATTTTTGCACGTCCGACGCCAACCTTCCCACCGCGGTCACCGCAGAAGATTCGCGCCGATTCGAAGACGCTGGGTGCGCACTCACCTACTCTCATCACAAAGCCGGAAATAGAACGAAGTTCAATGGTCCACGGCCCCCAACGCGACGCCTGGCCTTACGCGCGCATCAGACGCAACGAAACCCGAGGAGTGCACCGCATGACCCCCTACGACGGAGTCCCGATTATCGACACACACATCGGGTTTCGCGAGTCCGGCTACGACGAGTACGCCTTCATCACACGTCAGACCAAGGACCAGCAGAGCCTCAACGAGTTCAGCATGCCGGCGCAGTACATGTTCAAGGGCGTGCCCGACAACCTTTCCACCGACGATCCCGTCTCCGTGACCCTGAAGGAGATGGACAAGCACGGCATCGAGATCGGCATGGTCAGCATGGCGAAGGAGTCGGGAAAGCGCGCGGTCACACTCTTCCCGGACCGGTTCGTTCCGCAGGGTTCCGCGGTCGACCCCAACGACATCATGGGCACACTCAACCGAATGACGCGCGAGTACGAAGAATTCGGCATCGTCTCGGTGAGTTCTTTTGCAGCAGGAACGTTCCCGCAAGTGGCACTCAACGCGCCGCAGATGTACCCGATCTACGCCAAGTGCGTCGAACTGGATATCCCGATCTTCGCGTGCGCCGGTATCGCCGGGCCCAGGCTCAAATCCGCGGTCCAGCACGTCGAATTGATCGACGACGTGATGTTCGATTTTCCGGACCTGGTTTTTGTCACCCGGCACGGCTGCGAACCCTGGGAGGAGTTGGCCGTCAAGCTGATGCTCAAATGGCCCAATCTGTACTACTCCACCTCGGCGTTCGCCCCCAAGCATTACCCGAAGACGATCGTCGACTACGCGAACACTCGCGGCGCCGACAAGATCATCTACGCCGGCTACTTTCCAGCCGGACTAACGCTGGACCGGATCTTCGGAGATATGCCGCACGTTCCGTTCAACGCCGACGTGTGGCCGAAGTTCCTCCATGAAAACGCCCGCAAGGTACTGAAACTGAAAGGCTGAGATGACGCCTTCTCAGCCCCTCGGGTTGAACTGCGACGGGCGCGGCACGTTCCGCAGATTGGACTTCGCCATCTGCACGGCCTCCCCCACACCGCCGTTCATCACCATCTTCGACATGGCGAGCGCGAATCCCTTGACCTGACCTCCGGTGATGTTGGGCGGCAACGACAATGCCAGCGGATCCGTCACAAGATCGACCAATGCCGGACCATCGTGATCGAGGGCAGCGCGAATACCGGATTCGATATCATCAGGGCTTTCGATACGACGCGCGAAGATCCCCAAGGCCGCAGCCACGGCCGCATAGTCGACTGGCGGAACGTCGACGCCGAAATCGGGTAGACCGTCCACCAACATCTCGAGTTTGACCATTCCCAAGGTCGAGTTGTTGAACACAACGATCTTGACCGGCAGTCGGTACATCGCGACCGTCACCAGTTCGCCGAGCAACATCGACAGTCCCCCGTCGCCGGAGACCGAAATGACTTGCCGTCCCGGGCTTGCCCATTGCGCACCCAGAGCGTGTGGCAGTGCATTGGCCATGGAACCATGCAAGGCCGACGAAAGAAATCGCCGGGAACCGTTGGGATTGAGATATCGTGCCGTCCACACATTGCACATGCCGGTGTCAGCAGTGAAGATCGCGTCCTCCGCGGCAAGGTCGTCGAGGATCGATGCTGCATATTCGGGATGAATCGGCGTTCGCTGCTTCACCGGATCGGTATACGCCCCTACAACTTTGGTCATGAGAGTGTTGTGCGTAGCGAGCATGTCCTCGAGGAAAACCCGGTCAGCCTTGCGGTCCAATTGAGGAATCAACGCCGCGAGTGTGGCTGCAACATCTCCGTGCACCGCAAGATCCAAGCTGGTTCGACGACCCAATTTCTCTGCTGCAGAATCTATCTGAGCGGTCCGCACAGTGTGTGGCAGAAATTGATCGTACGGAAAATCCGTTCCGATCAGGAGCAGCAGGTCAGCGCCATGCATACCGTCGTGTGCGGCACCGTAACCCAGAAGACCCGTCATCCCGACGTCGTACGGGTTGTCGTACTGAATCCACTCTTTGCCCCGCAAGCTGTGGCCGATGGGCGCGCCAACAGTTTCGGCCAATTCGAGGACTTCGTCTCGGGCGCCTCGCACCCCGGCGCCGGCGAAGATCGCCACCTTTTCCGACGCGTTGATCACCTCGGCCAACGCCGTAACGTCACCCGCATCCGGAACGAGCGCCGGCCTGCGCGTTTCCACAAGAGTCGGCGGCGTTCCTTCCGCGGGACATTCCGCGATGTCACCCGGCAAGACAATCACCGAGACACCGTTGCCGGCCACCGAATGCTGGATTGCAGACTGTACGACCCGCGGCGACTGCACTGCGGTGCTGATCAGTTCGGTGTAGCTCGAACACTCGATGAAGATGCGCTCGGGATGGGTTTCCTGGAAGTAACCCATCCCGATCTGAGCACTCGGAATGTGCGACGCAATCGCAAGGACCGGCGCGCCCGAGCGATGTGCGTCGTAAAGCCCGTTGATCAGATGCAGGTTTCCGGGGCCGCACGAACCGGCGCAGACCGCCAACCGTCCCGTGATCTGCGCATCCGCTGCTGCAGCAAAAGCTGCTGCTTCCTCATGCCGGACATGAATCCAATCGATACCACCCGTCGTGGATCCGCCGGTGCGCCGCACTGCGTCCACGATGGGGTTGAGACTGTCTCCGACGATCCCGTAGATTCGACTGACACCGGCATCAACTAGCTGCCGAACCAATTGATCTGCAACAGTTTTCGGACTCATGCGGCCTCCGTAAAGCTACTTGGGTTCGAGCACGAATACCGGAATCTCGCGATCCGTCTTCTTCTGATACTCCGCATAGTCGGGGAAGGCAGCAACTGCACGTTCCCACCAGATCGCCTTCTCGTCGCCGGTCACCTCACGCGCAACCATGTCCGAGACCTGCGTCGCGTCACGCAGGGTGACATTCGGATTCGCTTTGACGTTGTAGTACCAGACCGGATTCTTGGGAGCGCCGCCCAAGGACGCCACGACGGCGTACTTACCGTCGTGCTCGACGCGCATCAACGGCGTCTTGCGAATCTTGCCGGACTTCGCACCGACAGTCGTGAGGACAACGACGGCCATGCCGTTCAGTTCGTTGCCCTCGGTCCCGCCGGACTTCTCGATGAGTTCAACCTGGTCGGCAGCCCACGTTGCGGGACTGGGTTCATATTCACCTGTAATTGGCATGGGTCCAGTGAACACCCACTCCCACCCCATTGCCACCGAACGAACAAATCTGCCGGTGTATCGATAAAGTGAGCTGCTGATCAATAAAGTTCGCTTGCCCGAAACCAAGTATCTGGATACCCTGAAAGTCCACAACAGGACACAACAAGGGCAGGTGACGGCATGACAACCGCAGAAATCTCCACCCGCGAATCACGCCGGACCACCGACAACTGCGTCGACATCGCCGGCACACCCTGGCCTCTGTACAAGATCGAAGCCATGATCCTCGGCTTGATTCTGTTCGTGGTCATCCTCGCCGTGACGACGTCCATGCAGGTCGCTGTACTGACCGCAGCGTCAGCAGCAGTCACAACCTGGTGGGTACGACGCTTCCATTACTCCCGCATCTAGAGGATGCCAATCCTCCCCCTCAGTTCCGTCCGTCGAATACCGCGTCGGGACGCAGCTTTCCGGCGAGGACCTTCGCTCGTTTGCCGGCAAGTCGTTCGAAGGCCTCAGGATGAGTGAGTATCCAGAATTCATCTCGTGAAAGACCGTCGAAGTACAGCTTCGCAGCGGTCTGCGGTGTCATTCCGCCGCGAATGTTCTCTCGCCAGAATTCGGCGTCCTCATCGGAGTCGTGGCGTACTTCGACATCGTCGAAGATTCTGGTGGCCACCTGCGCCGGACTGAATACCGAAACCTGTATCTGCGGAAACTTCTCGGCGCATTCCAGATACACGCACTCACTGAGCGCCTGCACTCCATGCTTTGACGCCGCGTACGCCGTCATCCGTGGAGTGATCGAGACACCGCCGACCGACACAGTGTTGACCAGATGCGAGTGCTGTGGATCCGCCCCCATTCGAGGAATGAACGAACGAATACCGTGAAAGACGCCGGTGAGATTGACGTCGATGACACGTTGCCATTCGTCTGCCGGTATGTCCCAGGTGTATCCGACCGATTCGAGACCGGCGTTGTTGGCTAGCAGTGCGACAGAACCGAATTCGGCATACGCCGCGTCAGCGAGCGCATCCACTTGGGCTGCCACTCGGACATCGGTCGGTACGGCGAGCACGCGATGGCCGTCCGCGCGCAGGTTCACTGCTACCGCATCCAGCCGCTCAGCCGAGATATCTGCAAGTACCAGATTCATTCCGAGTGAAGCTGCTTCGTGTGCCAGCGCTTCACCGATTCCGCTTCCGGCGCCGGTGATCACGGCAGTTCCGCCGCGCAATTCTTCGAGTTTCACAGCTCTCCTACTTTTGGCAGTGACCGGCGTCAACGGGCAGGGTTACGCCGGTAATGTATCGCGCCTCGTCGGAAGCCAGGAACAAGCTGGCATTGGCGATGTCTCGCGGCTCGAGCATCGCGACCGGCAACATGTGCATGGACTGCAGTCCCGCCTCGAAGTCTTCCTGCGTGGGGTTCTCCAGATCAGGCCGCACGGTCTTCATAGTTCCGGGGTTCTGCAGCATCGTCGTACGTGTGTTGGCGGGGTGAACCGTGTTCACCCGAATACTGTGCGGCGCAAGTTCTTGCGAAAGGGACCGCATCAATCCAACGACGCCGTGCTTTGCGGCCGTGTAGTGGCCGACGCTCACCAAACCACGCAATCCGGCGATCGAACTGATCAACACGATGGACCCACCGGCACCGCCGTCGATCACATGTGGAATTCCAGCCTTGCACGTACGCCAGACACCGGTCAGGTTGACGTCGAGCATGGTCTGCCAACGCTCGGCTGACAGTTCGAGAGCCTTTCCCGCGGAGCTGACGCCGGCCGTCCCGCAGATGATGTCCAACCGACCAAGCGCAACAACACCTTCGGCAACTGCAGCGTCCAGCGCCTTCTGATCGCGAACGTCCGCCTCGAAAGAGGCAATCTTGCGCCCCAGACCTTCTACCAAACTCACGGTCTCGGCCAGGTCGGCACTGCTCGAACCGGGCGTCGTCGAATGTTCCACCGCCTCACCGATGTCCACGACGATGATGTCGGCACCTTCTTCGGCGAATCGAACCGCTTGGGCGCGGCCGATTCCCCTCGCACCACCGCTGATCAGTGCAACTTTGCCTGCCAACCGCCCACCCATCACGCCACCTTCTGGGTCTGGCCGGCGTCGACAACCATCTGTAGGCCTGTGACGTAACGGGATTCGTCCGAGGCTAGGAACAGTACTGCGTTGCTCACATCGACGGATTCGACCCACGGCACGGGCAACAACGTATTCGCTCGGAGCACTTCGGCCGCATCAGCCGCGGTGGGCGCTACGAGGTCTGGTCGAAGTCTGGCAAAAGTTTCCGGGTTGAGCACCATGTCAGTTCCTACGGCTCCGGGATGAACTGTATTCACGCGGATGGATTGTCTCCCGAGTTCATTGGCCAATGTGCGGGCAAGACCGACAACGGCATGCTTGGATGCGGAGTATTGAGATCGACCGGCTGCGCCGGAGATACCGGCGGTGGAACTGATGATGATCACCGAGCCTCCGGCCGCACTCAGCGCGGCCACTCCGGCTTTCACCGTATTCCAGGCTCCCGTCAGATTGATGTCGATCGCCCGGTTCCAGACCTCTTCATCGATGGTCCACGAAGGCCCTGGTGTCTCGCAGATGCCCGCGTTGGCAACAATCACGTCCACTGAACCCAGTCGTGCGACACCGGTAGCCACGGCATCATCGAGCGCGCCGTGATCGCGCACATCAGCGGTTGCGGTGACAATGCTGCGGCCGAGCGCCTGCACCAATCTGGACGTCTCTGCCAACCCTTGTTCGCCAACCTCGCCGGGCAGATCAACGGCGATGATATCGGCGCCTTCTTCGGCCAGTCGCACTGCGTGACTTCGCCCCATTCCGGCGCCGGCACCCGTGATCAGTACGACCTTGTCAGTCATTCGTGACATACATTGTCCTTTGCTCCGTCTCGTACTTCGGGACACTATTGATTCCGCGTCGCGATCATCAGTGCATCTCCCGAGGAGCGGGATTCCCCCTCGGCACGGTCTGCATCGCACTCGTAACGTCGCCACCATGTCCAGCTCAGATAAACGAGGGATCCCCGCCGATATCGCGCCGGAACGTCGCGCCTACCAAGACTTCCGGGGCCGTATTGGACGCACACTGGCCGAATCCGAGTCGTGGTGGCCGGAACGTGCCACTCCCCCTGCCGGCGCACCCAACGTCGTGGTAGTGATGTGTGATGATCTCGGATTCTCCGACGTGGGCTGTTTCGGATCCGAAATCGATACACCGAACATCGACCTGCTGGCGCAAGAAGGGCTGCGGTACAGCAATTTCCATGTCACCCCGATGTGCTCGCCCACTCGTGCTGCACTGCTGACCGGCCGTAACGCTCACGCTGCCGGAGTTGGCTACGTCGCACACGCAGATCCTGGATTCCCTTCGCTCGCTATGGAACTCGGCGACGATGTCCCCACCCTTGCCGAGACACTCCGCGACGCCGGCTACGCAACGATGGCGGTGGGAAAGTGGCACCTATGCAAGGACAATGACGATCACGACGGCGCATCGATGCAGTCATGGCCGCTGCAACGAGGTTTCGAGCGCTTCTACGGATTTCTCGGCGGCATGACCGACCTACACAATCCGCCGGCGATCTTGCGCGGAAACGAGCAGGTCAGTCCCGATGAGTACCCGACCGGCTACTACTTCACCGACGACATCACTGACGAAGCAATCCGAATGCTGAAGTCCGTCAAAGCGTCCGATCCCACAAAGCCCGCGTTTCTCTACGTCGCACACGGAGCAGTTCATGCACCGTTGCACGCCAAGCCTGTGGATATCGAGAAGTATCGCGGCACCTATTCGCAAGGCTGGGATGCGCTGCGGGAATCGCGTTTCGCGAAGCAACTCCACCTCGGTGTCATCCGTGACGGAACCCGACTTGCGCCGCGCAATACCGAGGAAGGCGACGACGTTGTCGCCTGGGACAGTCTCACTGCGGACGAGCAGATAGTTTTCGCCCGATACATGGAGGTTTACGCGGCGATGGTCGACAGCGTCGATCAGAGCCTCGGCCGCATTCGGAAAACCTTGGAGGACTTGGGAGAATGGGACAACACCATTGTGTTGTTCACGTCCGACAACGGCGCGTCACGCGAGGGCGAGGCCGACGGGACGATGCAGTACTTCGATGCGCTGCGCCGATTCCATGACAAGGGAGTCCGAACCGACGGCTTCGCTCGCGATCTCGAGACTATCGACATGGTAGGCGGACCCCGCTCGATGCCGCACTATCCACGGGGGTGGGCGATGGCATCCAATACTCCGTTCCGCCTGTACAAGGTCAACACGCACGCCGGAGGGCATTCAGTGCCCGCCGTGATGTCGTGGCCGACCAGGCTTCGTAATTTCGGCGGCGGGATCCGGCGGCAGTACGTGCACGTCACCGATCTCTTTCCCACATTGCTCGAGCTGATCGGGATTGCGAATCCGACTCACCGACAGGGAGTTCCGCTCAAACCTGAAGACGGCTCCAGCTTCGCAAAAACTATGCTCGACGCTGAAGCACCACACGAACGCGGTGGACAAATCTACGAAATGTTCGGTCATCGCGGCTATTACGAGGACGGCTGGGAGATCGTCAGCCGTCATGTTCCGCTAAGTCCGTTCGACGACGCAGAGTACGAGCTCTATCACCTCGACGAAGATCCGACGGAATGTCGCAACCTCGCTGCCGAGCGCCCCGACAAGGTGGCCGAACTTTCGAAATGGTGGGAGCGCGCCGCCTGGGAGAATCAAGTGTTTCCACTCGATGAAGGTTCCGGGCTGAAGCGGGCATTGCGTCCGCAGCGAGAAGAGCGCCTGTCCCTCCCCGTACGGATACTGCCCGGAACTCCTACCCTGGAGCGGTATCGGTCTGCCCAGTTGGTTGCTCTACGGTCCTATCGGATCGCCGTCGAGGTCGATTTTCATCCGGGCGACCGCGGAACCCTGGTAGCCCACGGCGGACAGAGCAGCGGATACTCGCTCTATATCGACAACGACCGAGTCACATACCTGCACAATGCTTACGGAACCGTCGACACAATCAGTTCCGAGCCTTTGAATCCCGGTAGGCAGGAGCTGACGCTCGATGTGCAGGCGCACGACGCATCCACACTCACGGTGCGCCTCGAGATCGCCGGCGAGTGTGCCGGTGAGCTCACCGAAGTTTCGTCCATGGCCGGTCAAGCACTCTTCCAAGGAATCGACGTCGGCATCGACCGACGCTCGCCGGTTTCCTGGGCCAGACACATCACAGACGGAACCTTCGGTTACACAGGAACTTTGATTGCTGCGCGGTACCTGCCCGGAACTCCCCTGCGAAATATCGGCACTGACGCCGTGGCGCGACTCCGGGCGATGGCTCTGGCAGCTGAGTAAACACTCCACGACTATCTACTCCATTCACAACCAATCAGGAGGCACGATGACTGCAGAAATCGAAGACCGCGCTGTTGTTCCGGTCCCACAAGGAACTCGAAACCCCAAGTCCGCCGTTTATGTTCGTCCGCTGTATCGGACCGCCGACGACTCGGCGCAGAAGCCGTACACGATGTTCGACATCACACCGTACTCACGGACCATCGGTGCCGAAATCAGTGGCGTCGATCTGTCGAAGCCGATCAGCCCGGAACTCCATGCTGAACTGCATCGCTGCTTGCTCGAATGGAAAGTGATCTTCTTCCGCGATCAGAACCTCGATTCTCACGTGCATCGTGACATGGCCGAACTTTGGGGCACGCCCGAAATTCACCCCTTCATCCCGAAGGCAGATATTCCGGAGGTTGTGCGTCTCGCTCGCGGGCCCGCCGATATTCCGGTCGAAAACGTCTGGCACAGTGACGCTTCCTTCGAGCAGACGCCGCCGATGGGCTCGATCCTGAAGGCCGTCAGCGTTCCTACGACCGGCGGCGACACACTCTGGTCCGACATGGCCGTCGCCTACGACGGACTCTCCGACGAGGTCAAGGCACGCATCGACGGCAAGGTCGCGGTGCACGACTTCATGCAGACGTTCGGACGTCGACTGCCACCAGATATCAAGGCACAGAAGGCCTTGGAGTACCCGCCCCAGGAACACCCGGTGGTTCGAATTCATCCGGAGACCGGGCAGAAGCTGATCTACGTCAACACAATTTTCACCACACACATCGTCGGCATTCCCAAGGACGAGAGTGACGAACTGTTGAAGATCTTGATGCACGAGGCGACACATCCGGAATATCAGTGCCGGTTCCATTGGAAGCCTGGATCCGTGGCATTCTGGGACAACCGTGCCACCCAGCACTACGCGTGCGGTGACTACTTCCCCGATCCTCGGATAATGGAGCGCGTCACCATTCTCGGCGACAAACCGTTCTGACCTCACACACCACAGAGCCCCGCGTGTTGTCCACGCGGGGCTCTACTACTGCTCTTTCCTACTGAGTAGCTCGAACGATATCCTCGAGCGCCTTCGCCTCCTGCGGAGGACGCGCAGCTTCGACATCGATTCGTACGTGCTCGAGCGCACCGTCGAAAGCGTCACCACCAACAGGAATTTCAGGCGTTACCGGAGTTCCTCGACTCAGCCCGACGTCGAGATGCTCGTTCAGGCTGAACATCGCCGGCGTCGTCTGCGACACTCGTTCCTTGCTCACCGGTAGTCCGTCGACCAGGAGGGTGAACATTCCGCCCAGGCCCATTCCGCCGCCGTCGTAGTCGAAATCGATGGTCACCTCACGCATTCCGGGTTCGAGCTGTGTTGCACCACGAAGATACGTGTGCGAAACATAGGAGTTGTTGTAGCAGAACACCGGAACCGAATCGCGCACGTACAGCGCTAACCCGCCGAAGCGTCCGCCGAAACTCATCAGGACCCCGTTCAGAATCTTGACTCCGACATCGATCTTCGCGGTGATCGTGTACGAACTGCTGAATACTCGCGGCGCTGCTGTCTCGACCAACCCGTTCATATGTGGATACAGGGTCAGCCCGGTCCTGCCACGCAAAACGTGCGGAGCGCGTGTTGCCGGGTCGATGTTTCGAGTTCTGGTGCGGTCGTCGATCGGGAACACCTGGTAGCGAGCGCCTTCGAGAAGGAATTTCTCTTGTAGCTCACGTAGTTTGGCCGGATATTCGGCCGCCAGGTTCCGGGCCTGCGACCAGTCGACCGAGGTGTCGTACAGCTCCCACGTGTCATCGGCGTAGTCCTGGCCGGGCAGCGCCAACTCCCACGGCCGGCGGTGCGCTGTCACGGCCGTCCAGCCGTGATCGTAGAGGCCTCGATTGCCGAAAATCTCGAAGTACTGGGTCACATGCTGATCTGTTGCTTCCGCGTCGTCGAACGTGTAGTTCATCGCGGTGCCCTCGATCGGCTGCTGCGGAACACCGTCCACCATCGTCGGTGACGGGATGCCGACCGCCTCGAGAATCGTCGGAGTGATGTCCACGCAGTGATGCCACTGATTGCGAACCTCGCCCCTGGCCCCGATTCCGTCGGGCCAATGCATAACCAGCCCGTTGCGCGTTCCGCCGTAGTGCGACGCAACCTGCTTGGCCCACTGGTACGGAGTGTCCAGCGCGAGCGCCCATCCCACGGGATAGTGCGCGTAGCTGTCCTCGGTTCCGATATCGTCGAGGCGCGCGTTGATCTCCTCCGGTGTCTGCGGATACCCGTTGAGAGTGGCCATGTAGTTGAACGAACCGTCCAGGCCGCCTTCCGCGGACGCGCCATTGTCACCAATCATGTAGATGACCAGCGTATTGTCCAGCAATTCACGCTTCTCGAGGTGATCGACGAGGCGTCCGACCTGATCGTCGGTGTGCTCGAGGAACGCCGCATACGTTTCCATCAGACGCGCGGAAACCGTGCGTTGGACGTCGGTCAATGTGTCCCAATGCGGCACCCCCGGTGCCCACGGCGCCAACTCGGTGTCCTCGCCGACAACGCCGAGTTCCTTCTGCCGAGCGAGGGTGATCTCGCGCTGCTCGTCCCAACCGTGATCGAACTTGCCGCGGTATTTTTCCTGGTACGAGTCGGGAATCTGCAACGGCGCATGAACGGCTCCGAACGGTACGTAGCAGAACCACGGCTTGTCGGGGTCCATCGTATTGACGCCGTCGATCCACTTGATCGACTGGTCCACAAGGTCTTCGGAGAGGTGGTAGCCCTCCTCGGCGGTCTTCGGTGGGGCGATCATGGTGTAGCCGTCGTAGAGCACCGGCGCGAACTGATCTGCCTCGGCGCCGAGGAATCCGTAGAACTTGTCGAAGCCTTCACGCAGTGGCCAGTGGTCGAACGGGCCGGCTGCGGTTGTTTCCCACGGCGGCGTCTGGTGCATCTTGCCGAAGGCGCCGGTCGCATATCCGTTGCCCTGCAACACTCGTGCGACGGTCGCTGCACTGGCCGGACGCATTCCGTTATAGCCGGGGGATGTCGTGGAGACCTCGGCGATGTTGCCGAATCCGACGCTGTGATGATTACGTCCGGTCAGTGTCGCCGCACGAGTCGGTGAGCACAAAGCTGTTGTGTGAAACTTGCTGTACTTCAAGCCTTCCGAAGCCAACCGGTCTGCGGTAGGCGTGCGGCACGGTCCGCCGAACGTGGATGCGGCACCAAATCCCACGTCGTCGATCATGACGAGAAGTACGTTGGGTGCGCCTTCCGGCGGTCGCACCGGATCCACCCGATTGAATTTCGGAACCTGATCTTGGACGAACACAGCCGGTTTTGGCTGTGCCACGTTGTTGACGATCGGAATTGTGAAACGGTTTACCGTCATGGAACCACAACTTTCTCTCCGGCAGTCGGCATCGTCGGCGACTCGGGGCGCAGTACACAGTGAGTATTGAAGAAATTGGTCGGCATGCATTTGTTGCAGTGAATACACAGTGAACGTGTGGCGTTGTCTGCCTGCAGTTTTCGAACCAGATCTGGTTCACGCAGCAGCGCGCGACCCATCGCGACAAACTCGAAGCCGGACTCCATCGCGGTATTCATTCCCAGCAGGTCAGTGACACCACCGAGCAGAATGAGCGGAATCTTGACTGCCGCCCTGATCTGACGCGCCTGTTCGAGCATGAACAGCGGTTCGTACGGGTAGCTGTGCAGCATGTACTTACCGACCACCTTGAGCCCGAGCTTACGAACCGGAGGCATCAACGCTGCCATTTCTCGAATCGGCGCCTCGCCGCGGAAGAGGTACATCGGATTGAGAGGCGAGCTTCCCACCGTCATCTGCAGAGCGTCGACCAACCCCTCCGCCTCGAGTAGCTGTGCAAGGCGCACGGCCTCTTCGATCCAGAACCCGCCGGCGACACCGTCATCCATGTTCATCTTCGCGGTGACGGCCATGCGGTCCCCGACTCGGTCCCGCACCGCGCGCAAGGAGTTGAGCGCTACCTTAGATCGATTTTCGAAGGAACCACCGTATTCGTCCTTGCGCTTGTTAATCTTGGGACTGAGGAACGAACTCGCAAAATAGTTGTGCCCCAAGTGGACCTCGACCGAATCGAAGCCGGACTCCAGTGCGAGCTCGGCGGCAGTGCCATGCGATCGCGCGATGCGAGTGATATCGTCAACCGTTGCACTACGGGAGAACTTCGCCTTGGCCGGATCCCACCTGTTCGTGGGCCCCAGCGCCGGCAACCCAGTGGACGTCGAATTTGCGACGATTCCCGCATGACCGATCTGAGCCTGAGCTGCGGCGCCCTGTGAGTGCACGGCATCGGTGAGCTTGCGGAGGCCCGGCACGGCATCCGGGCGCATCCAGATCTGTCCCCCCTGGGTGCGCCCCTCAGGCTGCACGGCGCAGTAAGCGACAGTGGTCATTGCAGCGCCACCTGCTGCCACCTCGGCATGGAAAGCGATCAACTCGTCGGTAACCAATGCGTCAGGCGTTCGACCTTCGAACGTCGCGGCTTTGATGATGCGGTTTCGAAGAGTCAGCGGTCCAATTCGACCCGGCGTGAACACAACTGAACTCTGCGTGCCTTGCTCGTTCACCGTCATTTCGCTCCTCCGTCTGTGATGTCGCTCCACTATGGACCGCGGGAACCACGTGCCGTTACTCCCCGTCTCACGAGACGGGAGGTTTTATTGCAATCTCGGCAAACAGGTCGGTCGAACCCGCCGGACTAGAACGGGCGATCCCCGTCGATCACTACGCGGTGCATAAGTCGCGGCTGCGTGTAGTCCGCTACTGCATAGTGCTGAGTACAGCGGTTGTCCCAGAACGCGACGGACCCTGCTTCCCAGGTGAATCGGCACTGAAACTCGGGGCCGCGAACGTGATCACACAGGAAGGGCAACAGCATTTCGTTCTCACGTTCACTGAGTCCGTCGATTCGCGTGGTGAACGTCCGGTTGACGTACAACGACTTTCGTCCCGTAACCGGATGCGTCCGGACAACCGGTTGCGAGATCGGCGGGTAGACGTCACCGAGAGGATGGTTACGGTGCGTACTCGAATTCTTGAAGTCGTGTGTCGCCGTCATACCGTCGAGCATCTCCTGCAACCGAGGTGACAATGCTTCGTAGGCAGCTTCCATGTTGGCCCACAAGGTATCTCCACCAGTGGCGGGCGAGATCAGCGAACGCAGAATCGATCCCATCGGTGGAGTGGCCTGGAAGGTCGCGTCGGAGTGCCAGATATCGGCATTGGAACGCTTCGGTTTGGTTCCACCACTGGCGAGCGCGTGAACCTCGGGTACGTCCTCGGCTACCGGCGGCAAGAAGGCGAAGTGCTGAGGAACTCCGAAGTGTGCAGCGAAGTCCGCGTGTGCACGATCGTCGAGTTCTTGATCGCGGAAGAACAGCACCTTGTGTTCGAGCAGTGCCTTCGACACGAATTCGATGTCCGAGGGCTTGGTGCGGGCAAGATCGATCCCGATAATTTCGGCACCGATGACAGAAGTGAGCGGGCGGATGACTGGGTTCACCAGCGACTGTAGACGCATGTCTACAGAGTAGGGATTCTGTCGGCCATGTCAAGAGCAAGTTTGTTGCCACCCAACATTTCTCGCTCACGATAGGGTGGACCAATGGCACCTGAATCCATCCCCAAACCGACCGGCGCAGACGAGGTCAGAGCTGCCGTCATCGAGGTCGCGGGCCGTCATTTCGCAAGAGTGGGAACCAAAGCGTCACTTCGTGACATCGCGACCGAGGCGCGGGTCAACCTAGGACTCATCCACCGCCACATCGGCAACAAGGACGACTTGTTGCGCGCAGTACTGGAATCCCGCAGCCAATCCGGGCTTCAGATCGTCGAATCGACAGCCGACCCCAGCGAGGCGATGTCGGAGATCTTTCGTGCCACCATCGCCAACGGCCTGTCCGTTCGAACGATGGCCTGGCTATTGCTTTCGGACGAGGACCGTGACAAGTTCCCGGTCCAGTTCCCAGCGATCGAAGAACTCAAGCGCCGACTCGGATCCGATTCCCACATCGACCTGATCGGGGCATTTGCCCTCACCTACGGATGGACCGTCTTCGGCGAACAACTTGTCGACGCC
Organism: Rhodococcus sp. IEGM 1379; assembly: GCF_030056815.1. Classification (GTDB taxonomy): domain Bacteria; phylum Actinomycetota; class Actinomycetes; order Mycobacteriales; family Mycobacteriaceae; genus Rhodococcus_F. The sequence goes on from NZ_JASHKR010000003.1 coordinate 88,650, forward strand.
TTCGGAAACAATCCCGAGAACAAGAGCGACATCGACGAACGACTGGCCCTCCTGGTCGGCAGGCTCGTCTTACAACCGATCGCACCGGAGTCACCACCGCCTGCGCGTGGACGACACTGACCGCACAGGGCTCGAACATCTTCTCCCCCAGCACACTTCGCACATGAACCGGACCAATTGGTTTGATTGACAGATTGCGCACTGCCGCACCCACGAGAAGGTCATGGGCGCCAGATTCGTCGAAGTGCGATCCCTCCCGATGACTGGGAGAACTCCTAGACGAAGATCACTTACTACACGGAAAGTGACTGGCATCACGTTAACTACCAACCTTGGAGATGCCATGGCAAACGCCGTGCCAGCAGCTACACCGTCGGGCTTTGACTCCGATACCGAATCGCGCTCCAAAAAACAGTCGATTCTCATCATCGCGCTCATCGCGTTGATGACCGAAATCGTCGCCTTCGAATTCACTCTCATCAGTCCCGGGCTCACCGACATGGCCATCGCGTTCAAGACCAATCAAGTGGGACTGGTCATGACCGTTCCCTTGCTCGTCGGTGGCGTGGTCGTTCCGATCCTCGGAAAACTTGCCGATGTACACGGTAAGAAGAAGATGCTGATGTGGGCGAGCGCATTTTTCCTCCTCGGCACCGCGATCTGCGCAACCGTCACCAACTTCAACTTCTTCCTCGTCGGGCGTGGCCTGCAGGCGGTCGGCTTGGCATCGGCGGTTATCTGCTACGGATTGATCCGCGACTTGATCCCCGCTCGCTGGGTCCCTTTGGGCGTAGGCGGAATTGGTGTCGGGATCGGCGCATCGTCCCTCGGCGGACCACTGATCGGTGGCTGGCTCATCGACAATCACGGCTTCCGATCGGCCTTCTGGTTTCTCTTCGTCTACTCCGCAGTGGTCATCCTCGCCACTGCGGTGTTCGTTCCCGAGTCGAAGGTCCGCATCAATCACACCATCGACTACCTCGGCGCAGCGCTGCTCGGACTCGGTGCCAGTTCACTAATCTTCGGAGCGATCCGGCCTGATTACCGGGCGGTCGCCTTCACCGTCGGTGTAGCGATGATCGTCGCGTTCATCGTCGCCGAACGCCGCATCGAACAGCCTCTGATCTCGATGGGGCTCCTCTCACGGCCCGGGGTCTGGATGACGCTGCTGATTGCCGCCTGCTTCGGCGTGTACAACGGCGCAAACGGCGCGCTGATGCCCCAGATGCTCCGTACCCCCGCTATTCCCGGCAACGACGAGTCCGGTCTGGGCTTCACTGCCACCGGATACGCTATGCACTACGGCTTGCCGTCCGGACTGGCCGCAGCGATCTGCGGCATCGTCGGCGGCTGGTTAGCCCGTAAGTACTCACCGCGTTTGGTGATGATCTTCGCGCTCACTATGTGCCTGCTCACTGCTGTCCTCATCGGAGTCGGCGCAGTGGATACACCCTCCATGACAATCCTGGTAGCCATGGTGGCCGGCACCGGAATGGGACTTTACTTTGTCGCCTCCACCAATCTCCTGATCGAAGCGGTTCCTGCCAATACCCAAGCAGTAACGGGTTCGATGAAGTTCACGTCGGAGCAGGTCTCCGGAGCACTCTCAAGCGCCTTCCTGGGAGCCCTGGCCGCAAACTACATCCTCATGCTCAATCCGACTACGCAGCAGCCGATTTCCTCCGTACAAGGCTTCGAATACGGATATCTCATCTGCGCGATCGTGCTAGTCGTGGGCATCGGCGTAGCGCTGATCATGCGTCACGGACGCACACCGGCGACCGGTGGTGTCGGCTCAAACGAGGCCGAAAACTCTATCTCCGCAGCACAACTCGCACACTAGGACTCGACACGCAAACAGCTTCACCGAAATGGCGCCGTCCACAAGGCGCCATTTCGCACTGTTTGCAGTACTCGTGCTCGGCAACAGTGTTGTCCGCCAAGGATGCAGTTCGACGACGGCTCTTGCGACAGGCCCAGCGAGGTCGTTCAGGATCGCGACTCACGAAGAGGGAGACAATGAACAATTTTGATCTCGTCATCCGCAACGGCACCGTCATCGACGGCTCGGGCCGACCCCCACAGCAGGCCGATGTAGCTGTCTCTGGCGGCGTCATCGTGAAGGTGGGAGACGTCACCGGTGGTGGACGTCAGGAGATCGATGCTCGTGGTCAGCTGGTCACCCCGGGCTTCATCGATGTCCACACCCACTACGACGGTCAGGCCACCTGGGCGAACCGGCTGGTGCCGTCGACCAACCACGGGGTGACGACTGTCGTCATGGGCAACTGCGGTGTGGGATTTGCGCCGTGCAAGCCCGAGCAGCGCGACATGTTGATCAAGCTCATGGAAGGCGTCGAGGATATTCCCAACGTCGTACTCACCGAGGGATTGGACTGGCAGTGGACCACCTACCCCGAGTACCTCGACTATCTGGGTCGGCGTCGGTTCGACGCCGACATCTGCAGCTACGTCCCGCATGCCGCCTTACGCACCTATGTCATGGGAGAGCGGGCATTTCACCGCGAACCCGCTACTTCGGAGGAGATCGAGAAGATGGCTGCTCTTCTCGAGGAGTCGATCCGTGCCGGCGCTTTCGGGTTCGGCACGTCACAGACGATGTTCCACCGTTCCAGTGACGGCCAGCTCACGCCGACCCTGGCCGCGACCGAGGAAGAGTACGCCGGACTGGCCGCTGCCCTCGACCGAGCCGGAGCGGGCCTGATCCAGTTCGTCATCGATTACAACGACAACTGGGAGCAGGTCTTGGACATGGGCTTGCGCCAGGCGAAGGCGTTCCACCGGCCCTTCAGCATGTCACTGGTCCAAAGTCACGGTAATCCAAAGGCCTGGCGCACCGTCGTGAACAAGTTCGACACGTTCAACGCAGCGGGCGGCGAGGCCACGATGCAGGTCCTGCCGCGGCCGTTGGGTGTCCTGCTGGGTCTCGAGCTGACCCTGAGCCCCTTCTACTCGACCGAGACCTACCTCTCGATGGCCGACCGGCCACTTGCCGACCGCGTCCGAGAACTGCGCCGACCGGAGGTCAAGGCGCGCATCCTCGCCGAGAGCAATGATCCCGATCCTGATATGGCGATCGGGATGCGCGTACGGGACTTCGACCAGCTCTACGAGATGGGTGAGGGTTTCGACTACGAACCCGCCCGCGGCAGCAGCATCGGTGCGCAGGCCGAACGTTTGGGTGTCGCCCCCGAGAGCCTCGCCTACGACAAGCTGCTGGACAAGGGCGGCCGCAATATCCTCTATCTGGCCTTCTCGAACTACGCCGACTACACGCTGGAACCGACCCGCGAGATGCTGCTCAACGCCCGCGCTGTTCCAGGTTTGGGGGACGGCGGGGCCCATCTCGGGGTTATCTGCGACGGCAGCATCTACACCCACCTGCTCACACACTGGGGTAGGGACCGCGTCCAGGGTGAACGGTTGTCCCTGCCCTATCTGATCCATGTGATGACCAAGCGATGCGCAGAGATGATGGGCCTGCAGGACCGTGGCCTCATCGCGCCGGGATACCGAGCCGACCTGAACGTCATCGATCTGCAGAACCTCGAATTGGAGCTGCCGCGCGTAGTCCGCGATCTACCGGCAGGCGGCCGACGCCTGATGCAGGACGCACGGGGCTACACCGCCACCATCGTCAACGGCATCGTCGTCACTCGCGGCGGGCAGCACACCGGTGCCTTGCCGGGGAACCTGGTTCGAGGCCCACAACCTGCACCGTCCCGTCTCTCGGCCTGAAAATTCCACGCTCTGTCCAGGAGGAACTATGAACGACACCCTTGCATCGGTCGGCGGTCGCCGCGCCTGGCTCGGCAGCACCATTGACTACCGTCAGGACGGCCTGTGGCAATTGTCCACAGCAGAACTCGCCGAGATCGACGCGGCACTGGCCACGCTGAAGGCCCGCGGCGACCTGGACCTGGCCGAGATCACCGTCGACACTTTCCCGCTGCACACCGTTGGCCGGTTTCTGTCTCGACTGCGCGACGAACTGTGGTCGGGCTTGGGCTTCGTGCTCATCCGCGGGCTGTCACGCGAACGGTACAGCGACGACGACCTGGCACGAATCTACTGTGGCCTGGGCGCCCACCTGGGCGTCATCATCCCGCAGTCGGGAAACGGCGAGATCCTGGGCCATGTACTGAACGTGGCCGACCTGGTCGACGAACAGGTCCGCGGTTACCGGTCGGCGCAGTCGATGAACATGCATTGCGACGGCCATGACGTGGTCTCACTCCTCTGCTTGCGTGAGGCGAAGGACGGCGGCGCCAGCCGGATCGCCAGTGCGGCGGCCGTCCACGACCGCATGGTCGAGACGAACCCGGACCTGGCCCGCATGCTCTACGAGGGTATGCCGGTGATGCGCAGTCAGATGGATGCCGAACGCGGCGACGGCAACATCGTGACGCCCTCCAACGTCGCGCTCTTCGCCCAAACCGACGGGGTGTTCAGCTCATGTGTCCACGTAGCCCAGACCCGCGACGCCGCCCGGGCCGGCTACTTCGACATCACCCCGGAGCAGGAAGCCGCGTTGGAGCTGTTCTGCGAACTGTCGTCCTCACCGGAGTTCTACCTCGATATGAGCATTGCGCCCGGAGACATCCAGTTCCTCAACAACCGACTGATCGTCCACGGCCGCACGCCATACGGGGACCATGAGAATGTTAACCAGCGACGGCACTTGATGCGACTCTGGGTGAACATCCCGTCGTGGCCGCGTCGTCCGGACAATCAGCAGGACATCTACTCGATGGCTGACCTGCCGCGGTGGGCGCGGTTTCGCACGCCCTTCATGGAGATGCCGGAACGCTACATGGCCCAGATCGCCGCCAAACAGTAGGCGAGCCCGGAGGAGTGCCTGATTGACAATGAATCCTGTTCTAGCACATATGTTTAGCGCTCACCCGGAGACTGAGAGCAGCCATCTGGCTGCGTATATCCGGCCAAACTCAACGTTTCGCTCATCATGAGCGAAACGCACACGGCATGACAGGCCACTTGTCCGTGTGCTGTTGTCCCAGAACATTATTCCGGACGTAACTGTAGATACGTGCGGTCAGTTCGGACTCCGGTTCGTCTTCCAGTCCGGCGATCACACGGATGAACGGACCGAACAAACCCAGCCCCATTGCGGTACGTGTCTTACGCGAAACACCCGAACCAGGGGGAGATTTCATGAAGTTCGGCGAAGCTGTAGCCCGAATTCTCGAAGCAGAAGGAATCGAGATCGTGTGCGGGTACCCCCTGAACTACGTCTTCGAATACGCGGCGGACGCGGATATTCGGCCGGTCATCACGCGAGCCGAACGAACCGGCGGGCACATCGCAGATGCAATTTCACGAGTGACGAGTGGTCGCAAGATCGGTGTCTACGCCACGCAGCACGGACCGGGAATCGAGAACGGTCTGGGAGCCGTAGCGCAGGCGTACGGTGAGTCGGTTCCCCTCCTGGTGCTCCCGATGGGCTATCGCCGGGACGAGGCCCACCTCGCGCCGAACTTCAACTCCACCATCAGCCTGCGGTCGATCTCGAAGTCCGTCGAACCGATCAACGACCCGAACCAGGTCGTTCCGGTTTTCCGCAGAGCCTTCAGCCGATTGAAGAACGGAAGAGGTGGGCCGGTCGTGGTGGAGATTCCCCGCGACCTGTGGTTCGAAGACGTCACCGTGCCCTTTGAATATCAACCGGTTGTCAGAACCCGATCGGGTCCGGACCCGGTCGCGGTGCGCTGCGCGGCGGAGATACTCGTCGCGGCTGAGCGCCCGGTCATATACGCCGGTCAGGGTGTGCACTACGGGCAGGCCTGGCCACAGCTGCAGCGGTTGGCGGAAATGCTCGCCATCCCGGTCACCACGAGCCAGGAAGGCAAGAGCGCCTTTCCGGAAAACCATCCACTGTCTCTCGGGACAGGCGGACGTGCGATGCCTCGCACGGTCCATCACTTCCTCGAAAATGCAGATGTGATTCTCGGTATCGGGTGCAGTTTCACGCCAACCGATTTCGGTGTCGCGATTCCGAAAGGTAAGCGGGTGATTCATGCGACGCTGGATCCGGCACACCTCGACAACGGTGTCGTAGCGGAGATTGGGTTGGTCGGCGACGCTGCGCTCACCCTCGACGCGTTGCTGGAGGCTGTGACAGAACTGACCGACGGCACCATTCGAGACAGTGAAGCCGTCGTGAGCGAAATTCGTGAGGTGTACGACGCGTGGTTGGCGGAATGGATGCCGCTGCTCACGTCCGACGAGGATCCTGTTTCAGCATATCGAGTGGTCTGGGAACTCATCCAGGCGACCAATCCCGCAGACACCATCATCACGCACGACGCGGGCTCGCCACGGGACCAGCTGTCACCGTTCTGGAAATCCGTCGAACCGCTGTCCTACCTCGGGTGGGGAAAGACAACACAGCTCGGCTACGGGCTCGGCCTTGTGATGGGCGCGAAGCTCGTTCACCCCGAGAAATTGTGCATCAACGTATGGGGAGACGCTGCTATCGGATTCACCGGACTCGAGCTGGAAACCTGCGTGCGAGAGCAGATTCCCATCTTGTCGATCCTTTTGAACAACTCGTACATGGCGATGGAGACCAACGCCATGGGGTTGTCCCAGAAGAAGTTCGGCACGATGAACATCTCGGGTGACTACACCGCGATGGCCCGCTCGCTGGGTGTATACGCCGAGCGCATCGACGATCCGAGTGAGATTGCCGACGCCCTGAAACGCGGAATCGCTCAGACGGAGGCCGGTCGCCCCGTGCTCCTGGAGTTCATCACCTCGCGAGAGCTACGCATTTCCACACACGGCGGCGACACGTACATGTCGCCGGTACCCGACAACTTCCGCTGACGACTCGCGGGGTCCTGAAGAAACCCGCCAGACTTCACGTCCGAGAGTACGTAAACTATCTCGAAGGGGGGCTTAAGTGGTTGTCTTCCATATATTTTCAGTGGTTGGCGAAAGTGATCCGGCCCAATGCGCTGTAGTACGCCGCCCATGCCCAGCCAGATTCGAGACAGAAATGGTTGTACCCCGCCACCTCTAGTGACGGGGTACAACCATTTCTCGAGAAGCCGACGGTAGATCAGTCTTCGGCGGCGATCATCTCGAACCCCTTGTACCCGGAAGCACTGACGTCTTCACAAATCTGCCGGTAGGTACCGAACCCGCCGATGAACGGCATGAACACCCGCGGCTTACCTGGAATGTTCGCACCCATGTACCACGAGTTGGCCGAAGGGAAGAGAGTACGAGAGGCCCGTTCGGAGCACTCCTCCACCCAGGCATCGGTGGCCGATGTCGTGGCTTCGGCAGTACGTAGGCCGTGATCATCGAGATAGGTGATGAAATCGGAGATCCAGTCCGCATGTTGCTCACCGGCCAGAATCACGTTCGCGAGCACACCGGGGCTACCCGGCCCGGTCATGATGAACAGGTTCGGGAAGCCCGGAACTCCCAGTCCCAGATAAGTTCTCGGTCCCGCTTCCCAAGCCTGCTTGAGAGTGACACCCTCCCGACCGGTGACGGAGATTCGCTCCAAAGCACCCGTCATGGCGTCGAAGCCGGTAGCAAAGACTATGTCGTCGAGTTCGTAATGCTCGGATGCAGTCTTGATCCCGTCCGCGTCAATGGAATCGATCGGGTTGGACTTGAGATCCACCAGGGTGACATTGTCCCGGTTGTACGTCTCGTAATAGTTAGTGTCCGTGACGATGCGTTTGGTACCGATCGGGTGATCTTTGGGGATCAACAATTCTGCGACCTCGGGATCGTCGATCAGCGAACGAATCTTGCCCTCGGCAAACCGTCGAGCAGTGTCGTTGGCTTCGAGGTTGCTGGTTTGATCAGCGAACGTCTTGCCGAACAGCACTCCACCGAGCGTCCAACGTTTGTCGTACGCCTCAATTCGTTCTTCTTCCGACACTTCCAGCGCACTGCGAGGATCCGCGTTGAACGGCGACCCACCGCCACTGATCCGCGACAACCGGCGCCGCTCTGCGTAATTGGCTTTCTGCTCCTGACGGGTTGCTTCGTCGAGGGTCGCATTCCCGGCCGGCACGCTGTAGTTCGCGCTGCGCTGGAAGACGAAGAGTTGATCGGCTTGTTCGGCTAGGACCGGGATCGACTGAATTCCGGACGAGCCTGTTCCGATGACTCCGACTCGACGTCCGGTGAAGTCCACACCCTCGTGCGGCCAATGTCCGGTGTGATAAGTGTTGCCCGCAAAGGTGTCTCGCCCCTCGATGTTCGGAACATTCGCGGCTGAAAGACAACCCGTGGCAAAGATGCAGAACCGCGCAGTGACGTCGAGCCCTTGATCTGTGGTCACGCGCCACACTGAAGTCGCCTCGTCGAATTCGGCGCTGAGAACCCGGGTGTCGAAGGCGAAATCACTGCGCAGATCGAAACGCTCCGCAACAAAGTTGATGTACGAGAGAATCTCAGGCTGGGTAGCGTACTTCTCGCTCCAATCCCATTCCTGCTGAACCTCTTCGGAGAACGAGAATGAGTAGTCGACGCTCTCCACATCGCAGCGTGCACCCGGGTAACGATTGAAGTACCAGGTCCCGCCGACATCGGATCCAGCTTCGAAACCCTGGACTGTCAAGCCACTTTGGCGTAACTTGTGCATCGCGTACATACCGGAAACTCCGGCGCCGACCAGCACCACGTCAACTGTTGCAGCTTCTCGCGAATGTCCGCGGGACGGTTTACTCATAGTCCTTATTCCTTTCGTGTGAAACACACCGACCACCACAAGGGCTGCCGAGATCATGGACGGGACGGTACAAGTGATGCGTCCCCAGACGGAACACAGTCTCCCGGCCAGTGGGCTACTCGAAATCAGCAGCAGATAACTCTCAGGGAAAGAGAATGTCGATGAAACTGTTCGAAGAAACAGACGAAATCACCGGCGGAACGAGTGTCGCGTTGGCGCTCCAATTCATGAACGTCACTACTGTCTTCACCATTCCCAGCGCGCACAACATGACGATTCTGCGATCGATCGAAGAACTCGGGACCATCAGGGTTGTCGGCTGCCGCCACGAACAAGGCGTCCTTCACAGCGCCGACGCCTACGCCCGGGTCAGTGGTGGACTGGGCGTGGCGATAGTCAGTGGCGGTCCCGGCACCGCCAATACGATGGGCGGATTGTACGAGGCTCATCATGCGTCTTCACCGGTCCTTCTGATCACCAGCCAAGTTGAAACCGGCCATCTCGGCCGCGGGCGCGGCTACGTTCACGAGGCCGAGCATCAGAGCGAGATGTTGCGCACCGCGTCCAAGGAGACGGTGACGGTCGAATCGGTCGACGACATCGCGGCGACTGTCCTGAGACTCGGCCGCGCGGCCCGTTCGGGCCGTCCACGGCCGACATGTGTCGAGATTCCGTTGGACCTTCAGGATGCGGTCATCGGTGACCCGCACGCACTCGACTGCCTCGACTCGGATATACGTCCACTGGTTCGGAAGGTCCCCGAGGCAGTCAGTGTCAAAGAAGCCGTGGCGTTGCTTTCCCAGGCACAGGCGCCGATCATCTGGGCCGGAGGCGGCGTGGTCCGCTCGGACGCCGGTGCTGCATTGAAGCTCTTCGCAGAGCGATGGGATGCTCCGGTGATCACCAGCCGCGAGGGTCGCGGGGCCATCTCGGAATTGGATCCTCGCAGTCTCGGTGGCTATGCGACACTTCCGGCGATGCGCGAGTTCCTGGATACGTGCGATGTGATGCTCGCAGTGGGCACACGGTTCCAGATGTATCCGACGGCGCAGTGGAATCTGAAACTACCGCCCACCGTGGTTCATCTCGACATAGATCCGACGATGATCGGATTGAACTATCCGGCAGCGGCCTCCGTGATCGCCGACGCCGCTGCCGGACTCGACAGTCTCACAAAATCCATGCCGTCGACCGTCGATGCCCCAACCAGAGCCGCCCACCTCGAGGCCGGCCGCGACGCTGCGGCGGCAGCACGCGAACTGGTGGCACGTCAGGCCGGCACAGATCACCTTGCAATCAGTGAAATCATCACGAGACTGCGGCCCACCGACGGCGCGTTGGTCTGTGACGCCACAGTTCCCGCTTATGTGTGGGGCGATCGCCTGGTCCCCGTCACGGATGCCGGAACCTCGGTTCGTTCGACGGCAGCCGGCATCGGACCTGGCATGGCGATGGCGGTGGGCGCGGCTCTCGCCGCCGACCAACACACGGTCCTGTTGCAGGGCGACGGTGGATTCATGTTGGGTGTGGCCGAATTAGCCACCGCCGTACAGTCTTCCGCGAAGGTGATCGTGTGTCTTTTCGACGATCACGGATACGGAATGCTGCGTGGCATCCAGAGCAGCACCGGAGACGGTTCACATCATCACGTCGATCTCGCAACCCCCGACTTCACTGCCCTGGCGTCGGCATTCGGCGCCCAGGCCCGTCGGGTTTCCAATGTCGGCCAGTTCGAAGCGGCGTTCACCGAGGCGCTCGGACATCACGGTCCGACGCTCATTCATGTCGAGATGGCAGCTCTGGCTCCACTGCAGCGAAACCTCGGGACTTGAAAACCTGTCAGCTCACAGTGAATGGGCTGCCTCGCACCCGCGAGTCACTGCGCTCGGCGTACGCACCCAGCGAGCGGGCCATCGCGGTGTAGTCACCCGAGATGTTCATCGTGCCGAACTTCTTCTGGGACAACCCCAGGGCGTTGGTCTCCATCGCCACGGGGTTGTTCAGGAGGATCGACAAGATGAGGCTCGCACGCTCACGAGATCCTCGGAGCTGCCGGGTTCCGCGGAGTTACGAATCATCCTGTCCCCCAAGACGCGACGGTACGAATTGCCCAGCGATCGAGCTGTAGCAAATGTTTGATACACCGGTTGGTGTTGGTGCCTGGATGACTTGTCGACAACAACGGGAGAACGAGCGGGCATGGCGGAGCGAGACCAAATCCCATCCCCGACACCGGGTGGGTAACTCCATCAGAAACAACGTTCATCAGGACTCCTGGCCAATTGTGCCGACGTCGTATGCATCGCGGCGCAGCAAGGACGACATCTTCAGCCGAACAAAGTACTCGAGGAAGGATCACATGACGACAACAATCGCAATCGAACCGCAGAACACTCGATTGGAACGGGACCGCGCCATCTCGGTCGCTGAGCTGGAGAACCGCGCGGACTGGCTCCGGATCGAAGTGATCCGAATGATCGACGGCGCCGGACTAGGCCACTATTCGAGCGTGTTCTCCTGCGCGGAGATCCTCTCGGTCCTCTACTACCAAGCACTGAGGCTCGACCCGGAAAATCCGGATTGGGCCGACCGCGACCGATTTCTGCTCGGCAAGGGACATGCCGATGTCGGTCTCTGGCCGATCCTGTGCGATCTCGGTTTCTTCGCACGCGAGGAATTGGAGCGCTTCGGCTACGTGGGGAGCCGGCTCGGTGACCACCCCGACCTGCGCAAGGCTCCCGGTGTCGACTTCAGTTCGGGCTCGTTGGGCCACAATCTGTCCGTTGGCCTCGGAATGGCGATGGCCGCCCGGCTGAGCGGTTCAGACCGTCGGACCCTTCGTACTCACCGGCGACGGTGAGATCCACGCAGGTCAGGTATGGGAGGCCGCCATGGCAGCCTCTCACTATCGACTCGGGAACCCCGTGGCGATCGTCGACGCCAATGGGTACATCGGCAGCGGTCCTACTTCCGAGATGATGGGTATCGAACCGCTCGCCGCACGTTTCGAAGCATTCGGCTGGCACGTTGTCGAACTCGACGGACGCGACGTCGCGGCGCTTGTCGACACATTCTCCGCGCTGCCCTCCCCGAGTGGGGACCGGACCGATATGCATCGTCGTCAGAACTCGGAAAGAGAAGGGCCTCGCGCTCATGGAGGAGGCCCCCGGGCGTGGCACGTCGGCTGCCTGACCCCAGAGCAGCGCGACGCGGCCATTTCCGAGATCACCACGCGTATGCAGGAGGCAACAGCATGACCGCCACGACAAACAATCGAGCCGCCGCGATGGAGGACGTCTTCTCCGACGGAGGCCAGGCGTCGTCCCTCAACTTGCTCGGACATGCCCTGCCAGAGCTCGCCGACCGGCACCCTGATGTGGTCGTCCTCTCCGCAGATCTAGGCTCGTCCCTGACGGAACTGCGGGAACGGCACCCGAACCGGCACATCGAAATGGGTATCGCCGAAACCAACTCGATCTCGGCGGCGACGATGATGCCCGTAACCCTGGTGGCCCGGCTTTCCGGCCTTGCGATGAGCTACTTCGGCGCTAGCCACCACGCAGGCGTGGGAGCCGCCAAGCTACTCGAAGGGCTCGGGATCAACGCCGCCGTGCTCGACGCGGCCTACATCAAACCGCTCGACGAGGACACAATCTTGGATGCCGCCCGCACGACCGGCGCGATCCTGACGGTGTAGGAGCACAACGTAATTGGGGGTCTGGGTTCCGCGGTGGCCGAAGCTCGGCCACCACGGCGCCTCCGCCACGGCGCCTCCGCCCGACTCGGGATCGTGGCACTACCAGACGAGGATCTCGAAGTCGGCGTTCCTGCGGACCTACTTGCCCACTACGGCGTTACAGCCGAGGGCGTCACCCGGCAGGCATTGGCACTGCTGTCCAGATGACATCAGTAGTCGCGTGGAAGTTGGCCGTCTCACACTCGCGAGACGGCTAACTTCCGCACCTCGCTCTTGGCGACTTTCCCACCGGGCCCAGTGGGAAGATCGTCGACCAGGACAACATATTCCGGAATGTATTCGGTGGTAATTCCCTGCGCGCGCATCCATTCCGACAGCATCGCCATGGAGAGTTCGACACCGGATTCGGTGACCACCACGGCGCACACCCGCTCCCCGAACACGTCGTCGAGCACCCCGACAACGGAAACAGCTCGAACTGACGGATGCGCGCAAATCAGATCTTCGACGTCGACTGCGGAGATATTCTTACCTCCGCGGATGATGAGGTCGGCAATGCGTCCGACCACACGTATCCGGCCGGCGACATCGATATCGACGATGTCCCCAAGCAACATCCATCCATCAGCGGTGTACAGCTCTGCGTTCGCGTCTTCGTCCTGCCAGTAGCCCAGCGATTCGAGCGGCCCGTGAACTGCAGGTTGTCCGCGCCGAGGCTCACTCTCACTGCCATTGTCATTGTCAGAGAGAATCCGCACGTTCATGGACTCGATGACATGTCCGCAGGTTTTCAACCGAGTCTCGTGGTCGTCATCGAGAGTGGTCTGGCTGACAGCACCGGCTTCGTTCGAACCGTAGAACTGCAAAACCTTGGCACCCGTTCGCTCTTCGAATGCCAGCGCCTCGGAGTAGGGAACCGCTTCTCCACCGGTGTAGAGCACTCGAAGACTGGACAGGTCTGCTGTACGCACCCGTTCCGATCGAAGCAACATCTTGAATTGTGTACTGACACAACATAGCACTGTGACTCGTTCACGCTCGATCAGATCTATCATCACCTCGACGTCGAACTTCTCCAGGACGACGGTGCGTGCACCGAGCAGGGTCGGCAGAAAATGTGCAGACCACAGCCCGAAGCCGAATGGCGCCGGCACTGCCGAGCAGAAGACATCGACATCGGTGATACGCGCACCCACCATCGCCAATCGAGCGAACTCGATCCACTTCTTCTCGTTGTGTGCCACTACCTTCGGCAGTCCGGTGGTGCCCGAGGTCGAGTTCAGCAATGTGGTGTCGGACGTAGTGAACACTCCAGTACCGTCGGATGATTCGAGTGAGTTGACGCGCCTACGCACCTCCGTGCGATCGGCTGCACCCCACTCCACTGCCCCGTCGTCATCCACCACTATGACACTGAGTACCTGTGCGCCGCTTCGCTGCAGATCATCGACTACGTCGTAACAGCTCCGCCCGCGGACCGTCGCAGTGGTGATCAGAACCCGACAGTCAGCCTTGATCATCAAGTGCGCGATCTCTCTTGTCCCGGAACGGAAACCGATCCCAGCAGCGACCCTGCCCGCTCGATAAGCGCCACACAATGCGGCATGCACCGCCATGGTGTCGGGGAGGTAGATCGCCACGCCGGAACCGCCGACCGATTCAATACACGCTAGTGCGGCAGCGATTCGGTCGGCGGTCAGATCGTAGTCGCGCCAGGTGCAACTGCGGTCCGCGGTGACGAAGGCTACTACATCGGGCGTGTTCGCGGCGCGATGACGGACAACCTCGCTGATACTGATGTCCGAAAATGATTCAGGTTTGTCTGCGAACGCAATTCGACCCAACACCTTGGACATCTAATCCCTCTGTTCCTGTCAGCGATACTTGCGGATCTCGGTCCGAGCGACACTGCGGATATGAACTTCGTCCGGACCGTCGGCAATTCCCAAAATCCTGGCACTGGCCCACATCCGGGCGATGGGGAAATCTTCGGTGACTCCCCCGCCACCGTGGCATTGGATGGACCGTTCGAGAACGGAGCGTGCCACTCGCGGCGCGATGACCTTGACCGCGGCAATTTCGATCGCGGCTTCCTTGACACCCATCTGATCGATGATCCACGCGGTCTTGAGAACCAGCAGACGCGCCTGCTCGATCTCCATGCGGGACTCCGCAATCCACGTTCGTACAACACCTTGATCCGAAATCGGACCACCGAAAGCGTCTCGCGACAACGTTCGTCGGACCATCAATTCCAGTCCACGTTCCGCCATTCCGATGCAACGCATCGCGTGATGGATTCGGCCCGGACCCAACCGAGCTTGTGCGATGGCAAATCCTTCACCTTCCCCGGCGAGAATGTTGGTTACGGGCACTCGCACGTCCGTGAATGTAATTTCGCAGTGTCCATGCTGATCGTGGTAACCGAAGATCGGTAGTGACCGAATGATCTCGACGCCCGGCGTGTTCACAGGTACCAGGACCATCGACTGCTGACGGTGGGGCGACGCGTCAGGGTCCGTCTTTCCCATCAAAACCAGGATCTCGCAACGTGGGTCGGCGGCGCCTGTTGTCCACCACTTGCGACCGTTGATGACGTAGTCGTCGCCGTCACGAACGACGGAGGTGCTGATGTTTCGAGCATCTGACGACGCGACAGCCGGCTCGGTCATGGAGAACCCCGAACGCATACGGCCGTCCAGCAGTGGCTCGAGCCACTGCTCCTTCTGCTCGGGCGTGCCGAACATATGAAGGATTTCCATGTTGCCGGTATCAGGTGCCGCACAATTCAGCGCTTCCGGCGCGATGTAAGGCGACCGTCCGGTGATCTCAGCGATGTGCGCATAGTCGAGGTGTGAGAGCCCGGACAGCGAGGGTAGGAACAGATTCCACATCCCCTGACGCCGAGCCTCTGCCTTCAGTTCCTCGACCACAGGCGGTAACGTGTGATTACGCGGCCCCATCTCTTCCATCTGCTGCGCGTACACCGGCTCGGCCGGGTACACATGATCGACCATGAACGCGTTCAAGCGGTCCATGATCTCCTGGGCTGCCGGGCTGGGAGCTAGGTCCACGATAGAAATCCTCTCAGTTCTCACAATATGAATGCGTATGTATGCAAGGAAGATCGATTCCGAACCGATCAGTCACGGACCAGAATCACCTTGCCGGCAGCCTGCCGGTTCATGACGATGTTCAGCGCTTCGGACGCGGCGTCGAACGGCAAGGTCCGAGACACGTGTGGCACCAACAGCCCATGCTCGTACCAGTCCAGCAACTGACGCATGTTGCTCGCATTCTCGGCCGGGTTCCGTTTTGCCCACGCTCCCCACAACACTCCGAGAAGTGAGGCCGAGGAGATGAGTAGACGGTTCATTCCCACTTTGGGAATGTCGCCACTCGCGTATCCGACGGTCAGGTACCGGCCGCCCCATTGGAGCGCCCTGATTGCAGCCTGCGCCGCGTCGCCGCCTACCGGGTCGTAGACGACGTCGATGCGTTCGCGTGTCTTCAGTTCGGATGCCAGGTCGCACTCTGCATAGTTGATCAGTGTCGACGCACCGTGCTCTTCGCACAGTGCCAACTTCTCCGCGGTAGATGCTGCGGCAATGACCTCGGCTCCCAATGCTCGACCGATCTCGACAGCGGTGAGCCCTACACCTCCAGCCGCACCGAGCACCAGAAGTCGCTCTCCGGCTGCAAGTCCCGCTCGATCGACGAGGCCATGGTAGGAGGTTCCGTACGTCACGGAGAATCCTGCGGCGTCAGGGTAGGACATCGAACCGGGAATCGCGAAGACTTGTGACGCAGGAACCGAGACCTGCTCGGCGTAACCGCCGATTCCACAGAACGCCAGGACACGAGTTCCCACGTTCAAACCTTCGACACCGTCTCCGACTGCCCGAATCACGCCAGCCACTTCGGACCCCGGAGTGAATGGCAGCGGCGGCTTGGTCTGGTAGTTTCCGGCAACCATCAGTCCGTCCGGGAAGTTGATGCCGCAAGCCCGGACATCCACGATCACAGTTCCCGGTGCCGCCACCGGGTCGGGAACATCGGTGAGCCGGAGGACATCCGGCTCACCGAGGGTGTGACACTGGTGCGCCTTCACACCGACACCACACCGGGAGCGGTGACGAAGGTTGCCCACACCCGCACAGCGACGCCGCCGGTCTGGCGTGCGCACTCCAGTTCCACATCCACCTTGTTCTCCGTGTTGTCCTGATACTCCTTGACAACTTTTCCGGTACACGTCAGGACATCGCCCGGCCACACTTGTTCGAGGAACCGGATGCGGAAAGAACGTACGTTCTCGGCGCCGAGCCAGTCCGTCGCGTAGGTGCCCAGCACTCCGGCCTGGAACATTCCCACCGAGAACGGACTCTCGAATCCCGCCGCCCTGGCGAAGGTCTCATCATGATGAATCGGATTCATATCGCCCGACGCACCTTGGTAGCGCACGAAGTCCGTGCGGGTAACCGGTCCGATCGTCCACGGTGACGGTGCGGTGATCGCCGCGGGCTGTGCTGTCAGGGTCATGATTCCTCCGACGGTGCTCGTCCGGTCTCGACGCCGGTCATCTTTGCCTGCGCAACCAAAGTCCCGTTCTCGTCCACGAAATCGGTGACCATGACTGCGAAGGTCATCTCACCACCTCGTCGACCTTCCTTGGTGAAGACATCGGTGATACGCGAGCGGGCCTCGAGTTTGGTTCCCGCACGCGGCGGCGGCCCGAAGAAGGTGTACTCCTGTTCAGCATGCAGTCCACGCTGCTGATTCAGTTCGACTGCGCTCCAAGGGTTCTGATCGCCGGACTGCCAGAAGAACGTGGTGGTCAGGAAGGTCGGCGGACTTACTGGGTTTTCCGAGTCGAGGTACTCAGGATTAGTACTGCGGATCGCGTGGGCAAATTCGCGAACCTTTCCTCGTTCCACGTCGAGACGGAACGGTGTCCCCGTAACACCCACGGCATCTTTGTTTGCCATAGCTCACTCCGAGTTTCGTTGTCGTAAGGAAAATTACGCGAATGTCTTCATTTCCGTTGCCAACTCTTCGAGCGTCCAGCGCGCATCCTTGACGATGCTCTTGCCGTACGACCAACCGAGGAACTGCTTGATCTCGCCGCCCTTGGCGTAGAAGACCGAGCCGGTGGTGTCGCAGTCGGCGGTGAGCAGGTGAGCGACCACTGGAGACACGTTGCCCGGGTGGTAGACGTCGAAATCGTTCGGATCCGCCGGGACCGCCACCATCTCGGCGATTCCGGGAACGTTCTCTGTCATCCGAGTGCGTGCGACCGGGGTAATGGCATTAACGCGCACTCCGTAGCGGCCGATTTCCTGCGCCAAAATCACAGTGAGCGCCGCAATCCCAGCTTTGGCGGCGCCGTAGTTACTCTGGCCGACTGCACCGAGAAGCCCCGACGTGGACGAGACGTTCACGATGGATGCTGCCACGGCGTCGCCGGCTTTGGAACGATCACGCCAGTGCGCGCCGAACACGCGGCAGGGAGCAAACGTCGCGCGAAGCTGACCCGCGATCACGGTGTCCCATTCTTCTTCACTCATGTTCACGAACATCCGGTCGCGGAGAACACCCGCATTGTTGACCAGTCCGTGAACTGCGCCGAAGTTCCCTACTGCCAGATCGAGAAGCGCCTGAGCTCCCGCAACAGTGGTGACGTCCGCAGTACTCGCGATTGCGCTGCCACCGAGAGCTGTGATCTCGGCAGCGACGGCTGAGGCCAAGGCGTCATCCGTTCCCGAACCGTCGGCGGCGGCACCGGTGTCGTTGACTACGACGTGCGCGCCTTCCGCGGCAGCCAGGAGCGCGTGTTCGCGGCCGATTCCACGGCCGGCTCCGGTGACGACAACAACACGACCTTCAAGTTGATTCATCCAAGTCCCTTTCGAATACGTGTATCAAACATGTCAAGCAGAGAGTCGAACGAGAACCGAATTTGCCTCGGCCACAATTCTGTTGATCAATTCGCTACAGCTGGGCACGTCCTCGATCAGCCCGACTACCTGTCCTGTTGCCATGACGCCGACATCGACGCGGCCGTCCACCAGTGCGGACCGATACAGCATCGGAGCGTTGGCGGCCATCACCACCTGACTCCAGCCCAGTTCGTGGCTCTTCTTCATCGCGAGACCCTCACGGATCATGTCGCGCCACGGTGTGCCGGAGAGCTTCTGGAACGCCAGGGCGTTACGTCCCGCACGGATCATCCTCCCCGGGCCCGTTGTGGACTCCAGTTGATCGATTGTCCCCGCACGCAGAACACGTTGCGGCACACCGTCGATCTCGAGTGTGACAACCGTGTCGTTGACTGACTTCGACAGGTAGACGTCCTTGACCTGCTTCGCTACCGGGGAATCGCTTGTCATCATGAATCGTGTGCCCATCGCGATTCCGGCGGCGCCGTAGGACAGTGCGGAAACCAACCCGCGGCCGTCGAAGTAACCACCGGCCGCGATCACCGGGATGTCCACGGCGTCGACTACCTGAGGCAAAAGCAATGAGGTCGGTACAGCACCGGTGTGGCCGCCGCCCTCACCGCCCTGAACGATAACCGCATCAACGCCCCACGAAGCAACTTTTTCCGCGTGACGGCGTGCCCCGATCGACGGAACGACCACCAATCCGGCGTCTTTCAGTCGGCCGATGAGTGCCTGCTTTGGCGCCAGAGCGAACGATGCAACCTTGACACCGGATCGGATCAGCAGATCGATTCGCTTGTCGATGTCTGCCTGATCTGCTCTCAGGTTTACGCCGAATGGATTATCCGTCTGGGCTTGAACTTCCGCGATCGCCGCAGCGAGTTCCTCGTAGGTCAACATTCCACCGGCGATAATGCCGAGTCCGCCGGCTGCCGCTGTGGCAGCGGTCAGTGTCGAGTTGGAGACGTAGCCCATTCCGGTCTGCACGATCGGGTATTTGATCCCGAAGAGGTCGCAGGCCCGCGTGTGAAGTGCCTGGTGGTCTGCAGCAATGTCAGTCATGCCGAAACCTCCTTGTTGCGCAGCCCCTTGGGATCGATGACGTCCCGAATGAGCTGTAGCTCTTCGGCGCTCGGAAGCCGGGTCTGTGGAACCGACTCGGGAATCTCGAGATCGAATCCGGTTGCTGCCACCACGTCGTCGACGCTGACCCCCGGATGCACCGACACGAGTCGAAGTCGACCTGAGTCTGCGTAATCGAGCACCGCCAAGTTTGTTACGACGTGGCGCAGATCGTGGTGCTTGCTTGCAGCCGGACCTGCCTTGGCCGCGTTGTCGTTACCGACTCCCGAGACCATGTCTACGCGTGGCACGAACACTCGGGTGCTGTGTGCGGGAACCCAGTAGCTGGTGGGGTGGTACACACTGTTTCCCGGTGCACCACGCACGCCCAGAAGCTGCACCTTGGGCGCCGCGTGATCACCGATCGCCGAGATATTGCTGTTGCCGTAGACGTCGAGCTGGGTGGGGATCATCATGATGTGACGCTTGCCGTTCCACACCAGATTGAAGATCGCGCTGAACGGCATCCACGCTTCGATCTCCCCTTCGGCCGGCCCGCCGACGGCCCAGGTGCCACGAACTCCATGTGCCTCGCCGTCGGAGATCACCAGATCCTGTTCGAAGGTGTGTCGTGCCAAACGAACTCCGATGGCCGGAATGGTGCCGAAGGCACTCGCGATGACCTCACCGTTGCCGCGATACGCTTCGGCGCAAGCAATGACGCACACTTCGGCTCGGGTAGCAGGAGCCATGTTCACACTCGACTGGCTCATGCCGACACCGCCTGGGAATCGCGCAGCGCGACAGCGCGTTGGTAGTCCGCTTCGCTACCGGAAAGGTACTCGCCGACAAAGGCTTTCCACTGTTGTGGATCGCGGGCGGCGGCCGCATATTCCCGCTGGAAGGATTCGTCGCGTTCGTAGTTCGGCACGCACGAGGTGAAATGTGCGCCGTTCGGTGCCTCGATCACACCGGAGACCAGCAGACGGGCGATCCGCAGCGTCGACGGATGAGCATCGGCTGTCAAGGCCTTGGTGGGCACGATTTCCTCGCACGACACATAGGCATCCTCGGCTGCCATGCAGAACAGATCGTCGAAATACAGATCAGGGCCCAAGAATTGGGCATTGCCATGCATGTCTGCACGGTTCATGTGCACCAGTGCCGCATCGAGATTCAAGGCGGGCATCGCTGCAAAAATCTCGTCTCCGTACGGGTCGGATACGGTACGCATATCGGGGTTGACCGTCATGACGTCCGATCCCAGTCCAGCTCGGGTCGGCAAGAAGGGCATCCGGATACCGGCAGCGTACAGACCCCACTGCAACATTCCCTCGTCGTACTCTGCCACCTCTACCGCACCCGCCTGCCGGATGGCCCGGAAGTGCGGATCGAGCGCGATCGAGTCCAACGAAACGAACCCGAAAATCACCTTCTTGACTTTCCCTGCTGCACAGAGCAATCCGACGTCCGGACCACCGTAGGACACGATGGTCAGATCCTTCAGGTCGGATCGAAGAATTGCACGCACGAGGGACATCGGCTTGCGCCGTGACCCCCAACCACCGATACCGATCGTCATACCGGACCTCAGGCGACGTACGACATCGTCCTCGGTCATCGTCTTGTCACTCAATGGGTCCACCCTTTCGAATTCGGGGAAACGTTGCTCTGCCGCGTCTCAGTCGCGTAGCAAACGTTTGATTCACATCATCATGCTTTCATCTCCGCGTCAACCGCCAACTGCGCGGTGAGCCAGGAATACGCTCGCCCGAGCGCACTCTCCGGCCCTTCCTCCTCAATCGCAGGACCGAGAATCTCCAGCTCAACGGCACCGCGGTAGCCGAGACCGAGCACTTCACGCAACAATCGATCCATCGGAAGATCTCCGTCGCCTGGTACCCACCGATTGGGAACCGAGAGCGTTCCTACCCGAAAATCACTTACCTGCACGATCTGCACCCGTCCGAGTTCGCGGCGCAAAGTACCGAGCAGATCCGACTCTTGGAATGCGCAGTAGAGATCGACGACCATTCCGATGTCCAGGCGCCGTGCGATAACCGCAGCATCGCGAACTGTATGAACGAAACTCAGATCCGAACGCATCTGCATCGTGTTCTCCAGGGATAGCCGAACCCCCAACTGTTTGGCCCGCTCGGCCACCGGCGACACACGATCGATCAGTCGATCTGCCGCATCTTCCCAGCTGTGACGTCCGGACGGCCCCGTTGTGAACAGCACCGTCGGTGCTCCCAGACCTGCCGCGCCGACAACTGCTGCGTCGAGTGCCGCAATCTCGCTCTCCCAGGCAGTTCCATCGTCCGGATCGGCTGTGATTCCGTGCGCGATACAGGCGACCGCGACGCCGAACTCACGGGCCAGCGATACGGTTTCCGGCCAACCGGTTCGAACCGCTTTGTACGCGGACAAAGTCACCGTGGAAATTCCGACGCGCCGACAGAGCGCCAACTCGTCACGCAATGCCCAACTTGCGGTCGTAATCAGGCTGACGGAAGGAAACGGGCCTCGCACCGGGTCCATCTGGCGGGATATGTCATTGTGATCCATAGTCGCTCCTGCTTTCCTCGATTAACCGTGAAACACACCGTAATCCCAATGTGGAACATTGCGTAGCAAATGCTTGATACGGTGCGTACGGCCTTCAGAATCCATTCCAGGAGTGCACATATGAACGTCGATACCTGCACGAGCACCTCGGGTTCACAGCGCCGCGAACCCAGCGAATCCGATGCACCGAAATGGCCGGTTCCCGTGTCGGCGCCCGCAAGCGCGCCGAATGTTCTCGTGATCATGACCGATGACGTCGGTTACGGGGCAAGCAGCACTTTCGGTGGACCGATTCCCACTCCGGCGCTCGACGGACTCGCCGAAACCGGTCTGCGTTACACGCAGTTTCATACAACTGCGATGTGTTCTCCGACCCGCGCGGCACTCATGACCGGTCGCAACCACCACAAGGTCGGTGCAGGGCGCGTCACCGAGATGGCACTTGCCTACGACGGATACACCAGTATCATCCCCGACAGCGCTGCCACGGTTGCCGAAATGCTGCGGTGCAACGGATATTCCACCGCACAGTTCGGTAAGTACCACAATGTCCCCGTGTACGAGACCGGGCCGGCCGGACCGTTCGACCATTGGCCCACAAACATGGGATTCCAACATTTCTACGGCTACCTCGGCGGCAGCACCGACAATTGGGCCCCGGCACTGTACGAGGGCACCAGTCCGGTGGAACCACCTACGGACGATGCCACCTACCACCTCGAAAATGACCTGGCAAACAAGGCAATTACCTGGATTCGTCGACAGAAGTCGGCTGCACCGAACAAGCCCGTCTACATCCAGTACAGCAATGCCGCTACCCACGCACCGCACCACGCACCGCGGGATTGGATCGACCGATTCCGCGGTCAGTTCGATCAGGGCTGGGATGCCATACGCGAGGAAACGATCGCTCGACAGAAGCAACTCGGTGTTATACCCGCAGACACCGAACTGACCGAACGCCCCGAACAGATCGCATCGTGGGACTCCCTCACCGCCGACCATCAAAAAGTGGCGGCCCGCATGATGGAGGTCTACGCTGGCGCTCTCGCTTACGCCGACTCCCAGATAGGCCGTGTACTCGAAGAATTGGAACGCATCGGTGAACTCGACAACACGCTGGTCTTCTACATCCAGGGCGACAACGGAGCCAGTCCCGAAGGTGGAGCCAACGGCTCTCTCAACGAGATGAGTTACGTCAACCGTATGGAAGACAGCATCGAATCACTCCTCGAGCA
This sequence comes from Rhodococcus sp. IEGM 1379, assembly GCF_030056815.1. Taxonomy (GTDB): domain Bacteria; phylum Actinomycetota; class Actinomycetes; order Mycobacteriales; family Mycobacteriaceae; genus Rhodococcus_F. The sequence continues at coordinate 111,894 of NZ_JASHKR010000003.1, forward strand.
CCTCGACGAACTCGGCGGCCCGCTGCACTACAACCACTTTCCGGCCGGTTGGGCACACGCGACGGATACCCCGTTCAAGTGGTTCAAGATGGTCGCGTCGCATTTCGGGGGCACGCGCAACGGAATGGTGCTCTCGCACGCTGCGCGTATCACGGACGCCGGCGGGATCCGCACGCAATTCCATCACGTCATCGACGTCGTTCCCACTATCCTCGAGGTCATCGGAATAGAAGCGCCCAAACAGATTCGGGGCGCAGAACAGATGCCGCTGTGCGGAGTCCCAATGGCCTACACCTTCGATGACCCGGCTGCACCTTCGACCCGAACGACACAATATTTCGAATTGATGGGCAACCTCGCAATCTATTCCGAAGGGTGGGTTGCCGCTACTACGCCCCGGGAAATGCCGTGGGAATTCGCCACCGGCGCAGACTCTCTCGACGATGTGAACTGGGAGTTGTATCACGTCGAGAACGACTACAGCCAGTCCGACGATCTGTCGGCGCAGTACCCCGACAAACTCGGCGCGCTGGTCGATCTGTTCTGGGAAGAGGCCGAAGCCAACCAGGTTCTTCCCGTTATCGTCAAGGCACTCAATCCTGGACCACCCAAACCCAATCCGACTTTCGGCCTGGCCACATTCGTCTACTACGACGGGGTGACGCGAGTGACCCCTGGTAGTGCGCCCGATGTCACCAACAAGCCGTTCAGCATTACCGCGGACGTAGTGTTGACTTCGAACCACGCAGACGGCATGCTCCTCTCCCAAGGTGGTCGATTCGGTGGCCATGCTCTGTATTTGGCAAACGGTGTCCTTACCTATCACTACAACCTTTTGGGCCGCGAGCGCTCCACGGTCACTTCCGAATTCGCTCTTCCTGCCGGACGGCACCAACTCGTGGCCGTGGTCGACATCGACCCCACGCAGCGCGGCGGATCCGCAGCGGTCACCCTGCTCTGCGATGACGAGAAGGTCGGATCCGGAACGGTGGCGAATACCGCCCCATTCCGCCTCAACTACATCGAAGGCCTGAGCGTCGGCCGCGACACCGGAACCCCGGTGTCCGAGCAATACCAGCTGCCGTTCGCATTCGACGGAGTACTCGACAAAGTCACCGTCACGCTTGACTGAAAACACACGTACCGCTGATCGACAACATTCCTTCGAGCGCGATCGAAAAGAGGCAAACCATGACACACACCCGGTTCGGCAAGGGAAAGCTCGTCACTGCTCTTGCCGTGGCAGCGCTGTCACTTTCCGCCTGTGGCGGAGGCGCAAGCGGTACGACGAACAGTGGAAGCACCGGCGGTGAGGTCGACCCCGCTGCAGTGATACGGATTGCCTCCGCCGGTACGTCCAACAATCTCGACCCCCAGCAACAGATGACCATCGGCGGCTGGAGTCACCTCACTGCACTCTTCGATCGACTCATGACCGTCGACAGCAACGACAAAATTGTTCCCGGACTTGCCAAATCGTGGGAATTCAGCTCGGACGGCAAGTATCTGGAGCTGAAGCTGCGTGACGACGTCACCTTCAACGACGGAACCCGCTTCGATGCCGAGGCGGTTGCCGCCACCCTGAAACGAGGCAAAACACTCGCAGGCAGTACCTCGGCTGCGGCGCTCGCCGGCGTCATCGATATCACTGCACCTGACATGTACACCGCGCGCATCGAACTGGCGCCGGGAGCCGGTGTCGAACTACCCGGAGTATTCACCACTCCGGTAGGCATGATGATCAGTCCCGCCGTGATCGCCGCCGGCACCGATATCCGCAACGATCCGGGACTTGCAGGTTCCGGCGCCTACGTCGTCACCAAATACGTTCCCGGAGAGTCGCTTATATTGAAGCGGTCCGATCGTCCGTACTGGGACGCGGAGGGCGGACGTCTCGGCGGCATCGACATCACTCTTGTCCCAGACGCGTCGACGCGACTGAACGCCATCCAAACCGGAGCACTGGATCTCACGTGGGTCAGTTCGGCCAGCGAAGTGGTGCAGGCAAATACGCTTGCCGACCGCGGCGCCTTCGCTATCGACAAAGTTCCGTTCCGAAGCACCCTCGGTGTCTATCTGCGTCCGACGGGTCAGCTGGCCGATCAAGAAATACGTCAAGCGGTTGCACAGTCGATCAATCCGGATGAGATCAATGCACTGTTCTCCGGGAACTGCACACCACACAACCAGATGTTCCCGAAGACGAGCTCGGCATTCGATCCCGACTACAAGTATCCGTACGCCTTCGATCCGGAGGCGGCTAAGGCATTGGTCCAGAAGAACGGAAACACCAAGATCACGCTAACGTTCGGTGCCGGTAGCAACACCGAAAAGCCCGCCAACGTCATCCAGTCTGCCCTGTCCACTTCGGGCTTCGATGCCGAGCTCAATCCCGTTCCGCTCAACCAGCTCGAACCACGCTACATTGCCGGTGAATTCGATCAGATGGTCGCCAACTCGTTCACACCCAAAGTCGATCCTGCGGAAACCGTGAACTTCTACTTGGTCAACAACTTCAAGTTCGCTGCCGACGACCCGGAAATCCTGGGCATGATCAAGCAGGCTGCCGATCCGACGATGTCCGAGAACGACCGTGCCGAGCTGTACCACAAGATCTCGGCGAAGACGCTGGAGAAGGCTCTGTGGGTCCCGATCTGCAACCAGACCAACGCCACGCTCTCGAGCAACAAAGTGGTCGGCGCCGACGACGTCCCGTGGGTCAACGTCGGAATCTACGATCTTCGCCATCTTGCGATGACAAAGTAGGCCTACGCATGAACAAGGACCGCACATGACCGATAGATCCACTGCTACTGGAACCACTGCCACGCTCGGTATCGACCATCTCGCGGTCACCGCCTGGCTCGAGCGCGCAGTCCCGAATGCTCTCGCTCCGTTCACCTTCGAACAAATAGCCGGTGGCCGTTCGAATCTGACGTACCTGGTCACCGACGCCGAGGGTACTCGTTGGGTACTCCGGCGACCCCCGTTGGGAAAGATCGTGGCCACCGCCCACGACGTCGTCCGTGAGGCAGGCATCATGTCGCGACTCTCAGGTACCGGCGTTGCGGTTCCAACGGTCGTCGGGGTCTGTACTGACCTCGAGGTCAACGGATCTCCATTCTTCGTCATGGAATTCCTGGATGGAGAAATCCTGCGGGACTCGGACGCTGTGGAGGCCTTCCTCCCTCTCACAGAACGCCGCGCACTTGGCGATTCGCTCGTCGACACTCTCGCGCGCCTGCACTCGTTGGACCCCGCGGCTCACGGTTGGTCGCAGCGCTCGGCATCGGGAGGCTATGTCGAACGGCAACTCTCACGCTGGTCCGCCAGCTGGGAAGGAGATCGTGTGCGAGTCCTCGAGGACATCAGTCGCGCCCGTGACGCATTGAGTCGTCGGATCCCACCCCAATTGCGCTCGAGCGTCGTACACGGCGACTATCGCCTCGACAACGCTCTGATGGGTACACAGGGCCAGGTGCTCGGAGTGCTCGACTGGGAACTGTCGACAGTCGGTGACCCATTGGCGGACCTGGGGCAGTTCTTGATGTACTGGGCGCAACCTGGCGACGAGGTAACCGCGCTCGAGACGCCCCCGACGTTCGCGGCCGGTCTACCCACCCGAGACGAACTGGCTGAACGCTATCTGACTGCGACCGGATTGCCTGGCGACGACTTGGAGTACTACCTGGCATTCAACTGGTGGAAAACGGCCTGCATCGTCGAAGGCGTCTACACCCGGGTATCTCGCGGATCGATGGGCCGTACAGACCGCACCCCCGAATCGTTCGGCGTCCAGGCACAGCGTCTGGCTGCACAGGCCTGGTCGCGCGCACAGAACCTCGCGTGAAACGCCGCGGCGCCCTTTTCGCCGGGCGCGCATCAAACCTTTGTTCAACTGTCGTAGAATTCGCGACGCGATCCTTGCACAAACATCGGAGGTAGGCATGGAGTGGTCTGAGCGCCACGACCTGATTCTCGGGCAGGCAGCATCACTGTTTGCCACCAAGGGAATCGCAGGCACCCCGGTGCGGGATATTGCCGACGGAGTCGGCATCCTCTCCGGCAGCCTTTATCACTACTTCGAATCCAAGGATGCAATCGCGTACATGATCGTGTCGAGGTATCTCGACGATCTGACTGCTCGATACGAAGCGATTACCGACGCCGATCCGCGGGATCGGCTTACCTCGATCGTTCACGCCTCGCTGGCCGCAAGCGTTGCGCACCCACATGCCTCGGAGATCTATCAGAACAATTCCGAGTATCTTCGAAAACTTCCCGGGAACAACACTATTCGTTCCGCTGCCCGCACCACCAAGGCAACGTGGATGGATGCGATCGCCTCCGGAATCGAAGCCGGACAGCTACGCGCGGATCTACCCGCAGACGTGATCTACGGATTGATGCGCGACGCGGTCTGGTTGTCGCTGCGGTGGTTCACCCCCACCAAGAACTATTCGATCGAACAGTTCGGCGATACCTTGATCTCGGTCTTCCTCGAAGGCATCGAACCACAAGAATGACCGACCCCGCACAGTTCACACCACCGACTACATTCTCCTACGTAGCAAATGTTTGATACATACTCGAGAGGTGCACGATGATCGACAAGAATTACTATGGCCCCTGGGCTGTCATCGCCGGCGGATCCGAAGGTGTGGGCAGTGCCTACGCCCGCCAATTAGCCACTGCCGGTATTAATCTCGTACTTCTCGCCCGCAAGAGTGGCCCACTCGAAGAGACCGCATCCGAGGCGCGCGCCCTGGGTGTCGAGGTCACGACACTCGAACTCGACTTACTGGACGACGATGCGCTCGATCTCTTGCGAACGGTCACGGACCCACTCGACGTGGGACTGCTCGTTTTCAACGCCGGGGCAGGATCATATGCCAGCGAATTCGTCAGCAGTGACCTCGCGGCCGTGCAGCGCACTATCGATCTGAACATCAAGAGCCAACTGGCCCTCACCCACCACTTCGGCGGCCGGATGAAAAATCGTGGCAGTGGCGGCATCATCCTGATGGGGTCGATCTCCGGATACCTCGGAACCGAGCACATCAGTTTCTATGCTGCAGCAAAAGCTTTCGGAAGAATTTTTGCCGAGGGTTTGTGGCTCGAACTGGCTCCGCACGGTGTTCACGTCCTCGAAGTAATTCCCGGCGCAACACGAACGCCTGCATTAGGTCGCCTCGGATTGAACCTCGATATGCCGGGCTTGGTCTTGGCTGATCCCGAAGACGTAGCCCGCGAAGGCATCGAGCACCTCGATCAGGGCCCGATCTGGATTACCACCGGCCACTTCGAGACGGCACAGAAGCAAAGCGGCTTCGACCGCAGCGCACTGCTTCTCGAAGCTGCCGAGCGATTCCGAAAGATGTCGTCAGCGACGTAAATCCCCTGCAATCCCAGAGAGAATCGAGAAGACCATGGGCAGAAAGCTCAGCAACAAGATTGCTGTTATCACCGGCGCCGGCAGCGGTATCGGACGGGCCTCTGCGATACGTTTCGCAGCCGACGGAGCTACCGTCGTGGTCAGCGATATCAACGGCGATTCTGCGACAGCCACGGCTGATCTGATCACCGACGCCGGTGGCGACGCCACTGCCGTGACGACGGACGTCACCGACGCCGGCGAGGTTTCCTTCCTCGTCACCGGTGCCGTCCAGAAATACGGTCGACTGGACATCCTCTACAGCAATGCCGGTGGGCAGCAACCAAAACCCACCCTGGAGGTCACTCCCGCCGCCTTCGCCAATACCGTTGTGCTCAACCTGAATTCCATGTACTACGGGATCTCGGCCGCACTACCATTCATGCTCGAACAGAAATCTGGGGTCTTCCTCTCGACAACTTCGGGAGCAGGCATCGGAGCGGTGCCGGGCCTGGCTGCATACGGAGCAGCAAAGGCCGGGATGATCAGCCTCACCCGAAGTATCGCAGTCGAATACGGGGCCTTGGGTATTCGAGCCAACGTGATCTCACCGGGATCGATGGACACCCCCGGTCTACGTCAATGGCTCACAACCCTTCCCGGCGGCTCCGAAGCCTATGCGTCGCAGATCCCGTCGGGACGCCTGGGCACTGCCGAGGAGATCGCGTCGGTAGCGTCATTCCTGGTGAGCGACGAGTCCGCCTACATCAACGGCACGCTGGTCCCGGTCGACGGAGCCGCCCATTCCAGGCTCAGCATTCCCCGCTTCTGAGTACCCGACTGGATTCATCCAGAGCACCAAATCATTAGGGCTGCAAAGAAATACACATCTCCCGGTGAACGGGAAGATGAAACGACCGCCACGCACACCGCGCACTACGGTCATCACAGAACTTCGCCATCCGGACGCATTCGCGTCACCTCTGGAAGGAACTCTCATGAGATCGAAACGTGAACAGCGTTGGCTGTCTGTGGCGGCCGTCGCGGCTGCCGGAGCGGTGACCTTGACCGGCTGTGGCAGCCCGAGTACGGCTGTCGGAGGCGCAGCGGCCGGCACGGGAAGTCAAGGCAACACCGGCGAGGTCGATACCAACGCCACGATACGCGTCGGGGCAACTGTCGCCACGTCGCTCGATCCGGTCGCGGCCCCCGAGGCAGTGCGGACCCTGATGTCGACATGGCCCGTCTACGACCGACTTCTCCAAGTCACCGAAGACGGCCAGTACGCCCCGATGCTCGCCACCGAGTGGAACTTCTCGGACAACGGCACAACGCTGGATCTGAAACTGCGAGAAGGGGTTACGTTCACCGACGGCACACCGTTCAACGGCGATGCAGTAAAGGCGAACATCGACCGGTACCGGGCGGCAGCAGGATCTGCCTCCGCAACCGCGACCGCAGCCATCAGTTCGGTAGACGTAGTGGCACCCAACGAAGTGAAGCTTCGATTGAGCCGTCCCACTACAACCATCCTCAACACCATCGCCATCCCGATCGGTGGCGCGATGATCAGTCCCAAGGCACTCGGAAACTCCGATCTCGCAACAAAACCGGTTGGCACCGGTGCGTATGTCCTCGAATCATTCGAGCCCGGACAGAAGATCACCTACAAGCGGCGCTCCGACGGGAATATCTGGGATACCAATGCCGGAAAGCCCGCAGAAGTACAGATCGGTGCCTACGCTCCCGATGCCAGCAACAACGCCATTCGAACCGGGCAGTTGGACGTTGCGCAGGCCGGCGGCGGCACCACGCAACTGCAGAGTGAGATCGACTCGGGCAAGGTGATTGTCCGACGCCAACCGACTGCCTCGACGGTTTCCGGAATGTTCTTGAACAGCACGATTCCCGCGCTGGCCAACATCAAGGTCCGTCAGGCTATCAACACTGCCCTCGATCGGGAGTCTTTGGTGGCGGCGTTCGGCGAAGGCCAGGCAGCACGTGTGCAACCCTTCCCGAGCACTCTGCCCGGATTCTACGAGGCCGGCGAAAATTCCTACGCCTACGATGTCGACGCAGCCAAGAAACTTCTCGCAGAGGCCGGATACCCGAACGGGTTGGACCTCGGCGAGTTCCTGGTAGCCAACAGCGGCAGGATGCCGGCCCAGGCTCAGGCCATCCAGGCAGGATTGGCGGAGATCGGGATCCAGATCGGACTGCGCTCGGTCGATATCCTGCAGTTGACCACTGAATACAGCAAGTCCAACGCACCCGGCATGTTCACGTACATGACCTCCGCGTCTCTTGATCCTTCCGCCTGGTTCACCTGGCTCTACACCAGCCCGCTCACCCTTCCCGGCGGCACTCCCGAAGCCATGAAGCCTCTTCTGGTCGGCATCGACGACTCTTCACTCTCGGACACCGAGCGCCAGGCGAAAGCTGAAGCCGTGAACAAGTTCTCGGTCGAGAATGCTATATACGCGCCGCTCATGCAGGGCGTCACGGGAATGCTGATCACCCCGAAGGTCGGCGGAACCGGCACGGGCAATCTTCCCTTCACTCCGTTCGGAGTTAGTGATCTGAGAAATGTGTACATCACCAAGTAGGTAGCTTCTGCCGCAAGAATCGAGGCGTGTGTTCGGCGCAAGCCGAACACCCGCCTCGATCACTGGGTATTGCCATATCCGCCTCTGAATTCAGCCGCTAGTCCCGAACGAAGCTGATCACGACCGGTGGACACTGCAGTCTTGAATTCTCACCGGTAAAGAAGGAACCGATCTCGCTGTCACGGTAGGAAATACACCGTTGAGCCTGCCGGTCGTCCTCTCCCCACTGGAATGACCGGACTGATCCACTGGCGGAGTGAGTGCGCCGCCCCCGCGCCGCCGAGCGTGCGGGAATGCGCGCCGTCATCTCGACTCCCTCGAGGTACACAGCCGAAGAGGTAGCGGACGTAACGAGCGAGAACCACTTCTTCCAGCTTTATCCGTGGACAAGCGTCCGTACCGGCGGATCCTTGGCCAAGAAGTTCGTAGACCGAGCACGCAATGCCGGATATAGTGCATTGATTATCACCGTCGACGTACCCGTCCCCGGAAATCGAGAAGGTGAACGCAAGCGCGGCATGGGAATTCCGCCCACCCTGACACCCACCAGCATGCTCGACGCAGCACGCCGGCCACGGTGGGCAACGACTCAAAGGCATCCTCGATCCCGAGGACGCTGCCGCAGCGGTAGAACTGGGGGCCGACGGCATCGTGGTGTCGAACCACGGCGGGCATCAACTCAACGGCGCATTGTCGAGCATCGAAGCCCTTCCCGCAGCAGTGGACCGGGTCGGTGGCATTGGAAGAGTGCCCGTCTGCTTGGACGGCGGCATCCGACGCGGCAGCGACGTCGTGAAAGCTCTTGCGTTGGGCGAGCCTGCTGGTGGGAATCGGCCGCCCCTACGTCTACGGACTCGCTGCGGGCGGAGAAGACGGTGTCGCGAGTGGTCGAGATATTTCACGAGGAGATTGCCCGCACCCTGACGCTCATGGGAGTCAGTTCCGTGGCCGAACTCAACCGGTCACACATTGTGCGCCCCACCTGAAAATACCTCGATTCGGCCAGATAGTAGGTACCGCCTGCAATTTCGTCGACGGTACCTACTTACCCGGCGCTCAGCGCGAAAAGCGTCTCAAACGAGGACTACGACCAGGAATCGCCGAGAGCAGTTCTCGCGTGTACTCGTGCTGGGGATGATCGAACACCGCGACCGCGTCACCCGTCTCCATGATCCGTCCCCGCTTCATCACCGAAACGTTGTCTGCAATAAGGCGTACCAACCGAAGATCATGTGAGATGAACAGATAGGCCAAGCCTCGCTCGGTTTGAAGGTCCCGAAGCAGGTTGATCACCTGCGCCTGGGTGGACACGTCCAACGCCGCCACCGGTTCATCACACACCATGAAACTCGGATCGGTAATCAATGCCCGTGCGATTGCCACACGCTGCAATTGTCCACCCGACATTTCGTACGGGTAGCGCTCGAGGTGAGCCGCCGTAAGACCCACTCGCTTGATCATGTCCGTGGCCTTGGCGTAACGCTGGGCGCGAGAGCTTCCGCCCTTGACCAACAGCGGCTCGGTCACCGAATCCTTGATCAGCATACGAGGATTGAGCGAAGTGTACGGATCCTGGAAAATCATGGTGGCATCCGAACGCATCTTCTCGAGCTCACGGCGCCCGAGTGCTGCAATGTCGGTCCCGAGCAGTTCGATCGAACCCGAATCGGGTTCGATGAGGCGAAGCACCAACCGCCCGACTGTGGATTTGCCGGCCCCGCTCTCCCCCACCAACCCCATAGTCGTGCCGGGCGCGATATCGAGGTCCACCGAATCCACAGCTGTGAAGGTAGAACCCTTACGACGCAACAGAGTAGGTCCGTTCCCGTAAGTCTTTGTCAGGCCCCGAACGGACAGTGTTGCCTGGCCCGTCGACACTGCTAGTTCGCTCGGTTGCACAGTCATGCGGACACTCCTGGTAAAGCCAGATCGGCAGCTCGGGCACACCGGGTCAGGTGCGCTGCACTCACAGTCTCGAGATTCACTGCGCGGCCACACACGGATTCGACTGCGTGTGTGCAGCGCTCCTGGAAACGGCATGACGACGGAAACAGATGCGGAGGCGGAACGGATCCGGGGATGTAGCCCAACGGTTCTCCGCGCCCAGAGGGCTCCAACATCGACTGCAGCAAGGCACTCGTGTACGGATTCTTCGGCGTATAGAACAAGGGATCCACTTCTGCCGACTCCACAACTTGTCCGGCGTACATGACGGTCACCCGATCACACATCTCGGCAACGACACTCAGATCGTGGGTGATGAGCAGGACTCCCAGGCCCAACTCTCCCTGCAACCTTCGGATGAGTTCGAGAACCTGGCGCTGCACGGTCACGTCCAGAGCCGTGGTCGGTTCGTCTGCGATCAACAGTTCGGGATCACAGGCCAACGCCATTGCAAGCATGACGCGTTGGCACATGCCACCGCTGAACTCGTGCGGGTACTGATCAATTCGACGAGCCGCATCGGGGATCTCGACAAGCTCGAACAGTTCGATGACTCGCGCCTTCGCCTGCTTGCGTGACCAACCACGGTGTCTACGTAAGGATTCAGCCACCTGATCGCCCACCGTGAATGCCGGATTCAAACAACGCCGAGGCTCCTGGAAGATCATCGCGGCCTGAACACCGCGGATGTCACTGAGCGCCTTCTCCGACAACCCGGAGATGGTTCGTCCGGACAGTCTCACGTCGCCGCGGCTGATTCGTGCGTTCTCCGGGAGCAACCCCATGACCGCAAGCGAAGTCAGTGTCTTTCCGGATCCGGATTCACCGACCAGTCCCACGGTCTCGTTACGCCGAACCGTCAGATCAACGCCGTCCACGACCTCAACCCAACCGTGCTCAGTACTGACCTCCACTGTGAGACCGGTGGTCTGCAGAACGACGTCCGAACCGGCGGCCTTGTCGACGACCACCGCCTGATCAAGAGTAGTCACTTGCCTCCCTCCTTGTTCTGTCGTCCCATGGCGTCCCGCAGGCCGTCGCCGAGCAGTGACAGTGCCAAGATCGTCACCGAGATCATGATTGCGGGCGGAAAGAGTAGGTAGCTGCTGGTAGCAAGCGAGGACGCAGCTTCCTTGAGCATCAGACCCCAGGTCGCCTGCGGCGCACGGGCTCCGAGGCCCAAGTACGAGAGACTTGCCTCCGCGACGATGGCTGCCGAAGCAGCAAAGGAAGCCTGGACGAGCAACGGCGCTGATACTGCGGGTAGGACGTGCCTGAAGATGATACGACCGTGCCCGCATCCAGCGGCGCGGGCACTTTCGATGTACAACTCGGAACGAGTGCTCTGGGTGGACGCGCGGACAACTCGGTAGATGGACGGGATGATCAGGATGCCGATGGCCAGCATCGCCGTAGTCAGTCCGGGGCCGAGAATTCCGATGATCACCACCGCCAGGATGAGTGGAGGCAAGGTCATCAGAGCATCGATGACTCGACTCGTCACGGCGTCACCGACTCCGCCGAAGTACCCGGCCAACAGACCGAGCGGCACGCCGATTACCAGCGCTATACCCACTGCTTCGAAGGACGCGAGCAAATCGAGTCGGGTGGCCACGATCAACCGACTGAGGACGTCCCGGCCGAGTTCATCGGTACCCAGCCAGTGCGCCGACGACGGTGGTTTCAGTCGATCCGCGATCGACGCCTTGTTCGGGTCCTGCGGGGCAAGCCAATCCGCAAATACAGCCACTGCGATCAGGAACGTGATGACTCCGACGGCAGCCATCGCGACCTTGTCTGCGAGCAGTCTCCGAAGGACTCTGCTGCGCTGGACCCACGACTTCGACTCGACCGGTGCCTCACTCTGCGAATCCGGCCGATTCACAACAACTTCGAACTTTTCGAGCTCAGGTATCGTCATCGGACTCTCAATCTCGGGTTGAAGTAGCCGTAGGAGGCGTCAACAAGTAGATTCACCGCGGTTACCACCAGTGCAATGAAGAGCACGAGGCCTTGCAAAGTCACCAGATCACCGGTCAGCACCGCGTCTACGCTCACCGACCCGAGTCCGGGGATGGCAAAGAGTTTCTCCACCACTACTGCGCCACCGACCATTTGGGTAACCACCAATCCCAAGACAGTCACTACTGGAACGGCAGCATTCTTGGCCGCGTGTTTTCCGACCACGGTGACGCGTCGGAGCCCTTTCGCCCTCGCAGTTCGGATGTAGTCCTCTTCAAGAGCGTCGACCATGGCGCTGCGCACCTGGCGCGTAAGCAATGCTGCAGGAATCAGGGCGAGAGACAACGCGGGCAGGGTCATGTACGTGAGCCAAGGCACTAGTCCGTCCGACAGCGTCGCGTATCCGGTTGCCGGGAACATCTGCGACGAGACTGCGAGAAACAAGATGAGTAGAACTCCCGCGACAAACGGCGGGACTGACATCAACAGCGCGGCAACACTATTTGCGAACCAGTCCACGACCCCTCCCTTGTAGACGGCAGCGAGGGTTCCGAGCGTGACACCCAGGACGACTGTAAAAATGAGTGAAAGCAGCACCAACGCGGCAGTGATCGGCAAGCGGAACATCAAGTCACTCAGTACTGATTGGTGAGTGATCGGCGAAGTCCCGAAATCACCTCGCACGGCGTTTCCCAGATATTCGACGTATCTGGCCAGCATGGGCCGATCCAGCCCCAACGCAGCTCGCGCTTCTGCCAGTTTTTCCGGAGTCGGATTATCGCCGGCCAGTGCCAGAGCAGGATCGGAAGGCGACAACTCCATCAGGACGAAGACTAGAAATGTCACGATGAGGATCGTCGGTATGGCAAGTAACACCCGTTGCCTGATAAATCGCACCATCAGCTTCACCATCCTCGAGAACCCGCGCGCACATCGGCGGTCGGGTCGACATGAACATTGACCGGAGCTCACGAATGGAATGAAATGTGCTGAAAAATGTTGCATTGCAACTGATTAAGACACATTGTGAGTCACCTCGACGTCAATTGAACGTCGCAGCGGAGATTTCCCGGTAGCCGCAACTGCGGGCAGTGCAGTGAGGATAGAGCCACCCGAGGGGCTGGGTCACACAACTCTCCCACTGAACGGGAGGCCGGAATCGGACCGATTATCTCAAGTCAGATTCGTTCGGTTCCACGACTCATATCGAGCATCCACGACAACACCCGGCCACTCTCCGGTGCCGCGTTACCTTCGCGCACAACAGCATCGCCGGGCGCATCTGGGAACAGTGCCTCTGTCACGCGGCGCGCGGCGGCGAGCAAGACTGGCGCTGCGCGTTCGAGAACCCCGGACCTGAGGTCACCGGAAAGTGAGAAGCCGGCGTGCACACCGGTTGGCGCCCGCAATGCCGCGGCCACACAACCGATTCCGAAGGCGACTTCCTGACGGTCGAAGGCAAGTCCGTTGCGAGCACGGATTCGGGCAAGTTCATGATGCAATACGCTGCGGTCGACGATCGTCGACGCGGTACGGGCAGACAGCTTCGCAGGAAGTACGGTGTCCACCTGCTCAGGCAACCAAAACGACAACACCGATTTTCCCAGAGCGGTGGCATGCGCGGGAATCCGGATGCCTACTCGCGTCGGCACCCGCGGAAACGCCTGTCCCCCCACCTTGTCGAGATAGACGACGTCGGTTCCGTCCACGTACCCGAGATGCGCAACCAGTCCGGTTTCGGCGTGCAGCGTATGCAAAATCGGTGCAGCGGCGGTTCTCAGTCTGGAATGGTTGACCACCTTGGCGCCAAGCTCCTTGGAGCGGTCACCCAATAGATAGAAGTCGCCCGTGTGTCTAAGCCACCCGTAACCCACCAACTGGTCGAGAATCCGATGGGTAGTCGACCGTGCCAGCCCTGTGCGCTCGGTAACGTCCACGAGGCGCAACATCGACGTGTCGGTGTCGAAGACACTCATGATCAGAGTCATTCGCTCGATCATCGACGGAGATCCGGTAGTCATTTTCGCCTCGCCTCCTGGTCCGTATTTCTGCTGGTCCGATATCTCACTGTGTTGTCGCCTCGATCAGATGGCCAGGAACCCGGCGCTCACATCCAGTCCGGTCGCCCACTGTCCATACACTTCGAGAGGGCGCTCCGCACTGTGGACGGTGTACACCTTGGCTGTGCGGGCATCTCGCCACACACGCTGCCGCGGATCGTCGGTGGCGATCGCGCCGTTGCCCGCTGTCGCGAAAATCAGTTCGACTGCTTCGACAACACGCTCGAATGCCAGGACCGGATCTCGGCGACCTCGAACCCACTCACCCGTTTCGAGTTCTCGATGCTCTTCAGTGGCCGTTGTCGCCACCTCGATGCTGCGATCCAGAAGCAAGGCAGCGGTGTCGATCTCGCCGGCAGCCCGCGCGATCGTCACATAGCTGTCGCGGTCGGCCGACGACAATGGGCCCGATCTTGTTTCGTGAGCGGACCGAACACTCTCGATGTGATGCCTCAACGCGCTCTGCGCTGCACCGATGATCGGCTCCGTCAGTGCATGCACATACAAGACTGATTGTGGGAATCTGTACAGAAGTTCGTGACGGCTACTTATCTGCGCGCGCTCGGCCGTTCCGAACACTCGATGCTGCGGAACGGAAACTCCGGCGACAACGAGGTCGTTCATGTCCGCCCCACGCAACCCGAGGGCATCGGTGCCCGCCTCAATCCGATAGTCCTTGGCATTCACCAGTACGAGGACGAAGTCGACGGGCGCGCCGGACTGATCCGATAGCACCGCCCCGACGATTGCCCACTCCGATCCGCGGCTTCCCACGACGTGCTTCCATCGGCCTCGCAGAACGAGTCCTCGCCCAGTCGAAGTCAGAGTGCCGCCTGGGGTGAGCGAGCCGCATAACCTGGCACGGTGACCGCTCGGACCGCCCCACACGTCGGCTTGCGCCTCATCCGTGAACAGCGCCAACTGCCAAGCGGCGATCCCGAAGGATGCAGTAACCCAGCCGGCTGATGTGCAGGACGTTGCCAGTTCACGCACCGTCCGTAGAAATACAGACGGATCAGCCTGCGATCCACCGAATCGATTCGGGATACACAGTGCAAATGCCCCGGCTTCACTCAAAGCGTCCACAGTGTTCTCATGCAACCGCCCACGGCGATCCGCTTCGGCCGCATGCACGGCGATCTCGGGAAGCAAGGAAGCAATTGCTTCGGCAAGGGAATCACTGACACTGTCCACGCTCCGATTATGACCGGCACCACAATTCCCAATTCACACGGTCCAGTGAGCGGGAGTCGTGAACAGTGCCACCTGCCCACACTGCAGTAGTACTCACGAACTCGACCCCTGCCCTAGTCCGACTGAAAAGACACAGGCCAGTGGCCATGTTCCGCCTACCGGGAGACGATCTTGCCCACATCCGCACTTCAAGATTCTATGAGGTGGATCACATGGAAACGACTGAGCGCTCGACGCAACATCGACGCGGCACGGAGGAAACATGACGCTCGACACCGCCCCCACCAACAACGCCGACACTGACACTGACACTGACACTGACGAAGCTATCCGCTTGATCGAGGCTGCACCGGCACCGTCTCGCTTCGCCCGCGGGTGGCATTGCCTCGGCCTGAGCGAGACGTTCCGAGACGCCAAGCCACACCAGATCGAAGCATTCGGAACAAGCCTCGTTGTCTTCGCCGACAGCAAGGGCGACATCAAAGTGCTGGATGCCTACTGCCGACACATGGGTGGCAACTTGGCACTCGGAGAAGTAAAGGGCGACTCGATCGCGTGTCCGTTCCACGATTGGCGCTGGGGTGGCAACGGGAAATGCACCGACATTCCGTACGCACGACGCGTACCTCCCCTTGCTCGCACTCGCGCCTGGACCACTATCGAACGTAATTGCCAACTTTTTGTCTGGCACGACCCGGAGGGATCCAAGCCCACCGACGAAGTCACCATCCCCCAGATCGAGGGCATCGGCACCGACGAGTGGACTGACTGGACGTGGAACGCACAGATCATCAAGGGTTCTCACTGCCGCGAGATCATCGACAACGTCGTAGACATGGCGCACTTCTTCTATGTCCACAAGTCATTCCCTCGATACTTCAAGAACATTTTCGAGGGTCACATCGCCACGCAGTACCAGGAGTCGACACCCCGACTCGACGTCGAAGCATCCTATGACGATCCGAACCAGCATTTGCGCTCGGATGCGTCCTATTTCGGCCCGTCGTACATGGTCGACAAACTCTGGATCAATGCCAATGGCGCCGAGGTCGAGACGGCGCTGATCAACTGCCACTATCCGATCGACGAGAATTCGTTTGTCCTGATGTACGGCGTCTCGATGAAGAAGCTGCCGGGCATGACCGACGAAGAGTCCGCCGCGATGGCGGTCCAGTTCGTCACGGGCGTCGAGAGCGGTTTCCTACAGGATGTCGAGATCTGGAAGAACAAGGCTCCCATCGACAATCCCCTGCTCTGCGAAGAGGACGGACCTGTCTATCAGCTGCGACGCTGGTACCAGCAGTTCTATGTCGACGTCGCGGATATCACCCCGGACATGACTCACCGCTTCGAATTCGAAATCGATACGACTCGGGCCGTCACAGTTTGGGAACAGGAAGTAGCCGAGATCATTGCTCGGCGCGAATCCGAATTGCAGGACACCGAATCTTGAGTGGCGAAACGTACCTGGGGCACTGACGGCCCGGCCGAGACAAATTCACCCAGCATTCCCGAATGCTGTTGATCCCCAGACACGTTCACGACTAACCAGGAAGCGCGACACTCTTCGCAATCTGAGCACTTGACGATAAACCTTCCGGCCTGCGGGACGTGTCAGCGCCCCGCAGGCCGGACGCATATCCCCCACGATTCATCATTGAAATACCGATATCAGAGCATTGCTGGTCGTTATCGACAGCTTCGCCGAACAGACAGTTACAACAGGGAGAAGACATGACCGGTCAGGTCCGGAGTACCGATTCCGCCCCCACTGCAATTCTGGACAGGGTCTCGCTGGTCCTTGACGCCTTCGACGGACCAGGGCTCCTCACGCTTACCCAAGTAGTCACACTGACCGGGCTGCCGCGATCGTCCGCACATCGAATACTCGAACGACTGGTGCAGATACGTTGGCTGCGGCGAGACGGACGTAACTACGAACTCGGACTCCGCCTCATGGAGTTGGGATCTCTTGCCATCCATCAGGATCGCCTACATCACGCAGCACTGCCGTTCCTCCACGAATTGCATCGAGTAACCGGTCACGTCGTGCATCTCGGCATCCTCCATGACTCGGACGTGATCTATCTCGAGAAGATCGGTGGGCGCGTCGCATTCGCACTACCGTCCCGCGCCGGGGGTCGATTCCCCGCGGACAAGTCACCAATCGGGAAAGCACTCCTTGCCTGCTCGGCCACAGCGCCGGCGGCAGGCTCGCCCGCCCTCGCGGACGAGCTCGACAAGATTCGCCAACAGGGTATGGCCTTCGCAACCGGTGAAAATGTCGCGGGCATAGGCGGTATCGCCGTGCCCATCGGCCCGATCGGTGGCGCGATTGCGGCCATCTCGATCTGCGGACCCCTGGAGCACCTCAAATTCGACCATCACCACGCAGCTCCGATCAGAATGGCAGCTATCGCTATCATGCAGAACATGTCCGGCGCACAAGCCGTTGTCCCGACTTTGCAACGCCGCAGCCAGCTCCGCAGCCTCCCGACTGCCGCTCGCATACCCCAGGTTCGCTACGCCTGAATCCAGGTCGAAACACTCCAAACAAATTGCACTGCTACTTCTTTCAACAAACCTGACAGCACCTGCCTCGGCATACATGTGTCGGTTGACATGCCGCGTTCAGGCCTCAAAAGTAGCAGCACCTACCCTGTCGGCACCGATCCAAGGACCTCGCACACAAACGGTTCGATCGCGGTGCCATCAACCTCGAGTCGATCGACCACAATCAGTCGACTACCCCGCTCCGGTGTATCTAACCCGAAGACGCCCCGAACAATTCGGTCGCGGCTCACCCACAGAACGGACGCACCCGGTCGAATTCCCGCATAGATCAACACGCCGAGTTCCGACGCTTCACCCACCGAATACGTGCCGACCAACAGATCGCGCAGCGATCGCGCCACCGTCGACGAGTCCGAACGACTGAGTCGATGCACACCAGCCGATGTCACCGAGTTGATCCTCGCCTCACCGAAAGCAGGCACCGCAATGGCGGCACCGTCGCCACCGAAGAAGACCGGTGCATCCAGAGTCGAAACATGGTAGCCGAAAACAGCTTTCGCAGTGCGAAACGAATCGACATGGTCATGGATATCCGCAGGGAAAGACAACGAGTCGTTGTCTGCTCTCGCCAATTCCCGCACGAGCATTGAACGCACGCCGCGCATCGCAGCAACGGTTCGCAAAGCCGCCGATTCCGCGACGCTCGGCAACAATCCCGGCCAGTTCGAGCCACCATGCAGTGACACAGCCAAGATCTCGTCGTCGGTCAACAAAGTTGTGATACTCATTAGGAAATCCTGTTCTCGCTCAGCATATTTCATCCGTCAAACACTTCAGGCTTACAGCGCTGCGCCGCCGATTCTCAAACCGAACCCCGTGAGCACCTTCACCGAGGCGTTCCCCAGATCCCCGACCAGGAGGCTGGGATCGCGCGCTATCTCTTGCACAACTGTGTTGATGCCTTCAGGGCTGAAGTCTGCTTGCCCCGCGGCCTGTATCGCCATCGACCACGATGTTGTCGCCATACCCGCGCCGAACAGAAGTGGATGGCCTTTGAGTCCAACCGACATCATCTCACCTCCCGCAACGTCCATCCCCACACCGACCGACTGGACGAGCTTCTGTTCCAAGCTCCACTGCGGATCGTTCCAGGTGTTGACCAATCCGACCGCAGTGATAGCCGTCCCAAGGACCGGGATCACTCCGGCGACGTCACCGACCGACTGACCGAAACCAAGTTCGTGTCCGAGCACAGACACACCGACTCGGCCGGCATTGACGACTGCATTGACACCATCGAGAACACCACGATCAAACAGGGCCCCGGGCACCCCACCGGTGTTGCTGGTGGTCCCACCGGAAACGAGCGATCCACTCACCTGAGCCTGCGCTTCGGCATTGGCCGCAACGGTCCGCGACGCGTCCTCGAGCCTGGCCGCCACCACAGTCAGTTCGACCGCGAGTTGGCCCCACTTCTGCAGGAACAGGCCAAAGTTGGGACCGAACCAAGCATTGTTGTTCACGACAATCGAATTGACATATTTCCGTACGGCCGCAACGTCATTCGCTGATCGCGTAAGTTCGCGGGCAAAATTCTGCAACGCAACAATGTCCGCACCGATCATTCCGGAAGCCATCAGCCTTCAATCCCTTCTCAGCGCGGATCGGTATCGAAATAGATTTCACTGTTCGTGAACCTGGACAGTCTCTCCTGCAACGCTTGGTGCTTCGGATCATCGCTGGCCTCGAACTGATCGGCGGCCCGGCCGAACGCGGCGTGGTCCAAATGGCCGCCGTAAATATTCCCACGGGCTGAATGCGCCTGGAAGATCGCACCGTCGTTCCCCCGCGACAGCATCGATAGCCCCAATGGGTCGTACGGAAGGCTACGCACCCTCTCTCCAGCCATCGACAGGGACTCGATCAGATTGTCGGCAGCGCTGTTTCCTTCAAGGCGAAGGATGTTCGCACCGGTTCCTCCCGGAACTCGAGGTCCACCTTCGTTGATAGCGCTGGAGTGGGGATAGAAACCACTTTCCGCCAGCATTTCCGCGTGCGCGCCGCCCTGAGAATGGCCGACGAAGAGAATCTCTGCGTCGTTCGGGACTCCCATCAAGTGCAAAGTGTATGCGACTTCCAGCGTCGCCCAACCCGGAAATCCATTGGCAACTGGAAGGTTCTCCCACCAGGTCAATGCCTTCGTGGGATCCCAACCACTCCAATCACCGCTCGCACCACCGCCCGATCCGGCAATAGATACGACATAGCGTTTCTCAGTGTCTGCCCCGATCACCGTTTGGATGCGTATCCCGTTCTCGTTTGTGCCGTCCGCCGAGCTTGCCTGATTCAGGAAACCCGCCAACGTTGCCGAAGTGCGAGGCGAATTCGATGCCGCCCCGCCGGCTGACCCAACCAAACCGATGGCATGAGCGCCGAGATCACCGCTGACCGCGGCCTGCGCGTCCGCGTTTGCACGGACAGTTCGTCCCGCAGCCTCGAGTTGCTCGGACACCTGAGTCAGATTGATCGCCAGTTTCGCCCAGGCCGCCACGAACATCCCGAAGTTCGGACCGAACCAGGCACCGTTGTTCACCACAATCGCATTGACGTACTTGCGTGCCGCCCGGACATCGACTGCCGCCCGATCAAGTTCGCGGGCAAAGTTTCGCAATGCTGCGACGTCGGCGCCGATCATTGATTGATCCGCCATTTTCGATTCCTTCCGGACTGGACAGACAAATCGCGGACTCACGCCACGGCATGTGGCGTGAGTCCGACTCGGACATCAGAGGGAGTTCGAAACCTCGCGCTGTTTCTGCACGTTGGTCTTCGCTATGGTCGCAAACTGGTCGAGCTGGTTCACGACGTTCTGCAAAGAAGTACGAAGCTGCCCTTCCCAATCGCCCTTGAACTGCTGAGCATCCTGGCCCGCCCAATTGGCGGGAACATTGGTGTTGACCTGACTGGTCACACGAGCGATGACGTCGGTGATCGCGTCGGCCTGAGCCTTGATCTGCTGCGCCATCTGTTCGATCTGTTCCGGATTGAGACCAACCATTCCTGCCATGACAACTCCTCTGAATAGGTTCCGCGAACGGGAACGCTTGTGTGCGATTACTTCTGGCATCTGAGATTGCTACTGACATCAATTTAGGGCGATTCCGGCAGTACCGGAATGGGCAGTTCTCCCCATCGCCCAAATTCATCTGCTTAGCTCGGCATCGCCACCTGCACTTTCTGCGCGCCTCCCGGACCGACGAGAAAGCCTCGGCCCGGCGGGAAGTCCGACCGTCGGATACGGCCGAGCGCTGTCGCAAGCAATGTGTCGCCGTCACCGTCGTTGGGAACCAGCAGCAGGCCTTGCCGGGCAGATTTGAACGGACCGGCTAGCGACCACGCCTGCGACCAGGTGGAATGTTCGGACTCCCCGACGATAAGGTGACCGTCCAATCCGAGTAGTCGAATCATCTCGACGAGGTCGTTTTCTACCGGAGTCGACGTGAACGCTGTCACCGAATCGATGAACACGGAAATACTCCCCGGTTCCACCTGCCCACTGCGGACTGCCTCGCTGATCTGCCCGACGAGCGCTCCCACTGCCTCGGAGCCCACCGCCTTCTCCGTCCACTGCTCCCGATCGGCGAGTGGAGTTCGTCTGGGAGCCAGCAGAACTCGATTGCGAGTAGGCGTGGCACGCCGAACGGCCTGCGCCATGGTGTGCAATGCGGTCGTGCGCCCCGAACCTGGCGGTCCGGACAACAGGAATGCTCCCGTCGGCGGAAATCCGATCGGTTCGAGTGAGCGATCGGAGACGGCGAATGCCGGCATCGGCTCGGAATCTGCTGTGCGGCCGACATACTCGACCAGTGAGCTGAGTTCGATCTCTGAGGGGAGCGCCTCGATGGTCGGAGCCACATCGGCTCCGCGCCGACGCATAGCCGTCGACAGTGCCTGAACTTCCCTCGCCTGCACCGCAACATTCGCGTCGGAGCCGATCATCGCGATCTGCACTTCGAGATCACCGATGATGCCACGGCCTGGTGGGGAGGTCGCGTCGAGAATGTCCTTCGGGACGTCGAGCATCATGTAGTCGTCGGGACCAGCAAGCCTCAGGACGATACGGCGTCCGATAGTCGATCCGAGTGACGCCGTCACGGCGGTGGGCCGGTCGGCCGAGATCACCACGTGCACACCGACACTGCGTCCATCCGTGGCGATCTGAGTGAAAAGGCTGAACCACGGCGAGAGCGTCGAGAGCTCGTAGGCCTCGCGGAACGCGCCGATGCCGTCGACCAGAACCATGATGCGAGGCTCGTCGGGTTGCCCTGCCCGTTTGCGATACTCGGTAATGTTCGACGCGTTGGCCTGTGCATACAACTCCGATCGCGTGTCGATGAGCTCTACCAGTCGGCGCATCAGGCGCCCGATCCGCTCTTCGTCGTCGCCGGAGATTACTGCGCCGACATGCGGCAGTGGTTCGATCAGCTTCAATCCCGCCGAACCGAAATCGAGCCCGTAGCAATGCACCGGACCACCGGAAACCGTGATGGCCGAGGCAATCGCAATCTGCCGCAGCGTCGCTGACTTCCCCGAACCGCCGGCCCCGAAGATCGCCAGGTTCCCGTCCACGTCGGGGTCGTAGTACAGCGTCGGTTGGGCCTGATTCTGCGGGTCGTCGGCAACGCCCAGGAGCAGTCGATTGTCAGAGGAGCCCTGGCCCGGCGGATTCAGTTGCCGCACACCGTAAGCCTCCTCGAGTACCGGCAGCCACGGCTTACGGGCCGCCGGAATACGCCCCGCTTCCGCAGCAGCGCGGATTGTCGAAACCGTACGCACTATGTCGGTCGGTCGTAGGTCCTCCTCGACCTGTCCCTCGGGTAGCGGCTCGTCCCAGTGCACGCGCGCGCCGAACTGCATTTCGGAAATCGAAATCGGTGGCGCCTCAGGTACTTCCGTTGTTCGTCCGCCGGCGTAACCAGCTTGGAATGCGGTGAGTCGACCCGGCCCGGTCCGCACGGCAGCGCGCCCCGGCATATTCGTCGGAAAATGTGCCGCGTCCGGGACTCCGATCACGTCACTCGAATCTTCGGCGTCCGCCATCCGCAACGCGATTCGCAGGTTGGTGTTGGCACGCAAATTATCCTTGACAACGCCGGCCGGACGCTGCGTGGCCAAAATCAGATGCAAGCCGAGCGAACGGCCACGCTGCGCAACGTCCACAACACCGTCGACGAACTCCGGGACTTCCTGTACCAGCGCCGCAAATTCGTCGACGATGATGATCAAGCTGGGTGGGCACTCGGGGTCGCCTGTCTTCTCCAGCGAAATCAGGTCTTTGGCCTTCTTCCGGTTGAGAAGTCGCTCGCGGAAATGGATCTCGGCGCGCAAGGACGTCAACGCTCGCCGAACGAGGTGTTGCGACAGGTCCGTTACCAAACCAACTGTGTGCGGCAGATCCACACAATCCGCGAACGCTGCCCCACCCTTGTAATCCACAAAGAGGAAGGTGACCCGATCCGGGCTGTGTGCAGCGGCCATTCCCAGGACCCAGGTCTGCAGAAACTCGGACTTGCCCGAACCGGTGGTTCCGCCGACGAGAGCATGTGGACCCTGCTCTCGCAGA
The DNA here is from genome assembly GCF_030056815.1 of Rhodococcus sp. IEGM 1379. GTDB lineage: Bacteria > Actinomycetota > Actinomycetes > Mycobacteriales > Mycobacteriaceae > Rhodococcus_F. The sequence goes on from NZ_JASHKR010000003.1 coordinate 135,171, forward strand.
TCCAACGCCAACGCTCCAGCTCCCAGCGAACCGATCATCGCCCGCAGGTCACCCGCCTTGCGTCGATCCTGATCCGGCAACGGCACACCGTCTCCGTCACGCTCGGTCAAGGAACCGTCCAGGCGCCAACCTTCGAGAACGGCGCCACTCTCCTCGGCAATGTCGAGGCCGACCAGGTCCAACCAACTGATGGCCGGAGGCAAGTCGCTGGCGTCGTCCACCGCCACTCCGGAATCGACGACCGGTGCGAGGAACAGCGCAGCAGCCTGCGCCGACTGCTCGTCCACCGACTCACACTGCACCGGGTGCGAGTGAACACCGTGACGCACCTGCCCTACGGTGGCACCGTTCGAATCTACCTCCACCAGAATGAATGTCCGGCACACCGACGGCAGCGACTCCAATTGACTGGCCACCCACAGCACATGGACGTTGACGTCAGGGCCCAATTCCGCCAACCTCGTCAATCGGGCCCGATCGACTGGGGCGTCATCCTCGACCACGACGACGATGGCCGGCAAGATCGGGCGGTCATGTTCGGCGAGGACACTCGACCCGTCTTCACCGTCGACGCTGCCCCATTCCTGCGGCGCACCCGGGCGCTCCGAACCGCGGGAGGCGATCACGTCCTCGAGCTGCGTCAGCAACGCCGATCCGGTTCCCGGATTGCCTGCCAGATGTGCCCCCGAGATGGGGGAATGCACAGAACCTGTGTGCGGCAACCATTCCGCCCACTCCCAGACCGGACATGTCGACGGTGATGCCATCACTGCAAGTACGAGTTCCGCCGGCGAATGCAGACCTACCAATTGCAGAACCAGACCTCGCGCAACTCCTTCGACAACACCGCGGCGACCCGCAACACCGATGGTGCCGGCGGTGCGAAAGTCGCCGATCAACGGGACATGGTCGATGATGTCGACCACTCGCTTGTAGTCCCGAATCCGTCCGCGATACTCGGCAATCCCATCGGAACTACCCGATGATTCCAAGGTGCAGAACGAGCGGACGGTACCCAACCCGAGACGGACCGTGAGAAACGCGTCGTGTTCGGGCCGATACGACCACATCGGCGACGCGAGTCGGTGCACGGAGGTCAGCACTTCCGCGACCGAAGGTGTTCGGCTGAGCCGGACCGCACGTTCGAGCTGTTTCTCGACCACAATTTCCTGTTGCAGAGCAACAAGTTCCGCTTCGAAATTCGCGATCTCTCGCTCGAGTCGCTTCTTCGACTGATACCTTCCGTCAAGCCACACGCCCAGCATCATCATCGGGCTCAACCCGATGAAGACGATGCTCAACAGACTGCGAGTGACGGCAAACAGGACCATACCCATGACGAGCGGGGCCACCATCGACACGATCGGAAACCGTTGCGGTTCCATGACCTTGGGCAACGCGGGCGGATCAAAGGACTGCTCGTCGAAGCGCGCGACCACACGTGGCGAACGATTGAATTCCACTGCGGAGCTTGTGGGTTCCACGGTTCCAGCCAGCTTTGTCTGCGTGAATGTCAGAAGGCTGTCACCGAGGACTACCTGATCGGTGGGGCCAACCTGGGCACGTTGCACGCGTCGGCCACCCATCACGATCCCGTTGACGGAGTTCGCGTCCACAATCTCGATCGACTCACCCACGAGGACACGGCAGTGACGCTTGCTGACCATTGAGTCACGCAGTACTACATCACAGTCAGCCGAACGACCGATAGAGCTGATTCCCGCTGGAAGGGCAATCTCACGGCCCTGTTCCGGGCCGGAGACAATTCGCAGTAACGCGGCGGTCGGTCCGCGGCCGACACCTACGGATCGATGTGTATGACGCGTGATCGCCACTACGGAACCCGAGCGCAAGCCTGCTTCGGTGAGGTTGCGCTGCGGATCCAGTGTCGAGCCGGATTCTCCGTCACCGAACCTCGATTGCACCCGCAGTGTCAGATCAGGCGGAACAGTGGCCTCGCTACCGGCGCGCACAGGATCGTTCGAATACAGTGCCCGCGCGAGGTCACCGACCAACGCAGTGGCATCGACCGTGACCGATACATTCGTCGTGCGCCCCTGCGCCCTGTGCAGTGTCAGCTTCAGATGCACCCGTCATCCCTCCATACGATCGAGAAGTGGCAAATCGTCGCGAGTGACGATGCGCGCGGCCATCGCATATTCGACCAACCGGGTACGACGGTTCGTTGCCGGACCCTGCGGCCCAGACCTGAGCCCTGACACGCCGATCCGGTCAAACTTGTCGCACACATTGTCGAGCTTGCGATTGAACTTGGTGATCGGCCAACCGAGCCGTTCCGCAGCCTGCGCCGACGACGGAATCCGGCTCGAACCTGTCCCTTCGCGTCGAAGCAACGGTTCGGCCAACACCACGATCAGCGCCTTCTGCGCGTCCGTGAGGGGAAGATCCCCGAGAGTTTCGTCCAGCCGACTGCCGCGCGATTCCGCAGAACGAACCCCCGGCCCGGAGCCGGGAATCACCGCGCCGCGAAAGGTCGGAGATTCCGCATGAACCGAAAACTCGTAGGTCACCGGACCAGCCGTGAAGACCACTGTTGTCTCACCGAACACCAACGGCAACCGCGACTTCGGTGGCAGCCACGCCTGGAGTCCGTCCCCTGCACACGAGACCGTCGCGGACAACCGCATACCCTCGTTGATCAGCCACCAGAACCCCAACTCATGACGCAGAACAAGAAATCTCCGATGCAGGAACGGATTGTCGTCGATATACAGGTCACCTTCACGACCGACCACAAATTCCTGCTCGATCGCCAAAGTTGTGACCTCGCCGCAGAACTCGAGCCTCGCTCCGCTCATGTCGCACATCCTTCGGTAGCGATCGCTGATGCTCGGCCCGATTCACGGACCACGGTGACCTCGATGCAAGTACTGGGGCCCGACGACACCGGTACCGCGACGGAACTCGCACTGCTCTGCTGGACCGACTCGTCGCGCCCGGTGCGGGTGCGGGTCCAGCGAAAACTGTCCCCTACCTGCGGGTCAGGGTAGACCCAGGTAAACGTTGCGGTATCGCCGTTCACAACCCCCACGACGTCGGTCACTGCGGGAACCCGGCCACCGCTCGCCGCAGCCGGTGCCGCGCTAGGCAGCGTCGGCGCCAATGATTCCGGAACATCCGAATCCGGCCCCCCACCGAATACCACTACCCCACCGACGGCCGCAGCCCCGACGACAACGATGACCCCGGCCAGCGCCAAGGGCCATTTCCGTGTGGGCGCTGCAGATTCAGGGGCAGGGATCGGTGTCGCAATATCCAGACGCGCGCGAGTTGACGTCAACTCCTCCGCGGTAGGTGCCCGAACCGGCGCCGGCGTCTCGAACACACGCTCCACCGGTAGCGCCGGCGCAGATGCCCACGCAGCGCGATTTTGACCGCCACCGGTGGGGTCGATACTGCGAACCGAGAATCGAGTACCGTCACCGTCTTCGGCTTCCGTGATCACACGTTCGTTCGGTGCAACCGCTTCCACCAAATCGACCGACGTCACCGGCAATTGCAATTCGGCCTGCACGGTCTGCAGTCCCCGCGCCAGGTCCAGCGCCGACGGATAACGCTGTTGTGGAATCTTCGCCATTGCCGTAGCCAGAACATTCTCGAAAGACGCCGGCACATCCTGACGACCTGTCCGCGGCAGGGCAATTGACGAAATCCGTGCTGCCTGAGCATGAGCCGAGTTATCGCCACCCGGTATTTCGAACGGTGCGCGTCCCGCCAACATCGAGTACAGCGTCGCCGCCAAACCCCACACGTCCGACGGCACCTCACCGTGCGGGTTTTCCTCGAAGAACTCCGGCGGTGCCCACGGGACTGACAAGCCCGACAGCGCGTCACCCTCCGCCCCCCGCATACCGGCGATTCCGAAGTCCGTCAGGACAGCACGACGATAGGCGGTCACCAAGATATTCGCCGGCTTGATATCGCGGTGCAGAATTCCCCCACGATGGGCTGTCTCGACGGCACCCGCAATCTCGATACCCACCCGAAGTACGTCCGCGACCGGTAACCGTTCGGTGCGAAACCGCGCACCGAAATTCGGCAACGGGCAATACTCCATGACCAGGTAGGGACGCCCGTCCGGAGCATGCCCGGTGTTGAACACCGGCACGATCGCCGGATGCGAGGACAGTTGACCCATCAACTGCGCTTCGTTCTCGAAGGTACGCCGGGCAACCGATTTCATTGTGCTGTCAAGCAATACCTTGACCGCGACCCGACGCCGCGTCGCGTGCTCCTGATAAAGAAATACGTCCGAGAATCCACCGGATCCGAGCATCTCGACATACTCGTACCCCGGGATCCGAGGTGGCGACGGTTGCGGCCGAAGCGCGTTCACGACAACCCCTCGAAGGTCAGTGTGACCTCGTCGCCGAGCACAACGACGTCACGATCGACCAGCAGCACAGGATCATTGGGCAGCAGGCGCTGCGGGGCATGCCCACCGCGACGCAGGAACGAACCATTGGTACTGCCGAGGTCCACGGCCAGAACATGCCATCCGTCCACCTTCAAGGCGAGGTGCGAGCGGGAAATGTCGCCGGACGGATTGGGAACCGTGATCAATTGCGGCACATCATATCCCGACGCTTGAGTGGCCACAGGTTGACGGCCGATCGATGCGGGCCGCTCGATGTGATGCACAACGCCGGTCGACATACGGATGCTTCCCAGTACCGGTCGCGGAACAGTACGGCTCTCCCCTTCCAACGGCGCACCACACGCGCGGCATCGATCCCGGTGTGGCGGATTCGGATGCCCCAGAGGACACACCCGTGCCAGCACAGTCGGTCCCTCAATCACCGCGATCGGCGGCGGAACAGCTGCTGCCGGCGGCGGTGGCGGCGCAAGGACCTGCGACCACATCGATGTCAAACCATCGTGATCGCCCACAACGGGCGCTGCGGGCGGCGTGAAACTAGCCGTGGGCGGCGTAGGCGGCGTGGAACTAGCCGCGGGCGGCGCCGGCACGACTGAAAGCGGTGACCCGAGCATGTCGTCGTACGCACCCACCAGATCGGTTGACGGGTCCACGAATCCAGCTTCGCCGCGCCATTCCTCGGTGACAGCTATTCCTACCGGAGAAGGCTCAATCGGCTCCGGTCGGATTTCCGGCTCAGACTGAGCCCAGGCCACTGCTATCTCGGACATCAGGACTACACCGGAACCCACCGGCAATTGCACCGTGCTCGCCCACACCCCCAGACCAGGCTGCGAGACCGCAACAGCGCCACCGACGTCGTGGGTCCGAAACCGTCCGCACACCACCAGATCACCGCTGCGCGGCACCACAGCAAAGTTCTCGACACCTGCCAGGCGCGATTCGACGTCGTGAACGCCACCCCCATCGCGCACTACGTCGTAAACGGCCAGCACCGATGAAGGATCTATGCCCGCCTCGAGCACCACAACCACGTTTTTGCCGACAACCGCCACATTGCAGCCAGGCCGATAGAGATGAGGCATGTTCACTCCTGCCCTCGAACCGGAATTGGGACGGTCCGCTCCGTGCTCGTGGGTGAACCGGTCGCATCAACCACCACCACCGTCACGTTGTCTCGTCCGCCCAGATCGACAGCAACCTGCACAAGGCGTGCCGCCGCGACCTGTGGATCGTCATATCGGTCCAGCAATTTCGCAATGTAGGTGTCCGGGAGTTCCGCGGTGAGGCCGTCCGAGCACAGCACCAGCCGATCGTTCGGAAGCACCGGAATCTTCCAGATATCAGCTGGCTGTTGCACTTCCATGACAATGGCACGCGTCACAAGATTGCTCTGCGGGTGTGTTCGCGCTTCTTCCCGGGTCAGCGCACCTGTCTCCACCATTTCCTGGACCACCGAGTGATCAACTGTGATCTGGACCAGTCCGTCGGACCCAAACCGATATGTCCGCGAATCACCAATGTTGAGAATGATCCAGTACGGGGTTCCGGCGTCTTCGGCCAGAATTGCCGCGGTCAGGGTGGTGCCTGGTGTCGATTCAGACTCGAGCGACAGTTCTACGATCCCCTGCCACGCCACAGCCGCACATCGCTGCAGGTCATCCGCTTCGATGTTCTCCTTCGCCACCAGAGACTGCATCGCGTCGATGGCAATTGCTGCCGCGGCGGCTCCCTGCTCGCGGCCTCCCATACCGTCGGCAACCGCAAACACCGGTGGGCTCGCGCAATAGCCGTCTTGATTCTCTTTCCTGACCTTGCCGACATCGGTTGACGCGCCCCACCTCAGCGTCACCGGAATTGCCCCACTCATGTCGTCACCCGAAAAAACCGGGCACCCATGTGAATGGTTGCGCCAGTCGGTACTTCGGTCCGCTCTCCGGCGACCAAACTCTGCCGACGCGTTTGGTACTCCCAAGCAGAACCGTTGGTCGAGTGCCGATCTTCGACCCACAGAACACCTTTCACCACACCGAATCCGAGATGCGTCTTCGACAAGGACATGGTGGTGTCCTCCATCGCCACCGAGTGCTCGACGGACTCACCGACCTCTGGCGATGGGTCACGACCCACCAGTCCGGAACCGGCAACCTCGAGAGTCCGACCATCGTCGAATTCCAACCGGATGACTGCGACCGCAGCCGGCGTCATCCGTGTTCGATCGACCGGCGGAGGCACCATGCGTGTTTCCTCGACCTGATCCGACACGGACACAGGCACCGACACCGGCACGGGCACGGGCACGGGCACCGGCACCGGCACGGGCACCGGCACCGGCACCGGCACCGACTCCATGACCGTACGCGCTACGACGCGTATCGGATCCATGTTGCGCGACTGGTACTTCGGTACGGGTGGCCCCGATTCGCGGTCTCGCCCGACTCCCGGCACCTCGTTGATCACGACATCGGAATTTGCGGCCGGACTGGGCCTCGGCACACTCCCCGACTCTACCGACGTCGGCATCATCGCCCGCTCTTCCGGAGTAAATTGCAGGCGCGAGAACCCTCGTGGCGCAATATTTTCCGATGATTCGTTCCGCCCCGCCACCAGTGGGTCACCGATAGTCCGAACGTCGATGACCCGCGTGGATGCAAGTTTGTCCGCGACGCCGCGGCGTCCTCCGTCGAGCAACACCGACCAAGCACCGAAGTACAGCAGCACGTTCGCAAGTGCGAGTACCACTGTTCGCCACAGCGACCGCGAGATCCCGGGAGCACACAACGTGCCGTCTCCTCCCGGGATAATCGACACGGTGCGCAGTCCGAGTATCCACTTTCCGAAAGTTCTGCCCGTAATGCCTTGCACGACTATCGAACCGAGCAGGTACAACACACCGGCCGCCAGCACGAGCACCGGCACCAGCCCGGAATCATCGCTGATCACAACCAGGTACAGCGGAACCGACAACAACACTGCCGCAATACCCTGGTCGATCAGCGCCGCCAGGAACCGTCGGGGCGAACTCGGAACCATCGGATCTCGTGGTCGCTGCACTTGTGGCGGTTGCTGCGGAGGTCCCGCCAGAACGGACGACTGCACCGGCGACTGCCCCTCGAATGGCCGCCGGCACCGTCCACAGAACGGAGCACTCAACGGCGAACCGGAACCACAACCAGGACAGAACTGTTGCCCGGGCCACTGCTGTTGCTCGGGCCACTGCTGTTGCTCGGGCCACTGCTGTTGCTCCGGCGGCGGGGGCGGAGACCCGTGCGGCCTGGCGTTTCTGTCGTACGGTTGATTCATCCGATCCACTCCCGTTTCCGCTTCGGCCGGACTCGCTGTACAAGGGCTTCCATCCTCGTGCGTGACGCCGAACTCTGTCGTCGAATGCCGTCGAACAACCCCGCTGATACGAGCGACCGCGGATTGACCTGTGCGCGCCACCAAGTGGTGAGTCCGGTTGCATCCCGTAGCCGTGTACGTGCAAGGTCAACTTCTACCCAGTACGCCTGCACTTGATCGTCGGTCAATCCGCCGGGAGCGAATACCGCGACGTCACAAGCTTGCGCGAGGGTCACGATGCCCGCTGTCGGGAACTCGCGAGCCACGTGAAGCGACGTTTCACGTCTCGTGGAACCGGCCGACACTCGAATTCCGAGATCGATTGCGGTATCGATCAATTCGTCCCATCCCGCAGCGACGCCGGCTACCGGATCGGTCAGACTACGTCGGAGCCGGCGCCGACGTGCTTTGAGCAACAACACGATCACGAACGGGACAGCCAGAACCAACAACAGAATGGCGGTACGCGCGAGGAGCCACACTAGATCCAGTAGCAGCGCCCACACCCAGGACCAGACGTTGTTGCTGTCCTCACGCTCGCCGGGACTGCTGGTGGTCATCAGTTCCACCGGATCCTGCGGCGGTTGCGGCGGCGCGACGACCAGTGGATCGGAACTGGTCTTGGGTTCGGGGACTTCTTGCTGCGGGGTACGATCTTTCGGAGGTGTGGGGTCGAATGCAACCCAACCGATTCCTTCGAACGGAACCTCCACCCAGGCGTCGATGTCGGCGCCGGTGACAGTTGTGGCGCCGGACGAGCTTGGGCGCGCAAGAGGTTCGAACCCGGCAACGACCCTAGCGGGCATCCCCAACTGCCTCACCATCAGTGCCATTGCCACCGCGTACTGTTCGGCGTCCCCGATCATTTGAGTTCCGCCCAGCAAGACCGAAATCCGGTCGGCGTTGTGGCCGGCACGGGAACGAACCTGCCCTTCGAGTCCATTGCTGTAGAAGCCCTCACCGTGCAGGGAGGCCTCGATTGCCCGCAACTGCTCGATCGGTGTCACCGCGCCTTCTATCGCGGCGGCGAGTAGTTCGGAGACTTCCGGCGGAATCATCTCGGGCTCCGGCAGATTGAGCGTCGCAGGCTTGCTGTCGCCGATATCCGCATCCCCTGCCGAAACCGGCGAGGTTCCCTCGATCTCGATCTCGTCGCCCGTCTGCAAGCCGGCGGTGGTCATCGCTGTGCCACTGGCGGGGTTGTAGAAAAGTCCGGCCGACAGTTCCTCCGTGCGTGCACCACCGAGATCGATCGCCGACGACGTGGCGGGGACCGGAATCCAGACTCCGCGATATTGATCGACGACAATATGCAGCGACTGCGATTCGCCCTGCGGCAACTGCGCCGCGACTCCCCCGTCGGATCGCCCGAGTCGGCCGAAGACTCCCGAGTCGGAGTTACGGTCACTGGAGGCAGCAACATTGTAGATTCGTCCGTCGTACAGGTCGAGTGTGGCCAACCGGATTCGCTGTCCACTGGGAAGTCCCGTCACGGTAAACAGGGGCGTGTCCCGAGAGTCTTTGAGATAGCTGCGAAATGCGGCCAGCGGTGTCGGGAACTCTCGAAGCTCCAACGGCGGCAACACATGATCGCGGAGCAGGCTGCGCTCTCCGGATGTCAGGATTGGTGCCAGCGTGGCACCGGCCACCGCTGCAACCACAATCACGAGAACCCCGGCCCCGGCACGCCTGAGCCTCGTTGCCGACGACGTGTACACCCCGGCCTGAGCCGAAACCGCCCACCAACCGATCGATATGACTGCGAAAGCCGTTCCCAGGATTGCCGGACGCGTCGTCGCCTCGGTGCCGAAGGCAATGGCGATCATCAACGGCACTGCCGAGATGACCACTGCCAGCGCTCGGCCGGTCGATGCCTGGTACGTCGGCAGTCTCAGCGCGGCACTCCCGGCCGCAGTGCCGGCTACCAATAGACAGACGTACGGAATGATCAGCAGAATCGACTCGTTGGTGACGGGAGGATCTGCGGTCAGCAACAGCTTCCACGAAGTCACAAGCCCGGATGCCAGTTCCGCCACAGTCGAACCTGTGGGCACCACAGATCCGATCGCGCTGTCCGGACCCGTGGCTGCGGCTCCGAATACGAAGTAGCACAGAGACATCGCCGCGAACATCGGTAGCAATCGCCAACGCCACCGAGCGCCGGCGGCTGCCAGAGCCAGCCCGACGACGACACCGAAAGCACCCGCAATCAAGTAACCGGTACCGCTGTAGACCGTACCGAAACCGAGCAGGGCCAGCGCGGAAAGCGCTGCTACAGGAAGAAGATTCAGATACCGCACCATCACACTCCCGCTGTCGCGGTGGAACGCAGCGCCCGTGGCAATTCGGCGAGCGTTCCAATCGTGAGAACAACCAGGTCGCCGATACGACGCCGTGTCGGCGGTTCTCCGGGCTTGACCCAGACCGCAATCCGCATCGCACCGATCGGCAAACGCGACTGCGCTTCCGTGAGATGAGTAATTTCCACCCCACCTCCCACGATCAATACCACGATCGACGCATCCGGTGCCTCGGTAGCCACATCCTGCGCGAGTGTCACCACAGTGGCTTTGCCCGTGGATGTTTCGACGCCCGAGAGCTGATCGAGTAAGCGCGTCGGTGACATCGTGTGCAGGCCCTGGTCGTGAGTCAGTACCGTCAGCTCGCGGCCGTCGACAATGGCGTGCACGCCGAGCGAACCGGCCACACCCACGGCCAACTCGAACTCCTCGTCGCTGAGGTACTCGGCCCGCGCCGTCGACAACGCCACTGCGAGATGCCAGCGACGGGTCTCCTCGTACTGACGAACCATCAAGGTTCCGCTGTGCGCTGTTGCACGCCAATGGACCGATCGGCGGTCGTCACCGACCGTGTACTCACGGAGCGCATGAAATGCCACGTCGCTGTCGGAAAGATCCGGGACCGGTCGACCGTCGAGGTCACGCAAGAAACCGGCAGTCACCTTGTCCAACGGGATCGTGCGCGGATGAACATACAGGTGTTGTTGATCGCCCCAGGCAACTTCACGGCGAAACATTCCGATCGGATCGGACCGGACCGTTCGAACCGGACCGACGTCGATAACGGCCCGTCGCCCGGTCGGGATTGTATAGATCTCCTCGTGTGTATCGCCGCCGCGCAACCGCGGTACCGCGAACATCGCGACGCCCTTCCCGACGGGCAGTTCCACATTGACGGGCATCGCCGAACGAGAGCCCTTGTTACGCACGACGATCTGCCCGGCAGCGCGGTCTCCCACCACCACCCGATTTCCCGCCAACGCCAACGAAACCTCGAAGCGGTTGCGTCCGATCAGAAACAGCAGGCCGAGTAGGGCGCAGATCAACGCGGTCAGACCGACAGCTACCGCTTCGATCCACGAGAACATCCACCCAATCGCCAAGCCGAGAACGGCGAGCGCGACGACGGACCAACCGACCGGGGTAGCGATGCGCCGAATAGCCGGCCAATATTGCCATCCTCGGTGAAACCGCTCGGGGTGCTCCATCAGACCCCCACGGACTGCGCCCGCATCTGCGGAGCGGGAATCTCGGACAGAGTGCGACCGAGCACCGATTCCGGTACAGCACCCGAGAATTCAGCCTCCGGTTCGAGAATGATGCGGTGCGTCCACACCGGACCGACCAGGTCCTTGATGTCGTCGGGAACGACGTAGTGGCGACCCTGCGCGGCAGCCCAGACGCGGGCGGCACGCACCATCGACACGGCGCCACGAACACTGACACCGACCCGAACCTCGGGCGCCTGGCGCGACGCTTCGGTAAGGCGCGCAACATATTCCAACAACGCAACATCCAAGTGGACGGTAGAAGCAAGGTCCGCCATCTCCGCCGTCGCCGCCGGAGTGATAATCGCCTGGACCTCGAGCGAACGATCCCGAGTTGCGGCACCGGCCAGAATGTCGATTGTCGACGCAATATCCGGATATCCCATCGACGTTTTCATCAGAAAACGGTCCAACTGAGCCTCAGGCAGGCGGTAGGTTCCGGCTTGTTCGATCGGGTTCTGCGTCGCGATCACCATGAACGGACGCCCGACGGGGTACGGCCGCCCGTCCACCGTCACCTGCGACTCTTCCATGACCTCGAGCAAGGCCGACTGGGTCTTCGGCGAAGCACGGTTGATCTCATCCGCCAGCACGATCGACGCGAACACCGGGCCGGGGTGAAACTCGAACTCCGCCTTGCGCTGATCAAAAATGCTCACGCCGGTCACGTCACTGGGAAGCAGATCGGGGGTGAACTGAATGCGACTGTGCGAGCCCTCCACCGACGCCGCCAGCGCACGCGCCAACAAGGTCTTGCCCGTTCCCGGCGCATCTTCGAGCAGGATATGACCGTCCGCCAGGAGCGCCGTCAGCACCAACCGGATGGTGTCCGGCTTGCCCAGAACAGCCCGGCCGATGTTGGCGACCAATCCGTCGAACGTGGACGCGAACCAGGTTGCCTGGTCAGGGGTCATCGTCATCTCTGATTCCTTCTCTCTGTATCGATCAGCATGTGGGCGATCAGCATCGGGGCATCCCGGCCGGGACGGATGTCGCATTCGTATGTTCAACTGCGATGTAGTAGCCCGAGACCGCACCACCACTGCTGCGATACCACTGGCTGATACCGCCGAACGGACCTGCCCAGCACGTGACAGTCATCGTTCCGGTCTTCTGGTAACCGGGACTCCCACAGGTACCGTTCTGGTGATTGAACGGTGCACCGGTATCCGGTTCCGGGCACGTACCACTCGTCGCGGAGATGTTGATCTGCCACGACGTCGGTTTCGGTTCTGCCGCTGATGTCGCGGTGCCCGTCGACTCGGTGCAACCGCCCTCACTCGCACAGACTTTGATGCGCAGGGTGTGGCTCTGACTCCACCCGTCACCCATCGTGACGCTGCCGCTGTTCGACACAGCCTGCCCGTCGAAGGTCACGTCCATACTGGCGATCGGGCGGCCGTTGGTCAGGCTGCTCTGATCTGGGTTCCACGTGAAGGTCACTGACTTTCCGGCCGCAGCGCCGCTGATCGTGGGCGCTTTGGGAGTACCGAACGGCGTGATGGACGCCGACGCCGAACCGTCCGGTCCCGTGCCGGCGGCGTTTTCCGCGCGCACCGAGAAGGTGTACGACGTGCCGTTGGCCAGGCCGGTGTACGACCCTCCCGGGCCGGCGCTCCAACTCTGATATCCGCCGCCGTTGACGGAGACCTGCCAGCCGGTGATGGGGCTACCGTTGTCTGCCGGTGCCGTAAAGGCAAGTGTCGCAGCGCCGTCGGCGGCGGTAGCGGTGACACTGCTCACTGCTGCCGGTAGTCCGTACGGAGTGACCGCTGCCGAGGCCGGGCCCGCAGTCGAGGGACCAACCTTGTTGTAGGCAATGACGCTGAAACTGTAGGCATCAGCCGTCGAAAGCCCGGTCACCTGCACAGACGTACCGGTGAGACCAGCTTTGGTGTCCACCACCGATCCGTCCTTGCGAACCTGCACGTCGTACTTGGAAATCTCCGCGCCGTTGTCGTCGGGTTCCGCCCACTCCACATCGATCACTCCGCCGTTGACCGAGGACGCTGCGCGTTGCGCCGTCGGCGCACTCGGCGTCTGCGGTAGGCCGGCCGGAGTCACCGACGCCGAGAACGCACTCCACTCCGACGGATCCGGAGCACTGTTACGTGCCTGAACCCGAACCTGGTACGGCACACCGTTCTGCGCGTCACTGACCGTCAGCGAGGTCCCGGTAATACCGGTACGTTGCGATCCACCCGCAGTCGAAGGTGAGATTTCCACCGTGTAATCGGCGATCGGACTGCCCTCGTTGTTCGGAGGCGCCCAGGTGACCTGCAGCGAGCGGTCACCCGCCACGACGGTTGGCGCTTCCGGTGTGTCGGGCTTGGCATCGGGACGGGCGGCACCGGAGACCGCCGAGGGTGGAGAGTCCCCGACTTCGTTGACTGCTACGACCGTGAAGCGGTACTCGTCGCCGTTGCGTAGCCCGGCAATGGTGCAGGTGGTGGACGGGCAGTCTTGCTGCACCCCGTTATCGGACAGCACCCGGTAACCGGTAATCGGCGCACCGTTATTGGACGGCGGCGACCAACTCAGGACGACCGTCGCATTGCGCACCTCCTCAACCGTCGGAGCTGCCGGGGCGTCAGGCTTGCCCCGGACCGTGGCGCTGACCAGAGCCGAGGACTCCCGGGACGGATCTCCTGTGGCGTCGGCAATACGGTAGCGCGCCGAGACAGTCCCGACGAAGTCCGCCGGCACCGTCAACTGCACCTGATCGCCGGCGATTGTTGCGCTCGCCGGCCCGGACTGCACCTCGGCCGAAAGGATCCGCAATGGGGTATTCGGGAAGGGATTGTAGTCATTGGCAAGGACGGAAACCGAAATACTCTGCCCCGCTACGGCATTACCGAAGTCGTCATTGTTGGCGATCGGAAGCGGACGATTGCTGGCCGTGATCTGCGCCAGCACAGTTCCGATCACCGGTTCCGACGCGCCGTCGGTCACACTCACCTCGACGGGTACCGATGTTCCCGGTGCCGCCGAATCCGAGGCGGTAAGGGTGAGCTGCGATCCGTCGAGAGCAGATGTGACGCCGGCCGACGTGCCCGAAGTCGCTGTGAACGTGAGCTTGTCCAGATCACCGGCATTGGGATCGGTGGCGAGCTTACGGAGATCCACGGTGACCGGGTCACCGGGCGCAACCTCGACGGTTGTGCCGCGCAGTGTCGGGGGCTGATTGCCGTCGGGCAGGACCCTGATCGGGATGGTCAGTGTGGCGGTCAGTCCCTCCGGATCATCCGGCCCGGTACCGTCGGTCACCTCGAAGGTCAGGGCGTCGTCACCAGTGTAGTCGGCCGCTGCCGTGTAGCGCAGACGCGTCGCGTCGACCACCAGTTGCGAGCCGTCACTGTGCAGGGCTTTCACCGTGCGGTCATCGGTCAATCGCGCAGTGCGTCCTGTCCTGACCACTACCGCGTCAACCAGATCGAACTCGCGGTCCTGTCCCGCCGTCACCTCGACGACGCTTCGATCCCGCAATGCAGGGGCGACGCCGGTCCTGCCCGGCACCAGCACGAACGCCGAAGCCTGGCCACCATCAGCGTCGGTGATCGAGTACGTCACGATCTGTGCCGCATCGGTCAGGGCGATCGACAGTCGCCCGTTCGACTCCACCGTGGCACCCACGTCGGACGATGCCACCGTCAACGCCCCGAGGGTTCCGTCAGGATCCGAATCATTGGCCAGGACATCCACCTCGACCTGCGAGCGAGGGGCGCCGTCACTGTCCACCAGTTTCGTGGCGTCGACTCGATCGTCCCGCGCGAGCGGACGCAGCAGTGGCGCATCAGGATCGACAGTGACCATGACCATGGCCCGGGCACTCGCGCCGCGTGCATCGTCGATCCCGTATCCGAAGGTAAATGTTCCCGCGTCGTGCGGAGCGGCGACGGTGACCAGGTCGCCGTCAGCCAGCGCCCCGAGAGTGTCACGGTCTTGCTCACTGCCGAACCCGTCGGGATCCAACGAAATCAGGTCACCGTCCGGGTCGATATCGTTGTCCAACACAGGGATCGACACGTCACGGCCTGGCCTGACGGTGACACGATCGTCCACTGCCGTCGGCGGCTGATTCTGCGGACTGGACGGTGCAATACCGACGTCGACGCGTCCGGTGGCGCGACGACCGAGCGTATCGGCCACCGTGTACTCGAAAAAGTCTGCACCAGTGGCACCTTCAAGCGCGGTGTAGTCGATCCAGCCGTCACCGACCTCGCCGACCCGACCTCGGCCGGGAGCTGCACCGATACCGACCAGAGACACCGAATCACCGTCCGCGTCGATTCCGGTGAGCGGAATCGGGATACGGGCAGTGGCCCCCGAAATGACCCGGCCCGCCACCGGTACCGGCTTGGGGGCGGTGTTGGCTTCGTCGTTGCGCGGCACGACTCTGATACTGACCTGCGCCGAATCTGTCTGCCCGGCAGTATCTACCACCGAATAGATCGCATGGAGAGTACCGGGCCGGTCACCGGCCTTCATTCGCAGAGCGTTCTGCGAAACGAACAGGTTGCCGTCAGCTGGATCCACCCCCTGCACCAGATCAGGCACGACTCGGATGACATCCCCGTCAGGGTGAGAGTCGTTGTCCATTACCGCGATCGTGACGATGTCACCGACACGAACTACCGCCTCGTCGGGTTCTGCGCTTGGCGGCGACAATTTTGCCGGCGGCGGCAGCGGAACCACGTCGACGCTTCCGCGCGCAGAAGCACTGCCGTTGGATACCGTGTACCGCACCGTCACCGGGGTGCTGATGCCGTTGGAGTTGCTGATACGCAGCACCCGATGCTGAAGTGCCGCAACGGTAATACCGGAGTTTGTCGGTACCTCGACGGACTGGACCACCAGTACCCCACCGTCGGGATCGGTGTCATTGGAGAGCACGTCCACCAATACGTCACCACCGGCTGGGAGCAACGCGACGTCGTCGGCAGTGATGGGCGGACGACCGCCACCGGTAGGCTCGGCGACGTCGATGCGAATGAGTCCCTCAGCCGTTCCCGGTCCATTCGTGATTGTGTACGAGACGTAATACGTGCCCGGGCGGTGCGCCGTGATCTGCACTGATCCAGCAGCATAATCCGGGGCCAGAACCGCGTCAGGCACCTCGCCGATCTTCGCAAGACGCAATTGACCACCAGCCGGATCCACATCGTTGGCTAGCGGCGAGAATGATGTCGGACGCCCCTGCTGCACCAGCACATGGTCGGCATTCGCAACGGGAAGCACTTTCTCGATCGGCTCCACAACGACACGAATCGTGCCCTCGGCACTGGCGCGACCGTCGGACACCGTGATCGGCACCTGCCGCGCACCCAAGACCTGGCCCCCGTCGGCGAACGTGAAGCGCCCGTTGGGGAGCACCTGAGCGGAATCGCCCGGCGAAGTCGGCTGCGCGGACACCGCGACAACGGCGTCACCGTCCGGGTCGATCCAATCGTTGAGTGCGTTGTACGCAATCGAACGGCTTTGTGCGACTACCAGTTCCGGAACCCGTTGAGGCCGCGGAGGCTCGTTCACACTCATCGGGCGTACGTCGACGGAGACACTCGCCTGATCGGTGCCACCCAATCCATCGGAAACCTCGTACCGGAAGCTTTGCCGGCCGATCGCATCCGGGGCAACGGTGATCTGCAGCGCCGTACCGTCACGCGCCGGCGCCACGACACTGCCGACCGGTTGTCCTCCGACCGGAACTACGGTGAGCACATCGCCGTCCGGGTCACTGTCGTTGTCCAACACCGGAAGCAAGGTCGAACGTCCGGGTCGAACACCGAAGTCGTCGTCCGCCGCAGTGGGCGGCCGGTTACCATCCTGACGGTCCGCAGTTGCGCGTTCCTGGTCTTTGCGCAAACTCTGTTCGTCTCGCTGATCAGTGTCCATGTCCGGCGGAATCACGTCAGTCCAGTTGTCGACGAGTTTGAGGTTCTGATCCGCTACCCACAGGTCCGTGCCCGCTTCGTCATCGAGAACAACGGCACTGCGGTTGACCCGGAACACCGGCGCCCCGAACGGTTTCCGCTTGCCATCGACGGTCCCGGCACTCAACTCGTCGACCGTACCGCCGCAGTCACGTACATAAGCGCCACCGCTCCACGCCGCATGGACACAACCGTCGACGACAGCTGGACGCGCTGACCTACCGGTACTGCCGACTACGTCGATCGCGTGCGGCGTTCCCCCGCCGAGCGACTGGGTGACAACCTGCCCTCCGGCGGCGAGAACTACGGAGTCCGCCGCCGGAGATGGCAATTGCAGTGCAGAGTTGGAGGGATCCGGTACCGCAATATCGAGACCTTCGGTAGAGATCAGTCGGCCGGCGCTGCGATCCAGCACCACGGCAACTGCGCCCACCGCTCCGATCTGAACGGTTCCCGGCGCCGGACTACCCGGCACGGAAACACGATTGACCTCGGAGAACACGCCCCCGTCGTCGGCTCGGAACGTGATCAACTCACTCGGTCCAGGGGAATAGGCATGCACTGCACCGTCGGTACCTACCGAGACGACGCTCGAAGCACCCAGTTCTGCGATCGGATCCGTCGCGGACCCGACGCCCACCGGTTCATTCTCCGAAGCAATTCGCAGCGCGCCGGTGGATTCCTCGATGGACGCGAGTACGCCGCCGCCGAGGGCGACCGACGTTCCCGGATCCAGCGCCACGCCGGTGCCAAGCGACATCGTCGCCCCGTCGAGCGGCAACATTTCAGCGGAGCCGGACGAGACCGCAAACGCGACGTCCCCGTCCTGGACGATATCCATCCCACCGGGCTCGAGACGGACGGATCCGTCGAGTTCACCGGCGCTGTCGTTGAAGTGCCCCACCAGCGAGCGGGTGGAATCGGAAACCCAGACCCCACTGTCGTTGAGTTCGACATCCGCCGAGGTGTATCCGTCGCTCCGCCACGCGAAAACCCCCACAATCGACACAACCATGGCGATGACCAGCAAAGAAGCGATAGTGCTTCGGCGTGCCTGGAACCATGTCGGCGAATTCACGAGCGCTCCCAGTCTACGGATCGGCAATCCGTCCACCGTAATAGGAAGACCCGGTCGAGCGCTGTCCTCTGTTCGAACTACATCAAACGGGCAGTCAGATTCCCGGCGCACGGCAACTCACGCAACAGAATGTCCGCGAACACGAACAAACCCCGCCGAACGTCGGGGATGGAAGATTCCACCACCCGTGTTCGACGGGGTTGTCGGGGTTTGTCAGCCAGATTGGCTTAGAGCTACACCGCCAGGCACGCCGGACCGAGTAGCGCCTTGAGATCGCCCATCAGCGCCGACGACGGTTCTACCCGTAGTACGTCGTCTACCTTCCACAACGTGACCTCCGTGCCACCGATCAGTCGAACGTGTACGTCCGACGTTCCGGGATGGCGGGTCAAAATCTGCTTGAGAGCACCCAGCTTGTCCTTGGTGCACTGACGCAACGGCAGTGACACTGAGAGCGGCCGCGCCACACCGATTGCCGAAAGATCCGGAACCGCAAGGTCATTGCCGATCAGCGACATTCGATCGTCACGGATGGACACGCGCGCCTTGACCAGAACGATCGCGTCCTCGGCAATGTCCATCCCGTAGACGGCGTACGCCTGCGGGAAGAACAGCACCTCGATGCCACCGACCAGATCCTCCAGAGTCACGATGCACCAGGTCAGGCCATTCTTGTTCACCCGGCGGTCTACCGAGGCGATGATGCCGCCCAAGGTGACCTGCGCGCCGTCCTGGACTCCGCCGTCGAGAATCGCAGCGATGGAGGTGTCGGACTGCTGCTTGAGGATATGTTCGACGCCGTTGAGTGGGTGCCCGGAAACGTAGAGCCCCAGCATCTCCCGCTCGAGAGCAAGACGATGCTTGGTTTCCCACTCCTCCTCCGGAATCTTGACGTCGAATACCGAAGCGATGGATTCGTCTGCTTCAGCCCCGCCGAACAGATCGAACTGGCCGATCGCCTCTGCCTTCTTGGTGCTCATGACAGCGTCGATAGCGTCGGCATGCACCAACATCAAGCCCTTACGCGGATGCCCGAGAGAGTCGAATCCGCCTGCCTTGATGAGAGATTCGGTGACCTTCTTGTTGCATGCCATCGCGTCGATCTTGCCGAGGTAATCGGAGAAGTCGGTGAACTTCGATTTTTCGGTTCGCGCCTTGATGATGGACGCCACCACGTTGGCACCGACGTTGCGCACGGATCCCATACCGAAACGGATGTCCTCACCGACGGTCGCGAAGTCGACCCGCGACTCGTTGACATCCGGCGGTAGCACCGTGATGCCCATTCTGCGGCAGTCTGCGAGATAGATAGCAGACTTGTCCTTGTCATCACCGACAGAGGTGAGCAGACCGGCCATGTACTCGGCCGGATAATTGGCCTTGAGGTACCCGGTCCAGTACGAGACCAACCCGTACCCAGCGGAGTGCGACTTGTTGAACGCGTAACCGGCGAACGGCAGGACGGTGTCCCAGAGAGCCTTGATGGCAGCTTCGCTGAAGTTGTTGTCCAACATGCCCTGACGGAAACCGGCGTACGCCTTTTCCAGTTCGGAGAGCTTCTTCTTACCCATGGCGCGGCGCAGCAAGTCGGCCTGTCCGAGGGTGTAGCCGGCGACCTTCTGCGCCAGCTGCATGATCTGCTCCTGGTAGATGATCAGACCGTAGGTCTCCGAAAGGATCTCCGCGAGCGGCTCTTCCAACTCGGGGTGAATCGGCTTGACTTCTTCGAGTGCATTTTTGCGTTTCGCGTACGAGATGTGGGCGTCCACACCCATCGGACCCGGTCGGTACAGCGCCAGAGCGGCCACGATGTCGCCGAAACCGGTGGGCTGCATCAGTTTCAGCAGCTCGCGCATACCGCCACCGTCAAGCTGGAACACACCCAGGGTGTCGCCGCGCGCGAGGAGTTCGTAGGTAGCCGGATCATCCATCGGCAAGGTGTCGAGGTCGATGTCGATACCGCGGTTGGCCTTGATGTTCTCGAGCGTGTCACCGATGACCGTGAGGTTACGCAGGCCCAAGAAGTCCATCTTGAGCAGACCGATGTCTTCGCACGACGGGTAATCCCAGCCGGTGATGATGGCACCGTCCTGGGCGCGCTTCCACACCGGAATGGCGTCCATCAGCGGCTCGGACGACATGATCACGGCACACGCGTGCACACCGGCGTTACGGATCAGACCTTCGAGACCCTTTGCGGTCTTGTAGATCTTTGCGACGTCGGGGCTCGAGTCGATGAGCGCCCGAACCTCGGCCGCCTCCTTGTACCGCTCGTGCTTGGGATCGGTGATGCCGGACACCGAGATGTCCTTGGCCATGATCGGGGGCGGCAGCGCCTTGGTGATCTGGTCGGCGATGGCAAAACCAGGCTTACCGAACTGCACGCGTGCGGAGTCCTTGATGGCTGCCTTGGTCTTGATGGTTCCGAACGTGATGACCTGGGCGACGCGGTCGCTTCCCCACTTGTCCGTCGCGTAGCGAACCATCTCGCCGCGACGGCGATCATCGAAGTCGATATCGATATCGGGCATCGACACACGCTCGGGGTTGAGGAATCGCTCGAACAGCAGACCGTACGGAATGGGGTCGATGTTGGTGATGCCCATCGCGTACGCAACCAACGAACCGGCTGCGGATCCACGACCGGGACCGACGCGGATTCCAACGTCCTTGGCGTGGTTGATGAGGTCACCGACAACGAGGAAGTAGGCCGGGAAGCCCATCTCGTTGATGACGCCGATCTCGTAGTCGGCGCGCGCCAGATACTCCTGCGGCGGACCGCTGGGGAATCGGCGGTCCAAACCGCGCATGACCTCGGCGCGCAGGAAGCTCTGCTGCGTGTGTCCCTCGGGAACCGGGAAGATCGGCATGCGGTCGTGGAATGCCCACACATCCTCGTAGGACTGGACACGCTCACCGATGGCCACCGTGTTGTCGCAGGCTCCGGGAACTTCCTTGTCCCAGATCGCTCGCATCTCGGCAGCTGACTTGAGGTAGTAGCCGTCGCCGTCGAACTTGAAGCGGGTGGGATCCGAGAGCGTCTTACCGGTCTGGATGCAGAGCAGTGCCTCGTGATTCTCGGCAGCGTCCTTGGTGACGTAATGACAGTCGTTGGTAGCCAGCGGCGGAATGCCGAGTTGCTTACCGATATCGAGCAAGCCCTCACGGACCCGACGCTCGATCGAGAGACCGTGATCCATCAGTTCCAGGAAGAAGTTGTCCGGACCCCAGATCTCCTGCCACTTCGCGGCAGCCTCGAGAGCCTCGCGATCATGGCCGAGTCGCAGACGAGTCTGGATCTCACCCGACGGGCAGCCGGTGGTGGCGATGATGCCTTCGTGGTGCGTGGCGATGAGCTCCTCGTCCATACGCGGCCACTTGCCGAGCTGACCTTCGATGGACGCGAGCGACGAGAGTTTGAAGAGGTTACGCAGACCCGTCGCGTTCTCCGCGACCATCGTCATATGCGTGTACGCGCCGCTACCCGAGACGTCGTCCGACTTCTGGCTACGATCGCCCCACAGCACGCGCTTGGTGTTGAACCGGGACTCGGGAGCGATGTACGCCTCGATACCGATGATCGGCTTGATGCCGGCCTTTTTAGCCTCGTTGTAGAACTGGCTGGCGCCGTACATGTTTCCGTGGTCGGTCATGCCGACTGCCGTCATGTCGAGACGTGCGGCCTCCTCGAACATGGCGCCGACTTTGGCCGCACCGTCGAGCATCGAGTACTCGGTGTGATTGTGAAGATGAACGAACGAGTCAGCCACGTGCGCCTCTCTGAAGGTCTGGGAGCTTGATCGAGTGTAGGCCCCGCTACCGACAAGGCCGGCGGCCGAGCATCTGTATCCGAGGTAGTAGTGACGAGAGTTACGAGACCGGTCTCACGGAATCGGACCGTCGTCAGGGCCGGGAACAACCACGTCCACGTACTCGGGCAACAACGGCCGAACTGCGGCGCGCCACGGCGTTCCGTCGACAGACATCGCCTCGAGCGCCCGCACCACAGGATTTGCTGCCAGCATTGCCAGGTCGCCGACATCGCCGCGAACAACCACACCGACCGCGCAGGCGCAGTCCTGGGAGAGAGATCGAACTGACGCAGTGGCAATCAGCTTCTGCCGCTCGTCCACCCCGGACATCGAGGCAAGCCGAGTCGCCGCAGCACCCGGCGACTGCCTGATCGCCACGTCGTTGTCCGGTACGGCAATCGAGACCAACGGCGTCTGGACGCGGTCGATCGGCACCCGCCACAGCACTTCCGACACCCTGATTCCGGGCGTCGCAGCAATAACCTCGTCGGCAGTCATCGGCGCCGCGAAAGATGCCAACGCCCAGGTTGGCCCGTCCACCGTCGACAGTGTCGCCTTTGCCCGATCGAGATAGTCGACAACCAGTTCCCCGCCGTCAGGGCCGAGCGAATCCGTTCCGATCGGCGCCGTCGGCACCGGATTCATCAGTCCCGCGCCGACCACCAGCGCAACAACTGCCACGCCGGCCGACACGGAACCGATTCCGCGCAGCGTCACGTCGATCGAAGGACCTCGAGCGCGTCCGCAAGATCCTTCGGGTACTCGCTCTTGATCTCGACCCACCGGCCGTCGGCCGGGTGAGCGAAACCGAGCGACACCGCATGCAGCCACTGGCGCTCGAGACCCAGGCGCTCGGCCAATCGCGGGTCTGCCCCGTAGGTCAAGTCGCCGCAGCATGGATGTCGCAGTGCGGAGAAGTGGACCCGAATCTGGTGTGTCCTACCGGTTTCAAGATGAACATCTAACAGACTCGCGGCCTGAAACGCCTCGATGGTGTCGTAATGCGTGACACTCGCCTTGCCGTCAGCTCGCACAGCAAAACGCCAGTCGTTTCCGTGGTGACGGCCGATGGGAGCGTCGATGGTTCCGCTACTCGGATCCGGATGTCCCTGCACCAGCGCGTGGTAGCGCTTGTCGATGGTCCGTTCCTTGAAAGCACGCTTGAGCACTGTGTACGCCCGCTCGGACGTGGCAACCACCATGACACCCGACGTACCGACGTCGAGCCTGTGGACGATGCCCTGACGCTCGTGTGCGCCGGACGTCGAGATCCTGTAGCCCGCTGCAGCAAGTCCGCCGATCACCGTCGGCCCCGTCCATCCGACGCTGGCGTGCGCTGCGACTCCGACGGGCTTGTTCACGGCAACAACGTCGTCGTCCGAGTACAGGATCTCCATGCCCTCGACCGGCGTCGCCTCGACGGTCAGCGGACGCGGCGGCTCCGGCAATGTGACCTCGAGCCACGAACCCGCGGTCAACCGATCGGACTTGCCGACGGCAACGCCGTCGAGCAGAACCGAACCCTCCTCTGCGAGGGTGGCCGCAACGGTGCGGGAGAGTCCGAGTAGACGAGCCAAGCCGGCGTCGACGCGCATGGCATCAAGTCCGTCCGGCACTGGCATCGACCGAGATTCCCTCATTTGTTCTCCCCTTGGGATTCAGACTTGCTGTCGCCGGACTTGTCGCTGCCGGACTTGTCGCTGCCGGACTTGCCACTGTGGAGTCGCTCACCGTTGGGCTCGAACCCGAACAGGGTCAAGACGACCAGGAGAATCGCGCCGCACACGATCGCGGAATCAGCGATGTTGAACACCGGCCACCAGCCGATGGACATGAAATCGACCACGTGTCCCTGCATGAACCCCGGTGCGCGGAACAACCGGTCCATCAAATTGCCGAGAGCGCCGCCGAGTACGAGACCGAGGCCCAGAGCCCACCACGGTGAGCGGAGTGTGCGGCCGATCTTGATCACGCCGATCACCACACCGATCGCCACCAGTGTGAGGATCCACGTCATGGACGTCGCCATCGAGAACGCTGCGCCCGGGTTTCGGACCAACGTGAAAGTGACAACGTCACCGATGATTTCGATCGGCTGACCGGGCGTGATCGCTGCAACAGCCCACACCTTGGTCAGGATGTCCGCGACCAGGATGACTGCCGCAATCACGATCAGCATCACCAACCGCAACGGCCGCTTCGGCGAATCGGCCTCAGGCGAATCGGGCTTCGATAAATCGGTAACCGACTGATCCTCCGCGTTGACATCTCGTTCTGGGTGGTCTGTACTCACGCCACCATCATCCCCTATGTTCGCGGCTCGGCCTGCACTCACTCCCCGACCCCGACCGAGCACTTCGGGGAACCGGTTAACCTGGAGCGCGTGCCACAGTTGTCTACGTCCGGCAGGCGCGTTCCGTATGCGTTCGCAGCCGCCCTCACTCTCGCCGCTCTGCTCACCGCATGTAGTGGCTCGGAGCAACCTCCCAACACCTCCTCGGCAACGCCCAGCGAGTTCACCGTTCCGGTAACCGCCTCCACCGTCGAGGTACTCGACGCCGGCAGCGAACCACGCCAAAGCCTTCGAATGAGTGCGCCGGTCGGAACAACTCAGACTGCGACACTGATCACCTCTGCCGTAGTTAGTCAGCAGATCGATCAGCAACCGGTCAAAGACTTCTCGTCACCCGAAATCACGATTCCCCTGAGCGCAGTTGTCACGACGGCTGCGTCGGCACAAAGCCCCACGACGGTGGTCGACCTCACCCTGTCGGACATGAGCACTCCTGACGCGACACTGCAAGCAGCGCTCGGTGGCGCCGATGGTTCGGGAGCCGGATTGAGCATCACGGAGTCCGGATCCATCACGGCACTGCGGCTACGTCCGGCCGGCGATTCCGCGAATGCCGCCCGCGCCGCTATCGAGCAGGCTTTCGGTCAGGCTGTCTATCGCACCGTTGCACTACCCGACGCTCCCGTCGGAGTCGGGGCGCGATGGACCGTCAAGCAGGAGGTCAGCAGTGAGATCCTGCTGGATCAGACCACCACCGTTACGTTGACCGCCCGCGACGGCGACCGACTCACTCTCTCCGTCGAGGTGTCTCAGACTCCGCAGAGCAGTGTCTGGAATCTGGCCGGCAACGCCGGGATACTCAACATCGATCAGTACGTGATGACTGGTTCCGGGACTGCCACTGTCGACATGACACTGCCCCTTCCCGTCAGCGGGGACATGTCGATCGGCGGCGACCAGGCGTACAGCGACCCGGACGGATCGTCCGTCATCAAACAGAGCATCACGAACAACATTCGGTGGACGCAGTAATGGCGCGTCGTATCGCACTCGGACTCGCTGTTACAGCTGTCCTCGTCGTCAGTGGGTGTAGCTCGGGCGCTTCCGGTGACAGTGCCACAACTGCGTCACCTGCACCGGAGGTATCGCTCGTTCCGATTACACCGATCGAGGCGACCAATCTCGGTGGCACTCCCCTGGACAAGGAGACGTTGCAGCGCACGGCGCTCACTTTGATTGATCTTCCGGCCGATTTCGACATCGCGGCCGACCCCGTCGAAGACTTGGGCCTCGCTCCGGCACCGTCGACGTCGGACTCCGACAAGTCCACTACCGACCCCGCCGCGTGTGCGGCCGTGCTCGCACCGATCGCCACCCAGATCCCCGGATCGACTGCTTCGATCACGAAGATGTTCACCGGACCGGATTTCACGAGCATCGATCAGGACAGTGCCTCCTTTGCCGACGGTGCCGCTGCCGCAACAGCTTTCCGCACGATGCAGGAAACCCTGGCCAGCTGCGCGGAGTATTCAGGTACCGACGCCGACGGCACGACGGTGTCCTATCGGGTCGGCGCAAGACACCAGCCGAGCGTCGGCGACGCATCCTTCTCGTACCGAATCATCACTACCAGTGAAGGATTCACACTTGTTGCCGATGTTGTCGTCGCTGCGGTCGGCACAACTCTGACACAGCTTTCGGCAACGGCTCCGACACCCATCGCCCCGGATGTGCTGGGGTCCATGGCGGTTACGGCAGCGCAGCGACTCAACGTTCCGACCCCGTAACCACCCGATACTCGACGGCCCCGCTAATCAAAAATCGCGGGGATCAGATTGCGGAATCAACCGTGTATTTAGTGAGTCCCGGCGCACCCGCAAGAAGTGGGCCCAGGTCCTTGATCGCGCCCGGGCCCGCACGCCACGCGCGGTAGGCCGCGTCAGCCTCGGCCGACACCCATTTCTCGACACACAACCAGTGGCCCTCGTCATCGTCGTCGATCAATACGTCGACGCCTTCGCAACCGTCGAAGGCACGAGTTTCAGTCAAGATTCTCCCGACCACCTCACGAGCGGTATCGAGACTCTCCTTCTTCAGCCGCAGATCCAGAATCGCAGAAATCGTCACAGAAAACTCCTTGGTGCAGTAGGGATGAAACGAACCGATCAGGAACCGAGCGCAATTGCCAACTCGCGCACCGCATTCTCGGCATGTTCGAGGCTAGCGGAAGCGCGGTCCGCCAGTGGTGCCATCGGCGGAATACGCCCGGCCAACGTCAATTCTGCAGTGACAACCGAAACCTTCATTCCCAGAGAGGTTCCCAGAACCTCTCGCAGGGGAGGAACCGTAAAATCAAGACCGACATTGTGACTCCCCGGCGCGTACGTGTTGCCTCGACTCGACACGATGACAACAGGTTTACCGGCGAAGGGCCGATTCGGTTCGTCGAAGGGAACCGTCGTACCCAGGACATGGATGTAATCGATCCACGCTTTCAGCGTCGAAGGCAACGACCAGTTGTACATCGGAGCGCCGATGACAACAACATCCGAAGCCTCGACCTCGGCAATCAACTCCGTTTGCAATGCTTCTGCAGGGGAGTCAGGGGCACTGCCCACCTTGCGAAGTCGCTTCGCGTAGTGCAACTCGGCGTCCGGGAGGTGCGGCAGCTGATTCCGGTGCAGATCCCGTTCGACAACAATGTTGCCTGCACCCTGCTCGCGCCAGGTCTGGGCGAACAGCGCCGTCAAAGTTCGGGAAACCGAGGTTTCCAACTCCGCGGACGAATCGATGTGCAGCAACTGTGGCATCCGTACTCCTTCGACGCTCCCCATACAGCATTCATACCTTGCTCGGGGCACTGCTATCCGGGAGGGTCACCCCTTGCTCGATCCTGTCGACCTCAAGCATGCTCAGCAGGTCCCCGGGCGTGATCTGTTACGAGACGGTTGGCGCCAAACCGACGGGCCGTATCGATATCAGAGTCGGCGAGACGATCGAGATCGACTCGATGTTTCAGGACAGTTCAACCACCCGCGGCGGCGGACGTGTCGCCGTCCACGAGTACCACGTCACTGCCACTGCCGATGTCGAAACCGGCACGCTGCTCACCATCGACGCGGATCCTCGGGTACTTCCCTACGAAGAATGCCCACTCGCGTCACTGAATGTCGGGCGCATTATCGGCACTCCCCGGTCTGCGCTCAGAACCGTTATTCTCGAACAGTTCCGGGAACAGAAGGCTGCACTCATCTCAATGACGCCGTGCGTGCCCTCCCCGAAGTTCCGGCGTTGATACGCGCGACCGGGTAAGGGATAGCAGCAAGCGAGGCCTATTTACGATCAACATTGTCGATGATCGATGTCTATGATCGCCCCACACCCTGACCTCGTCTGGAACCAGAACATCACCCGATCCGGAAGTGCCCATTTCAGTAGATGGCACGGCATGATGGTTCTATGAACTTCCGACGCCTGCTTCGAAATGCTGCGATCGGCGTCTTCGTTCTATCCGCCATTTTCCTCGCAATCACCGGCATCGTGAACGGCGAACTGACGACGATCGTCTATGTCGCGGTAGTCGTTCCAGTGGCATTGAGTTGGTGGAACGAGCAGCGCGGCAAGCCTTCCGCAATCCGGCCCGATTCTTCCCTGTGGCAAACACTCACGCTGCTCTACGCGATCACCCTCGGAATTGGCGGCGTCGCACTCGTGATCATTGAGCCCGGCGTCCTCTCGCGCATCGCGGGCGTTCTTGTAGTAATTTCCGTCCTCTTCTACCTGCTGGCGTCCTGTTACTCGAAAGAAGCCAAACCGCAGACCCTTTGACAACTCCCCTGTCACCATGAACGGTAAGTAGTGCTGGGAAAAGACGATAGCGCCACACCGATGTGAGGAGCAGAGTTCATGCCAGAACCGAGAAGAGCCGAACATACCGACTACGTTTCCGTGAATCCGATCTTTTCCAGGCCTGGCGAAGATTCGGTTGCCTCGAAGTACGCCCTCGAACCTGACGGAATGCTTCCCGAAACGGCATATCAGATCGTCCACGACGAAACGATGCTGGACGGCAATGCCCGCCTGAATCTCGCCACATTTGTGGGCACGTGGATGGACGATCACGCCACCCGCCTTTACGCCGAATCCTTCGACAAGAACATGATCGACAAGGACGAGTATCCGCAGACCGCCGCAATCGAAACGTATTGCTGGCGAATCCTCTCAGATCTGTGGCACGCACCGTCCCCGAAGGACGCGATCGGAACATCGACCATCGGTTCGTCCGAGGCCTGCATGCTGGGCGGACTCGCCCTCAAACGACGTTGGCAGCACGCGCGGCGAGCCGCCGGTAAGCCGACGGATCGACCGAACATGGTCATGAGTTCGGCAGTGCAGGTGTGCTGGGAGAAGTTCTGCAATTACTGGGACGTCGAAGCGCGATACGTCCCGATCAGCGAAGAGCACCGCACCCTCGACGGGCATGACCTGGACAAGTACGTCGACGAGAACACAATCGGGGTTGTCGCTATCCTCGGCGTCACCTATACAGGAATGTACGAACCCGTCCTCGAGATTTCCAACGCACTCGACGCCATCCAGAAGAAGACCGGACTCGACATTCCCATCCACGTCGACGGGGCTTCGGGCGCCATGATCGCGCCGTTCCTGCAACCGGAAATCGAATGGGACTTCCGGCTTCCGCGAGTGCACTCCATCAATACGTCGGCGCACAAGTACGGATTGGTGTATCCGGGCCTGGGCTGGGTCGTGTGGCGTTCGGTGGATCTGCTCCCCGAGGACCTCGTGTTCAAGGTGAGCTACCTCGGCGGCAGCATGCCGACCTTCGCGCTCAACTTCTCCCGCCCCGGTGCTCAGGTGATCCTGCAGTTCTACTTGTTCCTTCGGCTCGGCCGCGAGGGCTACCGCTCGATCCAACAGTCGTCGCAGAACGTCGCAAAGTTCCTGGCGGAGGGCATCGGGAAACTCGACGCCTTCGAACTCTGGAACGACGGTAGTGATATTCCGGTCTTCGCCTGGCGTCTCAAGCCCGGGCACACGGAAAACTGGACCCTGTACGACCTGTCTGATCGACTGCGCGCGAAGGGCTGGTTGGTTCCGGCATATCCGATGCCCGATGACCTCACCGAGATGACCGTGCAGCGCATCGTCGTGCGGAACGGCCTGAGCATGGACTTGGCAGCAAGCCTGTTGCGCATTATCGAGGAAGAAACCGCGTTCCTCGACGAACTCGCCACTCCGATGCCCCGGCCGCGCGTCACCGAAGGCTTCCACCACTGACCTGCTGAACAGACAAAACTGCCGTCGGCTCCCCTTTCGGGGACCGACGGCAGTTTTATTCAGAGTTGAAAATCAAGCACACGCAGGCGACGTCAGGTTCGCGACCGGAAGAATCGCACACGCGGTGGTCTTCGAAAGCTTCCACACGCCATCGGAGTACACGAAGGACGCTTGAGCGCCCTGACCGAGCGGCTGTCCGTTGACGATGATGTTCAGGGAAGCTGAAGCCGTATCGCTACCCGTGTCGATGACCGGGTCAAGGATCTCGACCGTAGCGTTGGCGGCCTTGGCAGCTGCGGCAACCTGGTTCATCAGCTCGGGATCAGCCTCGGCGCCCTCAACGAGGTTGGCGCGCTCCGCGACGGGAACACTCTCGTCGAGGCCCTTGACCAGAAGCGCATTGAAATCGGCAGCCGACGGCAGCGCTACGGAGGTTGGTTCGACAGTGGCCGTCGGGGTCTTGGTAGTCGTCTTCGGGGTCTCAGTCTCGCTGGAACTGCAGGCAGTCATCGTCAGGGCCGCTGCAATCGCGACGGCTGCGACGGTCATGTTACGAAGCTTCAACTTCTCAGTCCTATCCATTCCGGTGTTCACATACGAGCACACCATGAACGTGGGCACTCGCGGTCTTTCATCACATTACCCAACGGTAAGTGTGGAAAGTCTAAGGATCTCCTCAGAGTAGGCTGCCGAGAGCATCCGCGACTTGGAGATACGCGTCGTCGTCGGAAAAAGTCTTGGCGATTCCTGTTCCGGTGGAACGCGTTTCGAACCGAACCGTCACCACACCGTGTCCAGCACCCTGCACCCAACCGTGCCCGAATTCCGGATGGCTCACATCCAGACCGGGGTGCCAGTATCTCTCCGGAACCCGCGCCGGCACCGGAGCGTCGTCGGCTTCGTCCGACACTGTTTCGACCAGATACCCGGGCACATCCTGGTCGAGTTCCGGAAACAACGACCCTTGACGGACGGTCGACAGCCCGGCAAAACCTACCCCGACCAGCCGGATCGGTCCCAGTTCCAACGGATCGATCACCTGCTTCTGAGCAGTCGCAATCAGGATCGCGCGGTCGAGGGTCGCATAGGGCAGGGTCACTGATCGGGTCAGGACACTCATATCGGATTTCCTGAGCTTGAGTACCACCGTCCGAGCAGCGCGGCCGTCCTTCTCGAGCCTGGAATAGGCAGAGCCACCACTGTTTTCGACCGCAACACGCAACTGCGCCAACGTCACGATGTCGGTCGCGAACGTCGATTCCGCGCTGATCTGCTTGGAATCAGCACGCTCCGCGACCGGGCGATCGTCGATACCCTGAGCCAGTCGGTGCAGGCCCGGCCCCACCGTTGTTCCCAGGATCGATGCAACCTCCGCCGGCGGTGTACGCACAAATCCGCCGATCGTCACGATCCCGAGCCGTTTGAGTTTCTCCTCCGCAACCGGGCCGATTCCCCACAGCTTGCGTACCGGCAACGGATCGAGCAGATCCCGCTGCTGACCCGGCGGAACAACCGCCACACCATCAGGTTTGGCCAGACCCGATGCAATTTTAGCCACCTGCTTGCCGGCCCCCGCACCGATGGACGCAACCAATCCCGTCTCAGCCAGTACGAGAGCACGAATGTCCTCACAGAACGCGCGAACCTCATCAGCACCAGCGCCCGCCAGTTCTGTCGGTTCACCAAACGCTTCGTCCACCGACAACTGTTCCAGCACCGGCATTCGCAGCCTCAACGCGTCGAACGCCCGCTTACTCAACACCGAATAGAGCGACATCCGCGGCGGCAGAACTACTCCCCCGCCGCCCACCAATCGACGTGCCTGATGCATCGGCATCGCGGAGCGAGCCCCGAACGCACGAGCCTCGTAACTACAACCGGCAACCACACCCCGGCCACCCAGACCGCCCACCATCACCGGACGTCCCCGCAAAGTCGGACGAGTCAATTGCTCGGCGGAAGCGAAGAACGCATCCATGTCGAGATGAAGTACCCACCTTCGACTTCGCGTCGGGTCAGCGTGATTCATCAGCGACAACGGGCAATTTCTTCTTGGGTGGTTTCTTCTTGGGCAGCGGCATTGCGTCAGCAGTTCGCTGGATGAATGCCTGAAGTTGATCGACGTCGTCGAGGCTCTCTTGCGGCACCCGGCAATAGTCTTTTGCGCCCGGATACGGCGGCATGCGGTCTGCCAGCGATGGGAACTCGACACTGATCTCGGTCGGCTTGACGAACAACGTGTTGTTGCAGATCAGCGCAACCATTTTCTCGTCGCAATACAACCCGTACTCACCGAACATGGCCCGGGCACGGACGTCGAGCGGCTCCAACTGTTCCAGAATCCACGCGACGGTGTCTTTGCTCGAGCTCATGCCAGCACGCTACTCCGGCACCCCGACATACTTCGGGGCACCGGAGTCAGCGTGAACTAGGCCTTCTTGTACTTAGGCTTGTACTTAGGCCTTCGTGATCGCGGCGCGGACTCCATCACCGAGGTCCACGGCGTCACTACCTGCCTCGCCCACGGAGAATTCGACCGCCAGAACCTCACCGGCAATCATGTCGCCGTGGCGCTGCGCCCATTCCTTGCGATCCTCAGACACCTCGAGGATGACCTTGATGCGGTCCGACACGTCGAGGCCGGCATTGCGACGTGCATCCTGCAATTCACGTACACGGTCCTTGGCCCAACCCTCAGCCTCGAGCTCTTCGGTCACAGCCGAATCGAGAACAACCAGGCCGACCCCATCAGGAAGAGCTGCCGTCGAATCAGGTTCTGCTGCAACCAGTTTCTGCGTGTACTCCTCCGGCAGCAGTTCAATTCCGGCTGCGACGACAACGCCATCGGCCGTCTCGGTCCAGTCGCCGGCCTTCACAGCCTTGATGACGGTCTGCACGGACTTACCCAGACGTGGGCCGGCAGCGCGCGCGTTGACCGCAATCTCGAAGCGGCCGTGAGCGTCGACGTCATCGGTCAGATCGACCTTCTTGACGTTGACCTCGTCAGCGATCAAGCCGAGGAACGGGCGCAGACGCTCCGAATCGGGTGCAGCGACAGTGACCTCGGGCAGGGGCAACCGAACCCGCAGGTTCTGCGCCTTACGCAGGCCCAGCACGGTGGAGCAGACCACACGCACATCGTCCATCGCGGAAACCAGTTCAGGGTTGGCCGGCAACTCCGACGCCTCAGGCCAATCAGCCAAGTGCACCGAGCGTTCGCCGGTCAATCCGCGCCAGATCACTTCGGACACCAACGGCAGCAACGGCGCAGCCAGACGTGTCACCACTTCGAGAACAGTGTGGAGCGTGTCGATCGCGTCGCGATCCTCATCCCAGAAACGTGAACGCGAGCGTCGCACATACCAATTGGTGAGGGCGTCGCAGAACAAGCGCAATTCGTCGCAGGCACCGGAGATATCGTTGGCCTCGAGAGCGTCGGTGATGACATCGCGAGTACTCGCAAGCTTCGCCAAGATGTACTGATCGAGGATGTTCTCCGAATCCGTACGCCACACTCCGGATTCCGGTGTGTACAACTGCAGGAAACTCCAGGCGTTCCACAGCGGCAGCAGTGCTTGGCGAACGCCTTCGCGGATACCCTGCTCGGTGACGACTAGGTTTCCACCGCGCAGGATCGGCGAGGACATCAGGAACCAGCGCATGGCATCACTGCCGTCGCGGTTGAAAACCTCCTTGACGTCCGGGTAGTTGCCCTTGGACTTGCTCATCTTCAATCCGTCGTCACCGAGGACGATGCCGTGTGCCACAACAGTTTTGAACGCGGGGCGATCGAACAATGCGGTAGCCAGCACGTGCAGGTTGTAGAACCAGCCGCGGGTCTGACCGTTGTACTCGACGATGAAATCGCCGGGGTAGTGAGTCTCGAACCAATCCTGGTTCTCGAAGGGGTAGTGAACCTGAGCGAAGGGCATGGAACCTGATTCGAACCAGCAGTCCAGAACCTCGGGCACCCGACGCATCATCGACTTGCCGGTCGGGTCATCCGGGTTGGGACGGACCAGATCGTCGATAACCGGGCGGTGCAGATCGGCCGGGCGCACACCGAAGTCTGCCTCCAACTGATCGAGCGAACCGTACACATCCATGCGCGGGTACTGCGGATCGTCCGACATCCACACCGGGATCGGACTGCCCCAGTAGCGGTTTCGGCTGATGTTCCAGTCGCGAGCACCTTCGAGCCACTTACCGAACTGGCCGTCGCGGATGTGGTCGGGCACCCACGTGATGTCCTGGTTCAGCTCGACCATGCGGTCGCGGAACTTGGTGACGGAAACGAACCACGACGGAACTGCCATGTAGATGAGCGGCTGACCGCTGCGCCAACTGTGCGGGTACGAGTGCTCGATCGTCTCGTGCCGCAACAACTTTCCGGCGGCCTTGAGATCCTTGATGATGACCGGGTTCGCATCGAAGACCATCAAGCCCTCGTACGTCGGCACCATCGACGTGAACTTTCCACCGGCGTCGAGAGGCTGAACGACCTCGATACCGTTGGCAGTAGCGACATCCATATCCTCTTCACCGAAAGCTGGTGCGAGGTGGACGATTCCAGTTCCCGAATCCACGGTGACGTAGTCGGCGGACAACACGACATGCGAATTCGGATGGCCGGCAAAGAAGTCGAACGGCGGCGTGTAAGACAATCCGACGAGTTCGCTGCCCTTGTGGCGCGAAACCACCTCGGGGTCCTCCCCCAGCTCACGCGCGTAATGACCGACACGAGCCTCCGCCAACACATATCGCTTGCCATCCAGACCGAGTACCTGGACGTAGTCGATCTCGGGATGCACCGCCGTCGCCAGGTTGGAAGGAAGCGTCCACGGCGTCGTGGTCCAGATGATTGCGTTGGCGCCGTCGAGAGGCGAACCCGGTGCCACCAACGGCATGTCGACCGTGACAGCCGGATCCTGACGCATCTTGTATGCGTCGTCCAGCTTGGTTTCCTGGTTGGACAGCGGCGTCTGCTCGTACCAGCTGTACGGCAGCACGCGGAAGCCCTGGTAGATCAGACCCTTGTCGAAAAGTTCCTTGAACGCCCACATGACCGACTCCATGAAGTCGATATCGAGGGTCTTGTAGTCGTTGTCGAAATCGACCCAGCGCGCCTGACGGGTGACGTACTCACGCCAGTCATCGGTGTACTTGAGCACCGACGACCTGCAGTAGTCGTTGAACTTGGCGAGACCCATGACGTCGATCTCGGACTTGTCCTTGATACCGAGCTGCTTCTCGGCCTCGAGCTCAGCCGGCAGTCCGTGGCAGTCCCAGCCGAATCGGCGTTCGACCTTGCGGCCCCGCATGGTCTGGAAACGCGGCACGAGGTCCTTGACGTAACCCGTCAGCAAGTGACCGTAGTGTGGCAAACCATTGGCGAACGGTGGACCGTCGTAGAAAACGAACTCCTCGTTGCCGTCGCGATTGGCAACAGACGCCCGGAAGGTGTCGTCGTCAGCCCACTCTTTCAGGACCTTTTCTTCCAGAACCGGAAACTTGACTCCGGTATCGGCGGGGACGCCGTAATCGACTTTGGGGTACCCGTTACTCGCCACTGCGATCTCCTCGTGCCTGTCCGACTCGGCACGGGGACGATAAGTGCGCATCTGCGTACGTACCGCGGTACCACCCCGCTTGCAACACGTGAATCCGGCGACGTTCACCGTCCGGACTTCCGGTTACCTCTCTCATTGAGCTGTGACGGGCTCACCCGTTCGGTTCTACTGAGTGCCCGGCGGGCTCAATTGCCTGCTGAATCACTGTTCTTCCGAAGGCTCCCCGGTGATCGCCGGTTCATCGCCAGATAAATCCTGACTAGCCAAATAAATATTGATTAGCCTGTGTTCGTGTAGACCAGTCTAATGCTCGTTGTTTTCATTCGCTGATCCGCCATCGGCATCCGCAGAATCGGGCACGTCCCCGGAATCCGGGATCGGCCCGGCGCCGGAGGCAGCGGACCTATCCTGCTCATCCAACGGCAGAACCGTTCTCTTACTGGTAAGCGCACTGACCAGTAAGAGAACGGCACCTGCGATGCAAATAGCGATACATGCCCACGCCCAGACAATCGAACCGGTTGTCAGAGCAATGACCAGGAATGCAAATCCTGCCGCAGCGAGAACTATCGTCGAGACCAGCACGTGTCAACCTCTACCGGTGTCGCCGCTGACCGTCGAGAATCTCTCGGTCAGCTGTTTCCCTTTGCGAACGACGGGCTGAAAGATTCCTGGCCACCGTCGACCGGCACTGCGGAACCGCGCTGTTCGAGCTCTTCGAGCTGCGATTCCAGGTAGGACTTGAGGCGCACCCGGTACTCACGTTCGAACGTCTTGAGCTGCTCGATGCGGCCTTCGAGGACCGAACGCTGCTGGTTGATGGTCGCCATGATCTCGGTGTGCTTCTTCTCGGCGTCCGCCTTGAGAGCGTCAGCCTTCTCCTGAGCCTGGCGAAGCTGGGTCTCGGAGCGAGTCTGCGCGTCGGTGAGCATTGCTTCCGACTTGTTGCGAGCGTCGGAGATCATGCCGTCAGCCTTGCTGCGAGCTTCGCTCATGAGCTGCTCGGAGTTGGTACGAGCGCTACCGAGCAGCTGCTCGGACTCCGCCTTGGCATCACCGGTGAGGCGATCAGCCATTTCCTGCGCCAGGCCGAGGACCTTGGCTGCCTGCATGTGTGTGTCAGCGCTCTGTGGTGCCGGAGCTGCTGCGGCCACGGGGACCGGTGCCACGACAGGAGCGGGCTTGGGAGCCTCGACCACGCGAGCCGGCTCAGGTTTGGGCTGCGGAGCAACCGGAGCGGCCTGCGCACCAGCCGGCGCCTTCTTCGCGGCGGCAAGTTCCTGATCCAGCTCACCTACGCGCTGATGCAGATCTGCATTTTCTTCGATGAGCTGCGACAGCGCCTGCTCGACGAGATCAAGAAATGCGTCGACCTCGTCTTCGTTGTAGCCGCGCTTGCCGATAGGCGGCTTGCTGAACGCAACGTTGTGCACGTCAGCTGGAGTCAGTTGCGGCATGGAAGGATCCCTTCACGCGTCATTAGGCGGTCTAGCAAGCATTCAGTTGCAACACGGTGTACGTAGCGGCGAACCACCACACGAGCTATGCGTTCCATTCTGGCACACCCGCTCTACTACCGCGCCGAGCTGACAACCGACATCAGGATGATGACGATGAAAAGCAAGACCATGATGGATAGATCCAGGCGAACCCCACCCAGGTTGATCGGAGGGATCAACTTACGAAGGAGTTTCACCGGCGGATCGGTGATAGTGAAAACTGTTTCGAGAATGACTGCGACCAGTCCCGACGGTCGCCAGTCTCTGGCGAACGAACGAACGAACTCGACTATCACTCTGCCGATCAACAAAAGCCAGAAGATAACCAGCACTAGATAGATCACTTCGAGGAGCCCGTTCACACTCTCACTCTGCCTGACTTCTGCGTGGTGTCCAAAACAGACATCCTGCATCGGCAGCAAAACCGGAGCTCCGCGAACCGGCTGAATCACGAGCGGGCACGCCGACGACCGAGGTCGTCGGCACCGGCTTCAACCAACCAACAAACGCAGCGTTTCGGCTGTTCAGGGAGCTATCCGCAATCGAGAGAATCATTTTTGGCTGTAGAAGCCCGTCTCCGCGATGCGACGACGCTCCTCGGCCGACACATCAATGTCAGCCGGTGAGAGAAGAAACACTTTGGTGGCGACCTTGTCGAACGAACCGCGCAGGGCAAAAGCCAGACCGGCGGCAAAATCGACCAGTCGCTTTGCATCGGCATTGCTCATGTCGACCAAATCCATGATGACGGGTGTTCCGTCGCGGAATCGCTCACCGATAGTCCGTGCCTCAGCGTAGCTCTGCGGGCGCAGCGTGGTGATCTTCGCCAGCGGACCGCCGTCGTCGATGACGGGAGCACGGCGAACCTCGGGGCGCTCGGCACGAGCGTCGACTGCAAGGTTTCCGCGGCTCGCCGGGCGCGGTGCCATCGAGGGACGTGGTGCGCGGCTTCCGACTGCATCGATCCGCGGACGCGAATCGTAACGATCGAAATCGGCTTCTTCCTCTTCACGACGACTGGGTGCGTAACCGGCCTTCGAGAATGCCGGCTCGGCAAACTCACGGTCATCGCGT
Organism: Rhodococcus sp. IEGM 1379; assembly: GCF_030056815.1. Lineage (GTDB taxonomy): Bacteria > Actinomycetota > Actinomycetes > Mycobacteriales > Mycobacteriaceae > Rhodococcus_F. Next base: position 173,034 of record NZ_JASHKR010000003.1, read on the forward strand.
TCGGCGTAACCATCGTGACTACGACGAGGTGCGCGACGAGCCTGGTCGGGCTCCTCCACGTACTCGTCCTCGTAGTCGTCGAGGGGAACCATGCCGAAGTAAGCCTTGAACTTGTGCAGGTTGCTCATTGATCGACCTTCCTTGGCGCGGCGGAATCAATCCGACTGCGACCGGTCGCAGCGGTGTGGACGGGTTGGGCGATCACCTGAGCGATCATTTCGAGGTTACTGGTCGTGAGCCGAGCAATGCGGTTCCGACACGCACGCATGTCGATCCGTGGCGAACTGCGGCCTCCAGATCGCCGGTCATACCGGCCGACAATTCGATTGCCTGCGGGTGTGACCCGAGGAGCGCCCGATGCGCGTCGTGCAGGATCGAGAACTGTTCTTCGGGATCGGTACCCAGCGGCGGAACGCCCATCAAGCCGGCAAAATCCAGACCCTCTGCTGTCTCGAGCTTGTCTGCGAGAGGTGCCAATTCTTCGAGAGTGACACCGCCACGCGAGGGGTCTCCGTCGAGGCTGACTTGGATCAACACACGCAGCGGCGAGGTGCGATCACCGTCGTCGAGCGCGCCAAGCGCGCCGCGATCGAGGGCATCGGCCAGTCGTGAGCTGTCGACAGAGTGAATTGCGTAGGCCCACTTGGCGACGGATCGCGCCTTGTTCCGTTGCAACTGGCCGATCATGTGCCAGCGAACAGGCTCAGCGGAATCAGTACGCGTCACAGCGTCGAATTCCGCGACCTTCATGATCGCTTCCTGCTCTCGGGACTCACCGAACTCGCGGCAACCCAAGTCGTAGAGAATCCGCGCATCAGATGCCGGAAAGTACTTTGTTACCGGCAGGAGCTTCACGTCGGCGGTAGGCCGACCGGCAGCGACACACGCCGCCGCCAGTCTGGCCCGCACCGAGTCGAGCGCCGACGCGATGTCGGCTACTCGCGAAGAATCGGCGTCGTCGTTCATACCGAATGACCTAGTCGGTTTCCGCAGCTGCGGATTCGGCTGGTGCGGACTCGGCTGGTGCGGATTCGACCGGGGATTCGGCCGGTGCGATCGGATCCATCCAGATCACTGCGGCCTGACGTCCGGTGAGTGACTCACGACGGTGACTGAACAGTGCCTTGTCCTCGATGGTGCAGCGCGGATCCTCGGCGACGCCCGTAACACCGGCATCGAGGAGTTGCTTACGGATTCCGGCCCGGAGGTCGAGTCCGGGAGTTCCCTTTGCCGTGCGAGTTGCACTGCCCGGCAAATGCTTTTCCACATCAGCGCGCATCGCTGCGGGAACCTCGTACTGGCGGCCGCTGGCGGCAGGTCCGAGGAAGGCTCCGATCCGGGAGACGTCGGCGCCCTGGCGAACCATCTCGGCCAGCACACGCGGCACGATTCCGATGCGGGCGCCGATGCGACCGGCATGAATCGCGGCGATCACTCCGGCTTGTTCGTCGGACAGCAGAACCGGAACACAGTCGGCACTGAGCGTCGCGAGAGCCAGCCCGGGGACGGTGGTGACCAGAGCATCGGTCACCGCAATGACCTCATCCGTCGGCTCCGTCACGACGGTGACGTTACGCGAATGGATTTGTTCCATCCAGACAAGATGATTCGGCTCGACGCCGATTTCCTGCGCGAGGCGACGACGATTGGACTCGACGGCGTCGGCGTTGTCACCAACGTGGTCACCGAGGTTGAACGAGTCGTACGGCGCCTGTGAAACACCGCCTGCTCGACTCGTCACGACGCGGCGGACTCGAAAATTGGCGGTCGACTTCTCGGTACTCAAGATTTTGTGCTCACAAACGTCGAATGTTCACTGCTACATGGGACATGATCCGGGTGCAGTTCCTGGATAAAGAAAGGATCAGTCAAGAACAGGGTACCCAGAAAACTGGATACCCTGATCTCGAGACTGTGCGCGGCGCTGTTGTCAGCGACGCATGAAGACGGGAACGTCGACGTCGTCGTCGCCGTCGTCTTCCGGCTGTGGTGCGTGACGCGGTCCGTCGAGCGGCGGCAGCGAGCCGCCGCCGATGGGCTCACGCGCGACCGGAACCTGCTGCTCCACAGGGGATTCCACCGCAACGGGCGAACGTCCGACCTCACCCGCACGGCCGGCGCCTATGGATCCACGGCCGGGCGCACCCGACTCGACAGGACGACGCGCAGGCGCACCGCCGTCGAAACCAGCAGCGATGACCGTCACACGAACTTCGTCGCCGAGTGAATCGTCGATGACTGTTCCGAAGATGATGTTGGCGTCGATATGTGCGGCTTCCTGCACGAGCGTAGCCGCTTCGTTGATCTCGAACAGACCCAGATCGCTGCCGCCGGCGATCGACAGCAGAACGCCGCGGGCACCTTCCATCGATGCTTCGAGAAGCGGCGAGTTGATAGCGGACTCAGCGGCTTTGATCGCACGGCCTTCGCCGCGGGATGAGCCGATACCCATGAGTGCGCTACCCGCACCGGACATAACGCCCTTCACGTCCGCGAAGTCCACGTTGATCAATCCGGGCGTGGTGATCAGATCGGTGATGCCCTGAACGCCGTTGAGGAGAACCTCGTCGGCACTACGGAACGCATCCATCAGACTGACAGCCGCGTCGCCGAGTTGGAGCAGGCGATCGTTGGGGATGACGATGAGCGTGTCGCACGACTCGCGCAATTGCTGAATTCCCGTGTCGGCCTGGCCGCCACGTCGCTTGCCTTCGAAGGAGAACGGCCGCGTCACGACGCCGACCGTCAGTGCGCCCAGCTTCCGGGCGATGCTCGCGACGACAGGTGCGCCACCGGTTCCGGTTCCACCGCCTTCACCAGCGGTCACGAACACCATGTCGGCGCCCTTGATGACCTCTTCGATCTCGTCCTTGTGATCCTCGGCAGCCTTGCGGCCGACCTCAGGATCCGCACCGGCGCCGAGACCGCGGGTCAGTTCGCGACCGACGTCGAGTTTGACGTCGGCGTCACTCATCAGGAGGGCTTGCGCGTCCGTGTTGACCGCGATGAACTCGACTCCCTTGAGTCCCTGTTCGATCATGCGGTTGACTGCGTTCACGCCGCCGCCGCCGATGCCGACGACCTTGATTACGGCGAGGTAGTTATGCGGGGGCGTCATCGGCTCTCGCCTTCTGTGTCGTATTACGCATTGTTTGTCTATTGCTGGATGAAGCTGGGTAACGCTGGAATCTCAACACTCAACCTCAACCACAGGGTTAGAGTTATGTCAAGTACTCGATCTGAAACCAAACGCTATGCATCGGCATCGCGATCCGCCATTAGGCGCGCCGAGACAGACGGAAGTATTTGACGTAAATACACTCTATTCGACGCAAGCTAGCGCACCGTCGGAAGATCAGGACTCGATACGTCGTAGGTCTGACCCGGCTGAGTCAGCAGCGGAAGCGTCACGGCGGCCTTACGATCAGACTTCTCGACGCCTCCCCAGTTGACCACTCGGCCGTCCACCAGAGTCAACGACACATCCGAAATCGACCGCGCAGCAACCTCTCCCACCTGGAAACGTAGTTCCGGTGGCAAGGCGGCGAGGACGTTCAACGCAGCCAGCGTCGACGGATCGTTCCACCCCGGTGTTGCCGTCACCAATCGCGGCACACCTGGCGGTGGAACACCGATCTCGAAATCGACGCCCGTTTCGTCCAGAAGATGCGCGCCTTCCGGAGAATCGATGAACACAACCGGCACACGTTCGGTCACCGTCACACGAATCGTCGACGGATACATTCGCTGCACCCGCGCCGACGCCACCTTGGGTATAGCCGCAACCCGAGCCGCAGCCAAGCCTGTGTCTACCCGCATCAGCGGCTGGCCGGCCGGAATCGCCAGCAATTCCAGAATGTGCGCCTCATCGACCGTCGTCGCTCCCCGGACCTCGGTGCCACGTACCGAAAGCACCGGCGACAACCACGCCGTCAGGAAAAGCCCGACGACGACCACCGTCGCAAACGGCAGCATGATCGCGGGTCGCTTGAACCACGGCGCCTTCGGTGTGGGCTCCGGTGCCGCGGCCGGCGCGGTTGCACGCGTCGAATAGCGGGATTCGGTTCGAGTGCTTCGCCGACGTGTGGTCGTGGCCCGCCGCGCCCCCGGATCTCGCCGACCACGGTGACTGCGTGCGTCAGGACTCATAGCGACTGCGTGCGCTGAGCCTGATGAGGAACCGTGCGCAGCGCATCGAGGATCTGCTTGCCCAACATCGTGACATCACCCGCACCCATCGTGATGACGATGTCGCCCGGGTGCGCGAGCCCGGCAACCTGACGCGGCGCCAACGACAGATCAGGCTGATAGTGAACGGGCTTGGTGACCGACTGGGCAACCAGTGCCCCACTGACACCGGGCATCGGTTCTTCACGGGCGCCATAGACGTCGAGCACGACCACCTCGTCTGCCAGGTCCAACGCAGCCGCGAACTCCGTAGCGAAGGTAGCCGTCCGCGAATACAGGTGCGGCTGGAATACCACGATTACCCGGCCGGCCGCAGAATTCGAAACCGACGAATCATCCTGCGGGCGAACGAGATCCGCCGCGGCACTCAGCACGGCACGCACCTCTGTGGGATGGTGCGCGTAGTCGTCGAATACTCGCACTCCGCGCTCACGACCGGTGAACTGGAAGCGTCGGTGCACTCCCCCGAATCCGGCTAGACCTTCGACTATTTCGTCGATTTCTGCGCCCGCAGCTTGGGCAGCCAAGAGTGCAGCAAGCGCATTCAACGCCATATGGCGTCCCGGAACCGCCATGCGCACCGTCCGCGCAGCAGCTTCTCCGGCCAACTGGAATTGAAGTACACCGCCTACGTCGTGGGCACGGAAATCGAGTAGGCGCACACCCACCTCGACTCCGTCGACAGGCTCGAAGGCGTCCGCTACGTCAACATCTGCACTGCCGTAGCCGATAACCCGAATGTCCTTGCGTCCGGATGCAACTACGCGCTTCGCAAGATCCGCAGAGCCCTCGTCGTCGAGGCACGCGATCAGCAGTCCACCGGGAGCAAGTTTGTCGACAAAATCATCGAATACCTGAACGTACTTCTCGACGCTTCCGAAGTAATCCAGGTGATCGGCTTCGATATTGGTCACGACTATCGTGTCGGGGTCGTACTGCAGTAGCGACCCGTCGCTCTCGTCCGCCTCGGCCACGAAGACATCGCCACTGCCGTGGTGCGCGTTGGTGCCGGCTTCGTTGAGTTCGCCGCCCACAGCAAACGAAGGATCGAAACCGCAGTGCTGCAACGCAACCACCAACATCGACGTCGTCGACGTCTTGCCGTGAGTACCCGAAACCAGGAACGTGCGGTTTCCCTCCATCAACGACGCGAGAACCGCCGGCCGGAGAATCACCGGAATCCCACGACGTGCTGCCTCGACGAGCTCGGGGTTGTCCTTGGGAATGGCTGCATGTGTTGTGACAACTACGGTGGGCCCACCGGGCAACAAGTCGAGTGCGTCGGCGTCGTGCCCGATACGGACTTGCGCTCCGCGCGCCCGCAACGCCAACACGCCACGGCTTTCCTTCGCGTCCGATCCTGATACAAGTCCACCGCGGGACAACAGAATTCGTGCGATGCCGGACATGCCGGCACCACCTATTCCCACCATGTGTACTCGCTCGAGGTGGGCGGGCAGCGCGGTCATCGGTTTCCCCTAATGTTGTTGCTTACAGCTGTGTTGTGGCGTTCTGCTGTTTCCAGAACGATTCGCGCAATTTCGGTGGCGGCAGTTCTGTGCCCGAGGCCGCTGGCACCGTCGCTCATTTCCTGCAGACGCGTCGCGTCGACGAGCAATGGCACGACGGTGGCGGCTACAAATGCCGGCGTCAGTTCAGCATCACTGACAATGACCGCGCCGCCCGCGGCGACTACAGGTTTTGCATTGAGTTCCTGCTCCCCGTTTCCGTGTGGCAACGGCACGTACACGGCCGGTAGCCCAACTGCCGACACCTCGGCAACCGTCATGGCACCCGAACGGCAAATCGCTGCGTCGGCGGCCGCATACGCGAGGTCCATCCGAGACAGGTACGGAACAGCAACATACGGCGCCGACGCCGAATGCTGCGTCACGACAAGCGAGTTCTTGGGTCCATGCGCATGCAACACCGAAATTCCGGCATCAGCTAGAGCCTGCGCCGCTCCGCTGACCGCGTCGTTCAGTGATGCTGCGCCCTGTGAACCGCCGAAGACCAGCAGAACCGGCCCGTCCTGCGGAAGCCCGAAGTACTCCCGAGCCTGCGACCGCAAACCCGCCCGGTCGAAATTCGCGATGGATGCCCGAACCGGAATCCCTACGATGTCGGCATCGTCGGCGCCGCGATTCTTCACACCTGATCCCGGCACTGCAGCCAGAACTCGCGTTGCAAGTCGTGCGCCGATCTTGTTCGCGATCCCGGCACTGGCGTTGGCTTCGTGAATGACAATCGGGATATTGCGACGGCGTCGAAGCAACCCACCGCGTGCAGCGAGATACGCGGGCAATGCCACATATCCGCCGAAACCCACGATGACGTCCGCATCGACGGAGTCGAGGACCTCGCGCGTCTTACGGACCGAGGCCCGAATGCGCATCGGGAGTTTCACCAGATCCATCGTCGGCTTACGGGGCAGTGGGACCGGTGGGATCAGTTCGAGGGTGTATCCGCGGGCCGGTACCAACGTCGTTTCCAGACCTCGGGCCGTCCCCAGCGCGGTGATCACGGTGTCGGGAGCCAGAGCTTTCACTGCGTCCGCCACTGCCAGAGCTGGCTCGATATGACCGGCTGTTCCTCCCCCGGCCACTACTACCGACAGGGCCGAATTTTTGCCGCTCACCTACGAATTCCTCGCTCTCGAATATCTTGTGGGTCCTGTGTGTTCCGAGTCGGCGCCTGCCGACGTCGTCCATTCTGCCCTGCCTGGCCTGGCTGCTCCTTGCGACGCTGCGGGGCAGCACGACGAACTGCGCCGAATGCCTGGTACGGAACCGGCAGCGGCAACCGCAGGAGCCTGGAAATCTTACCGTCCTGACCGGAACGCAAGGCCGCGATGGCTTCGGGTTCGTGACGCGCGGCATTCGCGATGATGCCGAACATGAACAACGTGATCGCCAGCGACGAACCGCCCGCGGAGACCAGTGGCAATTGAAGGCCCGTCACGGGGAGCAATCCGATCACGTATCCGATATTGATCATCGCCTGACCGACTATCCACGTGGTTGCAGTGGCGGAGAGCAGTCGCCAGAACGGATCGATACTTCGAGCCGCGATACGCAAGCCGGTGTAGACAAACCCCGCGAAGAGTCCGAGAACGACGAGGCAACCGACAAAACCCAGTTCCTCGCCGATGATCGCGAAGATGAAGTCGTTGTGCGCGTTGGGCAGGTAATTCCATTTGGCGGCGCTCTGCCCCAAACCCACCCCGAAGATCTTGCCGTCAGCGAGCGAATACAGAGCTTGCTTCGCTTGGTAATTGCCGCCCTGAAGGTCATCACTGGGATTGAAGAACGACTTGACCCGGTCCGATCGGTACCCAGCGGTCAATGCAAGTGTTCCGGCGAGCACGACACCGGTAACGGCAATAGTTCCGAACAATTTCAACGGAAGACCGCCGAACCACAAGAGCGCACCGAGGATGATGCCCAAAGCGATCGTCGTGCTCAGGTTCGGTTGTGCGACAACCAAAGCGAACACCAGGAGCGCTGCCGGCACGAGCGGGATCAGGATCGAGCGAGCCGAATTGTCGTCGGTCCTCCTCGACGCGAGCAAATGCGCACCCCAAATTGCGAGCACAACTTTCATGAGCTCCGATGGTTGAAGCGAGAAGCCGCCCACCGTGAACCATCGACGCGCACCCTGAGCTGCGGTGCCGATTCCCGGAATGAGCACCAGCACCAGCATGATCAACACGACGACAAAAACCGGAAACGAGAATCGTCGAATAGTGTGTGCCGGAATCCTCAAGGCCACATAAAAAAGTACCGAACCCAGCACTGCGAAGATCAACTGCTGAAAGAACAGCGAATAGGCTGAACCACCGCTTGTATATTGCTCGACGCCCGAAGCGGACAGCACCATCACCAGGCCCAAGACCGTCAACATCACGGCAATCGTGACCACCAGATGGAACGACGCCAACGGCCGCGCCAACCAGGCACCGATTCGGGTCTTGGGACCCTGGGTCATTGTGCGTTTCCGGCTTCGCTCACTGATCCGGGTGGCGGATCGGACAACGCCGCAACGGCAGCAGCAAAACTGTTGCCGCGATGGCCGTAGCTGTCGAACATGTCCAATGACGCAGCTGCCGGTGCCAGAACCACCGCACTGCCGGGCAGTACCGATACCAAGGCCAACTCCGCGGCCTCACCGACCACGGCCGCCATCACCGCATCGGCGTCGGATCCCGAAGGCAAGGTCACGAACTTCGTCGACGAGCTGTGAATTTTGTTCACCTGTGCATCGTCCTCCGTTCCCACGCGGACGACGGGGACCTCGGGCGCGTGTCGCGACAACGCCTGCTCGATCTCACCGGCATCGCTTCCCAGCAACACTGCGCCGGCAAGCCTGCTGCCAACCTCGGCCACCAACTCGTCGACACTGGCACCCTTGAGCAGTCCACCGGCAATCCACACCACGCGTTCGTGCGCCAGGATCGACGGCCGTGCGGCATGCGGATTGGTCGCCTTGGAATCGTCGACGAAGACCACCGAACCCACCGTGCCGACAACTGCGCCTCGATGCGGTCCCACCTGATGAGCTGCCAACCCGGCTCGAACCGCGTCGGCAGCGATCCCGACAGCTCGGGCGAGCGCGGCAGCGGCAAGTGCGTCCATGATGCCGGCCGGACCGGGCGGATCGATATCCGCAGCCTCAGCCAGTTGCACGCCCGTTCCGAATGCGTTGTCGACGAGAAACCCGTCTGCAACACCCAACTCTCCGTCAACCGGAGCGCCCAATCGAAATCCCACGACGACGTCGGCAGAAGCAGCGCGGCCCAATTGCGCGGCAATAGCGTCGTCAAGCCCGACGACCGCGACCTTGCCACTGAGCGCCCGTGCCTTCGCCTCGGCATACGCAGCCATACCACCGTGCCAATCCAGGTGGTCTTCAGCGACATTGAGAACTACGCCGGCATCAGGGCACACCGAAGGGGCCCAGTGCAATTGGAACGACGACAGCTCGACGGCCAGATAGTCGACGCGAGGCGACGTGTCCATCAACGCTTCCAGCACTGGCAGACCGATATTGCCGCACGCGCGACCTTCGAGACCCGCAGCGTCCAGAATCGAGGCGAGCATCGAGGTTGTTGTCGTCTTGCCGTTGGTTCCCGTGACGACGAGCCACTTTCGCGGCGGTCCGTACAGACCGCAGTGGTCAACCCGCCATGACAACTCGACGTCGCCCCAGATCGGAATACCGTGACCGGCGGCTGCCGCAAGAATCGGTGCGTCCGGCCGGAACCCCGGGCTAGTCACGACGAGCGCGTACTGCTTAATCGAATTCTGATCTGCCTCGATCGAGGCGGTGGTGACTGTATCGGCACCAAGTTCGGCGCAACGATCCGCAAAATCCAGCGTGGAATCGGCGACCGTGACCACGGCGCCAAGGACTACCAGCGGTTCGATGGTCGCCTGGCCGGAGACTCGGCCGCCGGCGACCAATACTCTTTGTCCGCGAAGCCAACTCAGATCGTTACCTAAATCCCCCGAGTTGGTCGAGTCCACAGGGTTGGTCACGGTCAGCCTCCGATGGCTGCGAGGAACTCGCTGTAGAAGAGCGCCAGTCCGATTGCCGACGCGATTGCGGCCAGCAGCCAGAATCTGATGATGACCGTGGTTTCCGCCCACCCGGCAAGCTCGAAGTGATGATGGAACGGAGCCATTCGGAAGACCCGTCGACGGCTGGACTTGAACACCGCTACCTGGATCACCACCGACGCGGCCTCAGCGACGAACAGTGCGCCGATGACAACCATCAACAATTCGGTGTTCGTAGTGATCGACAGTCCGGCGAGCATGCCGCCGAGTGCCAACGAACCGGTGTCCCCCATGAAGATCTTGGCCGGAGCCGCGTTCCACCACAGGAAACCGATGCACGCACCAGCGCCGGCAGCACAGATCAACGCAAGGTCGAGCGGGTCACGAACGTCGTAGCAGCCCTTCACCGGACTGGTCTCGCACGAATTGCGGAACTGCCAGAAGGTGATGATGACGTACGCGCCGAGAACAAAACTCATTGCTCCCGCAGCCAGTCCGTCCAACCCGTCGGTGAGGTTGACCGCGTTGGACCAGGCACTGACCAGCAAGTAACAGAACGCGATGAACACGACGGAACCGAGCGAGACCGTCGCGATGTCACGAACGTAAGACAGGTGAACGCTGCCCGGAGTCAGGCCGTCAGCACCGCGGAACTGCAACGCGAGGATGCCGAAGATTACTGCGGCGACGAATTGTCCGACGAGCTTGGCCGTCTTGTTCAGCCCGAGGTTGCGTTGCTTACGGATCTTGATGAAATCGTCGAGGAACCCGACACCGCCGAGCGCCGTGGTCAGGCCGAGGACAAGAAGCCCCGACGCCGACGGTCCACTCGCCCCGTCTATACCCATCCCGATGAGGTGAGTGCCGAAGTATCCCGCCCATATTCCGGCGAGGATCGCGACACCACCCATCGTCGGTGTTCCGCGCTTCGCCTGGTGGCTGGCCGGGCCTTCGGTCCGGATCTCCTGACCGAATCCCTGTTTGGCGAACGCCTTGATCAGGATCGGGGTGAGCATGATCGAGACCGCGAGCGATATGCCGGCGGCCAGCAGAATTTGAATCACTCGGACACCTGCTTCTGCGCCAGAACCGCCTCGGCCACCGTCCAGAGACCGATCGACTGAGATGCCTTGACCAACACCAGGTCACCGGGTGCAAGCTCCGATTCGAGGATCGCCACGGCAGCTGCAGCGTCGGGGACCACTACGGACTCGTCACCCCAGGAACCCTCCATCACAGCGCCCTGATTCATCGCGCGAGCCGTGCGACCGGTCCCGACCACGATCAGCTTGCTGACATCGAGACGCACGGCGAGCCTGCCGATTGCATCGTGTTCGATGACGGATTCGGGGCCGAGTTCCGCCATCTCGCCGAGCACTGCCCAGCTTCGACGGCCGAAGTGTCGATCCGAACGCGCCATCGACACCAGAGCCTTGAGCGCAGCACGCATCGACTCCGGGTTGGCGTTGTAGCTGTCATTGATGACGGTGACGCCGTCACTGCGTTCGGTGACCTCCATGCGCCGGGCCGAAGCTGCCTTCGTGTCTTCGAGGATGCGAGCGATATCCGCGACCGAGACGTCGTTTTCCAGGGCTACGGCTGCAGCAGCGAGTGCATTCCCGACCTGATGTTCACCGTGGACAGCCAGCCGGATTCGCGCCGAACCCTTGTCCGAATTCAGCGTGAAAGTTGCCCGGGCTTGATCGTCCACCGTCACGTCCGTTGCCCGTACGTGGGCACCTTCGGATTGTCCGACCAGCACCACACGCGCATCGGTACGGGACGCCATTGCCGCGACCATACGATCATCGGCATTGAGAATGGCGACACCACCCTCAGCAGCCGACGGAAGAGCTTCTACCAGTTCGCCTTTCGTGGTCGCGATAGCTTCTCGGGAGCCGAATTCACCGAGGTGCGCAGTGCCCACGTTCAGGACGACACCGATCTTGGGCGGCGCGATCTGTGCCAATTCAGCGATGTGGCCGACACCGCGGGCCGACATCTCCAGTACCAGAAAGTCTGTCTGCTCGTCGGCGCGCAGGGCGGTCCACGGGTGGCCCAATTCGTTGTTGAACGAACCCGGCGGTGCAACAACCTCACCGGACCCGCGCAATACTGCGGCGACAAGGTCCTTGGTGGATGTTTTTCCGGCGGAACCGGTGATTCCGACGACGGTCAGACCGTTATCGGCCGACAACGTGTCGACGACTGCTCTGGCCAGCAAGCCCAGCGCGCGCAGCACCGCCGCACCGCTACCGTCGGCGTCATGTTCGAGAGCCATGACCGAACTCGGACCGGTCGACGAGTGTGGTGCCACCACGATTGCCGGCACTCCCACAGGCCGAGCCGCCAATACAGCCACTGCGCCGGCCGCGACTGCCGCACCGGCGTGCTCGTGACCGTCGACGCGGGCTCCTGGCAGCGCCAGGAAGAGTCCACCCGGACCTATTCTGCGAGAATCGAATTCGACGGTCCCCGTCACGGTCGCCGACGGATCGTCGACGTCGTGCAGGGTTCCTCCGACGATCTCGGCAATCCGAGAGAGCGTCATCGGGATCATTTCTTGCCTCCATGTGCTGTGTTGACGACGATCCGGTCGATCATCTCGCCCAGCACCTCGCGGTCATCGAAAGGATGCTTGACCCCGTCGATTTCCTGACCTGTTTCGTGACCTTTGCCGGCCACCAGTACTACGTCGCCGGGCTGTGCCCAACGAACGGCTTGTTCGATCGCCTCGGCGCGATCCCCCACTTCGAGCACCACCCCGCGCTCCGATTCCGGAACCGCCAGCGCACCCGCCATCACTGCAGCGCGAATCGTGGCGGGCACTTCAGTCCTCGGATTGTCGTCCGTGACGATCAGCAGATCACTGCCGCGCGCGCTCGCTTCACCCATCAGTGCGCGCTTGCCGGCATCTCGGTCGCCGCCGGCACCGACAACGACCCCGACGCGGCCGGAGACTTGATTTCTCAGCGTTGCAATGACCGCCTCGAGGGCAGCGGGCTTGTGCGCGTAGTCGACAACGGCGAGGAATCCTTGGCCACGATCGATGCGCTGGACGCGGCCGGGAACATCCACTGCTCCCACTGCCGCTACGGCCGCCGGCAGATCGATATCGGCGGCAACGCAAATGGTCAGAGCAAGGGCAGCATTCGCAACGTTGTATCGCCCGGGAAGCCGCAACGACACCGGCGACGACTGTCCATCCGGTCCGATCAGATCGAAAGTCTGCGAACCGTCGTCGGCAACCTCGACCGATCCGACATTCCAATCGGCGTCAGACTCGGAAGTCGACACGGTGGTCAGAGCATCAGCGGCGACGAGTTCCGCCATCCGGCGACCCCAGACGTCGTCGACGCAGATGACTGAACGGTCGGCCCGGACAGTCGACTGCGGATCGAACAGACGAGCCTTCGCCTCGAAGTACTCTTCGAAATCTCTGTGAAAATCCAGGTGGTCCTGTGAAAGATTGGTGAACGCGCCGATATCGAAGCGGATACCGTCGACGCGTCCGAGTGAAAGAGCATGACTCGACACTTCCATCACGACGGTGTCGATACCCTGCTCCGCCATCACTGCGAACAACGCATGCAACTGCGGCGCTTCCGGTGTGGTGAGGGCGCTCGGCACTCGACGGCCCTGGATCCGGGTCTCGATAGTGCCCACCAAGCCCGGCGTACGCCCGGCGCCGGCCAGCGCAGCTTCGAGCAAATATGACGTCGTGGTCTTGCCTGAGGTCCCGGTAATGCCGATGACCTGCATCTTCTCCGACGGTCGGCCGTAAATTTCGGCCGAGATCTCGCCGAGTACGTCACGAGGTTTCGGATGGACCAAAACCCTCACCGGTCGGTCTGTCTTCGGGACGGATCTGCGAAGCAAACCCAGGCCGGCTTCGTCCGTCAAGATCGCGGCAGCTCCGCGGGCAAGTGCATCACCGGCGAACTCGGCGCCATGCGAGCGAGCACCCGGCAACGCCGCAAACAGATCTCCCGGAACAATTGCCTGCGCCCGAAGATCAACACCGGAGACGACGTCGGCTGCCTTCGCGGCGCCCATCCACTCGACGTGAAGCCAATCGAGGCGGGCCCCGGACAATGCCGCCAGAACCGCGATCTCCGTGTCGATCGGATGAACTGGTCGTGCACTCTGCGCAACACCAGGCTGTGATGATGCGGAAGAATCCGGCGACGACGGCGAAGGTTCCGACGACGATTGCGAACTGTTCGGCACTGTCACTCGGCTCCTGGCAATTGTGGTTGGTCGAAAGGCAGCCACAGGATCCTGAAACAAGAAAACTGCGACGTCTGAGATTACCGCGCGCGGGAACCGACGAAGACCGCGTCGGTCATGATTCCCACGCCATCAGTCTGCCTGCAGCACCAACTTACGACCCGGATCCGGAGACATCGGAACGCTGTCACGCTGCAGCATCCACGAGGCAATGTTGTGGAACAGCGGCGCTGCGGACTGTCCGCCTCCGCCGTCGACACCCCGAACGGGAGCGTCGAGCATGATTCCGATCACGAAACGCGGATTGTCTGCCGGAGCGATGCCGGCAAAGGTGATCCAGTAGTTGGAGTTGGAGTAGCACTTGCACGCGGGATCAATCTGCTGCGCGGTGCCGGTCTTGCCACTGACCTGGTAACCCTCGACTCCGGCGGCCACACCCGTGCCGCGCTGATTACCGGTGTCGTCCTGAGTTACCGAGCGAAACATGTCACGAACCGCTGCCGCTGTTTCCGGACTAACCACCTCGATACCCTCGGGTTGCGGCAACTCTGTCCGCTCTCCCGACGAGTTCTCGGTGGACTTGACTATCCGCGGTGGGATACGCACGCCGTCGTTGGCAATCGCCTGGTACATGCCGGTCATCTGCAACAACGTCATCGACAAACCCTGGCCGATGGGGAGGTTGGCAAACGTACCGCCGGACCACTGGTCACGGCTGGGCACAAGGCCGGCACTCTCATCGGGGAGCCCGACCTCGCTGCGCTGCCCCAGACCGAACTTGTCGAGCATGTCGGCAAAACGATCCTCGCCGACGCGCTGCGCCAGCATCAGCGTTCCGACGTTGGATGACTTACCGAACACACCGGTAGACGTGTAGGGAGCAACCCCGTGGTCCCACGCGTCCTTCACGGTAGCGCCGGACATCGTGATGCTGCCCGGAACCTGCAGAACCTCGTCCGGTGTGGTCAATCCGTCCTCGATGGCCGCAGCCGCCGTGATGATCTTGTTCACAGAGCCGGGTTCGAAGGGACTCGTGACCGACAGATTGCCTGTCTCGACCGACCGCAGATTGTTTTCGAGACCGATCCCGGGGTTGAAAGTATTGTCGTTGGCCATCGCAAGGACCTGCCCGGTGGGGACGTCTTGGACGACAACCGAGACGTTCTTCGCGCCGGACTTGTCCTTGGCGATCTGCGCCTGCTGTTGCACGAAGAACTGCAGATCGGAATCGATGGTGAGTTGTACTCCCGAACCGTTGACGGCGGGCTGCTTGTCGCGCCAACTGCCCGGAATCACTGCGCCGTCGCTGCCGCGGTCGTACGTCTGCGAACCGTCGATACCGGCCAGTGTCGAATCCATCGAGGACTCGAGCCCCAGAAGTCCGTGCCCGTCCCACCCCGTTGCACCGACCATGTTGGCTGCCAGGGACCCACCCGGGTACTCGCGTATGTCCTGGCGTTCGACGCCGACCTCACGAAAGCTGGACGAAATCTCGGCTGCGACAGCAGGATCGACGCTCCGAGCCAAGTAGACAAAAGTCTCGTCGCTGTTCATCTTCGCGAGGACTTCTTTTTCCGGAGCGGCATCGCCCAACTTCGCGTGAACTCCGGCGGCGATCTCGGCAATGCGATCCGCTACCTCGGGTGGCTGTTTGTCGACTTCGACACCCGCTTCGATGCTCTTGGACCGAGCTTCTTCCAACTCTGCACGTACCGCTTTCGGTTGGAAGGTAAGAGCTTTCGCTTCCATGGTGAATGCGAGGGGGTTGCCGTTGCGGTCGGTGATCGATCCCCGCACCGCCGGATCCACCTGTGTTGTGGTTCGCTGGTTGGCCGCCTCAGCAGCCAGACTCGGCGCGTCGACGCCCTGAATCCACAAGAGTTGCAACGCCGCAACCGCAAGCGCACCACACATCGTGATGCGCCCGACTCGCTGGCGAAACGGAAAGGCGGAAGTTTTGGACGCGCGTGCACGCTTCCGGTTCACCGGCGCGGCGCGGCGCCTACCCGAATCTCGCCGAGGGCCGTCGTACTCTGAGTTGCGATTCACCGACGATCCTCGGTCGGTGTCGGCACCGCCGCCGATGTCGGTACAGCCGGCGCAGAGGTCACCGCAACCAATTGCTCACCGTGAGCGAGGTTTTGCGGGTTGCTGGGCACGCCCGGTGTCGCGGCGGGTGGGACCGGCACTGTCGTTTTCGGCACTGTTGTCGGAACTGCGGACGTCCTCGGAACCACAGGCGAAGGCGCCGGGACGGGAGCGTCGAGTGGCGGCATGGGCGCCGCACTGGCCGGCGCCGGCGTACCGACAACTTCGACGGTTCCGTCCGGATGTACAACGAGCCGAGCCGGATCCTTGGCCGGGACCATTCCGAGAGCATTTGCCGCGTTGGCAAGCTCCGGTGCCGAATTACGCGATTGGTAGTCCCTCTCGAGCGCAGCCTTCTGCTCCACCAAAGACTGATTGAATGCGCGGGCATCGCTCAGCTGATAGGAGTCTTCGGCGGACCTGGTTGTCAGGAGCAGCGTCACTGCGAGGCCGATCGAGAACAATCCGATGATGGAGGCAACAAACGGAATTCGCGCTTTGAACTCTCCTCCGCGAGAGCTCGAAAAACCGGATTCACTACCCGTCGACGTACGTCCGACAGTACGGGCCATTCGCTTGTCGTAGGCACGCTGCGCTGCACCGGAACGGCGCTTCTGTGAAGAATCGTCCCCACTGCTTCCCTTCGTCGTCATGCCCGCCTCCTGGCAATACGCTCGGCTGCTCGCAATCGCACAGGCGCCGATCGCGGGTTCTCTTCGATTTCCTGCTCCGACGCTCGCTCAGCACCGCGGGTGAGGATCTTGAACTCCGGCCCCATTCCGGGAAGCTCGACCGGAAGCCCCTCAGGGCTGGTCGACTTGGAGCGTGGAACCAACTCCGCCTTCACAACTCGATCCTCGAGCGACTGATACGACATGAAGACCACGCGGCCGCCGACGGCCAGAGCTTCCAGACCAGCGGGAACTGCCGCGCGCAAAGAATCCAACTCGGCGTTGACCTCGATCCGCAGAGCTTGGAACGTGCGCTTGGCGGGATGCCCACCGGTACGACGGGTGGCTGCGGGGATTGCCCGGTACAACAACTCGACCAGAGCCGCACTGGTTGTGAACGGTTCCTTCTCGCGCTGCCGAAGTATCTCGGAGGCAATCTTTCCCGCGAAGCGTTCTTCGCCGTACGTACTCAGGATTCGAGCGAGATCACCATGACTGTAGGTATTGAGAACCTCGGCCGCGGTGAGCCCGACTGTTTGATCCATCCGCATGTCCAACGGCGCATCGATGGAGTAGGCGAACCCTCGATCGGCCTCGTCCAACTGCATGGAAGACACGCCGAGGTCGAAGAGGATTGCGTGTACCGACTCGGCGGTGGGAAGGCCCGCCTCTTCGAGTGCGTCTTCGATTCCGTCATAGGTGGTGTGCACGAACGTGGTTCGATCCGCGAAGGGTGCCAGTCGCTCGGAGGCGATCCGCAGCGCGTTGGTATCACGATCGAGACCGATCAGGTGGAGTCCCGGGTACTTGCCGAGAAAGAACTCGGAATGCCCACCGAGACCGAGTGTCGCGTCGATCATGACCGCGCCATCACCGCCGTCACCGACAGCGGTGATGGCGGGACCGAGAAGATCGTCAGCGCGATGCAACAGAACAGGAACGTGCGCGAAGCCGTCGGCGTCCGAGGGTTCGTTCACCTCGCGATCAACCATGTTTGCTCCGGCTCCTACTTTCATGATTCCGATGAAGAATGACTATTCGAACCAGCGAATGCTTCGAGGTCCCTGCCCGAAGTAGAACCTGGCGCTGGGGAAGTGCGTCAGGGTCTTTCCGGGCAGAGGCCTCGCGGCATTCGCCGTGGACTATCCGCCGCTAGACGATCTCACTGAGAGATTCGCCGTTTGCCTGCGAATAGTCCTCTTCGTTGTCTCCGAGATACCTCTCCCAGGCTGCAAGATCCCAGATTTCGAGGTAGTCGACAGAGCCGGTCACTACACATTCCTTGGAGAGGTTTGCGTAACGCCGATGATCAGCCGAGAGGGTGATTCGCCCCTGGGCATCGGCGTGCTGTTCATCTGTCCCAGCTGCGAGAGCGCGAACATACGCCCGTGCTGCTGGATCATTGCGTGGAGCTGCCGCTGCTTTGCGGGCAAGCTTGACGAACTCGTCCCGAGGATAGACAGCAAGGCTGTGATCCTGACTTTTAGTGATCATCAACCCTCCTGACAATTCTTCGCGGAACTTTGCCGGCAAGGTGAGCCGGCCTTTGTCATCGAGCTTCGGCGTGAAGGTACCGAGAAACACTCGACACCTCCCGCGAGCCTTGGTCCTTCAAGCTGCAACCTGGAACCAACTTTGAGCCAACCCTGAAATTCAGCGTTGGACCGAGACCCTCCCGATTGGGCGAATTGTGGTCCCAAGCTCTCCGCCCGCACCCACAGTACCCCACTTTCCCCCACACACAAGGAGCAAACGGGCACCCAAGAGTCCGATTTGCTGAGTAATAGCAGTTCAAAGCCGGTGGGGGAAGCTGGGGAATATCCCGAGAAGTGTTCCGAGCCACACGTCCGTCGCTCACACCAGCCCAGCCTTGTAAACCCTCAAATTGGACAAAAGACCAGCTCAGAATACGGAAATTCCCACCAATGCCCTCATGGTTCAAACAGGCCTCCATTTCCTTACATATCAGGGGGGAAAGTGGAGGAGGACCAATGTCCTGTAAATGCAAGGACGGTCGGCAACCAAAGGTTGCCGACCGTCCTATTTACACCGAACATGTGGCCTGCCGGAGTCATCAACTACTCAGATCGCGCCACCCCACAAGGACTCCCCTGCTGACCCAATGAGCAGGGCAATCGATGAACATATCTGCTTACGAGCTATTCCTGCTCGAACCTACGACGGAATCGATCTTCCATGCGAGAAGAGAATCCACCGCCTGACCTTCGTCCGCGTGAATGCCCCCGACCGCCGCTCGGCCCACCAGCACCCGGAGGTCCGGACTGAGTTTCGCTGCCGTGAGTACCACCATTCGCAGTGGACGTTCCTGTCGTACGTCGACCGCCACCCCACAAGAGCAGGATGCCGGAACCGAACATGAACAGGAACCCGACCAAACTGATTATCGGAAAACCGCCCGGTTTGAACGGGAGTGCGACTCCCGCAATCAACAGGACCAGACCCAGCACTAATAAAGCTGCCGCCTGGAAACGTCGCCGACTAGACGGCGCCCGCATACGGCCGCCTCGCACATTGGAGGCGAACTTGGGGTCTTCGGCATAGAGAGCGCTCTCGATCTGATCGAGCATGCGCTGCTCGTGCTCGGAGAGTGGCACGGTACCTCCCCCGGCACTGGAAGTTTGGCAACCACCTCACGGTGTGAGGCGGCGGGTAATCAACGTGAACGACTACCTGTTTTTATAATACGAGTAGTTTAGGTCCCGGACCACCAACTCCACGTACGAGTTCCGCCACAAGCGTACGTATTTGTGTCGACGAGCGGTAAATCGGCTCCGATCCGGCCGTGCAACCTGCAATTTCTGCAAATTCGGACTTCTCAGGCGCGCTGAATCTCAGGACGCTCTCAGATCGATTCGAAGCGCCTGTCCGATGTATTCCTCGACTGCAGTCAAAAATCGACCGACTTCGACAACAAATGCATCCGCGTCAGCATCGCTGATCTCCACTCGAAGTCCCGTCTCGACTGCCGCCCGCGTATCCGACCATCCCGCGAAATACCGCGACCAGGCACCGAATGTCGGTGCCGCCGAATCCAGGAGCGCCCAGGCATTTCCGCTTCGCTTGCGTCGCGACCCCGTCCCGACGACGCCGACGGCCAACACCGCACCGGCACCTCGCAGCGCCGCCAGGTAGCCGCATCGAAAACGGTCCGCAGCATCGCCGGCTCCGGCGGATTCGGCGAGCAACGCGTCGGCCTTCCCCACTAGATTCCACGCGAATCCGCCACTGGGCCGATCTCCGGAACCCATCACTGCGGAGGAACCCACGGAGCGTTCGGGCAATTTTGCGGTTCCCGAAATTGCCGGGAGTCTGGACACTGCCGACACCGACGGACTCGACAATTCCGCGGGCAGGGTTCGTTCAGACTTTGCTCGTTGGGACTTCACTCGTTGGGACTTCACTCGTTCAGACATCCGGGCACCTCCCGTGACGTAGGGATTCACTCCACGAAAAAACAGAATCCGGTGATGTGGTGATGCCCGCTTCCCTTCGGGCATCACCACATCACTGCGAACCTCGCGAGTGGACCGAACCCGACGATTGCCCGCTAGTTCGGGATCACTCACATCGAACATTCGTTCGACCTATTCAATATAACTGCACCCACCGACAAGTCGTCAAGAGAAGAGGTGAGACCGGTCGACCCGCAGATCGCCTGGACACCACACACGGTTGAACTGAACCGCGAGGAATTCGCGAAACGACTGCACGAGGCGTTAACCGTGTACGTCACCGCAATGGACTATCCGCGCGGCACCGAGTTCCATCGAGCACCCATGTGGACCGAGCACTCGACCCGCCCCGGATGGAAAGCAGTAGGCGCGCTCGCCGGACCCGGGTCCGGTTCACCCACTGTCGAGTCACTGGTCGGAATTGCCTACGGCTATCGCGGGAGCTCAGATCAGTGGTGGCACCAGCAGGTCCTGCACGGACTGCACCGTTCCGGCCGTGCACAGTCGGAGATCTCCGCCATTCTCGACGACTACTTCGAACTCACCGAGTTGCATATTCATCCGAACGGCCAGGGCCATCGACTAGGCGAATCCCTGATCCGGCATCTCCTCCATGATCGGCCCGAGCGCTCGGTTCTGCTCTCCACCCCCGAAGTGTTCGACGAGGACAATCGGGCTTGGCGCCTGTACCGTCGGCTCGGATTTCAGGACGTACTCCGACGCTTCCGCTTCTCCGGAGACAGTCGGCCTTTTGCCGTTCTCGGTAGAGGACTGCCCCTGTGACGCACATTCTTGATGCGGCCGTCATCGGTTCCGGCCACAACGCGTTAGTCTCGGCCGCGTACCTGGCCCGCGAGGGTTGGTCGGTTCGCGTGTTCGAAAAGGACACCGTCCCCGGCGGCGCGGTGTCGACGGTCGAGCGATTCCCCGGACACAAAGTGGATCGCGGTTCGTCGGCCCACATCATGATTCGACACACCGGAATCATCGAAGAACTCGGGCTCGCAGCACACGGACTCCGGTACATCGACTGTGATCCCTGGGCCTTCGCGCCGTCTCCGCCTGGTTCGGACCGTCCCGGAATAGTCTTCCACCGCGACCTCGACAAAACCTGCAGATCTATCGAGCAAGCATGTGGCACAAGAGATGCCGACGCCTACCGCCGGTTCGTTTCCGTCTGGTCGGAGCGCAGCACCCGAGTTATGCGCGCATTCTCCGCCCCGCCGACGGGCCCGAATCTGCTGTCGTCATTCTGGGGTCTCGACACCGGTAGCGGCGGCAGCGACATCTCGCGCCAATTCCTTGCCACCGGCGATTCCCTCCTCGACGAGTACTTCGACAGTGAACCCCTCAAAGCTGCACTCGCGTGGTTCGGAGCCCAGTCGGGCCCACCGATGTCGGAGCCTGGTACCGCTTCCATGGTGGGGTTCGCGGCACTCATGCACACGCTCCCGCCGGGCCGAGCAGTCGGCGGAAGCGGCGCACTGAGCGCAGCGCTCATGTCGCGGATGCACACCGACGGTGCCACGGTCAGCCTCGGCGACGCCGTCACCGCGGTCGCCCGGCGCGGCGACCTCTGGACTGTCACCACGGCGAGCGGACTGGAAGTGCAGGCCCGTTCCGTCATCGCCGGCTGCCACATCCTGACGACGCTCGATCTTCTCGGCAACGGCGGCTTCGACGCAACCACCCTGGAACGGTGGCGCCGAAAGATTCGAGTCGGCCCGGGAATCGGTATGGTCCTGCGGTTGGCGACGTCCGAACTACCGCAGTATCCGTCGGCCTCGATCGAAGAGAGCACGTCGGGACTACAACTTCTGGTCTCAGATCGCGCCCACCTACGAACTGCTCAAGGCGCTGCGTCGGGCGGTGAACTGCCACCGCGCCCCGCGGTCCTCGGTATGAGTTTCAGCGGGATCGATCCCAGCATCGCTCCCCCGGGTGAGCACCAGGTGACACTGTGGTCGCAGTGGCAGCCGTACCGACTGAGCGGGGATCGAGACTGGGCGTCGCTGGCAGAGTCCGAGGCTGATCGCATCATCGGAGAGATGGAGGCGTCGGCCCCCGGCTTCACCGACAGCATTCTGGCGCGGCACATCCAAACTCCGCGAGATCTCGAGTCCGAGATGGGCTTGATCGGCGGCAACGTGATGCACGTCGAGATGTCACTCGACCAGATGATGCTGTGGCGTCCGCTCCCGGAATTGTCAGCTCATCGGGTACCTGGCGCAGACTGCCTGTACCTCACCGGCGCGTCGACACACCCCGGCGGCGGAGTATCCGGAGCGAGCGGTCGCAACGCTGCTCGCATTGCACTCTCCGAACGCCGCGGACACTCGATACTGCGCCGAATCCTTCGAAAGAAATGACACCGCAAAAGGTTCCGCTGATTCTGGCGCTCGCCGCTGTCGGAGCTCAGATCGTGTACCCGTTGGTCGACGGGTCTACCCGCGATCTCGTCACGATCGCAGTCGTCGGATTGCTCGCCGCTGCGTCGATCAGTCATGCGGTAATCAACCGCGGCGCGGCGTGGACGATTGCATTGATCGCGGTCACCGCAGGAATCGGGCTTGTGTCGGAAATAGTCGGCACAGCAACCGGAATTCCGTACGGCTGCTACAGCTACAGCGTCGATCGACTGGGTCCAGCGCTGTCCGGTGTCCCCTTGATAATTCCGTTCGCGTGGACCGCCGGTTTCTATCCGATCTGGTGCGTCGCAACCCGCCTGGTTCGGAACTTTTCGACGGTGTCTCGCCGGATCGGTCGCATAACACTGACAGTTGTGGGATTGCTCGGATGGGACCTGTACCTCGATCCGCAAATGGTGGCCGATCGCCAGTGGGCGTGGTGCGCCGAAAACGCCGGATTGCGCGGGATCTCGCACATCCCGTTGACCAACTACGCCGGTTGGATCCTGGTCGGCATGGTGATGGCGACAATCATGGAGCTGATCTCGACGCGATACGAGAAGGACTCCCGCTCCGAGGCCGTCCCCATAGGGCTGTTTCTGTGGACCTGGCTCGGTTCGGCCCTCGCGCACTCCGTCTTCCTCAGCGCCCCGGAGTTGCGTTACTCGGCGATGTACGGATTCGCGGTGATGGGGATTCTCGGATCCTGGCTGCTACTCACCTTCATCCGGGATCGAACTTCACTGGCCGACACACCCCCTCGTCGCTGACTACCGATGACGCGACTGGCACGATAACGACTGTGCACCAGTCCACGGATGACTCCACCAGCCCGAGAACTCGTCAGCGAATCACTCCGAGAAGTCGAAAGCGATTCATTGCGTCGGCCGCTCTCGCACTGATGTTGGTCCCCTTGCTGGCCGGCTGCCTGCGCGTTCAAGTGTCGATGGGCGTCTCCGCCGACGACCGTGTGTCCGGCCAGATCGTTGCCGCTGTCATCCCGGCGAACGAGACGGACAAGGGACCACAGTTGACGCCGCCCTCGTCGCTCGAGAAACAAGTTCGGGTCCAGGAGTACAAGAAGGACGGTTATGTCGGTTCGCAGGCGTTCTTCTCGGACCTCAGCTTCGGGGACGTCGCGCAACTGAGTTCCATGACGGACGAGGGCGCCGGTTCGTTTCAGCTCACACTCACGCGAAGTGGTGACACCGTCGCCCTCGATGGAAAAGCTGATTTGAAGACCGTCCCGGCCCAGGGTTCCGATATCCAATTCAGCATCGCATTTCCAGCTCGAATCGCGACAACCAACGGCAATCGCGACGGCGATTCGCGAGTCTCGTGGACTCTGCCCGCCGGTGAAGTATCCACTGTGCGTGCCGAAGTGAGCTATGCGGATCCGAGCACTCGAAGTTTTGCAGGCTGGGCCGGCATCATGGCCGGACTCACCCTCGGCGTCGCAATCATCGTCGGTGCAATGGCCTGGATGATGCGCAACCGCACCATGGGGCCGAGATGATGCGCAACCGCACCCCTGTTGCAATGCCGCCGAAAAGTCCCACATCCTCTTACACGTGAGAACGATCCGCCGATGGGCACTGACAGCTGCCTCCGCATTCGCGGTCGGCAGCGCTGCCACCAGCGTGCTCAACCGAATCACTACCCCCGCCCTCGCCGGGGTGTCACCCGATCCGATCTTCGAACGTGTCACCGCGATTATTCCGGCACGCAACGAGGAAACTCGGCTTCCGGACTTGATCGACGATCTCCGCGCGCAAAGTGGGATCACACACCTCCGGGTCGTGATCTACGACGACCGTTCCACCGATCGCACCGCGTCACTTGCCGAGGCCGCAGCCGCCGGCGATATTCGATTCACCATTGTCCGGGGAGAGCACGAACCGCCAGACGGATGGCTGGGCAAATCCGCCGCCTGCAATCAGGCTGCGCGCCACAGTGACTCGACCGATGCCGACATTCTGATATTCCTCGACGCCGATGTCCGACTCGGCCCCGATGCTCTGGCTGCGGCCGTCACCGAACTGCGTCGCAGCGGAGCGTCGTTGCTAAGTCCGTGGCCCACGCAAATTGCCGTCACTGCTGCCGAACGCATCGTTCAACCGTTGCTGTGCTGGTCGTGGGCGGCAACACTGCCAACGCTGACCTCCAACGCTGTCACGGCGCCGTCGATGGCGGTTGCGTGCGGTCAGTTCCTCGTTTTCGACGCGTCGCACTACCGGCAGATCGGTGGGCACCGCGCCGTCGCGGCATCCGTGACCGAGGATCTCGATCTTGCGCGGGCACTGCGCGCGGCCGGCCTACGCACCGTCGTGGCTCTGGCCGGTGAGCACGCATCCTGCCGAATGTATTCCAGCGCAACGGAACTGCGCGAGGGCTACGGAAAGTGGCTGTGGACCGCCTTCGGTTCGCCGACGTCCACGGCAGTAGTACTGTTTGCCGCCGCCGGAATCTGGATCGCACCCGCCGTCACTGTCGTCTGCGGCACCGGCCGGGTACGCGCGGTCGCGGCAATCGGATACGCGGCTGGCATCCTCTCGCGACTTGCATCACGAAACATGGAGACCCGCCGGACAATTCGCGCCCGCGATTTCGCCGACGCGGCCGCCCACCCACTATCGATTGCAGCCGCAATCGGGCTCGCGGTGGACTCGAGCCGAAGGCACCGTCTCGGCCGGGCTACCTGGAAAGGCCGAACGATCCCCTGACGCTAGCGAGCTGCAGCCGTACCCGTCGATGCCTCGGACGTCAGCCCGAGTCGTTCGAGCACCTCACTGGTTGCACGCGCAAAATTGAGCGTGATGAAGTGCAGGCACGGCGCGCCTTCAGCGATCAATCGTTCGCCCATTTCAGTGGCCAGATCGATGCCGAGTTCACGGACTGCCGCCCGATTCTCCTGAGCGCCATTGCCCGCTGCGGCGTCGAACCTACGCTCGAGAGCCGGCGGCAACGAAGAACCGGACAGCTCCAGCATGCGCCGCACAGATCCGAGCGACGTGACAGGCATGATTTCGGGAATGATCGGCTTTGCGCCCTGTTCGGCGTCGAACGCGCTGACGCGATCACGCAGACGCAGGTAATCGTCGACGTCGAAGAACATCTGGGTAATCGAGTACTCGGCACCGGCGCGCAACTTCGCGACCAGGTACTTCGTGTCGTGGGCCAGATCCGGCGCCCGGTAATGCCCTTCGGGGAACGACGCCACACCGACGTGGAAGTCACCGAGGTCGCGGACCATCCGCACCAATTCTTCGGCGTACTCGACACCGTCAGGATGCTTTTTCCACTCGCCGAGTGGGTCCCCGGGCGGATCACCGCGCAAAACCAAGATGTTGCTGATGCCACGGTCTGCATACGCACCGACCATGGATCGAAGTTCGTCGATGCTGTGGGAAACAGCTGTCAAATGCGCAACGGGCAGCAGCGTCGTCTCTTCGGCCAGCTCACCGGTAACCCGAACAGTGCGGTCACGCGTCGAACCGCCGGCACCGTACGTCATGGAGACAAACGCCGGACCGAGCCTCTCGAACGTGCGCACGGCACGCCACAACCGCGCTTCGGCTTCTGCGTCGCGCGGCGGTGAAAACTCGACCGAGAACGGAATGCGACCGTCTGTGTGAGACGTGATCCGATCGACGATCGATGGTGTTCGGCTGGCCCAGCCCTCGCTGGAGCGTCCCCTGACTGCATCGAATGTCACGAGGTAAGCATATGTTTTGTTGCCGAGGAAGAGCGCATCGCACCCAGCCAGGCATCTCGAATGCCAGGATCATGCAGTTCACGGGCCACACCGAGCGTCGGCGGATCCCCCACTAAGCTGGACTCGATGCTCACCCCCGTGCCGTGATCCACAGGTGTGAGAAGTAACCGACCTTGGAGGCCATCCTGTCTGCTGGAACCGACCCCACCCGAGCGAATTCAGCCGCCACAGCCGCATTCCCGTCCTCCCTCGAGTTGCCGGCACTGTTCGAGCAGAGCTTGCGCGACTTCTTCGCCTCACGCCGCGACATGGTCGAGAACATCGGCGGAGGGTACGAGAAAGCCGTGGCGGCGCTCGAGAGTTTTGTGCTGCGGGGCGGAAAGCGCGTCCGACCGGCCTTCGCCTGGACCGGGTGGCTCGGCGCCGGCGGCGATCCACAGGGAGCGGACGGCGAGAGCGTTCTGCGCGCCTGCACCGCACTCGAACTCGTCCAGGCCTGCGCACTGGTCCACGACGACATCATCGACGCCTCGACTACTCGCCGCGGCTTCCCGACGGTGCATGTCGAGTTCGAGAATCAGCACCGCGGCAACAACTGGAGCGGCGACGGCGCACACTTCGGCGAAGCTGTCGCTATCCTGCTCGGCGACCTGGCCTTGGCCTGGGCCGACGACATGATGCGTGAATCCGGCATCGACGCCGATGCTGCGGCGCGCGTCAGCCCGGTGTGGTCGGCAATGCGCACCGAGGTTCTCGGCGGTCAATTCCTCGATATCAGCAACGAAGCTCGCGCCGACGAAACCGTCGAATCAGCCATGCGTGTGAACCGCTACAAAACTGCCGCGTACACGATCGAACGTCCGCTGCATCTGGGTGCTGCTCTCTACGGTGCTGACGCCGCACTGATCGACGCGTACCGGAAGTTCGGCACCGACATCGGCATCGCATTCCAACTTCGCGACGATCTGCTGGGCATGTTCGGGGATCCGTCGGTCACCGGCAAACCGTCGGGAGACGACTTGCGCACCGGCAAGCGAACAACCATGTTCGCTGCGGCACTCGATCGCGCCGACGCCACCGATCCCGCTGCAGCGCAACTACTCCGCGACGGGATCGGTACCGACCTCACCGACTCCGAAGTCGACACTTTGCGTATCGCGATCACCGATCTCGGGGCTGTGGCGGACGCCGAAGCGCGCATCGCGGCACTGGTCGAATCTGCCGGCTCCGCACTGGAATCGAGCAGCGCGACTCCGGAAGCCAAGATCCGGCTCACCGATATGGCCATCGCGGCCACCTCGCGAACGTACTGATCGTGAGCCACATCCGAACCGTAAGTGCCCCAAGCGATCACGTGGTCATTGTCGGCGCCGGACTCGCCGGACTGTCCGCGGGACTGCACCTTCTCGGCTCTGGCCGCGCAGTCACGATCTTCGAAGCCGACGCCACCGTCGGCGGTCGCGTCGGCCAGTACCGCGGCCCCGATTACACCATCGACAACGGCGCAACCGTTCTGACGATGCCCGAGTTGATCGATGACGCACTGGCTGCCGTCGGCGCACATTCCGACTTGACGACTCCGAAACTGGTTGTCCACAAACTTGATCCGGCGTACCACGCCCGATTCGCAGACGGCACTACCTTGGACGTCAGCTCGGATCCCGACACCATGGCGGCCGAGGTCAGCAGACTTTGCGGTCCCGACGAGGCTCGGCGATACCGGTCACTGCGCCGTTGGCTTGCGCAAATTTTCGACGCCGAATTCGACCGCTTCATGGATGCAAACTTCGATTCACCGCTCGATTTGGTGAACTCGTCGGCGGCACTCAAGGATCTATCCAAGCTTCTCGCACTCCGCGGTTTCGGATCCCTCGGACGCCAAGTGGACCGGTTCATCCGAGATCCGCGACTCCGAAGGATCTTCACCTTCCAAGCTCTCTATGCCGGAGTCGCACCGGCACGCGCGCTGGCAGTTTATGGCGCCATCGCGCACATGGACACATCTCTCGGCGTCTACTTCCCCGAAGGGGGCATGCACTCCATCGCGGCATCGATGGCGGACGCTTTCACGACAAGCGGCGGACAACTCCGACTCGGCACTCCCGTCGAACGACTCGAAACAACCGGACGACGTGTCAGCGCGGTATGTACAACCTCGGGCGAACGCCTTTCCTGCGACGCTCTTGTCCTGACGCCCGACGTCCTCGTCACCGACCAACTGTTGCGCCCACACACTCGTCGACGGCCCCGCCGGGTCCGAACATCACCGTCTGCGGTGGTGATTCACGGCACAATCTTGTCGTCGATTGCAGACCGATGGCCCGCGAGCCGACACCACACGATCGATTTCGGCGACGCGTGGGAACGCACTTTTGCGGAGATTACAACCGGACCCGGTCGCGGCACTTTGATGAGCGATCCGTCACTGTTGATCACCAGACCAGCGGTCACCGATGCCGGGTTGACGTTCATGAGGGACGGCCGCACACGCGAGCCCCTCTCGATTCTCGCACCGTGTCCCAACCTCGTCAGCGCACCGCTCGACTGGTCGAAACTGGAGACTCCGTACGTCCGCGAAATCCTCGGTAACCTGCAACAACGCGGATACGACGGGCTGGCCGACGGACTCGACATCGACCACGTCGACACGCCCCAAACGTGGTTGGACAAAGGGATGACGGCGGGCAGTCCGTTTGCGGCCGCGCACATGTTCAGCCAGACCGGACCGTTTCGTCGAAAGAACCTCGAACCGGGCTTCGACAACGTCGTCCTGGCCGGTTCCGGAACGGTACCGGGGGTGGGTGTGCCGACGGTCCTTCTCTCCGGGCGACTGGCCGCCGAACGCATCACCGGCGCGCGCAATCGAGGCGAGGCCGTACTTGGTCTCGGGAGCAACTAAACTAGCCCCTCGTAACCGACCATTCGCCAGAAATTCACACGAACCGCAACCGAACACCTCGGGGGAGGAAGCTGTACCCATGACGTCCTCTGCCGCTCTGTCCGGCGAAGCCGGTCCGCACGTAGCAGCCACCACACCATCGTGGCAACGAAGGGCCGCCGACTTCCTTCGGACTCCCGAAGGACACAGCGCACTTCTCGGTTTTGTCGGTGCCACGATGATCACGTTCGGTGGATTCGGCGCAGGTAGCGTTCGGCGACAGGACCCGCTGCTGGAATCGATGCATCTGTCCTGGCTCCGATTCGGGCACGGATCGATCCTGTCCGCGGCGATCGTCTGGATCGGCGTGCTGTGCATGATCGGTGCCTGGGCGCGACTGGGTCGCTCCACTCTGCGCGGCGACGTCACGCTCCGCGGGCTTCGATACATTGTGCCGCTCTGGACGTTTCCGCTGCTTTTCTCGGTTCCCATGTTCAGCCGAGACGCGTTCTCGTATCTCGCCCAAGGTGCATTGCTTCGTGACGGTTTCGACCCATACTCCGTGGGTCCGGTGGTCAATCCCGGAATTCTGCTCGACAACGTGTCCAACGTGTGGACAACAACCACCACTCCGTACGGTCCGGTTCACCTCCTCCTGACCGACGCCATTGTTCGACTTACCGGCGAAAACGTCATCGCAGGCACGATGCTGCTGCGAATCACGATGCTGCCGGGCCTTGCGCTGATGATGTGGGCGGTCCCCCATCTGGCCAAGAAACTCGGCGGAAACACCGCGATTGCGCTGTGGCTCGCTGTACTCAATCCGCTGGTCCTGATTCACCTCATCGGCGGCGTGCACAACGAAATGCTGATGGTCGGACTCATGGCCGCCGGCATTGCCCTCGCTCTCGAACGTCGGCACATGTTCGGAATCGGTCTGATCGCGGTAGCTGTCGCGATCAAGGCAACCGCGGGCGTCGCGCTGCCGTTCATCGTCTGGATCTGGATGATTCACGAACGCGAGGACGCTGCGGCCGAAGGCCGCGAACCGATGTCACCGATCCGTTCCTTCGTGAAGACTGCCGGTACGGGCTTTGCAATATTTGTCGCCGTTCTCGGCTCCACCTCGTTGATCGCCGGTGTCGGACTCGGCTGGACGACCGCGCTGTCGGGTTCCAACAAGATCATCAACTGGCTGTCGTTGCCGACGATCTTCGCCCACCTCTCCACCCTCGCGACATCCTGGTTCACCGGAAACCACTTCAACGACATACTCGCGGTTACCCGAACCGTGTCAGCAGTGGTGCTGGTCGCAATCATCGCGGCGGTGTGGTGGCGGTACCGCAAAACCGAACGCGATGCAGTGATGGGCATTGTCATCGTCATGGTCGCAATCGTGATCCTCTCCCCCGCAGCACTCCCCTGGTATTACTCGTGGCCGTTGGCCGTCGCCGCGGGCTTCGCGCTTTCGCCGACCACCCTCGCCATCCTGGTTGGGCTCTCCAGTTGGCTGATGCTGGTTTTCCAGCCCGACGGTTCGATCGGCATGTACTCGTTCCCCCACGTCGCACTGGCGACGTTTGCATCGGTAGTCGCGGCCATGTCGCTTCGAACCGAAGATCCACTACGTTTACGCGGACGCACGCCGGACGAAGAACCTGCTGAAGTGGTTTCGATCAAGCCATGAGTTCGATTGCTCCAGAAGCACTGTCGGAATCATTTGCGTTCTGCGAACGAGTGACCGCAGAAAACGGTCGGACCTACTACATGGCGGCCCGCCTGCTCCCGTCGGCGCGCCGACGAGCCGTGCACGCGCTCTACGCCTTTGCTCGCGGTGTCGACGACTTGGTGGACGTAGTCGAGCCGGGTGCCGCCGCTGATCTGAGTATCAGGCTTGGCGACGTCGAAAGAGCCACGTTTGCCCAACTCTCAGAGTCCGCTTGTGTCGGCGCGTCGGGGTCCGACCCTATCGGCGCGTCGGGGTCCGACCCTATCGGCGCTGCCCTACCCACTGAGTTGACCAAGGTGCTGCCCGCATTTGCCCACACGGTCAAGCACTTCGACATTCCGGTGGACTACTTCCATGCGTTCTTCCGCTCGATGCGCATGGATGCGCCCGGCACCCCGGAGTTTCGTCCGGTCTACCGGACCATGAACGAACTGAACGAGTACATGTACGGATCCGCTGTCGTGATCGGGCTGCAACTCCTCCCGATCCTCGGCGTCGGCGTCCCCGTCGAGGATGCCGTCACGCCGGCATCGAAGCTCGGTGAAGCGTTTCAGCTGACCAATTTCATCCGCGACGTCGGCGAAGACCTCGATCGCGGGCGTCTCTACCTTCCGCTCGACGAGTGGGCACCTTTCGGCGTCGACGTCGAACTTCTCGAACACGGACGCCGAACCGGTGTAACCGACGCCCGCGTCGCACGCGCGCTGGCGCATTTCATCGCTGTCACCCGTGCTCAGTATCGCCAGGCAGAATGCGGTATCGAGATGCTGGATCCGCGGGTACAGCCGTCGATCCGTACCGCGTACGTGCTCTACGGCGCGATTCTCGACCAGGTGGAATCGGCCGACTTTCAGATCCTTGATCGGCGAGTGACCGTTCCCACCAGGACCCGCGTGCGGGTCGCCGTTCCGGCGTTGTTGCGGTCCGCCGTCAGAAGGCCATTGCCTGTGCGCGACGAATGACCTCGCGGGCCAGGTCACCATGCAAAGCGTCGACAGGCCGGCCCGGCAGCGATTCGTCAGCCTTGAACAGCCAGCGCAGGGTCTCCTTGTCGGTGTAGCCGCCGTCGTGCAGAACAGCCAGGAGGCCCGGGAGCCACTTCACGATCTGACCGTCCTCGTCGAAGAACACCTCGGGGACGCTCAGGACACTGCGGCGCTTGATTGCGATGATCTTGCGATCGCGAAGCAACTGGTGCACCTTGCTCAACGGCAACCCGAGATTCTTCGCTACATCTGCCAGCTGAAACAGGGAAACCGAAGAATCCAGGACATCGTCACAATAAGGAAAGGCGCTCACCGCGTGAAGTTTATCGGGTCCGGTGAAGGCACGACCTACCGCCCAGCACGTGGTGGCAACTTTGCGTCGGTGGCGCTGGCTACGATGGACACGATGCGGGGTATTCGCTGAGTCCGACACAC
>NZ_JASHKR010000135.1 GCF_030056815.1 Rhodococcus sp. IEGM 1379
GGTCGACGTTGGCGGTGCGGTTGCCGAACATTCCGCTCTTCTTGATCGGATCCCAACCCAGACCCATCTGGATCATGGTCAGCGCGACGCCGCCCTCCTTGCGGAGCGTGACCTTCTGTCCCTTGGTCAAACTGACCGGGCGGCCCTTCACCAAACTGACCTCGGCCGGCGCTGCGGGAGGCTGGTTGTACACCGGAGGGGCAGGAGGAGCCGACGGAGCATTGTACGACGGCTGCTGCTGCGGTGGCGGGTTGTAGGCAGGCGGGGCAGCCTGGACCGGAGCGGCTTGTGCGGGAGCCGGCGCGGCCTGTGCCGGCGCCGGTGCGTCGTCAACGGACACACCGTGATCGGTGACCAACGCGGCAAATCCACCGGCGTAGCCTTGCCCGACAGCGCGAACCTTCCACGCACCCTGACGGCGGTACACCTCGAGTGCAATGACAATGGACTCGGCGGAGAGTCCGTCGATCACGTACTCGTACAACACGTTTCCGGCGGTATCGGATACCCGAGCAGTCGGCGCGGCAGTGCGACCGAAATTCGACGAAGTGTCGTCGAGCGTGATGACCGCGCGAACCTGCTCGATATCAGCGGGCACACCGGCCAACGAGACCTTCAGGGACGCAATGCCGCCCGGATTCGGCGTCAACTGCACACCCGGTCCGGTGGGCTGGTTGAAGAAGACGAAGTCCGCATCGGAGCGCACCTTGCCGTTACCGGTCACGAGAAGCGCTGACAAATCAGCAGCGGCGGCCAACTGCACCGACACAATCACTTCCGGCACGTTGAGTGGACCGTTCTGACCTTTGGCAAGCGATACAGACAACTGCATCTCCTTCATCGAGAGTGTTCATTGCTGGTGTTCATTGCTGGTGTTCATTACTGGTGTTCATTACTGGTGTTCATTACTGGTGTTCATTACTGGTGTTCATTACTGGGGAAGCTGCTGAGATTCTTGCGGTGTGCCTACCGTCATTGCCGCGACGTGGGCGGAGAACCAGCTCACGATCTCCACACTCGCCGCGATTCCGGACGTTTCTGTCACAGTAACCGTCGGGCGTTGCCAATTCAGTTCTTCCAGCTCACCGTGCCGGGGACGGATCGCGAAGTCTGCGTACTCGAGCATGTCTGCATCAAGGGCGCCGTCGCCGGCGGACAGAACTGTGGCGTCGGCCGCGAGGTCACCCGACTCGATCAGGCGTCGGCGCACTTCGGCGAGGGCTCGGGATTTCGATACCGCGTCGGGCACCGTGTAAATCTTTCGTCCCTGCCGTGACACGTTCCAGCCGCGGGAGATACACCAATCGCTCCAGCCGGCTTCGAAATCAGTGGGAAT
Source organism: Rhodococcus sp. IEGM 1379 (assembly GCF_030056815.1). Taxonomy (GTDB): domain Bacteria; phylum Actinomycetota; class Actinomycetes; order Mycobacteriales; family Mycobacteriaceae; genus Rhodococcus_F. The sequence continues at coordinate 1,337 of NZ_JASHKR010000135.1, forward strand.
GGTCGACAGGTCCACGACCAGGTACGGGAACAGTTCGTCGGCCACCCGCATGGAACTGACCCAACTGACGTCGATACGGGCTTCCAGCTCACTGCGGACGTGCGCCAACTCCACCCCGGCGGCGCGAGTTGATCGGTCGATCTCACTTCGCCACGACAGATCAGGTTTTCCGTCGACCAGGATGTTCCCACCGTTGCTGGTGATCGCGTACTTCCACGGACCGCCGGGCAGGTCGATCCGCTGGAACTGCGCAATTGTCCTGGTGGTCGTGGGAATTACCGGCACTGCGGCGCAGAGCTCTCGCAGTAGTGCGATCGCGTCGACGCTCATGTGGGACAGCGGCCCGCCGTCGTAGTACTCGACGCACACCGGGGCAGGTCCTGACCCCAGATCGGTACCGGAGGGATCACCCCCGATCGCGTTTTTCGAGTAGATCATCGTGCGATCGAGGTCGGTCGCGATCAATGCCGGCGATGCGCTCATGTGATGTCCTTGATCAGACCGACACACGAGTACGCGAGATCGGATACTTCCTCGACGGGAACGCCACGGGCCTGCGCGAGCAACCGAATGTGGGCATGTTCGGGTGCATCCAGTTCTCGCACGAGCACCTTCCACGGCAACCGGCGCAGCAATACCCGAGTGGTTTCGCCGACACCTGGTTTGACGAAGTTCACCGTGGATATCCCGTAGTCCGCCTGAACCTTCTCGACCGATTCCCACCCGGCCCAGGTAGGTGTTCGATCCGAAGCACGCACGGCGGCAAGCAAATCCGCAACATCACTACGTACGTTATCGAATTCTGCCGAGACTACGTCGAGTAGCCGGTTGGACACGTCTACATCAGCAAGATCCGCATAGAACTTCGCGCCGTGGAAATCTCCGGGTCCGATCAGCGTGTCGTTGAGGACCGTGCGCGAGACCAGTCCGGACACAGTCGAATTGAGGCAGGCCGAAGCAATCAGGAAGTCATCTCTGGTTCCGTAGGTTCGGACGCAGTATCCCGGATCGGCAAGTACTGCCAGATCGGAGTTGAATGCAGCGCCGCCCGCAGCGTGATACTCGGTCAGTGCGGCATCGAGTTCACGGGCAATCGCTCCCTTACCGGTCCATCCGTCCACGAAGACGATGTTCGACGAATCATGATGATGTGAAAGATGATCGAGGGCAACGGAATCGATCCCCTTGCCTCGAACGATCGATACCGCGTAATGCGGCAACGTCACTCCGTGAACATGCTTGGCCCACCGACGCATCAAGATCCCGACAGGCGTGCCGGCCCGGGCAAGAGAGACCAATACGATGTCGGATCCGCGCTCGGCCAACACCAGGTCGGTGACCGTACCGACCGCGCGAGCCAAACGGGGCGCGCTCTCCGCCAACACCGTTTCAAACAGTTCGCGATAGGCATCATCGGGCTGATACTCGATCGGCAGAGACTCTGCGTAATGCGCCTCACCTGACTGAATGCGCTTCTCCCGCTCGGCAACATCCGCTTCGAGGTCCACATGAGAGAGGTCCTTGAGCAACCATTTCACTTCGTCCGCAGCATACGAACCGAACTGGGGCCCGACCAAAGGTACGGTCATGCTCCTTCGCCTTCTCTCGAATCCCGCAACGCCGACGGGTTAGCTCCCCGCACCGTTGCCACCACCACGTCAGTCCCGGCATTTCTCAGTGCTTCCACAACACCGTCGTCTGCGGTCAACCGATCGGTGTCGGCAGGTTCGTCCACGATCAACAGGACCACAGCGTCGACGGCCGAGTCCGGCCACTGCGCGTTGTACAGGAACCGCGGTTCGTTCTCGCCTAATTCCGGTGCGACAAAGGTGAATCCGCGGCGAAGCGGGTAGCCCTCGTGGTCCATGACGTACGCGGGCGAACGCGTCGTCGTTTGATAGAGCACCGCCCGGCCCCCGCGTTCCAGGCTGCTCGCGATACGCAAAGGCAGGTACATCAACTCTTCATGCCCCACGACGATCAGAGGACGCTCCGATTCCAGCACGGCATTCACCACTGCTACAGCGTCTTCGACTGCCCGATCGAAATCTACCGAGTCCGAATCGAGGAATCCATGCCTTCCTCCATCCGGAACGGTTGCCGGCCAAGGCAGATCAACACGGGAAGCCGTTCCCTGACGATTACTCGCCGCATTGAGCGTCGGAGCATCCAGTGCCGTCACACGTTCGGTCAAACCGTCCGGAAGAACCGTGAAACCGGAAGCGAGACTGACGTAGTCGATCCGCACTCCCAATTCCCCTGCCGCACTGTCACTGACAGCCCGATGCTCGTCGGTTCTCATGTCCACCAACGAAGCAACGACGTACCGCTCTCGTGGGCATTGACCGTGCAATGCCCGAATAGCATCGATAGCTGTTGCTCCGGTGGAGATTTCGTCGTCCACCAGCACCAGCGGCAGATTGTTCTCGAACAGTTCCGCCGACGTCGGCTGCATCAGATGACTCGTAGCGTGCGAGTGCCCTTCTTCGAAACCCGCCAGGGTAGTTGCCCCCGAAACATCGCGGCGCGTCGAATGGAGGTAGCAGTAAGCATGCAGGCGCGCTGCCACACAGTGACCCAAACCTGTTGCAGTTTCAGCAAATCCGAGAACCACCACATCGACACCTACGCCGAGCGTGTCACGCACCAGGTCGCCGAGATCCTCGGCAGCGCCGATCACCACCGACGGCTCGGTAGGCACGTGCTTGCCCAGAACCGTCGACACCAACAGGTGCGCCCGACGCGGATTGCGTCGCAGTCCCGGAATCACCAACTCGGGAACCGTCCGCCCCACTACAGAACTGCCGTGCACAAGATCGAGTCCGAATTCTGCTGTAGCCCAAGGGATCGATGCAACACTGCCCGTCATCGATCGACCAACGCCGTCAGCAACTCGACAAACGTGATGCCCTTGTTGGTAACTCCGAAAACCTGGGCCCGAAGCTCTGTCTGCCGAGCCCAATTGCGGTGCGGCTTCATCTCGTTCATCTTGTTCCGATACCCCGACGCCGCAACCCCACCCACCTCGACACCCAAGATATCCACTGCGTCGTGATACTCCTCGTGAGTGACCGCGGACAGTGCATTGACTGCCGCGACGTGCGAAGGATGGATCACGGTCTTACCCTGAATGCCGTTGGCCCGGTCCAAGGCGATTTCCCGAAGCAATCCGTCGAGGTCGCGGCTCACCAGATGCTGACGGAACCGCACGGCGTCATGCTCCTCGAACGGCGTCGCACGCAGCATCGGACGGAACATACGCTCGTGATCGGCGAAGTACTCCCACACCGGCCCGGTGATGACAAATCCCGAACCGTCAGCTCGTCCAAGGTAATTGACGATGTCGGCAATGACGTCGACAACAACACGCACGTCGTAGATCGTCAGATCACGGTCTCGTCGAATCCCGAAAGTGCTGCACATATCGGTAGCACCGATGCGGACCGCGAGAATACGATCGCGATGCTGCGCCAAAATCTGACTGACAGAGCGCAATTCCAGATCACGGGTGTCGCGGTGCACCAATTCCGGGGATTCGAGCACCGGCATGGCGTACAGATGCTTTCCCAAACGCTCGGAGGCGTCGGCCACTGCTTCGAGGAAGGCCGCGCCGGTCGCACTCCCGAATTTCGGTACGACAAACCCGGTCAGCGCTTCCCGGCCGACCGTCAACGATTCGGCGATGTCGGCGATATCGGATACTTCACGGACGCGGACGAACAGCAACATTCCCGCTGCATCGGTCGATGCGATCTTGTCGAGCGCGGCAACCGCATTTGCCCGAGCAGACTCCACCTCGTCGTCCGCGACAGCATCCTCGAGGTCCAGGACCATCGAACTGACGCCGTCAGCGGCTCGCTTCTCCACGATCTCGGCCAGACCGGCCCTCGTGGCCGGCACATACAGTGTCGCGCCCAGAGCGATAGCCAGTAGGTCTCTCTCGTCCGAGTCTGCGAACGTCCGCGGAGCGTGCAGGAACAATTGCTCCCGCACATCATCGCTGAGGTGTTGAAAGTGCTGCATGTCTCTTCTTTCCGTAACCGATGGCAATTCCACGTTTCTGTCCCCCACTCGACTCTTTTCGGGTGAAAACACCGATCCCCCGATCGGCCCCGACATGCTTTTTCAGTGTCTTCCTGCCCGCGTTCGCATCTTCTCGACAATCTCTGCAATGAACGCCGAAACGGAATCCAACTGCACTACATACGACCAGTAGTCCGGATGAGTTCCCGTCAACGACGCCGAGGCCCGTTCGATCCGAGCCAATTGCGCATCGAGTACCGACCCCCACTCCGCCACCAACCCGTGATTGACGGCAAACATCTGCGCATCCTTCAAACGAAAGCGAACCTGCCGCTCTTTCTCCGTCGGATCGGCCCGAACTGCCCGAAGTGTGGTCAACCGGTCTGTCACAGCATCGACGCAGGCCTCCGCCTCGGCCAGGTGCACCCGTGCTTCTGCCATCAAAGCCAACGCGTGCTCGGGGTTGCCCGCAGACAAAGCCTCCACGGCTTCTCTCAAGTCCGCATCTGCCTGGCCGATATGTTCATGACTCCGACTGCTGTTGTTCACCAGATCGGCGGAACTCGCAGCGTTGAACTCGCGAAGCAAAGCCGAGTACGCCGGATCGAGGCGGTCGACTCGCGTTCGAACAGCAGCCAGCCTGGTGGAGACCGCGGATACCGTCATCTGCGCGTGCCGTTGCGTGGACGGGGCCTGAGCCAACGCTTCTTGAAGCGCAGCGGCTGCAGCTCGAACGTGTTCGGCCTCTACGCGAATAGCGTCGGCGCGCTCGTTTCGCTCGGCCTGCGCGAGCGCCACAAGGGTGCCATCCAAGTGCTCCGCAGAGGTCACCACCGACGGATACTCGGAAAAGTGCTGATCAGCGTCATCCAACGCACGGCGAGCCGCATCCGCCGCCGCACGCGCCTGATGGCCGAGCACCGGAATAGTCGACATCGTCGCGGTGGACTGCTCGAGGTGCGCACGATTTCCGTTGTAGAACGCGTCGATACTCTGGGCCGCCGACACCAGCTCTGCTACCGACTTCTCGAACGCCGCGGTTGCGGTGCGGGCGTCGCGATGGAGAGCCTGGTCATTTCCGTATCGCTCGCTCGTGGCCAGGTAGTTCGACACCGCTTCGTAGCACTTTTCGCGAATCGGCTTCCAGGCCTGACTCAGGCCACGCTCCGGAAACAGCTCAGTCGACGCCTTGACCGCCGCCGCCGCGATGGTCTGCCGCTTGTCCATATCGAGAAACGCCGAGACCATCGCAGTCTGTGCTTCCCGAGCACGACTGATCGACTCCTCCACGCTAACCCCCCGATTGAAGCGCTCCGACCATCTGCCCACCACGATTGAATCCTACGGGTCCGACGCGTTCGGACTCCGTTTCGATTTCC
>NZ_JASHKR010000136.1 GCF_030056815.1 Rhodococcus sp. IEGM 1379
ATGTCCGATCCCGGTGGGTTGCGGGGTTCCGGGGGGTGTGGGTCGGCGTGCCACAGGCTCCTCTAACTACTCGGTGGATCTACTGCTAGCCGCACTGACACTACGGGGTGTCGTGCACCCCTAGATTACGTGAGCGCGGTCTCGCTCACGGGCTATAGCGGCATCAGCAGTGAGTAGTACCCGACACAGTTGTCGTTATGCCGGTTCTCTCATCATACCGATATGGCGCACCGTCCCGGAAAGGTCGGGAAGCTCTTCCAACTGAGACCAAGTGCTCAGCCCATCCGTACTGTCGGAATAGAGATACTTTCCCTCGGTGTAGGCGTCGAGGTATATCCGCCAGGTGTCGTTCGGCAGTTGAACCAGGGCGGGGCCTTCCAGCATCGGGCCCCAATTTCCGGACGGGACGAATGAATAGGGTCCCGTCGCTGATGGCGCGACAGCGTGTTCGATGATCTTTTTCGTCTCGTTTTTGGTGAACGCATGGTAAGTCGATCCGACCTTGACCACGGTGGTGTCGATGTGGTCTGCGCCGATTCCGGCGAGGGGAACTGGCAGGCTCCACAATCGCAGCGATGGTTCCAGTGCCGTCATCAGATAAGGCACAAATCCTCCACCGGTCGACATCGACAGAATGACGTTGACGCGGTCGCCGTCCACGAACCATTCGGGCGCCCAGGCTTTGGTAGTGAAGGGTGAGAGTGACGGTCCGTCGCTGAACCCGGCCGACCCCGAGGAGCCAGGCGGGCTCGCAGAACCTGTGCCGTCGCCTGTGCCTGGCAGGAAGGCGCAGCAGAACGGGACCGGATAGTTCCCCAGGGGAGTCCAGTTGATGCGGTCACTGCTGCGTGCAAAGCCGATATTCGACCCGCCGCCCGTTGTGTAGGTGACGTAATACAACCCGTCGGTGTTCCGGAAGATGCTCGGGTCACGCACAAGCCCTGACGGGGGCCGATACGCGGCGAGTCGGGCGGGTTGAAAGTTGGTGGCGTCCTCCGACTCGTATACATCCATGTCGAGGTCGCTGGTGTTGCTGAATGCCACCATTGTGTATTGCCAGGCCGGAGGTGCGGCGCCGCTGGTCCCCGGGGTCGCGACCAGCATTCCCGCGACAGCGAGCATCACCATTGATATTGCTGAAAAGCATGTTCGTTTTGTCAGCATCACCGGTGAAGTATCTACGACCGCAGGCGCACCATAAGTAACTTTGGCCGCAGCACAGCGGATCGTTACCGACAGTTCAGCGGATCGTTATTGAACCGAACGAGCCGCAGCTGTTGCAATCGCCTGCGTCGCGTGCTCGTCCTGTGCCTCCAGGACAGCGTTTTCGTTTTCGGCTCCCCATTGGGCGAGGGCGGCCAGTGGGCCGTTGACGAAGGAGACTCCGAGGTCTGTGAGTTGGTAGGTGACGGCGCGCACACGGTCGTCAACTCGACCGATCAGACCACCTCTCACTAATCGCGTGACGGCTTGGCTGAGTGCCTTGTCGTTGATGCCACCGATGACTGTGAGCAGTTCTTGACGTCGTTTCGGACCTAGCCGAAGTGCAGAGAGCACAACCGGATCCCAGGAATGTGCGACTAGATCCGTCGCGATTCGAAGCCGGGAGTCGGCTGCAAGTCGTTCGGAGTATGTGTCCACGGGTTCATCGTCCTCTGATTTTTCGTACCTTTTGGTATGTGTCAGGTTTCCACCGTAGACGCTGCACGTAATTTACTCGGGCGATCAAGGGAGAAGCAGTCAGGCGTGGGCACGAGCGGGGAATGAGCTGGTCATTGCCGGGCGGTCGATGCCCCGAGCTGGGTTGGTAGCCAAGGAGATTGGCGATTTTGTGCGGGCGGTCGATGTCGATCAACTTGCTGCGGAATCGGATGTTGTCGTGATTGCTGTGCTGCGAGAGGGCGCCGACGACGCTCTTGCTTTGGCGAACGCGCCGACGGGTGCGCCCGTCGCCAAGGCTCATCATCTGTCGGTGGTGCCGTCGATGGCATAAAGCCCACAAAGGCGAGCTCCGACGGTCTTCGTCGGAGCTCGCTGTGTTGGTTATGCGAGAACGCTGGCGGCTTCTGCTTCGTTCTTTACGCGCTTGAGGGTGGCATTCATGCCCTTGACGAGGTCGACCTCGAATTTGTCGTTGCCGCCGAAGACGGTTTTAACCAGGAACTGCGAGACCGTGGACGTTCCGCTGGGAGCTTCACGACGCTCGGTGAGCTTGGTGCCCGTTGCGGTGGGTTCGAGTTCGTAAGACCAGATGGTGCGGTTTTCGACGATGCGAAATGCGATGGACTTGTTGGGCTCGAAACGCACTACCTTCGCGGAGGTCGGCCAGATCAGGAAACCGCTGCGGTTGATGTTGAAGGTCTTGGCGCCTTCACGGACGGTTCCGCCGATGACCTTCATCTTCTTGCACTGGGGGCTCCATTCGCCCATGCGCTGGAGGTCGGCGACGATTGCCCACACATCCTGCGGGGATGCGTTGATGTCGATGCTGGCTTCGAGGGTGTTGGACAACAGTTTCTCCAGTCAATTTGGTGATACGAAGAGTTACAAACACTTTTGCCGACGGTACGCGATCCGTCAAGAGTTGATGTGCCTCGCGTCACCTTACGTCCCGTGTTGATCGGTTGGCAGCCTCGACAGAAGCCGGCTGGCAGTCCGGTATTTCCGTCCACACATCGATGTGAGGTGCGGGATCCCGTCGAAACAGCGAACTAATGTGCACTCACGCACGGCTCACCAGGGGGATTTGTGGCGACAGTTGAAGGGGTGGGCGAAGGTCTGCGGACTGGTAGCGGACAATAGACGGCGCACGTATGCCTGCCAGCCGACTGGAGTACCGAGTGAACACCGAAGCCAAGACCGCCAACCAGGACGGTCTCAAGAGGGGGCTGACGGCGCGGCATATTCGTTTCATCGCTCTGGGATCGGCAATCGGAACGGGACTCTTCTACGGCAGCGCCGAGGCGATCAAGCGCGCCGGTCCGTCCGTGTTGCTGGCCTACCTGATCGGTGGCATCGCGGTGTACCTGGTGCTGCGCGCTCTCGGTGAGATGGCGGTGCGCAACCCTGTCTCCGGTTCGTTCAGTGAATACGCCAACCAGCACCTCGGTCCGCTTGCCGGATTCATGACGGGTTGGACGTACACCTTCGAGATGGTGATCGTGTGTCTTGCCGACGTCACCGCCTTCGGTCTCTACATGCAGTTCTGGTTCCCGGACGTGCCGCGCTGGATCTGGGTTCTGGCTGTCGTCTTCTTCATCGGTGCATTGAACTTGTTGAGCGTCAAGGTCTTCGGTGAGCTCGAGTTCTGGTTCACCCTGGTCAAGATCACTGCGATCATCGCGATGATCGCGGGTGGTATCGCCATCATCGTGTTCGGCTTCGGTGTCCACGAGACCGATACGGGCCTCAGTAACCTGTGGTCCGACGGCGGATTCTTCGCCACCGGCTTCGGCGGGTTCCTGGCGTGCTTCGCCATCGTGATGTTTGCATTCGGCGGTACCGAGATCATCGGAATCACTGCCGGTGAGGCCGAGGATCCGGCGCGCACCATCCGGAAAGCGGTCAATACCGTTCCGGTGCGCATCATTCTCTTCTACATCTGCACGCTAGCCGTCATCATGATCATCATTCCGTGGCAGAGCATCAACAGTGACAACAGTCCGTTCGTTCAGATCTTCGAGAACCTCGGATTGGGTACAGCGGCTTCGATTCTCAACATCGTGGTCATCACTGCGGCGCTCTCGGCTATCAACAGCGACGTGTTCGGTGCCGGCCGCATGATGTTCGGAATGGCGCACGCCGGTCAGGCGCCGCAGGTCATGAAGAAGGTCTCGCGTAACGGCGTTCCGTGGATGACCGTTGCCATCATGTCTATCGCTCTGCTTGTCGGCGTCGTGCTCAACTACCTGATCCCAGACCAGGTGTTCCTCGTCATCGCATCGCTCGCAACCTTCGCAACGATCTTCGTGTGGGTCATGATCCTGCTGTCGCAGTACCGCTCGCGCGCCCAGTTGAGCGCCGACGAAACAGCGGCACTGAAGTTTCCAGTGCCGCTGTGGCCGTACGGTCAGATCTTTGCGATCGTGTTCCTGACCTTCGTCGTTATCTTGTTGGGCGTGATGTCCGAGACCCGCGTTGCGCTTGCGGCCGGGGCCGTGTGGCTGGTTCTGCTTACCGGCGCCTACTACCTGTGGGTCAAGCCGGCGCTCAGCGCAGCGGATCGAAGTGGCGCATAACCGTCGGCATCGTGCCTTCAGTCATTGAGTCCGCCATCATCTTTCCGGTCAACGGGCCGAGCGCGATTCCCCACATTCCGTGACCACCGGCGACGTGGACGCGCGGTGACTTGGTAGCGCCGATCAGCGGCAACCCGTCCGTGGTGCAGGGGCGTGAACCGACCCATTCCTCTTCGCGGGCGGTCCAATCGATACCGCTGAGCATGGGCTTGGCGGCATCGATGATCGCCTGCACGCGACGCGGATCCAGTGGTGCGTCGGGGCTGCGGAATTCCATCATTCCGGCTACTCGGAAGCGGTCGTGCAACGGCGTGCAGGCGACGCGCTGGGTGGGGAAGTACACCGGGTTCTTGGGCAGGTGATCGGGTTTGACGCTGAAGCTGTAGCCGCGACCGGCCTGCACCAGTTTGCGAACACCGAACGGTGCTGCCAGCTTGTTCAAGCGAGCGCCACTGGAAATGACGACGGCATCTGCTGTGCGTGAATCACCGTTGGCGGAGCGAACACTCACGCCGTCGTCGCGATCGTTGATTGACGCAACATCGAAGCCTGTGACGATCTCGGCGCCACGTTCGCGGACGGCGTCGGCCAAGGAATTCACGAACTGCGGGGGATCGATGAAACGCTGACCTCGCAGCCGGATTCCGGCTTTCACACCTTGCCCGAGCGACGGTTCGAGCGAGTGAATCGTGTCGTAGTCGAGGAGGTCGAAGTCGACCTCGCCTCCCGATGCTTCGACGTGGTGGAACTCGTCCACCAGTGTTTGGCGGTCCTTTTCCGACGCGAATGCCGCGAGGAAAGGATCAGCCAGACGAGTGTGTTCCTTGACCCCGCCATCGGCGAGTTCGTCGAACGCGCCCAGCGCAGTCCGGTTCACCTCGGTGTAGACGGACATTGCTTCCTGCCACTTCGAGGGGGTGCAGTGGCGAGCGAATCCGACCAGGAAGCGGATCAGTTTCAGATCTGTCGTCAGCGGGACATACACCGGCGACGACGGGCTGAGCATCGCGCGCAGGCCGTACTGCAGTACAGCAGGCTCGGGGAGTGGAAGCGTGAGGGCGGGCGCCAGCCAGCCGGCATTTCCCCAGCTGGCGTCGGCCGCGACGCCGTCCCGATCGACGACGGTGACGTCGACTCCACGTTCCTGGAGGAACCAGGCCGTCGACAATCCGACCATGCCTGCGCCGACCACGACCACACGATCGGGGCTCTGACGAGTTCCCATGACCTACTCCTTTAGCTCTGCTGAAATTCGAGATGCCGGTCACACCGGCTCCTTTCAATCATGGGCTGGGGAGATGGCAAAAGGAGTGGCCGTTCGGCCACTGTCCGCACGCCGTTGTTGTGCATTCGCACAGGCTGTCCGAGTTCGAAATGTTCGTGGATGCACACAACCGCGGGCGAGGAGGCACGTCCGGCCGCGCGGAGGCGGGTTGCGTGCAGCCAAGGTGCGTATTCGGCGGTGCGGGGGTGATGCCCGTGCCCAGACGCTGGGTGTGCCACTGCGTCCGATGTAGAACGGGTCTCAGGTTGGGGCTCGAAATTGCTGATTTCGCCCGCAGGAGACTGAAATCTGACGCGATATCGTTTGTCTAACTAAGGAATTCCAAGATTTTTGCGCATGCGACTGATCTTGTGATGGGTACTTTAGGGCTAGTACTAAAGCGTTAAGGGTACGTGGAAAATTGTTCGTTTGTACTACTTTAGTACCCATAATTCGGCTGATCCGGATCCGGAACAGCCGAATTATGTGCGAAAATTCCCAAGACGATAAAGGGCCCGGCATATCAAAATGATGAGCCGGGCCAGTAGATCTAGACAGAGATCGACTTAGGACGCGATCTCCGCGGAGCCACTTTGCAACGCACGACTGTTGGCTGCTTCCTTGAGTTCCTCGAAACTCGCGCGAAGCAACTCCAGATAGTGGCCTAGATCCGGCATCATTGTGACGTCCACAATCACATTCAGTGTCAGTCCACCGCCTCTCGCAGCAACCAGGAAGTGGCGCAGTCCATCGCCGTGGACTGGTGCTTGATTGGCGAGCACAGCAACGCCGGGTGCCCCGTTCAGGGTCAGGCCCTCGACAGATAGTGGAATGTTGCTCACCATGGTGTGCTGATACCGTGGCCGATCCAGGTTGTAATCGTAGAGTCGACGTGAGTATGCCAACAATCGCATTATCAGCGGGGGCAAGGTCTCCACCGCAGTGCTCATTCGGCGCACTTCTATGTGAGATGTGCGGGTCTTTTCCGAGCGCGCCGATTCCGCAATGAGCGCCAGCCGTTCCAGTGGGTCTTTGACCTTGGTATGCATGTCAACTGACAAACTCACCAATTGGTTTGCGGACTCCCACTCCTCTTGCTTGCGCATGGACCGCGGAACCATCG
>NZ_JASHKR010000137.1 GCF_030056815.1 Rhodococcus sp. IEGM 1379
ATGTGCTCGGAGCGTCGCCAATTCGTCGACCCCCAGCGCCGACGCATCCCGATCCAGCAGTTTGGAGATGGCGCGGGAGCTGTCGTCGAGGTTGTCGGCGAGAACCCAGTGCACACCGATGGTGTTGCCGGACGACATGTGACGCTCACGCATCTCGGTGCCCATCCGAGCGATGAGGATGCGAGCGTCAACTGTGCGCTCGTGGATCTGCTGCGCCAATCCGGTGAGCAGGGCGTCTTCGAGAATACGACGCTCGGATTCAGTGAGCAGCTGCTCCTGGTTTCCGCGGGCGTCGTGGATTCGGGTCGCGAATTCACCGATGGACGAGTACCCCTGCTCGTCCTGCACGCGTACGACGGTGAGTCCGTCGGGCGCGTCCCACTGGAGTCGGTAATCCTGTCCCGCGGCGGCGAGTTGGGCATCGAATTCCTGCAATGCCGAGGTCAGCGCAGTGCGGGTGGCCTTACGGGCACCGTCCGTGACGCGGACAGTCGACGTGGCGCCGTCGAGCGCCCGGTACAGCTTGTCCACGTCTTCGGGCAGAACCGGCGGGTGGGTGGCGTCGTCGGTCCGGTCCTCGTTCTGGATTCGATAGACCAGTTGATCGGGGCTCATCCAGGCGGCTGAACTGGCCGGCCAACTCAGGTGTTCCGTGATCCCCAGTAGATCCAGCAGGTCAGCTCGAGCATAGGGAGCGAGTCGTTCTGCGTCGCTGCGTGTTTCGGTAAGTGTGTGGCGCAGGGTTTCGACGGCAGTGTTGTAAGCGCCTTCGGCGGTGCCGATCTGGAGAACCGCCGCGTCGTAAGCCTTACGCGCTGTGCGCTGTTCGACCTTGCACTCCTCGATCTTCGCGCGCGCTTTGGCGAGGTCGAGATCGATCTGCTCGGCACTGGAACCGAGTGTGTCGCGCAGTGTTTCGAGACGTTGAACCTGCCCGAGCAGGCTTTCTTCCGCGATTGCGGCTTCCTCGGCGAATTCTTCGGCGTTGGCGCGTGATTCGTCGAGACGATCACTCGACTCGCGTTCGAGTTCCACCTCTTTGGCATGTTCGCGCCGGCACCGCAATGCCAACTCGCCCTGCTTCTCGAAGTGGCGAATTGCCGCTGCCAAGGAATCCAGCTCGCGCGCAACATGCGGAGTTCGATGCGCCACTGCCGTCGCCCGGAGTTGCTTCTCCTTGGCGGCCAGATCGGCAATAGCCGAGTCGAGTTCACGTTGCGCGGTTTCGGTGGCGTCCGACCGAGAGCGCAGTGCGCCTGCCGATTCCGCGACGGATTTGAGTGCCCGCAGGATGGAACCGGTTTTGGGGAGCTCTTTTGCCGCGAGGGTGATCTGAGACAACTGCTGATTGGTCTGTGCCACCAGTGCATTGGCAGCGTCGACTGCGGCAGCTAACTCGTCGAGTGCTGCGTCGATCTCGGTGATCCGCGCGGCGCGACGCCGTGCGCGCGCCGTGGTTCCGATGTACTCGGCGTCGGATTTGACGTGGCGACCGCGAATTACGCCCTGCCAGAAGCGGCCGTCGACTCCGATTGCAACGGACGACGCCGTGCTCTCGTCGACGGATTCGACCAGGCTGATGGATTCGAGAATTGCCTGGACCTGCGCGTCGGAAACCTCGGAATTACCTTCAACTTCGAGTACGTCGGCGAGTGTACGGCACTTGGGGCGTGCCTTTGCGGGAAGTGCGGTGAGGAACTGTTCACTGACAAATTCGGGGAACTTGTCGTCCGGGCTGACCCAGCCGTCCAGCACGTTGGCTGCCTGCAGCGCGGATTCGATTCCGGTAGCGACCTCGGGTGAGACGGAATCTGCGAATCGAACCAGACGCCAGAACGGTGCGCCGGGCAGGTCTTTTCGGCTGTCGGTGCGTGCGTGGAACGTGGGCGGAGCATCGTCATGTTCCGCTGAGACAGCTTTGCGTTCGGTTTTCAGCGTCGCGGTGGCAGCCTTCGAAGCAGTGATTTCGGCTTCCGCTTCGCGTCGACGCTCCCGCAGCGTTTCGGTTCCGGCCTCGATGTTTTCGGCGAGTACGGCTGCCAACGTCGGGGCGTCCTCGTCTCCCACCTCTGCCAGTGCCGCGTCGAGGGCGTCGAACAGGGAGGTACCAGCGCCGACGGCTTCGAGCAGCACGGAATGCTGGGTCCACCAGGAGCGGAGGCCTGCGGCGCATTCGCTGCGCGCAAGTTCTACTGCTGCTTCGCCCTCGATCACAGCGGCTTTGGCTGATTCGAGCAGTTCCTGACCGCGGCGCGACGAGTTCTCGGCACGTGTCCGCTCGGTGGCGGCCTTCTCGACGGTCGCGAGAGCGGCGCGTACGACGCGGACGTCACCGTCGCGTTCTTCGGCGTGACCCCGCACTGCGGTGGTGATCTGATCGGTGCGCGAACCGTCCGGCAGGGGAGTCCAGACGATGCCCGCATCTTCCGCTGCAGCCTGCAGTTCGTCCTCGGCGCGCGAGAGTGCCTCAGCGGCACGACGTACGGACGCGAGAGCCTTCTCGGCTTCGTCGCCGCGCTGCGCCAGAGTTGCCTGCGCCTTGCGTGACTTGTCTGCCTGCTGTTCCGTGGACAATTTCAGCGTCGAGACGGCCTGTGCCAGATCATCGAGTTGCTGCTTGCCTTCGTAGGCACTGGAGCGTTGCAGCGCTTCGACATTGGCGCGCGCGTGGTCGAGAGCTTGCTCGGCTGCGTTGAACCGCTCCTCGGCGCCGGCGCGTGCCTCACGACTGCGCATCTGAGCCAAGGATGATTGATCCATGGCGGCAACACCTTTGGCGACCGCAGCGAGTCGGGCTCCTACCTGCTCGATTTCGCCACGCGACTGCTGACGGAGATATTTGGTGTAGACGCCGATGAAACTCTGTGCGGCCTGATCGGCGGCAGCGAGTCCTTCGAGTGCGCGGCCGACCTCTTCCATGTCACTGAACGAACGCGCTGCTTCGAGAACCAACTGATCGTCGAGGGGGCGCAGACCGTCGGTCAGTGCCTGTGAAAGTCCCTTCGGATCAAGGTTTTTCGCGAGCTGCGGACGACGCAGCGTCAGGATCAGGTTGATGAGCTGGTCATAGCGCTGCACGCCAAGTCCGAACATGCGCGCATCGATTGCAGTGCGGTAGTCGAGGGGACGGTCCGTGATCGCGTCACTGCCGAGTTGTTCGGCCAACTGCTTCTTCGTGAGCGGGCGATCGTCATTGCCGATCAACGAGAAGTCGACACCTACCCGGCCGTCGGCAACGAAGTACCAACGAGTGACCTTGTCGTTGGTACGGGTCGCGCGCATGCCGATGCCGACGGTGACGGCTTCGGGCTCTTCCATCGACCCGCGGCAGAATTCCATCCACACGTACGAGTGCGCACTGTCCTGCCCGCGGTAGAGCAGGTTGGACTTCATGGTGCGTTCTTCGCCGGCAAACGGGTTGAGACGCCGCGGTTCGATACGACCGTCGAAAACGAACGGGAACAGAACCTCGAGGGCCTTGGTCTTGCCGGAACCGTTGGGTCCGCGCAGAACGAGACGGCCGTCGGCGAAGGAAAATTCCTGGTCGCGGTAGTCCCAGAGGTTGATGATGCCGGCCCGAGTAGGTCGGAAGCGGGCGCTGTTCATGCGTTCTCTACCTCTGGTTCTTCTGTCGTGCCGGAAAATTCGCTAGCTGTATCTGGTGCTGAGTTGTCGACCGCAAAATCGATCAAAGGGTCGCGCTCGCGGACACTGACCACGACGTCTCGATAGCGTGCAAGGACGGGGAGGACCAGCACTCCGCCGGGAACGACGTGGGTCAGTCGCAATCGTTGCAGCAGACCGAGCGATTGCGTACGGAGTCCCTTGTGGTCGGCTTGCCACTGCGCGGCGAATGTTCGGCCGAACCGGTCCACCAACTCGGCGATCTTGTCGGTGAGCCAGTCGTCGTCGATCAACGGGTACGTCGCCGGTCCCGGGGGGTCCACGGGTTCCGGCGCGGGTCCGAGCATGGGAACTTCTTCGTCGGCGAGGTCTTCGAAGATTCCGGCTTCGGGGATCGCCGCATCGAGTTGTTCGATGAGGTACTCATCGGACTCGTGGGGGATTGGAAGCTTCGCGAGGTCCGGGGCGTCGACGTCGAGAATTCGATCGGAAATTTCGCCCGCCAACAGCAGCGCGACCTGAGCGATGGTACCGGTGCTGGGAAAGCGCACGTCCGACAGACGTCCGGTGGGATCGATCATCGCGATGCCCTCGGCCCGACGCTCGGCGATCAGCCCGGTCAGCAGTTCTACTTCAACAGCGGTTTTGGGCTGTGCGAGCGCGATCAGTTCGTGCTCGTCGAGTTCGCCGGCCAGAACGACGGGACGTTCGACCAGCGCCCGACGCACTCGTCGCCCGATCTCCTTGGCGTCCAAGGGAACTCCGTCTTCTTCGGACGCCGTGGATGTCTCGGCGGCGAGAAGGCCTCGAATGGAATGCAGGTGCTGCAGGGCGCGGGGTGGGCGGAAGAGTGCAACGACGACAGATCGGTCGATGTCGTAAAGAGCCTCTCCCGCTTCGGGATTGGAAGCCCAGCCATTGGCGTCGCCGTCGGCGAGAGCGATGGCGCCGCGAACACCGAGCCAGCTGACCGCGTCGACAAACGCGTCTCGGTCCGAAGCCCGATCGGTGGACAATTCGACGCCGTCCACCTGAGCGGCATCTGCGGCAACGTGATCTGCCAACTCCGACAACGTGATCTGGTTGCCCGCGCGGCCCAATGCTGCCAGGCACAGAGCCAGGTACGAGTACCGCGTGCGGTCGAACGTGCGCTCGGTCGCGGTGCGAGCGGGTGCCGACGGGTTGAGCCGGTCTGAGACCGTGAACAACCGGGCCGTCGTCTCCGTGACTTCGAGGCGGTAGCCGAACAGTTCCAGGAGGTCGTCGCGCAGTTCGGTAGCCCACCGACGCAAGAGTGGCAACGCCGCGCGATCCGGATACGACGTGGTGACCAAGTGATTGGACAGGATGATTCGCGCCGCGCGCTGATACGAATCGAGGGCCAGGGGAGTGATCTCGCGGGCTCTCATCGGACGCTGACCTCGATACCGTCGAGGTGCATGCGTCCGCGGGCAGTCTTGATGGTGGTGGAACCATCCGCGGGACTCAGCGTCAACTGTACCCCGTTCTCGCTGCCGGTGGAACTCTTGACTCGGCCGACGACGGGCACTCGGGCTGTCAGTGCTGCGTTGAGCAGACTCAGCAAAACTTCGGTCTCCTGCTCGTTGAGTTCACGTTCGTAGACGCCGCCTGATGCCAGTGATTGTGCTGCGGCACTGCGGGTTCGCTGGGCTGCCAGCTGCTCTTCGCGGAGTCGACGGATGCTGCCGTCGTTGCGCGCGACCTTGCCGGGCAGGCCAGGTGACGGCGGACGACCCGTTTCGGCGAGAGTGCGGGCAATCTCGACCGGCGGTGCGTCCCACCAGGAACGGTTGTGCGAGATGATGTCGGCATCGGGATGCACCATGGACAGATGCCGAGGGCGACCGAGATCGAACACCGCTTGGAAGAGCGCGTGTGCAGCGTCCTCCGACGGCGTGGCTGCAAACCACCCCGCGAGGTGCCGCAACTGGCTTTCGCGACTCACCCCACCGCGACGCGTTTCCGTCACCCGGCGCAACAACGCGAGCACCGCAGCGATGGCGCTCATCGTTCCTTCGCGCAGACGCTCCGACTCACTGATCCCTGACTCACTGATCCCTGACTCGGCTGATACGAACCACGCGGTCAAACCGCGCCAGCGGGCCATCCAGTCGTCTTCGCGTTCGGCCATCGGAACGAACACCCGCTCGTCACTGGCCGCCGCGAGGCGGATCATCCGATCGACACCGGTCGACTCGACATGCTCGATCGCTTCTTTGAGCTTGGGTGCGTATCGCGCGAGGTCAGAGCTGAATTCGCGCATGTGCGTCAGCAACGCGTCCTTGTGACTCAAGAACGCCTGCGGTGTGACTTCAGTGGTTCGGACTAGATCGCCGAGCGTCAGATAGAAGTGTGCGGCGCGATCGGCCATGTCGGACAGCGTCGAGTCCAGGCGCTTCAATTTGCGGAAGATGAGGTCGCCGTCCGACGTCCGGTTGGCCTCGGCCAATTCCGACATGTCGGCGAGCAGATCCGCCAGCGCCAATCGTGAGAGCGACGAATTGTCGAGGCGGGCAGCGAGGACGTCTTCGACGGATCGGTACACCTGGTAGCCGGCCTGGCCGAACTGGTAAACGAAATGGCGGTTGCGGTATTCGGCCAGCGACGCGGCGCGTGTGCCGTCGTAGCTGCGTTCGAGGATTTCCCACACGTGCAGCTGATCCAACAGTGGAGCGACCTCGGCTGATGACAACTGCGCGGCGGGATCTACGCCGCCGATCTTCTCGAGAATCTGCGCCACAGTCCCGGAATGGAGCAGAACGGTGTAATTGGCACGCGCGTGGTCAAAAGCCCGAAGCACCCAGAGGTACTCCGCTCGCTTCTCCGCGACCGTGAACGAAAACAGTTTCAATCGGTTTGTATCGGCGTACGCCGGTGCACGTGTCGACGCTGTTGCATCACGAGTAGGCGTTTCGTTCACCATGACAGGGTAGGCGAGAGTGCCCCTCGGATTTTCCTACGGTCTGTCCGTAGCAGGGGA
>NZ_JASHKR010000036.1 GCF_030056815.1 Rhodococcus sp. IEGM 1379
CTACGAACAGTCACTCACCGTGCCCGTCATGGCCGCGTGACCACTGTCCACTTTTTGGGGTGAACCTCAACGTGCGCTGCTACCACCTTGTTCTGCCACACCTTGCGGACCCATGAACTGTATAGAGCGAGCCACCGACAACCATTACTGGAGACACCATCCATCAATGGTTGGTACCTTATCCATTAGCACTGGGCGCTCAGATTAAGGGATACCGCGATGGCTGAAACCGCTGCGATGTGGTGGGAACCTGCCGACGGATTAGTCGCCCGCGACCGCCGCGGTGGCCGTTACCACGCGTATACACCCGACCTCCTGTGCACTCGGCCTCTCATGCTCCCCCAAGAACTGTCAGAGAAGGCCAGTCGAGCAGAGCGGGCAATTCGCAACCTCAGTGCAGGTCCAGGCGCTCAGCGACTGGGCGGCATCGCACGATTCCTTCTTCGGTCCGAAGCAATCGCCAGTTCCATGATTGAGGGAATTTCGCCGTCACCCGGTCAGGTCGCGCTAGCCGAATTGGCACAGGACGAGGATGTGCGCGGGTTCAGTGACCAGGCACGCCTCGTCGCCAACAACATCACAGTCCTACGACGCGCCTCTCAAGACCTAGTCGATGCCGATCTGGTCACCGTCGACGACGTCGTCACGCTGCACAGTGCACTACTACCCGATGATCGTCATCACGGCCTCCGCGAAGTCCAGAACTGGATCGGCGGGTCCAACTGGAACCCACTGGACGCAGAATTCGTGCCGCCTACATCCGACCAGGTCCATCCGTTAATGGCCGATCTCGTCTCGTATCTGAATGGATCCGCCCACGGACCACTCATCCAAGCGGGGATTCTGCACGCCCAGTTCGAGACCATCCACCCCTTCACCGACGGAAACGGCCGCGTCGGCCGAAGCCTCATCCACACCGTCCTGGCTCGCAGAGGACTTGCTCCCGGGACGGTGTTGCCCATCAGCCTGGTCCTTTCGACGCTCAGCGACCGCTACGTCGACGGGCTGACCGCATATCGATACATCGGGGACCCACTCTCCGGCGACGCCACCGTCGGCATCACGACATGGCTTGAAACATTCATCGACGCCGCCTCCATCGCCGCGGAGCACGCCGGTCGGCTAGCTGCGGATCTCGAAGAACTCCACGCGGAATGGGGCACTCGACTCCGCACGCACCGATCAGCCCAGGGACTCCGCGAAGAACCTCGTGCAGGATCGGCAACGTCGAAGATTCTGCACTACCTACCGGAAGCTCCGGTAATGACGGCAAAAACCGTGCAACGCATCCTCGGAATTTCCTTTCCGCCGGCCCGCGCGGCGCTCGAAGAGCTCGCGGATGCTCACATCCTCACGCGGAAGAGCGTGGAGAGGGGCACCACCGGGTACTTGGCATGCGAAGTTCTAGATCTCGCCGCTGCCGTCGCCCGCTCGTCCTGACTGAAGGTTTCCGCTCGCGATATGGTTCTCACCACGCACCACCTCCCTACCGATCGATAACTCGAGGAGCAAACGAAGTGGAAATCAAGGGAACCGCAGCACTGGTCACCGGCGCAGCTTCCGGACTAGGCGCAGCTACCGCCAAGCGCCTTGCCGAGGCCGGAGCCACCGTCTTCGGCTTGGACCTGCCCGCCTCCATCGAGCGGGCCGGCGACACTGTCCCCGCAGGTGTCACGCTCATCCCCACGGACGTGACCAGCGGCGAAGAGGTCGAAGCTGCAATCAAACAGATCGTCGAATCGGGCTCACCCCTGCGCATTGTCGTCAACTGCGCCGGTGTCGGCTGGGCGGGTCGCATCCTGTCCAAGAACGGCCCGCATGACCTGGAACTGTTCCGCACGGTCATCACCGTCAACCTGCTGGGCACGTTCAACGTGATGCGCCTGGCTGCCGACGCTATGTCCAAGACGGATACCGTCGACGAGTCCGGTCAGCGCGGCGTTGTCATCAACACCGCCTCCGTTGCTGCGTTCGAGGGCCAGATCGGCCAAATCGCGTACTCCGCTTCCAAGGGTGGCGTGCACGGTATGACGGTTCCCGCTGCCCGCGACCTCGCGCAGTTCGGCATCCGCGTCAACACGATTGCTCCCGGAATCATCGACACCCCCATGCTCGCAGGAGTCACGGACGAGTACCGCAAGGGCCTCGAAGCCGGCGTTCCGTTCCCGTCGCGTTTGGGCCAGCCGTCGGAGTACGCGCAGCTTGCTCAGATGATCATCGAGCACGATTACCTCAACGGTGAGACCATCCGGATGGATGGCGCACTGCGCATGACGCCGCGCTAGCCACGCACCGGCTAGTCATAAGAAGCACGCTAGGGGCCACTGCCCGGGAAACCTGCAGTGGCCCTGCTGTTTTCCAGGTAGTCCGCAACTTTGGACGCCGGAAGCGGACGGCTGATGTAGAACCCTTGGATGAGTTCACAACCGGCAGAACGAAGTTGATCGAGTTGCCCCTCCGTCTCCACTCCTTCGGCGAGGGACTTGATCCCCATCGAACGGGAAACTTCGACAAGCGATTCGACGACGGCGGAGTCGTGGTGAAGTTCCGAGACGAATAGGCGGTCGATCTTCAGCACGTCGAGAGGTAGTCGCCGGACGGTCTCGAAAGATGAATAGCCCGTACCGAAGTCGTCGAGTGCAATCGATATTCCAGATCCGCGGAACGCGACCAATTGTGCGATAGCGCGATCGTCGACGGTACCGGTTTCGGTGATCTCGAGCTGTAGTCGCGACCCCGGCAGCCCTGATCTGGCAAGTGCTTGAGCCACTGCCGCACCGAAATCCAAGGACGCCAATTGCATTGGTGAAACATTAACCGCGACCAGAATGTCGTCGGGCCAGGTCATAGCTGCGGCACACGCCATTTCCAATACCTGCACACCGAGCGGGACGATCAGTCCGGTTTCTTCGGCGACGTCAATGAAATGACCGGGCGCCAGCATTCCCCGGTCCGGATGGTTCCAGCGAAGCAACGCCTCGAACCCCTCGATTAGGCCTGTTGCCGCATGAATTTGGGGTTGGTAGTACAGTTCGAATTCACGCGCCTCGATCGCCCGCCCAAGCTCTTGCAACGCAACCGCTCGCTCGCTCGCTCGCGCTCGAAGTGCCGCCGAAAACCTGCCGACGCGATCCCGGCCCGCAGCTTTTGCGTCGTACAACGCCAAGTCCGCAAACATCACCAACCCATCCGATTCTTCGGAATCAACTGGGCTGCTGGCATATCCGATGCTTGCACGCACTTCGATTCTGTTGCCATTCACCAGGAATGGTTCACGCAATGCCTCCAGATAGTCTGCAAACCGAGCTGTGCCGACGTCTTCTGCCGGGGAACGGTGGATAAGCCCGAACTCGTCTCCACCGATGCGAGCACAGAGACCTTTCTCGGCTACTCCATCCAACCTCGCCGCGACTGCGATCAGCAATTTGTCACCGACCGAATGCCCCAGTGTGTCATTGACGGATTTGAAGTTGTCGATGTCGAGAATGGCGACGTGAACATGCTGGTCGTCCCGAGTGTTATCGAGCGCAGCGTCGAGTTCTTCGCTGAATGCTCTCCGGTTCGGCAATCCGGTCAACGCATCGGTTGCCGCCAGCCACAAGATCTTCTGTTCAAAATTGTATTTTTCCGTTATGTCCGATCCAATTCCACGCCAGCCACCGTTCGAATCATCGTGCGAAACAAGCGGATTACCTGACAACGACCACCACCGGTCAACGTCGTCAACACGAACCGGAACAACCACGTCGCGGAACGGAACCAGCGCCTCGAGGTGACCGACCAGCACCTCCAGTGCGTGCGCGCCGCCCCTGGTGGACCCGATCTCGAGCCGTTCGAGAAGTCCTCGAAATGTGAGCTCCCGCAACTCAGCGACAGGAATTCCCGATACTTGCGACAGCCGCGCCGAAGCGCGCGACATTCTGCCGTCGGTGCCGACTTCCCAGAGCCAATCGCGCGATCCACCCTCGAAGTCATCGAGGAGCAGTCCCACCGTTTCGCGCTCCGCCGCTGCCTCGAATTCTGCAAGACAACGAGCACGGAACGAAGATGACAGGTACACGGCCGCAACACACAATGCGAACGTATACATAACGAGTTGGAATGCCAGATAGCGGTATTCAACTTCCGGTCTCAGGAGTATGACGAGCAGGAGGCCTAGCCCGTGCACGAGGATCCACGCCAGACCGATCGACCGAACCGTCGACAGAGCCACGGCGCCGGCACCCATGAGCCCGGCTATCGTGGCCGTCAACACCATTCGGCGAGGGCCATCCACGACCGGAAGCATTTTTGCGGCAAATATGGTCATGAGAACCCCGAGAAGGATCACCTCGATCATCAACGCCCAGTAGTCGTACCGAGTTGTGTGCTCGCGTGCACGCCACACGGAGACATACTTACTCCGGGGCAGCCATACTCGAATCGAATTTCCTGCCACCAAAATGGCGGCGGCTCCCCAGAGTATTCGGAAGTTCTGATGGTCCGACGGTACGACGTACATCAGCAGCGCACACAAGCTGAAGATATTGGCGATGTTGGATAGTGGTGCAACAGTTGTCGCTTGGCCCATTTGCCTCGCAAAGAGATCTTGTCGCTCGATTTCCGACAATTCGGATACGGCTCCACCGGTAGCCCGGTTGCTCGACATTCAACAGTCCTCCCATACGCAGCTACCAACACAGGCGCCTACGGAAGTCAGTGTTCCAGACCTCTGACCAATTGCGGTCCCGAAAGTTATATCCATGCCCGAAACTCGGACATATCAACCAATTTGGGACTCTTAGCGACCTCGGTACACAATGCTGTCGAAAGCAGCGCCGATTCGGCTTCCACTATCAGTGCCCAGGACTCCCATCCTGGAAAACATCGTTTGACATCCTCCCCGCCCTCACGGACATGGACTCCCCGACAGCTCACGCCACCGAGACGGTTGATGCGGCACGTTTCCGTGACTGACACACCCGCTCCCCCAGAATGCCGACACAGTCGGCGGGTGCCGCCAACATGATCTTGATCGAGCTTTTTGTCCGGCAAGGTCGTGGCATTCTCCGACGCTTCTCGCTCAATGTCCTCGAAGGTCGCCTTCCGGCGGTCGTAGAGCGCACCACGCAGTGAGGTGGTATCCGTAAACGCCTCCTCTGCAGCCCTACGCATACCCAATGCCATGACGCCTCGCACTCTGCCCACCCCAGTCAGCAGTCGAGCAGATACCGGGTTGGCGATCTTGTTGACGTAGCGTCCCTCCACGGCCAACTGTTCGGCAATCATCGCCTGCTCAAATAGCACTCCAGAGTCCGGATCCATATTCATCAATGCGACAACGTTGATCGATCCGGCATACCGCTGGAGCGCCGGCGGATCAGCCCAGTCGCCCCCATCGAAGCCGGCGGTTCCTTCGGTTCAGATACACCAAGATTGATGTGCGAAACATTCTACGATCCAATCCATTCCGGATGGAGACGAGAGGTGGTGTGGCCGCGAGACCTCCCGCCATCGGTGCGGAAATCTGGATCGCCAGGCGACAGCCCGATATCTGAGTTACGTACCGCACCAAGGTAACCCGGATAGGTTGCACTAGGACCAGCCAGGTAAGTGTAGTCAACAGCTTCCTCGGTGGCACGGATCAACTCTGCTCCACGACCGAACAAATCGATACCCGGATCAGCCGACCACACCGTTGTGTACAGAATCTCCGAAACGCGCGGCACATCCGGCTCAGCCGCCGGAGTTTCGGCGCTGCCACACGCCGCCATTGTTGCCACACACGTCATGGCTAAAACTGGCGAAATCCCCACCCTCAAAATCATTTCCACGCCCGCTTACGACACATTAGCGGGACCGATCCACCCCGGGAACTGCACACCCAACGGCATCACCGGCGCCACAAAACCCTCCGGCTGACTCCGAAACTGATCAGTCGGAGACTCGTACGTCAACCCCTGAAACTGCTGCAACCACCAATCATGGCACCCCGGCGGAACACCTTCACCGTCTGCACCGGACCGTCCCGACGTGCCGAATAACCACGATCCCGATCGAATCTTCCACGACCCGAACACATCCCACGACGGCGTCCGATCGCTGATCGCCCCGAGCTCCGGATCGGAATCGACCACTCCCGGCAAACCCGGACCCTCGCCCTGATTCTCCAGCTCAATTCGGTACGCGGCGGTCGGCGGGTGCACCGATCCGTTGATTCCCTCCGATGTGCTGATCCAGTACTTGCAGATCGTGCCGGAGACAGTGCTATCGGTTGCCGAATAGTCGGTGATATGAGCAAAGAGTGTCTGACCTACTGGATCCAAAAATTCCGATCGAGTCTCGAACCTAGTGTTACCGAAGACATCACGGTCACTCCCCAGCGCCTTCGTGTATCCGGGAAAGAAGTCGTCGACTTCTTCGATGACAGACCAGTAATAGCCCGCCTCGAACGCTGCTCGCAACAATTCGGAACCGCGAGAAAACAGGTCGATATCGGTATCCGCTGACCATATATGGGGGGCAAAATTGTCGAATGCCGGAACTTTGTCAGACGCCTCACCGACATCGGAGTTCGATAAACCACAACCGGATACGATCACAACCGCAGAAATCGATAGAACCGCCCAATGCCGAAGATGCCTACCCATCGAGTCGCACCACATCTTCGTAGGTATCTCGAATCTGATGACCGTCATGCTTGCCACTCAGCATCTTGAGCATAGTCTCGTACGCGTTGTTCCGAAGCGTCGGATCCATGACCTTCGACGTAATCGAGTCCCAGTCCTTCAATGCTCCGGACTCGTCGAACAGATCCCCGTAGTCAGTCCTGAACTCCGCCGGAAGTTCCGGCACAGCACGCAGAATATTGCAGTAATCCCGATAAAAATTGGGAGGTGTCAACGTCGCATGGGCCGCCCCGTCCGGCGCCTTCCCGATAATCGACTCCTGCAAGGAATCACCCGATGCATCAACCATCAAATTAATGAACTCCCCGCCCGGAAGTTTATCTATGCCAGCCGAACCCAACGCGGAGAGCGCAGTGTACGCAGCCTCCTTGCGATCGTAGATTGCCTGCGCCTGAGCCGCCTTGTCGTCGTACTGATCCTGCACTGCCTCGAGCATGCCCCGATCCATCAGGCCGTGTAACCTGCCTGCCCCCATCAGTTCTGCCCCCGCATCCGGAGCATTCGGGGCGGCAGCATACCTACCCTCGGACGCCAATTGCTCCGCAATAGCGGCCTGAGTGAACATTCTTCCGGCCTCATCATCGGTATTCATCAAAGCGAACACGTTTGCCGAACCTTTGTACTGGTTGTTGCGATCGGCGTCCGCCCAGCCACTACTATCGAATCCGGCCACATCCGCCCCCGATCTCCCCGCCAGTTCTAGCATGTATGTGCTCAAACTTTTCGAAACTGTCTGCAAGAGATCAGGATTGAGCCGACCCGCCGATTGGCCGTCGACTTCGGGGACATTGGACAGAAGTTTCCACGAATCTTCAGCACTGACCGTCTTCGCGACAGCTTCCATAATGCTGCCGGCGTAAGTTGCAGTGGCCACGTCGGTGGGGTCATTCGGATTTTCGATCGTGGCATCGCCGTCCGCGAACTCGAAGAGCGTCGACGCCGCTTTACCGTCGTCAGTCCAGTTGTGGGACAACATATCCTTCACAAAATCACTGCGATGCTCCGGATTGCTCACGGCGGCTTCGACGGCAATCTTGTCATCTCCCACTGCGGCGAAGATCTGCTCGGTGAACCCCTTGTCCGGGGTGCCCCCGTCGGCAAAGAAGGCGGACCGATCAGAGGGCCTTAGCTGCTCCTGAGCGACCTCCGCATTCAGATATTGCCTACCCGCCTCCAACAGCGATTTGTCAAGTTCACTGCCGGTCTTGTACTGATCGTCTCCCATCGCGACTATGTCAGCGATGGCCAAATTGTCGGCAACGCCGTTGAGTTCAACTGTGCGGGTGAAGGTCTGGCCACTGACCTGAAAGTCGCCCGTCACCATGTCGTCCCGAGTCAAGGATTCACGCATCTTGTCGGGCAGTGAGTCCAGTCCGCCCTTCGTCGGAATTTCGGAATCACCTTCGACTGATGCGGTCACGTGCTCGTTGGAGAGAATCTGCAACGAGTTGGCGACCGACGCCCGCGCATCAGGTGGCAGTTTCGAGAGCAGATCTTCGATCTGCTGAGGCGATTTGCCGTCCAGCGACCTACTGAGTTGGTTGAGATATTCCATCTGCGAAGCCGGAATTGCAGCGGTATCAACACGTTCCAATGCAGCAGCCTGCTCCGGCGTCAGATGCCCACTTTCCGAGATTCGCTGCAGTTGCTCCGGCGTCATCGACCCCGGATGTTTGGCCATCGCGTCAAAATCACTGTTACCCTGCTGCCCACCCGAAGTAGCGGCCGAAATGAATTTCACGCGCAGCCCGTCTCGCGCAGCTGCCAGTGAACTTCGGATGTTGTTGTCGGCTGTTTCGGCCGCATTTGCAGCATCGGTCAATTCGCGTTGGCGCTCCTGCAACAGTGCCACGCGGGCAGCGTCCGGTTCTGCCGTCAAATCGGTGAGCGCAAGTGAGTCGGCAACCAAAAATCTGTCCGATTCGGCTGCGACGACGGCCAGTCGGGCCCTCCGCAACGGAGCGTCGATTTCGTGAAAACCCTGCTGCGCGGTCTTTGCCAGAGCCTCGAGCACGTCGATGACCTCTACTGCCGTCTTCTTGTCCGCGTTCGCTCTGTCCTGAGCCGCTTCGGCAGTCTTGCCTTCCCAGTAGGTACCGTTCACCTTGGTGACGCTGTCGACATACCGGGTGAACAGATCTTCCGACTTGCTATCCAAGGCAATCCAGGCGTCGGCAATAGCGTTCAGTGACGCTGGATTCCACGAGTCGATCTGCGCGCGCGTCGGGGTCACGCGGTGGGGTCCTGAGCGTTCCAGGTTCCGGTCGCATTGGTGTAGGTGGTGGCCAGGTCGGTAGCCGCCTGCTCGTCGCGACTCCGAAATTTTTCAGCGACGTTGACCATGATGTCTCCGGTCTCGCCCAGGCGTTCCTTCAATGCGGGAACCAGTGCGCCCTCAACAAGATCGGACGAAATGGACGCAGCTTCGAGGAGGGACTGCAAGACACCGCCGGCGCCGGACATATACGGACCCGCCGACGGTCCCACTCGCAGCAGTCCAGCTTCGTCGGCGAGCCCGTGCAGTACACCGCCCAGCATTACGAGTTCCTCGACATCTGCCGTAAACGTACCCACAAGCCCCCCTCGGACCTACGAGCCAGACCCCCCGACTCGCATAATTTCGCCCAGTATAGAACGGACGCTGCAGTTCAGAGATCCGACGCCAAAGGAATCTCCTTCACCGCCCGATCCGTCATCCATTCACGCAGGACCTTGGTAGCGATGACGTCGTCCTCGTTGTACTGCAAGATCCGTGTCCGTTGTGACTCGTCGGGCTCTCCGTCGTAGCCGACTGCTTCGCGGTACCAGGCCATGGACGCCTCACCGCCGGCTTCGGCGTCACGCCAATTGAATCCCGCGACCGGAGCAACCTTCTTGAGCCCCTTACCTTCTGGGCAAATGAACTGATCGCTGACTGCCTGGTAGATATCCACCCATTGCGGGCTGTCGATGAATTCCCGAATCTCGTCTTTGGTTGGAATTCCCGGTTCCCCGGCAAATCTCCGAGCCGAATCCAACAACCACTTGTCCTCTGCTGATCGCGAATAACAGTATGCGGCAAAGGTTTTACCGGAAGCAGCGGCAGCAGCGCGCTCCGCCATCAACCAACCCCAGAACTCGGCGAACGATCGCGCCTCGTCACGCGTCGGCAACGGATCCCACGTCGCAAAACCCCGATACATCGAGAAGCCACCAACATTGAGCAAAGTCCCCCACAGGTAGGCACCGTGCTCCTGGTAGCTCTCCATGTCCACGTCGATTTCGATATCGGCGCGAGTCACCGAAATTTCCTCGGAGCGTCGCACCAACGGAGCGCCCACCAGCCAGGCTTTCGCGATCACGACGGCGTCGTCGAAGTTCCCGTGCGGCCAATCCTCGAGCGGCTCGCCTTCCCACGCGGCAAGTTGATCGATGGTGTTGCAGCCGGCGTCACGCAGCAGTTCGGCACGCGAGCCGACGGCCACCAGACTGACATCACGGTTGCGAACCAATTCCTGCTTGCATTCCGTCCACCACGGGCACGATTTGCACTCACTGATCTGCGAAGGCGACGTCAAGATCTCACCGCGCGCCACCGCAATTCTGTCGTCGTAACGCTCATCGTAATCCTCGAGAATCGCGCTCAAGTCATACACGAGAATGCAGTCACCGTTGTAGCCGACGGCACCGGCTTGCAACGACGGACTCGCGAGGCCCCGACGCTCGAGCATCCGGTACACCTGGGCGACGCGCATCTGATCGCGGACCTGGCTTCGGACCTTGCGCTTCGGATCGGTCTCGGGCTCCCACTCGAACAATCCTGACGTGATTGCGCCCTGCCCGGGATCGGTGACTTTGTGGTTGACGACGATCACCGGGATGTAGCCGCCACCGTCGACATCGCGGATGAGCATTTCGCAACGACCCTTGCGTCCGGTGTCGCGCTCGACGGGCAGCACCGCGCCCCAGATTCTGTCCGCGCCGGCCTCACAGGCTGCAAGAGTGTCGCGGGCCTGCGCCGCCGTCGACTGATCGGAATCGATGCGCACCCACCGCTCCGGCTCCGCACCGATCACGAGGTCCGCGATCTCGGCACGCTTGGCGATCGCCGATTCCTGACGTTGCTTGACTCCGGTATCGACGGGTTCCGACGCCGCCTTCCCCGGAAATAATCCGTCGAGACGCACCCGATGACGACAACGAGTCAACGCTCCCGAATCGATCAGCGGGAGCTTGGGCGCGAGGTTGTTATCGGAACACACGATGACGAAGATTATGTGCTCCCCTAGGCTGAAGCCGAAGCGCAGGTACCTGGCAGCGCACAAACACCTGGAAACGGGGTCCTTTTCGATGGGGTTGTTCAAGAAGCGAAAGTCTCGTGCCACCCGCAAGGCAGAGGCGAAAGCTCTCAAGCACAAGGCTGAGGTCGAGGCGAAACTCAACGCCAAGAGCCAGCGCAAGCGCGACAAGGTCGAGACCAAGTCGATCAAAAAGCTGGAAAAAACCGAAATCGACTCGACACACAAGATCGAGAAAGCCCAGCTCGCAACACTGAAAGCTCAGGAAAAGGCTGCCGCGAACCAGGGCCTGACCGTCGCCAAGGTCCGTAAGTACCTCGGTGTCGCTCGCCTTCTGGCACCAGTCCTGCTGCCGATAATTTATCGAGCGGCAACCACCATTCGTGGCCAGTTGGACACCGCTCGCGCTCAGAAGATGGGCATTGCCGTCGACCAATTGGGCGACTACACCGGACACGGCGCCAAGCTGAGCGCCCGGATCGCGGGAGCCGAGAGCTCGGTCACCGAAATCCTCAGCCACAAGCCGAACGATGCCGAGACACAGCGTTTTGCCGCGGCAATCCGTGAGCGTCTGAGCGATCTGAGCACCGCAGTTCGGGCATCCGAGCAGATGCCCCAGGCACGACGCAAGGCTGCGCACCACGCCATCGCTACCGAACTCGACGGCGTCGAAGCAGATCTGCTTGCGCGCCTCGGCGTGCGCTAGAGAAAAGTGTCTTCACTCGGCGCGCCCGCGACAGCACCCCTTCGGGGCAGTGTTGTCGGGGCCGCGTCGGGTGCCCTGGCGATAGCAGCGCACGGGATTAGCGGCGGTGAGATTCCGCCGGCGTCGGCGATGACTTTGCTGATCGCCGTCTGCGTGGCAGTTGGCGCGATCACTGCAACACTCCCGTCACTGGCACGGGGCCCGTTGCCTCTGATTGCGGCACTCGGTGCCGGTCAACTGGCAGCGCACGCTGCCATGACCGTCTCCGTGCACTCTCATTCATCCGCTCCCGGCCTCACGATGCTCGGGGCGCATGCTGTGGCTACCGCGGTGTGCGCGGTAGCCGTCCTCGCCGCAGAGCGTCTGTTCGCCGTCGTCACCAATGCCGCCCGGACAGTCCTGACGACGCCGACACGGGCCGTTCGAGTTCGCAGCCTGATCCTTGCGACCAGCACCCACCCCAGCACCATCGACGCTCTCCTTCGCGCCAGCATCTCGCGGCGCGGTCCTCCTGTTCTGGATTGAAGAAACTATCCCCAAAACTTCACCAGACCGAAGAGGACACCTCCAGACATGAAGAACACCCTGATTTCGCGTGCACTTTTCACGGCAACAGCCACCGGCGGAGCCCTTCTGCTCGCCGGCGGAATTGCTTCGGCGCACGTCAGCGTCGTAGCTCCCGGAGCGGCGCAGGGCGGATACACCGTTCTGACCTTCCGCGTTCCCACCGAATCGGATGCCGCATCCACCACCAAGGTGACGGTGGCACTACCCGACCTGAAGTCGGCTCGCACCGAACCGATGCCCGGATGGACATCCGTCGTCGAGAAGGATCCGACGTCGCTGGTTGCCAAGTCCGTGACCTGGACAGCAGACCCCGGCGTCGGCGTCGGACCCGGCCAGTTCCAGCAGTTCGTCCTCTCTGCCGGCCCGCTCCCGACGCAGGACGAGGTCGAGTTCAAGGCAGTGCAGACGTACAGCGACGGCAAGGTCGTCAACTGGGATCAGGAAGCTCTCGCCGACGGCAGTGAGCCCGACAAGCCGGCACCGACACTCACATTGGCAGCTTCGACCGGCGACGCCCATGGGGCAAACACCGCAACTGCGACGGAATCTACGACAGAATCAACGAACGACAACACCGCCCGCTGGCTCGGAGGAGCCGGACTGGTGCTCGGCGCTCTCGGCGCCGCTCTCGGTCTGGGCGCACTGGTGAGGAGCAAGCGTTCATGAGTACACGCATCAAGGTAATTACGGTCGGCCTCCTCGCGATGCTCGCCTCGATGATCGGAGTGGGCACCGCCAGTGCACATTCCGCCGTGACCAGTTCCAACCCCGAGAACGGAACGTCGATCCAGGTTGCCCCGGACAACGTCTCCGTCAGCTTCAACGAAGCCTTGCAGGCGCAGTTCGCCGCGCTGACGGTCACTGGCCCCGGCGACAGTCGCGACCAGTGGACCAAGGGTGATCCCTCCGTGGAAGGTGCAACGGTGAGTGTGGATCTCGGAGATCTGGGACCCGCCGGCGTATACACGATCGCGTATCGCGTGACCTCTGCCGACGGCCACCCGGTTCAGGGAACTTTGAACTTCACGCTCACCGAACCCGGCCCGGGCACTCCTACCACTGCGGCAGCGGGGGCCGGTGACAGTTCGTCGTCATCCTCGTCGTCGAACAGCATTCCGGTGTGGGCCTTCATCGTCGCCGGTGTAGTCGTCTTCGGCGGTGCACTGTTCTTCGTGCTCCGCAAGCCCAAGTCGAGCTGATCCGGTGACCGGTACGGCAAACAGATGGTGGTTGCTGTTTGCCGTACCCACAGCTCTCCTGGGAGTGCTGATCGCCTGGTGGCTGGCAAGTCCCGCCGGCCCCGAGGCGTCGAGCACCGTCCGCGCCCTCGCCATCGGTAGTGGTTCTGTGACACTGGGAATCGCGACCTTGGCGTGGATGGGACGCGGGGAGCGCCGACCCGCAACACCCGCAGCCACCATGTGGACTCAACTCACTTCCCTTGCCGCAGTGTGGTTCGTTGCCGAAGTCGCACTCCTCGCATGGGGAGCCGCGGCCGCCGACGGAACGCCGATCACCTCTTTGACAGTCGGCAACTTCGGAACATTTGTCAGCGAAGTCAACGTCGGCCGAGTTGGTGTCGCCATCATCGTATGCGCGTTTGCCGTCGTCTGCTACGGCGTCTACGGGTTCAAGAACCCTGAAACAGTGCCCGTGGCACCGGCATTGGTTGTCACAGCGCTCGCGCTCGCCGCCCGTCCCATCACCGGCCACATGGCGCAGCAGAACTTCGGCTCCATCCTCGACGCCGTCCATGTGCTAGCGGCCGCACTGTGGTTCGGTGTCCTTGCCGCACTCGCGCTGGCAATGCCCGCCCGCGGCGCCTGGGCGCTCTGGTTGCCCAAATACTCCGAACTCGCCTGGCGATGCGTTCTTGCACTTGTCATCACGGGAACGATCAACGCTGCCGTGCGCCTCGGATCTGTAACCGCCCTCTATGACACCGCGTACGGGCGCGTCGTACTCGCCAAGATCATTGCCATCGCCTTACTGGTCGCTCTGGGGTGGTGGTGGCGTCGAACATGGGTGGTCGCGAGTGCCGCACATCGCGTAAGCGCCGACGGATCCCTGCGCCGCGCGATCGGTGAAGTTGCCTTTATGGCAATCGCTTTCGGCCTTGCTGCGGCGCTAGCGACAACTGCCTGATCCACCTTCGGGTATCAGCCGGATCGATGACGTCGTCCAACTCGAATGTTGTTGCCGCCATCAGAGCCTTACCCTGCGCATAAGCCAACTCCACGAACTGGCCGAACAGCGTCTCCCGAGCCGCGGGGTCTTCGATCGACTCCAATTCCTTCCGGAAACCCAACCGCACAGCGCCTTCCAGACCCATGGGGCCGATCTCGCCGGTCGGCCAGGCCACCGTGAACTCCGGAGCGCGGAACGATCCACCGGCCATCGCCATAGCGCCCAGCCCGTATCCCTTACGCAGGATGACGGTTCCGAACGGCACGGTAAGTCTCGCGCCCGCCACGAAGAACTTGCCGAACCTCCGAACCGTTGCCTCTTCCTCGGAATCGGGTCCCACCATGAATCCCGGTGTATCGCACAGTGTCACCAGTGGAATACGGTGGGCTTCCACCAATTCCAGGAAGTCCGACGCCTTGTCCGACGCCTCCGCGTCGATGGCTCCGCCGAGATGCTCACTACTGTTGGCGAGCACTCCGTACGCGACACCTTCGACGCGAATCAGTGCCGTCACAACCCCACGGCCGTAGTCGCGGCGCAGCTCCAAGTCCGAACCGACGTCGGCAATCGACGTGATCGCGGCGCGCACATCGTAGGAACGTAACCGGTTCTCCGGCACCACATGCCGCGACAGTCGTAGATCCGGAGCGGTCCACTCCGCCGCTGCACCCTGGAAGTAACCCAGATACTTCTTGGCCAGGGCAACCGCCTGGGCGTCGTCGTCCGCCACCAAATGTACGACGCCGTTGCGTCGTTGCACGTCGACAGGTCCGATGTCCTCGGGGCGGAAGTTTCCGAGTCCGCCGCCCTCGACCATTGCCGGGCCACCCATACCGATGTTGGCATCGGGGGTTCCGATCAGGACGTCACACGCGCCGGCCAGTGCCGCATTGCCGGCAAAACAACGCCCGGCTACCACGGCCACCAGTGGCACTCGGCCGCTCAGCGCCGCCATCGCCCGAAACGTACCCAGTTCGAGTCCTGAACCCGCTCCGGCGTCCGTATCTCCCGGGCGTCCGCCGCCGCCTTCGGCGAAGAGCACCACCGGAACTCGCTTGCGGCCCGCAATCTCGAGCAGTCGATCAGTCTTCGCATGATTGCGCAGACCCTGCGTACCGGCGAGAACCGAGTAGTCGTAGGAGATGACGACGCTCTCGCCGCCGCCGATGGTGGCGACGCCGCCGATCAACCCGTCAGCCGGAGTGTTGGCGATCAGGTCTTCTTCACTACGTCGACTACGTTGGGCCGCGAGAGCCAATGCACCGTACTCGACCAGACTGTTGTCGTCGACCAAGTCGTAGACGTTTTCGCGAGCAGTTCTGCGTCCCAGCTTGTGGCGCTTCGCCACTGCAGTGGGACGCGCCGCATCGAGCGTAACCTCTTGGCGAGCAATGATTTCGGCCAGATCTGGGCGCACCGCGTCGAGGTCAACCGTCTCGATGTCGGCCAGTTGCGCGCCGGCGGTTGCACTGCGGACGACGAGCAGTGGTTCACCGGCACTCACCGACCTTCCGGCGGACGAGAGCACCCGAACCACTTCGAGATCACCCTCGGCCGGCAGCACATGCTGCATCTTCATCGCCTCGAGTATCGCGACCTGGCCACCGGCGTGCACACCGTCACCGGCCGCAGCAAGTTCGACAACGATGCCCGCCATCTGCGCCCGTACGACAACTTCGTCGGACCCGACATCCACGCTCGGCACACGGCTGGGCGAACCGACTTCAGGAACCAAGTCCACCAGGCGAGAGCCGAGCCAGTCGACGTCGATCAGAGATTCACGGAAATCTTTGTCGGACAGTATCGCCCGCAGGAACGATATATTCGTCGAAACTCCGTCGATAGCAAAATCATCGAGAGCTGCGATCGATTTGCGCACTGCAGCAAGGAAATCAGGACGTCGGGCATGCGTGATCACCTTTGCCAGGAGGGAATCGTATCGGATGCTCGGCGTCAGTCCCGGCACACCGAAGGTATCCACCCGCACCCCCGGCCCGCTGGGTGGCGAGAATACGTCGAGCGTCCCGGAGGCCGGCAAGACGCTACCGTCGCGCGTCATGATTTCCATGTTGACCCGCGCCTGAATCGCAATTCCCGACGCCTTTGCCAACTCGCCATGATACTCGAAATCTCCTTCTGCCCAAGTGATTCCACTGGGCAGATCCAGATCCTCGAAATGCATGCCGTCCGCAATCATCAACTGCACTGCTACCAGATCTACGCCGGTAACCTCCTCGGTAACCGTGTGTTCTACCTGAATTCGCGGGTTGACCTCGAGGAAAACGAACCCGCGCTCCTCGAGCAGAAACTCGACGGTGGCAATCCCGCGATACCCGACCGCGGCACATAAGCGCGCTGCCGCCGAATGCAGACGCTCGCGCAGTGGGTCCGAAAGTCCTTGCGCTGGAGCAATTTCTATCAGTTTTTGGTGGCGGCGCTGAACACTGCAATCTCGATCGCCCAATGCCAGGGCGCGCGTTCCGCCGCCGCCGGGCGCCGCTACGACCTGCACCTCGATATGACGTGCACGTTCACTGAGCACTTCCGCGAACAGCGCCTCGGTGCCGAATCCAGCCAGCGCTTCGGCAGCACACACCCGGTAGGCCTCGCCGAGAGATCGCGCATCGGTAACAGCCCTCATCCCACGGCCACCGCCGCCGGCAAGTGCTTTGATCATGATTCCGCGAGGGTTGCGGGCAAAGAATTCTCGAACCTCGTCGAGACTTACGCCTCCTGCCGTTGCGGGCAGTACCGGAATTCCGGACCCGACGGCGGTCGCTCGTGCGCTCGCTTTGTCACCGAAAGTGCGGAGCACACCGGCATCCGGGCCGACAAAGACGACTCCCGCATCAGTACATGCCTGCGCGAAATCTGCATTCTCACTGAGAAAACCGTACCCCGGATGAATATGCGTAACACCGAAATTCGTTGCGATCTCCAACAAAGAATCCTGATCCAGGTAGGCGGCTGCGCCACTGCCTTTCAAGGGAATCGACTCGGTAGCGGCATCGACGTGCGGACTTCCCGCATCGTCTTCGGCATACACGGACACCGTTTCGATGCCGAATTCACGAGCAGTGCGAATGATGCGCAGGGCAATCTCGCCTCGGTTGGCGATCAGCAGTCTCATTCGAAAACGTCGCATTCAGTCACCGCCACAGTGTGTTTTGACATCGCCGTCAAAGTCAAGCAATAGCAACGTCCGGTGCCGAAGTGGGAGTCTTCGGCAGCCGGCGCCGGCACGTTCGGGGCACCTGAACTGACCGGCACTCCGGGGATCACCGGAATGACGGGAATGACGGGAATGATCTGGATGACAACCACATTCGGCTGCGTAATACCCGGCACAGTCACGGTGGTAGTCGGAACCGTGGTAGTCGGAACCGTGGTAGTCGGCGTAGTCGTCTTTGGTGTCGCACCCAAGGTTACCGCTGCGTCACCCCGAGTTTGTCGTGTTGCACGGTGTCGAAAGTTGCGAAGACCTGGTAGTCGGCACCGGCATTGTTCCAAGTGGATGCTCTCGTGCGAACTGGGCTCACACAGTTCGACCTCGGCGCCGGTAGGAACATTCACCGTGAGCCGCTTACCGTACAGATTGGCCGATACTGTGGAGGTGGCCTTGTCACCGTTCGCGACTGTTCCCGAGGTAGGGACTGTCAGCTCGATTCCCAAGGTGGGTTCGGCTTTCATGATCTCGAGAATCCGATCCTGCTCTGCAAATCCGAGGTCTGCGTCGCAGTCGACTATCTCGTTGCCGTCGCTGTTTGATGTACGCCGCCCCTCCAGCCGGAGATGCACCACACCAGCAGTTGGCGATTGACTCAATTTCCGCTGGTTGAATCGTCGGCAACACCGTTCAGGGTGTCGGTCGTGAACGGATGCGGATTTTGGAGGAGGTAACTGATGATCAGTTCCTGATCGTCGTCCAGGCGACTATTGCCGGAAACCGGGACTGTCGGCCCCACCGGCGGGAAGGAAGGTTCATCGTGCCGATCGTCATCAGGAGCAAAGCCTGTTCGATCGCCTTTGGTCTCATCACAGCGAGCGGGCACGGAAGTTGCCGGTCCTGCAAATCCGGCGACAATTCCACCGACCAACGTAAACGTCGCGAGTGCGGATATGGCAGTTAGTCCGATCGATTTCCGTTGCGCGACGGCCGATGGCGATGTGCTCATAGTTGATCTCCTCGAAAAGTAATCAGACGGGCAAACTGAAGACCGAGCCAGTCGATAACTGATAGATTGCCGGCTGATTGCGATGATTGCAGAATGTGGAAATATTCATGTCAACCAAGCCTCAACCGGCAAAGGGTTACATACGGTCACCCGCGTTCGGCGATCGAGGGTAACCACTGCACGAAGTTGATAAAATATGGTATATGCCGCGTATTTGATGCCAAATGTCAGATTCGTCCACACCAATTTGGGGGCGTGAGCGCCCATTGACAATCAGTCCGAATCATTCGAAGTCGATGCCACTGACTGAACCCCAAATTAGCCGAATAGTTACTAATCGATCTTCAGGTAATTCGACTATCGAACTCAACGCCACCGAATGCGTTACGGAAAGCAACACTCAAATTCTTCAATTCGGACTATTTACATAATTCGCCCAAGCGCGTTCGTGATCAGGACGCGCAATTCGCATACCGGACGCGCTGAATCAACGAGATAACCGTAATCTTTCCGACGATGGACCGACCGGTTCTGAACAGGTGCTCTACTCGTCTCTTCTGGAGCTCGGTATCCCTGTCAACTGCGCTTGCAGAAGGAGATCCACCTTATGCCTGAAAACTCAGGGCCGATGACGCCTCTTCAGATCAAGAGTGCTGCCGCAGATTTGATGCCGGCACTCAAATCCGAATTGACCGAACTGGTACGGATACCGTCGGTCG
Source organism: Rhodococcus sp. IEGM 1379 (assembly GCF_030056815.1). Lineage (GTDB taxonomy): Bacteria > Actinomycetota > Actinomycetes > Mycobacteriales > Mycobacteriaceae > Rhodococcus_F. The sequence goes on from NZ_JASHKR010000036.1 coordinate 19,300, forward strand.
CAACAGACGGCTACCCCGCAGCGCCGCTCTTCGAAGCTCACGATCTGATCGTCTCGCTCTTGGAGAATGCCGGTGTCACCCAGATCGACCGTCTGGAGATTCCCGGCAAGACGGCGCCCGTCATCATTGCCACCGTTCCCGGCCTGGCAGACGCTCCGACCGTTCTCATGTATTCGCACTACGACGTGGTTCCCGCCGAAGATCTCGAACTCTGGGACTCACCTCCCTTCGAGCCGGCGGAACGCGACGGTGCGCTCTACGGCCGCGGAACCGCCGACTCCAAGGCGAACGTGATCGGCATGATCGGCGCACTCCGCGTATTCGACGGAAAACCGCCCGTGACGGTAAAACTCGTCATCGAGGGTCAGGAAGAATTCGGTAGCCCTTTCGACAATTACCCGCCCGAAGCGCCGGAGCTTTTTCAGTCCGACGCCATGGTGATCGCAGACGTCGGCAGTGTTCGTCCCGGCTCCCCCACTTTGACGGTCGCGCTACGTGGTTCCGCTCAGGTGATCGTGGAACTGACAACGCTGGGCGCCGACAAGCACAACGGCCTCTACGGCGGCGCCGCTCCGGATGCGCGACTCGCTCTGATCCGCGCGCTCGCGACCCTGCACGACGACAACGGTGACGTGGCCGTCGACGGTCTACTGCGTGAGCCCTGGACCGGAATCAGTTACACCGACGAAGAATTCCGCACCCTCGCCGAGGTTCGCGACGGACTTCCCTTGCTGGGCACCGGCGGAATCGGTGAACGAATCTGGTCCGGGCCGGCGATCACCGTCACCGGTATCGACGCACCTCCCGTCGACGGCGCGGTCAATGCCGTTGCCAGTACTGCTCGCGCAGTGATCAACCTTCGTGTGCACCCCCGCCAGCCGGCCGTAGAGGCCCAGACTGCACTGGTCGAACACCTGCAGGCGCTTCGCCCGTTCGGCCTCGAGTTGGACGTCAAGGCAGGCGAGACCGGCGACGGATTCGCTGCTGCCCAGGGCGGTCCGGCATTCGACGCCGCGATGTTCGCCCTGTCCGAGTCGTGGGGCGAAGAAGCGGGTCAGATGGCCGGCGGCGGGTCCATCCCCATCGTCATGGCTCTGGATACCGCTGTTCCTACCGCCGAAAAGTTGCTGTTCGGTGCCACAGACGGTTACGCGAACATCCACGGCCCCAACGAGCGGGTCCTTCTCGACGAACTCGAGAAGGCCGTCGTCGCAAAAGCACTGTTCTTCCAGGAGTACGCCCGCACATTCGAAGGGAAGAAATGAGCACCAAGACCGAAGAAGGCACCGCGCAGTCGCCGGTGAAGAAGAAATTCGAATTTCCCGGCGCCGTCACGATGCTTGCCATCGTCACGATTCTGGTTTGGGTTGCCGCACTGTTCATTCCGGCCGGACGATTCGGTGTCGACGTGGACGGCTCGCCCGTTCCCGGTAGCTTCGAAACGGTATCCTCGCCACTGACGTTCTGGGAACGCATTCAGCAGCTGATTCTCTCACCGGTGAACGGCCTCTACGGCGTTCAGGATTCTCTCACCGGATTTGTCGACACCGACAACATCGGACGGCTCTTCGGTTCCGTCGGCGTCGTACTGTTCATCATGGCGCTCGGCGCCTTCATCTCGGTCAGCTTCGCGACGCGAAGCCTCGAAACCGCTGTCTCGCAGCTTGCTACGAAGCTCAGCGACAAGGGCTGGCTGCTCATCACCGTCATCATGGTGCTGTTCTCGCTGCTCGGCTCGACGATGGGTTTCTCCGTCGAGACCTTCGGTTTCTACGCCCTTCTGATCCCGCTGATGACGGCACTCGGCTACGACCGCATGGTCGCCGCCACCATGATCATCCTCGGCGCTCTCATCGGCAACATGGCATCGACCGTCAACCCGTTCTCGATCGGTGTCGCGTCCGGTGAAGCCGGCGTCTCCATCGGCGACGGTATCGTTCTGCGTGTGATCCTGTGGATCATATTGACCGCTGTTGCAGTGGTATTCGTGCTTCGGTACGCAGCCAAGGTCAAGAAGGACCCCTCCGCATCCATCGTCGGATTCGACGTCGACGAGGACGACGAGGACGAGCCGGCCGAGCCCGTCGACGTCGACGGCAAGCTCACCGGTACGCAAAAGCTGGTCCTCGCCATCACCGGACTCACCTTCGGCCTGATGATCTTCTCGGTCATTCCGTGGTCGAGCATCTTCGGAGCCACCACCGGCCCCGCCGAGTACGACGCCTACCACCTCACCACAACCGAGCCGTACTGGTTCGAATTGAACTGGTGGTTCCCGCAACTGGCGATGCTCTTCATTCTCGCCGCAGTCCTCGTGGGCATCGTCGCCAAGATGGGTGAGAAGAAGATCGTCTCGCTGATCACCCGCGGCGCCGGCGACATGGTCGGTCCGGCCATCGTCATCCTGCTCGCTCGCGGTGTCTCGGTCATCATGACCAACACCGAAACCCTCGACACCATCCTCAATGCGATGGAGCAGTTGGTGAACGGCGCGTCCGCCGGCGTGTTCGCGATTCTCGTGATGATCGTCAACATCCCGCTGGCATTCCTCATTCCGTCCAGCTCGGGTCACGCCACCCTCGCGATGCCGCTCTTGGCGCCGCTGGGCGACTTCGCCGGAGTCAGCCGGTCTTTGGTGATCACTGCCTTCCAGATGGGCCATGGCCTGATGCTGATGGTTGCGCCCACCAATGTCGTCGTTGTCGGCGGTCTCGCGATGGCCAAGGTCGGCTACGACAAGTTCCTGCGCTTCGTCTGGCCGTTGGTGGCGATCAACTTCGTCATCGTCGTTGTCGTGATCGGTGCGGCAGCGATACTCGAATAGAGTCCGGATCAGGCGTGGTCGGCCGAACGGGCAACCTCTTCGAGGTGGTCACAGTAGTCGGCCCACCACGCCTGATCGCTCGAACCGAGATTGCTGTAATCGGGTCGCAGACCTGCACTGCCGTCGATCATTTCGCGAACGATGTCCGCGTGGCCGGCATGACGATGAGTCTCGGCGACGACGTGCACGAGGATCTGATGCAACGTCACCTCGCGTCGTTCCTCGGGCCACGGTTTGACCAAGCCCGGCGAATCCAGATCCAATTCGGAAATCGTCGTATCGGCGAAAGCCCAAGCACGACGGTATGCGTCGACGATGTCCTCGCGGGTTTCCTCGGAGGTTGCCCACATATCCACATTGGACTCGTCCGAACGCAACCACGACGGAAGATCATTTACTGCCCGGCCGAAAACCGGACCGAAGTACCCGTACTCCACACCGATCATGTGTTTCACAAGTCCCAAGAGATTGGTGCCGGTGGGTGTCATCGGCCGTCTGATGTCGTACTCCGAAAGACCATCGAGTTTCCAGAGCAAGGCATCGCGAGCCGTTTGAAGGTATTGCTGCAGATCCGCCTTGTCCTGAGTTGTCGTCACATCCGCCAGTGTTACACCTACCGAGGGGAATGAGCAGATGACTGCGGTCGAGGACCTGGCCGAGGTTGCATCCCGGGCCATCGCGGCTGAACGTGAAGCCCGTTCGGTCCGGTGGCAGAACCGAACCGCCGTGCAGAAAGCGGCAATGTCGGTTCGGGAAGCGTTGGACGACGAACGCTCGGCACTGAGCCAACCGACGTACAGCGGCCTCTCTCCGTCGCCGCACATGGCCCGCCAACTCGAGTTGATCACCCGTCTCCAACCGCCGTTGCCGGCCGACGCCACCATCGGCGCCGCAGCCCAAGCCGAAGCCGACGCGACCGCTGCGGTCACCACGGCACGGATCGCCTTGCGGGCAGCGCATCTGGCAGTCCTCGAAGCGCGAGTCGCCGCACTGGACGCCGGTGACAACGATGACGTTGCCGCGGCAATCCGCGGCTATGTCCCTCTCGCAGCGGGGAATCCGGCTGTGCGGCACTTCCAGGATCTCGGTCGGCGAATCGGCGAGGAATTCCGGCATGTCTTTGTCGGCAAACCTCGATCCATCGCCTTCCGGCTGGGCCTGAGTCTCGGACTCGGTTTCGGCTATCTCGCGTTCATCCGTATCTTCCAGTGGGACAGCAAGGAAGACCGCCTCCCCTACCTTGCGCTATACGCGTTGTCGGGCGTCATCGGAAGCGTCGTCTGTACCAATGCCCTGAGCTTCGACGCCGGACGCGTACGGGCTGCGCTCTCGGGTGGCACGCGTCTCTGGCATGTACTGGTAGCCAAGAACTTCGTCATGCTGATCTTCGTGGGTGCAGCCGGATTCCTGCTCAGCGCAGTCCTGTCGTGGCGCGCCGGAACCAGCACCGAATTGGTGAAAGCCTGCGGGCAGGTCCTGACGATGATCCTGCTCTGGCTGGGCGTAGCCAACGTGATGTCCGTCGTCTTGCCCCTACGCGCCGAACCGATGCTCGAACGCCGCTACGACGGCACCTGGAAGCCGTTTCTCATGTCCTTCGCCATCTCGTACGGCGTCGGCCTGATCGTCAATCTCATGCTCTACTGGCGTGTTTGGGCCAAGACAACCCTGCTCGAGCAGATGGGCGGACCGTGGATTCCGGTGGCCATGCTCATTGCGAGCGCCGCCGCGACCTGGCTACTGCTGACCGTGATGGCCGTGTTGCTGGCCGAGCAACCGCGGTTCCGCCGGGCACTGCAACGCGAGATGATCGTCTATCGGAGTGCTGCATCCGCAAACGAAGTCGAGACGGCTATCGTTAGCGACGAATACGCCAGCCGGACGGATGCCGAACGAATTCCCATACTCGTCGAACACACCGACCCCAAAGAAGGGTAAGAAGAAGCTGATGTCCAATCAAGGCCAGTTCGGTCCAATCGAATACATCGCTGTCGAATTTCCCGACGGCACAGTCACTGCCGATGGTTTCGAGCAGTTGCTCGCAGCCGTCGACAACGGAACCATTCGCATCCTCGATCTCGAGTTCGTCGCCAAGGCTGCGGACAGTTCACTGAGCGTGGTTCCGGCGTCGTCCTTCGACCTCACAGATTTTGATCTGTCCCAGTTCGACGGTGCCGCTTCCGGACTCCTCGACGCGGCTGACGTCGCGGCCGTCGGCGAAGACATCGCCGACGGAAGTGTTGCAGCAGTACTCGTTTACGAAGAGATGACCCTGCTGCCGGTACTCGACGCGTGGGCGCGGGCCGGTGGCCGAGTGATCACCGAAGGCCACATCTCACTCGACGAGTTGGCAACCGCTTTGAACGAGACGGAGAACGAAGCATGAGCTTTATCAGGCGAGCCAGCCGCGTAGCCGTCGCAAGCTCCATTCACGGAAATGTTCAGCGCCGTCAGCGAACCCGTTGGGCCGAAGCAGACCAGCGCGCAGAGCAGGCTCAGGCCCAGCAGGTCCCGGTGGTTCAGTCGATTCCTGATCTTCCGCCGCTTCCGGCAACGTCGGAAAATTCTATGGACGCCAAGATCGAGCAGCTCACCAAGCTCGGCGAACTGAAAGCTGCGGGCGTCCTCACCGACGCCGAGTTCGATGCACAGAAGGCTCGCATTCTCGGGTAGTCCAAGCCCGAGAACTGATCAAGCACACCACAAACGGCCCGAAATCCGCTCTTTCGGGCCGTTTGTTCTGCCCACCTCATTTTGTCCCGGTCGCTAGAGCTTCGCTCTGGAGCTAAGCTCCAATTCATGACGGGGGCAACAAGAATTACCGGGGATATTTCAGCGCGGACCAAGATCATCGAGGCAGCACGACGCGTCTTCGTGAATCCTGGTTATGCGGCAGCGACCATCAAACACCTCGCCGAGGCAGCCGAAGTTTCGGTGCAAAGTGTGTACTTCGTCTTCGGCAACAAACCGAGTGTCTTGGCGGCGCTACTCGATGATTCGGTGAGCGGCGACGAGGCAAGAGTGAACACTCTCGATCGGCCCTGGGTGGCAGCCGCGCTCGGTGCCCCACACCCGCTCGGACAACTCCGAATTCAGGTACATCACGGACGGCTCATCCTCGAAAGAACTGCAGATATCCTGCTGGCCTTGCGGGCTGCCGCATCCGCCGACGAAGACGCAGCACTTCTCTGGCACATCAATCGCGAACAGCGTCGAACTGTTCAGCAGCACCTCATGATCGGACTTGTCGAGAAAGCTCCGACCGTCGACCTCGAGACTGCGGTGAATACTGCACTCAGCTTGTCGAGCGCCGAAACCTTCACCGATCTGGTGATCGATGCGGGCTGGAGCGGTCAACGATACGAGGAGTGGGTAGTCGACACTCTCTCGGCAACCCTCGGCCTGGACCGACAACCGACATCCAGGCCGCGAAGCGGCTGATCAGCCGTTCGGATTGTCCAAGGTGTGACGCGGGTTGTTCCACAGACGCTCGGTCAGATCGTGGAGAACCGCCAGCGTGATCGTGTCGTCGTCGCGGCGAAGCAACGACTGACTGACCGTCGCACGCACCAAGGTGCTGTCTGCGTGCACAAATTCCTTGATGGACCCCGGCTCCGAACTCAACTCGCGGTGGGCCTGCTCAGCACTGACGTCGTCGGCATCCTTGTCATACAGGATGTCCTGCAAACGCAGTGCTGAGACGGCCTTTTTGGGATAACCCATCATGTCCGCGAACGACGGATTGGCAAAGACGATGCTTCCGTCACGGTGCACGGCCATCACCGGCACGGGCAATCTGTCGAGCAAGATCAGAGCCGGCATCTGCTCCAGATCAGCTATCGGTGATTGCGTCGGCGGCGCAACATTGCGGCGGCGTTCCATAACACGTCCTCTCATGTTGCCCAAGTCGACAACAGTCTAGCGTCCCAGCAAATGATCGGTTGCCTTCTGGTTCCCAAGACGTGTCGAGGCATGACGACGCAGCCGCCGAGATCAGGCTGCGAACACCGACTGATCTGTCGTCAACGCTCCGTCGACCACCCGATAGACAACATCCATCCGATGCAGATGGCCGCGATCGTGGGTGACGAGAAGGGTTGCCGCCTCTCGTTCTCGCACCACTCCGATGATCAGATCCATCACTGCGGCACCACGCTCCTGATCGAGAGCACTCGTCGGCTCGTCGACCACCAGAAGCTGCGGATCGTTCATCAATGCGCGCGCAAGGTTCACTCGCTGACGCTGCCCGCCCGACAGTTGCGCAGGCCGCTTTCCGCTCTGATCCGCCAATCCGACGGCATCGAGCAAATCCATCGCTTTCTCTTTCACGGCCTTACGCTGCGCCAGGGGCGTGAACACCGACTGACCCAGATGCGCCATCACCTCGAGCTGTTCCAGAGCCGTCAACGACGACACCAGGTTGGACTGTTGGAACACGATCCCGATCGAATTGCGTCGCAATTCAGACGCAGCCTTACGGCTGAGCGCAGCGATGTCGGTGCTGCCTTCCGGCGTACGGAAGTAGACGTGACCCGAATCAGGACGGATGAGCGTCGACGCCACCGCGAGCAGGGTGGACTTGCCCGAGCCCGACGGCCCGGTAATCGCCGCTATCTCGCCGCGGCGCAAGCTCAACGACACATCGTCGAGAGCCGTGATCCGCGACTGACCGTCGGGGAAGGTGAGGTTGACGTTCTGGAGATCGAGAACAGTGCTGCCGATTGTCATCGTGTGCTCCCTAGGGCTGTGAGTGGATCTGTGGTCACGAGGAAACGGAGGGCGAATGCTGCGCCGACCAACCCGAGGCCGATGAGCGCCAATGCGGGCACCAGTGTGGTGGAGAGACTCAGCACGAACGGCATCGCGTCACCGATGAGAGTTCCGGCGATTGCCGTCAATCCGATACCTATCGACACGCCGATCATCAGAACGATGAACGCCTGACCCAAGGCGTCGCGTACAAGCGAACCTGTTGTCGCACCAAGCGCTTTCAGCGTCGCGACGTCAGGCATGCGCTGAATGGTCCACACCGTGAAGAACGCGCCGATCACCATGGCCGAGATCGCGAAGAGCATCAGCGTCATCAGCGTCAGGGAGCCATTCTCGGACTTGTACGAACCGATGGCGTCGAGCGAACCCTTGACAGTCGTCGATGTAGTGGCTGCCGCGGTGTCGATTGCCGAAGCATCCGACGCTCCGGAAACCGCCAAAATTGTCGCTACCCCGCCGCGCGGATTTGCATCCTGCCAATCGCCAAGCGTCATCCAGACCACCGGAGTGTGGCTGTACCAGTCGTCACCGCGAACAGCCGTGACCGTGAACTGGCCCGAACCCACACTGATGTGGTCACCGGCAGCAGCACCCAAGTCACGCGCTGCGCCTTCACTGAGGACTACCGTTCCGGGTGCGCCCGGCGTCAAGTCGCCGAAACCGCTGTCCGCGCCGAACAGCGACACCGACTGCTGATTGGAACCCGCCAGTCCGGCTTTTCCGCGGGCAATTCCCACCGGGTCAACAGTCTTTGCGCCCGCCGTCCAGGCCTTCAACTGATCTGCGGTGATAGCCGATTCATCGAACGACGCTCCCGAACCGGTATCGGCGAAAACGACGGTATCGGCCTTCATGGATTCGATGGCAGACACGTTCTGATGGCGCAGTCCTGCGGTCAATCCGCTGAGAAAACTGACCAGAAGTGCAACCATCAGAACCACTACCGAGATCAACGCGAAACGACCTCGCGCTGCTCGTAAGTCCCTCATTGCAACAAACACTGTGAATTCCTTTCCTGTGCTTGCCTCTACACTCCCGCCGATCCACACTCTTTCCATCACACCTCGGACGGACATCGCGGCCACCAAAAGAACGACACTTCGTTACTACTTTTGATGGATGGCGAGCGCCCGAATCTGGTTATGCTGGGCGGGATGCATCGATCACCGCTCACACCCGTCTTCGCCGGCCTTCAACTCGGCCTGCATATACTTGTAGTCGCGCTGGCCGGTGTCGTGTTCCTACGCGCAGTCATCGACGAATCCACGCTGACGCCCTACATCGTTTCATTGTCGGTGATATTTGCTGCCGTCTATCTGTTCGGCGTGGCCAAGCGCCTACGCGGCAATGCTGCACTGTGGTGGCTGGCCGTGCTGACCTTGGTGTGGATAGTCCTGATGGCGTTGTCCGCCGAGGCTGCCTATCTCGTGTTCGGTCTGTTTTTCCTGTACGTGCACCTACTCCGACGACCCTGGAGCCTGATCGCGGTAGTCGTCACGACCGCGATCTCCGTGATCGGTACAGCCCTGCATCGGGAATGGTCTGTTGCGGGCGCGATCGGACCGATCATCGGCGCCGCGGTCGCCGTTGCGATCGGACTCGGCTATCAAGCGCTGTACCGCGAAGCAGCCGAACGTGGTCGCCTCATCGACGAATTGATGAACACACGAGAAGAATTGGCGTCGACGTCACGGGAAGCCGGCAAGTTTGCCGAGCGAGAGAGGCTTGCCGCCGAGATTCACGACACGGTGGCACAAGGACTTTCAAGTATTCAGATGTTGCTGCACGCTGCCGAGCGAGCCGATCCGGATAGTCCCGCCGTTCGGCAGATCAGCCTCGCCCGTGAAGCCGCCGCGGACAGTCTCGCCGAAACCAGGCAGCTGATAGCGGAATTGACTCCGGCAGCCCTCGACGGCCAGTCTCTGGCTGACGCACTCGGCCGCATCTGCGAACGCGCGACGAGTCCCGACTTAGAGGCTCACGCCGTTATCGAAGGTGAAGCGGTAGCGTTGCCGATGCCCCTCGAAGCCACCCTGGTCCGCATCGCGCAGGGCGCAGTCGCCAATGTGCTTCGGCACTCCGAAGCCACCAGGATGGCCGTGACCCTCACATACTCCGAAGACACCGTGAGCCTCGATATCGTCGACAACGGAATCGGTTTCGACGTAGCAGCACTCGACCGGGGCCCGGTCGAATCCTTCGGGCTCACTGCGATTCGACGACGCGTCCAACTACAGGGCGGCACCTTCGACATCGAATCCGAACCCGGTCACACTGCCGTCACCGTAACATTCCCCCTCCACGACGGTGAAGAATGATCCGGCTGCTCTTGGCCGACGATCACGCCATAGTTCGTGCCGGCCTGCGCGCCTTGCTCGAGAGTGAAACCGACATCGAGGTAATCGGCGAAGCCGGGACAGCCGAAGAGGCAATCTCGTTCTGTGCCACCACTCCAGTCGACTTGGTACTCATGGATTTACGCTTCGGCGCAGGCAAATCCGGAGTCGACGCCACCCGCGCCGTCTGCGCCCTGCCGAACCCTCCCCACGTTCTGGTCGTGACCAACTACGACACCGACGCCGATATCCTCAGTGCCATCGAGGCCGGAGCAAGTGGCTACCTTCTCAAGGACACCCCGCCTTCCGAACTGCTCGCGGCCGTCCGCTCCGCAGCCGCCGGAGACAGCGTCTTGTCCCCCTCGATCGCGTCCAAGCTGATGACCCGCGTCCGGAAGCCCGAAACCAGTCTCAGCCCAAGGGAAATCGAAGTTCTGAAACTGGTAGCTGCCGGCAAGTCGAACCGCGAAATCGGCAAGGAACTGTTCCTCAGCGAGACCACCGTGAAATCGCATCTGGTCCACATCTTCGGCAAACTGGGAGTGAAATCTCGGACCTCGGCCGTCGCCCGGGCGCGGGAGCTGGGCTCGATCTGAGGCTACCGTGACTATCTTTCGCGGTACGTCTGCAGAAGCTGGTCCAACCCAGTTACACCAAACGCCGCCTCGCTGAACGGCCCCCGCGCTACAACAATCGCACTCGCTATCGAGGTGGACAGGTCCACGATTGACATCGACGGCATTGCCGGGAAGTGAGAATGGAAAACCCGCGTTCCAGACAAATCTGCATTTCGCATGCAGCCGGGGGTTATCAAAATAGCTGCATTTCTCGAACGATCGAATATAGCTGTGCACCAACATTTCCCACTAGCACTGCTACAAGCCTGTCCGATATGTCTCTAGGAATCGAGATTCTGTTCGATGAGAATTGGCGCATGGGGAATCGGGAAGCATGGCAGTTGGACGGCGAGAGCCTCAAAGCGGAGGTTCTCGACCTGGCTCGCGCCCGCCACGACATGCAATCGCGCATGGTGCACCTCGTTGTCGAGATGTTCACCCATGACACTCTCCCCGACACCGGCTTTCGGGCTATCGCGCAGTGGCTGCACCGATCCACCAACCTCGAGATCGGCGAATGCAGCCAGCTGGTTTCCTTGGCGCGGCTGTTCATGCTCGAACCCCTAGGGGCACAGTCTTTTCACGATGGTGATGTCGATCTGCAGAAGGCACATCAGATTGGGCAGTTCTGCCAACACCCACCCAAGAATATGCACCCAGGCGCTGTCAAGGAGGCCCGCGAATTACTTTTGTCTCTGGCCTCGAAGAAGGTGTCCGACTGCGACGGAAGTCCGAGCCGCCATCCAGCGCATCGAAAAGAAGTACGGCAACCGCGCCGACGGAGTCCCCGTCGGGGAGGATTCTTCAGCGCAACGAATTCGTCGAAGGTGGCGTCAAGCCGCACCTGACCATCACCGCTACCGCGAAAGACCTGACGGATCTGCCGGCATTGAAAGACCTGTTGCCGTCCACTGAAGAACTCGGGTACGCGACCACCAACTGGGCGGGGCCGATCAGTCTCGACAGTGCCCGGGTGCTGGCCTGTGACTGCATGGTCACGCGAATCCTGCTCGACCAGAACGGCATTTCCGCGGGACTCGACGAACGAACAGCGACGGTCCCGCAGCGGCGAGCCTTGGCCGTCCGAGATGGTGGATGTGCTTTTCCTGGCTGCGGTACCCCGCCCGGATGGTGCGACGCGCACCATATTGTTCATTGGATGGACAGTGGTCCAACGGATTTCGACAACCTCATACTTTTGTGCGGCCATCACCATCGATTACTTCACCACACCGAGTGGAGTGTCGAGATCGGGATGATCGGAAAACCTGGTTCTATCCGCCGATGTCGGTCGATCCGTATCAGGTTCCTATTGCCGGGGAACAGTCCACCGACAGCAGCCTGAACTACATCTTCATAGGATGATGTGCACCGGGGCAGAAACATGCCCCGGTGCACGGCGGCGCGTGAAAGTGAAAGTACCGCGATCACTTAACTGTTGTGTCAGTGGATGTTTCAGTCGGGGTTTCGGCCGGGTCAGTTTCTGCCGGCTTCTCGGCCAGCAGTTCGAACAGTGCCCGTCGTGCTTCGGCGAGAACCGCCTCGGCCTTGGCTACCTGCTCAACCGTTCCACCGGTACCTACCGCGATAACCGCACCTCGAAGAAGTCCCATTTCCGGACGCAATTTTGCGGCGGCTTCGGTGAACTCGGGGCGACCCTGTCCACGGCGACCGGGTCCGGGGCGATCAGAGCCTCGACGGTCGGGGCGTCCGCGTCGGCCTTCGGGGCCACCTTCGAATTCACGTCCGGCACCTCGTTCAGGGCGACCTTCGGCAAATCCCCAACCTCCACGAGGTCCGTGTTCACGGCGTCCACGACGCTCGTGGCCATGTCCGCAGTCTTCGCGGCGTTCTTGCATTTCTGGGTTGTTGTGTGGGGCGTACATGTTGTCCTCCTGGACTGTTTGTGTTTACTTGACGTATCGACGATATATCGGCAATAGATCGAACGCAAGGGTTCGAAGAAAAATTCCTGCCACGTCACAAAACGTAAGCTGACACCGTGAACAAGGACCTACAAGCCCAGGCCGCCGACGTACTGCGACGTCTCGCGCTGGACGAAACGCTGAAAGCGCACACCATGGCGGACGCCACCTCGGCAGCACTCGCACGACGCGTTGCCGATCGCTATGTCGCCGGCGAAACGATGGACGAAGCCTTCGATCGCCTACCCGCAATCTTCGCCCGCGGACACAAAGGCAGCATCGAATACACCGGAGAGAGTGTCCGCGACTCCGAACTCGCGAACTCCGAAACCGACGTATTCGTCGAACTTGCCGAGCGGATCGGCACTACGAGCGTCGACAGCACCGTGTCCTTCGATCTCTCGCACATCGGTCTCGTCGTCGACCCAGAGTTGTGCTACCGCAATGTTGTTCGCCTGGCCGAGGCAACGGAGCGCGCCGGTACCGAACTGATGATCTCGGCTGAGGGTTCTGACCGCACCGATCTGGTTCTCGATATGCACGCCCGACTGGCAGAGAGATTCACCCACGTCGGCATCACCGTTCAGGCGAGACTGCACCGAACCGCCCAGGACATCACAACACTTATCGGCCGCCCCGGCCGCATTCGAGTGGTCAAAGGCGCTTTCCTGGAACCGGATTCGATCGCATACCCTCGGGGTAGTGCCGAACTACGTGACGCCTACCTGAAGTACGTCTCGCAGATCGTTGACACCGGTCATCCCGTTGCGATTGCAACACATGATCGAGACATCATCGAGGCACTGTGCGCAGAACATGATTCAGCCCTGAAAGCAGACCACGTCGAGTTCGAGATGTTGCTCGGCCTCGGAACCGAGCAACTGGATGGCCTGCGCGCGGAGGGCTTCGCCACGCGCGAATACGTGATCTTCGGAACGCAGTGGTGGCTCTACGTTCTCAATCGCATTGCCGAAGAACCCGAACGCGTCTACACAGCGCTTATCGACGCCGCCGGCTGACCTAGACAGCAACAAAGCGGGGCGGCAGTCGTACCGAGTGCCGCCCCGCTTTTATGCTGTCCTACTTTTCGAGATGCTCCTTGATGCGAGTCAGGGTAGTTTCGATCCCACTCTGCATCAGCTGATCGCGGTTGCGACCCAGCAGTCCACTTCCGGACACGACGCGCACGTAGGGACTCGTTTTCGCGAAGATCTCGCGGGTCTCGGTGAGCAGCGTGCCCGTATCGGAGGGCTCCACGAGGAACGTCCAACGCGCCTTCGAGTCGTCTACCTCGAAGGAGAACTTCTGACCGTCAACAACTTCGGCGACAGTGCAGCGAGTAGTCCACCGAACCAGACCATGCTTGTTGGTGCCCTTGAACGTCGCACCGACCGTGCCCGGTTTTCCGGAAGTCCACTTCCCGCCCGTGTTTTCGGGACTGAAGCGGCCCATTCCCTCGAGGTCGCTGATTACAGCCCAAACCTCGGACGGAGTTGCCTCGATGTACGCGCTCGCGCGGTTCACCCGTTACCGGCCCGGAACCCAGGACATGATCTTGATGGCGTGAGGCATGAGCTTGGCCCACACCTTGGCCGGAATTCCGCGCGGCCCACCGAGATTCATGATGCGAGTGGTCGCAACCGTCTGGGGTTCGGTGTACTTGGTCAAACCCTCGGGTCCGTGACGGCGTCCGATACCCGAGACACCCATGCCGCCCATCGGTGCAGCGGTGCTGCCCCAGGTGGGCGCGTAGCCTTCGTCGACGTTGACGGTGCCCGCGTGAATACGTGCGGCGATTGCCTCGCCGGCGGCCTTGCTGCCGGCCCAGACGCTGGCGTTGAGACCGTACTCGGTGTCATTGGCCTGGGCGATGGCCTCTTCGACATCCTTGACGGGGTAAATCGAGACGAGAGGCCCGAAGGTCTCGTCGCGGTAGCAGTCGGCGTCGGCGGGAACTCCGGTGAGCAGGGTGGGCTCGTAGAACAGCGGTCCGATGTCGGGGCGCGCCTTTCCGCCGGCAATAACGGTGGCGCCCTTCACAACTGCGTCGTCGACATGCGCGGAGATGGCCTTGACCTGAGCCTCGGAAACGAGGCTGCCCATCTCGATGCCGAATTCGTAACCGGCGGCAATGTTCATCTTCTTGACGCGGTCACCGAACATACGAATGAACTCGGGTGCGATGGACTCTTCGACGTAAATGCGCTCGATGGAGATGCACAGCTGGCCTGAGTTGGAGAAGCACGCACGCACGGCTGCGTCCGTGACCTCACGCAGATCAGCACCGGCAGCGACGATCATCGGGTTCTTGCCACCGAGCTCGGCGGAGAAGCCGATCAGACGGCGTCCGGCCTGCTCGGCAAGAAGCTGACCGGTGGCAGTGGAACCGGTGAACATCAGGTATTCCGTGTTCTCCACCAGCGCGGTACCCACAACGGAGCCCGGTCCGGGAACGACTGCAAACAGATCGCGCGGCAAGCCTGCCTTGTACAGCAGTTCGACGCAGGCGAGCGCACAGTACGGCGTCTGGCTGTCCGGCTTGAGAACGACGGCGTTGCCGGCGATCAGCGCAGCGATGGCGTCGGACACTGCCAGTGTCATCGGGTAATTCCACGGCGAGATGACGCCGACAACGCCCTTGGGCTGGTAGCGGACGACGGTCTTGGTCAGGCCCGGCAGCATGCCCGAGACGCGGCGCGGACGCAGCAGCTTCGGAGCGACGCGTGCATAGTGACGTGCCGTCATCGAGATGTCGAGGACTTCTTCCTGCGCCGCGGTACGCGACTTGCCGGTCTCGGCCTGAGCCATGTCCATCAGGGCGTCGCGGTTCTCGAGAATGAGGTCGCGGTAGCGGTGGAAGATGGCAGCGCGCTCGAGGACGGGACGCTTGGCCCATTCCTTCTGAGCGACACGGGCACGGGCGATGGCCGCGAGAGCATCGTCGGCGGTGCCGACGGGGATGGTCGCCAGCTCCTTGCCGGTGAACACCTCGGTAATGGACTTCGTCGGGCGATCGGCAACATTGTCGATGGCAATCAGTTCGGCGAGCCGCGAGAAGGTCGCAGCGGACGGAGCAGGCATTTCTGTACCCCTACTGGTGAGTAGTTCCTTAAGTTACACACAACCTACCCCGTCGGTGGTACCGATCACAGTGCCGATTCACACAGAGACAACTACCTCGTGTTTCGGTCGCTTCGCGATCAGCAATGACATCACCGCTGCAATCGCACACAGCCCGCCCGCCACATAGAAGGCCGAGTCGTACGAGCCGATCTGATCGCGAACCAGGCCCGCGAGGAAAGCCACGAGGCCTGCGCCGATCTGATGCGACGCCAGGACCCAGCCGAACACGATGGGAGCGTCGGCCCCGAAATGCTGCCGGCACAGCGCGACGGTCGGCGGAACCGTCGCCACCCAATCGAGTCCGTAGAAAATGACGAACGCGATCATCGGCGGATGGACTGTGTTGGCGAGGAGCAACGGCAGGAAAAGCAGCGAGATCCCGCGAAACAGGTAATAGATGCCGAGCAGTTTCCGCGAGTCCATCCGGTCCGTGAACCACCCTGACGCGATGGTCCCGACCATGTCCAAGATTCCGATCACTGCCAGGAGCGACGCGGCCGTCGTGATCGGCATGCCGTGATCGTGCGACGCCGGAACAAAATGCGTGCCGATGAGCCCGTTGGTGCTTGCACCGCAAATTGCGAAAGTGCCGGCAAGGAGCCAAAACACCTTGGTTTTCGACGCCGTCACCAGCACCGAAATTGCGCGGCCCGCAGCGCCGCCGCGTTGGTGGACGGGCAAAGTGGGAGCGACGTAATCTGCCGGCGCACCGTAAGGCGTCGTACCTACGTCGGACGGAAAGTTGCGCAGGAACAGCAGCACGAACGGCACTACGGCTAACGCCGCGAACGATACGGTGAAGGCGACGCTCTGCCAGTCGTAGGTTTCGGAGATCTTTGCCAAGACGGGCAGGAACACCAGCTGACCGGCCGCACCGCCGGCAGTCAGAATGCCGGTCACGAGTCCACGCTTCTCCACGAACCAGCGGTCGACGATGGTCGCGACAAATGCCAGGGCCATCGATCCGGTACCCAAGCCGACGAAGACACCCCACAGCAGGATGAGCTGCCAACTCGAGGTCATGAAGATGGTCAGGCCGCTGCCCAACGAGATCAGCGCCAAAGCCGAGGTGACAACTGCGCGAATCCCAAACCGCTCCATGAGGGCTGCCGCAAACGGCGACGTGAGGCCGTACAGAACAAGGTTCACCGAAACCGCGGCCGAAATACTGGCCCTCGACCAGCCGAAATCTTCGTGCAGAGGGTCGATCAGGATCGACGGGGCCGCGCGGAAGCTTGCGGCACCGACCAACGCGAGAAACGCCACGATCGCAACCGACCAGGCACGGTGAAAGCGCGGTGGGGCCGATTCAGACAGTGAGGTCTCGGAAGTCACAGGAAGGATTCTGCAGGAGCGGGACCCGGGGAGTCTCCCCGAGCGCATATCGACGCACATTCCCGGCACCGGCGTAAACCGGCCGATACCGGCAACTATCCTGGGAGTATGGCCGAACAAACCCGCCCGAGTTTCCCTCAGTACTGCGGATACCTTCTGGGTAAGACGCTCCCCGACACCTACCAGGATTGGGTTCGCAACGATCTTGTCGGTCCGGGTGCGCAGGTCCGCTACATTGTTCGTTTCACGGTTCCGGCGATGCTCATCCTCATGCTGTTCCTCTTGATCCCGGGACCCGTCTGGATTCCGTTGGCCATGATGGCTCTACTGCTCATCCCACTGGCCTATTTTGTTGTCGCATTGGGCACCATCTACCGCCGTCACCGCCTCCTGAGCCACGGTCTCGATCCCGACCTGCTGAACGAGAAAGCACAGCGACGGGCCGACAGCGACCGTGAAGACTACGAAAAGCGCCACGGTCGCTGAGTTCTGCTGCGAGAACAGCTGCTAAATGCGCCGACACCGCACAAGATCCAACGCAAAGCGCGAGTAATCCTGGGCGATCTCCTCGGGAGTTTGTCGCCCGCTCGGTCGATACCATTGTGCGACAGATACACACATCACGACAATTGCGCGCGCGGCCTGCCGAGGCCGATCCGTCTCGAACACACCGCCCGCAACCCCGTCGTCCACCTGTTTGGTCATCAACCACTGCTGATAGTTGCGCGACTCCGCTATGCGTACCCTGTTTTCCACTGTGAGACTGCGCATTTCACTAGCACCGATGAAACCTTGATCTCGACGATAGATGTGGAACAACGTCACGCATTCGACAAGAAACGCCAATCTTTCCGCAGGACTTTCACCTTCGTCGATCGCTGCCAGCGATCTCGTGTTCAATTCGGCCATGGTTCGATCGAGAATTTCGGTCAGCATCTGCTGTTTACTGGCGTAGTGGTGATATAGACCCGGAACACTCATCTGCGCACGCTTGGCGATTTCACGCATCGCGGCGCCGTGGTACCCGGTCTTCACCATCTCCGCGAGCGCGGCGGCCAACACCGAATCGAACGAACTCGGTCCGAACCTTCGCCACTCCTCCGGGCGAAAATGCTGAATCGGATCCGACCGTTCTCGGCCCCACGTCTGTTGCTCCGCCGGGCGAACCACGGCGGCCGGCAACAGAGCATCGAAACGCACGCCCAGAACGCCGCCGATCGAAGCTAACCTGTCGACACTGACCCTGGTCTTCCCGGTCTCGACGGCGCTGAGAGTGGCAGGACTGACCTCGAGCCTCCTGGCCAATTCTCGCAGCGAAAGACCACCGTCGCGTCGAGCTTGCCGGATCGACGCTCCGATCAGGACAGTATTCTCAGTTTCCGCCATAGTGTTCAGTATTTCCGAACATTGAAAATCTGACAATGCGGTGACCACGGAAATTCCTGAAGCGGTTGACTACTCATTATCGGCCTGACCATGATGTGGATCACAAAACACAAGGTCCGCCCGAGCGATCGCTCGGTTCCGGCAGCGAGAGGATCACACATCATGACCGAAGCGCCCTATCTTGGAGAACTCCTGCGCGACGCGCCCAGTAACTGGGGCAAGTGGGGAGAACTCGACGAGGTCGGTTCCCTGAACTACCTCGACGCCGCACAGGTGCTTCGAGGTGTCGGCACTATCAAGCAGGGTTCCGTGTTCACGTTGCAGCGTCTGATCGGCGACCCCAAGGGCGACCCGGTGTGGCCCGGACGCACTCCGGCCGAGCGCACTCAGATTCTCGACGAAAGTAGTTGGGACGGCGATGACGCCCCCAACTTCCCCGGCGGCCTTCACTACGCCGACGACAAGATCGACGCATTCCTCCAGGGATCGACGCAATACGACGCCCTCGGCCATGTCTGGTACGACGGCGCACTGTGGAACGGCTATTCGGCTGACACAACCATCGGCGGATTGGAGAAGGCCAGCGTCGAACCGATTGCAGACCGCGGAGTCGTCGGACGCGCAGTACTGCTCGACATGGCAAAGTTCCGCGGCAAAGAAAATCTCGACAAGGCTGAAACCTTCACGCACCATGACCTTTTGGCGTGTGCCGAAGCGCAGGGTGTGGCGATCGAAAAGCGGGACATCCTGGTTATCCGCACCAATTTCCTCAAGCTGTTCTTCGACCAGGGCGATGCCTTCTACGAAGGCTTCTGTGAGCCCGGCCTGATCTACAGCCCGGAACTCGTCCAGTGGTTCCAGGACATGGAGATTCCGAATCTCGTCACCGATACCATCGCCAACGAAGTCACGACCGATCCCGATAACGGTGTTGCATTGGTTCTCCACAATGCCCTGATGCGCAACCTCGGCGTGGTGTTCACCGAAATCTGCGATCTCGAAAAATTGGCCGCCGACTGTGCCGCCGACGGCCAGTACACGTTCCTGTACGTCGCCGCACCGCTCAAGGTTGCCAAGGCAAGCGGCTCTCCCGTGAATCCGGTTGCCATCAAATGACATATGCAGATCGACCATGGATAGCGTTGTACCGCAACGACGTTCCCTCGGACATCGAGGTCGAACATCCCACGATGCTCGCAATGCTGGCTGCCGCAGTTCGCTCCGATCCGGACGCGGCGGCCGTGAAATATTTCGACCGCCAGCTCAGCTTTCGTGAATTAGACCGTCAGAGTGACGCTCTGGCACGAGCACTTCGCGCAGGCGGACTGAAACGTGGCGACCGCGTCGCACTGTTTCTACAGAACGTTCCGCAGTTCGTTGTCGCCGTGGCCGGCATCTGGAAGGCAGGCGGTGCCGCCGTCTCGATCAATCCCATGAACCGCGAACGGGAGTTGGGGTACCAGCTCGAAGATTCCGGAGCGTCGGTGCTCATCGCCCTGGAAGGCCTGTATGACTCCGTAGGCCGCAATGTCGTCGCGAACTCTCCGGTGAAACGCGTCATCACCACCTCTGAACTCGAGTACCAGAGCCGCAACGACTCGAGGGTTTTCGAGGGGATCGTGAAGAAGAACCTCGACACCGAAGATTTCGCGACCTTGATCGAGAACCATTCCGTCGGCGACCCGATTACGACGGACATCGCGCCGGAAGATATTGCAGTACTGACCTATACGTCGGGAACCACCGGTCCACCGAAGGGAGCGATGACTTCTCACTCGAATATGACGTTCAACGCTCAGGTGTACCGGGACTGGTTGGGACTGAACTCCGAAGACACGGTGCTCGGAGTCGCGCCGTTGTTCCACATCACCGGCTTGATCGGCCACGTCGCGGCATCAATTCTGGTGCGAATGCCTCTGGTACTGGCCTACCGGTTCCATCCCGAGGTGATGCTCGACGCAATTCGCGAACATCGACCGACATTCACCGTCGGCGCGATCACGGCCTTCACCGCGCTGCTCAATACTCCGGGCTGCGTTCCCGAGGATTTCACCTCGATGCGGCTGCTCTACTCCGGTGGCGCGCCTATCTCACCGACCGCCGCGGAAGCAGTGCGCGCTATGACAGGCGTTGCACTGCACAACATCTACGGACTCACCGAGACCACGTCGCCGACTCACGCCGTCCCGGTGGGAGCTCATACACCTGTCGATCCCACCTCCGGCGCACTGTCGGTCGGAGTCCCTGTCCCGAACACTGTCGTCAGGATCGAGGACGAGAAGGGCGCTGTTCTGCCCGTGGGTGAAATCGGTGAACTCGTCGTACGCGGTCCGCAGGTTGTGCGGGGATACTGGAACAAGCCCGAGGAAAGTGCGTCGGCAATTCGCGACGGATGGTTCCACACCGGTGACGTGGGTTTCATGGACGAAGCCGGTTGGTTCTACGTCGTCGACCGGAAGAAAGACATGATCGTCGCGTCCGGCTACAAGGTGTGGCCCCGCGAAGTCGAGGACGTTCTCGCAGAACACCCGGCCGTACGTGAGGCCGCAGTTGTCGGAATCCCGGACGAATATCGAGGCGAGACGGTGAAGGCATTTGTCAGTCTCGTCGCCGGCGCTTCGGCCACCCCGGAAGATCTGATCGATCACTGCAAAAAACGTATGGCGGCGTACAAGTACCCACGATCGGTGGTGTTGGTGGAAGAACTCCCCAAGACCGTTACCGGGAAGATCTTGCGTCGCGAATTGCGTACAGTCACATAACCGCAGACGGCGGGCGGGGTAATCACCCCGCCCGCCGATCCGACTAGCCGTCGCCAGAGTTCACTGCCTGACCGGCGAGCATCCTCGTCGTGAAATCCAGTGCGTCGTCGTAGGATGCCCCAATTGCTCCGCGGTGATCAGCACCCTCGTAGGTCTTGAACTCGACCTCCGACCCCTTGCTGCAGAAATCCTTGACCGCTCCGGTTGTACTTCCCACCGAGACAGGCACATCCGTAGTTCCCTGGGCGAACAGCGTCAGCACCTTGAGTGTCACGGTCGCCAGTTCCTGCCGCTGCCTGGACACCGAGAAGGATGACCGGAACAAACGGCACCACACCCGACATAGCCGCGTTGCCGGATGAAACCAACTCCGGAATCTTGGCAGTTCTGTTTCCGGGAGCAACCGACACTGCGCCCTTGAGGTTCAGCTCCGGCGCTCGGTCCTGACCAAGCGCCGCAGTGAAGACCGCGGCTTGTCCACCCCGACTGTGCCCCATGGCAAACCAGTCCTTGCCCACCGACGGGTCCACCTGCCGCGTAGCGCGAACGATATCCGTCACGGTATTGGCCGCACTGGTCCCGTTCATATACGGATGCCCGCCGGGCGTGCCGAGCCCTTCGAAGTCGGTTTGTACCACAACATATCCATTGGCGATCCTTTTATCGAGCGTCTGGTCTACCCCGGAAAGATAGTCGTGCACCGGGCCCTTCGGGGTATCCGCCGATGGGGCACACGCATCAGCTACACCGGTAGTTCCGTGCGCCCAACTGACTACCGGCCAGCCGCCCGCCGGAGCGGGAGTGTTGGGAATGGCGACCACTCCGGACACCAGAATCGTTTCTCCGGAGGCACTTTGAGACAGATACGTGATGCGCTCGTTCTTGGCGGCATTGGGCAGCGCCGCAGATTCGGTCAGATTATGCGCAGTGATCAGTGTTCCCGGCGACACCTGGGGCGCGGCTTGAACGGACCCGAAGGAAAGAGGCCAGGTTCAACCGTTGGACGCAGTGGAAGTAAAGGCTGCTGCCGATACGGCCGCGCACAGCGTCAGAGTTCCGCTGGATAGTCGGACAACACGCTTCTTCTGAACAGCCTTCACGAAATTACCTCCACAGTAAGTTAATTGGAAACGATCAGTGCAGGGCGACTGTTGCGCCGATCAATCCTTGGGCTTCGTAGATCTTGGCGGCGACCTCGTCACGCATCGCGACGAACTCCGGCATGGAACGGATCGCGGTATCAGTCGGCTGCTGGTTGTCTCCCTTGAACCACACTGTGCGGTCGTAGATCACCCGCCCGGGGCGAGCGCCCATCACGATGACTCGGGTACCGAGGAAGATTGCCTCTTCCACACTGTGCGTCACGAAGAACACGGTTTTACGACGCTCACGCCACAGATCGAGCAACTCGAGTTGCAGCTTCTCCCGCGTCATCGCGTCGAGCGCACCGAAAGGCTCATCCATCAGGATGATTCGCGGATCGGTGATGAGAACCCGGGCTATCTGGCAGCGCTGCTGCTGACCACCGGACAGCTCGTACGGCTTGCGGTCGCCGTACAATTCCAAGCCCACCAGTTCCAACATCCGATCTGCCTCAGCGACCCGTTCCTTACGGGGAACACCCCGCATCTTGAGGCCGAACTCCACGTTCTTCCGCACCGACAACCACGGGTACAGATTCGAATGTTGAAACACCACACCACGATCCGGGTCAGGACCCTTGATGTGGGTATTGCCGACCATGATTGTTCCCTCGGTCGGCTCCTGAAAACCGGCGAGCATCTGCAAGAGCGTCGTCTTGCCGCAACCGGAAGGTCCGACGACGCACACAAATTCTTCCGGTTCGAAGGTCAAGCTGGTCGAGTCGAGCGCAAGGACCGACTCGCCGGCGGTGACGTATTCTTTCCGAACATCGGTAAGTACCACCCGGGTACTGAGATCGGTAGCGGTAGTCATGGCTGGCCTACTTTCTTCACTGCGTCCGTGTAGATTCCGCTGACGTAGGCGCTAGTGGGACTGACCGCATCGATGTTGCCCTGCTCCAGAAGGAACTTCGCAGTCCCGGACAGGCTCTGCGCAAAATCTCCACCGAGGTAGGTATTGCTCGCCTGATCAGCGGCCGACAGATACGTATAGCCGACCAACTGTGGTGTGATCAGATCCGGTGCGATACCGAGTTGCGCCGACATCGACACCGCCGCACCCGTGGGATCTGCGTTGATCCGACCAGCGGCATAGTCTTGCAACTTGGTCCACATGACCATGAATTCCGGATTGGCAGAGACAAATTCAGTGGTGGCACCGGACAGATCGAACGTGGGTGCCCCCATCTGGGAGACATCGGCACTACTCATGATGACGTGCCCGTCGGCGGTCAACTTTGACAGTGTCGGATCCCAGACCCAGGCGGCATCTATCTGCCCACCCTGCCAGGCGCCGAGCATCGCATCGGGTTTCAAGCTCATCAGAGTGACATCTGCGGCCAGGTTCGCAGCGCCGAGGGCAGCGAGGAGGCTGTAATGCGACGTACTACCGAACGGTGTGGCAATTTTCTTGCCGCGCAGTCCTTCCAGTGTCGTGATAGCCGGATCTTTCACGACCAACGATTCCGCTTCGCCGATAACGTCCTGGATCCACACCACCTGCATCGGAATGTTCAACGGGGCCGACAACGCCATTGTTGCCGGACTCGAACCCAAGGTTCCCAGATCGAGACTGCCCGAACCGAAGGCCTGCACTACATCCTGACCGGAGCTGAACTTGCTCCACGTGATGTCTGCGTTAGGCATACATGCCTCGAGCAACCCCTGGTCCTTGACTATCAGGTCACCGTTGGGAATATCCTGATACCCGATGCTGGCGGACGTCGTAACCGATTCATCTACCGCGACAGGGCAAGTCACCGAAGTGGCCATCGAACGACTCACCTCACCACGACCCGTTTCCACACAGGCGGTGAGGGTGGCTCCCAGGGCCGCAGCCGTCATCACTGCAATTGCCGTACGTCCTGAACTGCTGATCATGCCTTACCCTTCCATGGCGCTACGAGTGTTCCCACTGTCTTGATGGCCGAGTCGAGAACAAGTGCGGCACAACCGATGACGATGATGCACGCAATTGTCAGAGGAGTATTGAGCTGTGTGCCGGCCAGATACGCGAGTCCGCCGATACCGGGAATACCGTTGTTGAGTTCCGCGGCAACCACCGTCGTCCAAGCAAATCCGACAGCGATCCGAATTCCGTTGATCACTTCCGGCAACGTCGACGGAAAGACAACATTGGTGAGAACCTGAGTACGACTGGCGCCCAGGGCTTCGGCGGCATTTATCTGATCTACCTTGACGGAGGTGACGCCGTTCAGCGTCGCGATCGCGATGGGCGGAAAAGCCGCGAGAAACAGCAGCCAGATCTTGGACGTGTCACCGATTCCGAACCAGACGATCAGCAGGCCGATGTATCCGAGTGGCGGCAATGCGCGCAAGAAGTTCAGGTACGGTTCCACGAAAGTCCTGATCGGAACCGACATGCCCATCGCGAAACCGATCAGCGGTCCCACGATGACAGCCGCTCCGACACCGGCGGCGATGCGCTGCCCACTGGCAATCAGGTGCTCCCACAGGAAGTAGTTCTGCTCGCCGAGCACTTCGCGGTCGACTCCGGGTGCAACTTGGTGCCACGTATTGGCCCTGATAAACGCATCCCACACCGAACCCGGCGAGGGAAGGAACAATTCGTCGATCACACCGGCGGCGGTAATTCCCCACCAGATGACAAGAAAGGCAAACAGTGCCGCAAATCGAACTCCGATGGAACGCAGACGGTTCGGCGAAAAGTACTTCTTCTTACGCGGCCGCGACACTGCCGGTACCGGAGCACTGGGTAGCGCCTTCGTGATCACCGGTGCGGGGCTGGTAGTTGTCATGCTGTCCTCCTGTGCACACGTTGTGCGGATGTCTGATCGCGGGCGAGGACAAGCATCGAGTCGACATTGACGCGGCTCGGCCGGGTGACCACCCAGGCAACACATTCGGCGATGTCATCAGCGGTGAGCGGATCTGCGCCCGCGTACACAGCGTCAGCACGCGCTTTGTCGCCGCCGAAGCGGACCATGCTGAATTCGGTTTCCACCATGCCGGGGTCGATCTGACAAACGCGGATGGGCTCCCCCAGTAATTCGAGGCGCAGCACCCGAGTAAGTGCTGTCACAGCATGTTTCGCGGCGTTGTACCCGCCACCTCCGAGATACGGTTCACGTCCGGCGATCGACCCGATGTTGACGACGGTAGCGTTTTCACTCTCACGGAGACGTGGGAGGAGGCGCTGCGTGACGCGCAGAACACCGAGAACGTTCACATCGAACATCGCGGTCCAGTCTGCTTCGTCGGAGTCCGCGATGTTGTCTGCTCCCAATGCGCCGCCGGCGTTGTTGACCAGTACGTCGCAGCGGTCAATCTGGCTACAGAAAGCGTCGACCGATGCGACGTCGGTGACATCGAGAGGCAAAGCGCGAGCACCTGTTTCCCGAGCCAACTCGTCGAGTCGATCCATTCGGCGTGCGCCCATCACCACGTCGAACCCCTCCTTGACGAGGTGCCGCACCGTAGCGGCGCCAATGCCACTGCTGGCCCCGGTGACCACGGCAACTGGAGTTTTCATGACGGACATAGTTGGGAACTCCTCGATGAATGATGTCTCGGCCCTGAGGGATACCCAAAGGCACGGGAGAGTTGACGAACTGCTGAACTGTGCACCAGTGTTCTCCGGATCTGGCACCTACTCCAGAGCCACCTGCATGGTCATTTTCTCGGGCCAGTCGTAACGTACCGGGCTCGTGTTAACACAATAGTTCGTCCGTGTAACTGGCCCCTCGAGATTCCCCGGAATCTGGATCTGGCGGCGGACCACATCCGTTCTCCATCATTGAGTGGACGCACAGTCCCACCCCTCGATCAGGAGGCACCTGCCATGGCAGCTCCCGCAATCAGCACCGCACAACGGACGTACGAACTGGATCGGGCCCACGTCTTCCATTCGTGGTCGGCGCAAAAGTCATTGCAGCCCATGGTTGTCGAGCGAACAGACGGGTGCTATCTCTGGGACGGTGACGGCAAGGAATACCTCGACTTCTCTTCCCAACTCGTCTACACCAACGTAGGCCACCAGCATCCGAAGGTTGTTGCGGCAATTCAAGAGCAGGCCGCAAAGCTGTGCACCATCGCGCCGGCTCACGCCAACGAGGCACGGTCCGAGGCAGCGCGTCTGATCGCCGAAATTTCTCCCGAAGGGATGGAACGGGTCTTCTTCACGAGTGGCGGTGCAGATGCCAACGAGCACGCAATTCGTATGGCGCGCTTACACACCGGCCGATACAAGGTGCTCTCGGCCTACCGCTCCTATCACGGCGCTACCGCCGAGACGATCAATCTCTCCGGAGACCACCGACGGTGGCCGAACGATTACGGCAACTCCGGCGCCGTCCGCTTCCACGGCCCCTTCCTCTATCGCTCCGAGTTCCGTTCCGAGACACAGGAACAGGAATGTGAGCGCGCTCTGGAGCACCTCGAGACCTTGATCCGGTTCGAGGGACCGGCCGCGTTTGCCGCACTCATCGTCGAATCCGTCCCGGGTACGTCCGGGATCATGCCGCCGCCGCCCGGATACATGGCAGGCGTTCGCGACATCTGCGATCGGTACGGCATTGTCATGATCTGCGACGAGGTCATGTCCGGCTTCGGCCGTACCGGCGCGTGGATGGCCATCGACCACTACGACGCAATTCCTGATCTGATCACCTTCGCCAAGGGCGTCAACTCGGGCTACGTACCTCTCGGCGGAGTCATCATCGGTGAGAAGATCTACAACTCGTTTGCCGAGCGTCCGTACCCCGGCGGGCTGACGTACTCCGGCCACCCACTGGCCTGTGCTGCGGCCGTCGCCACGATCACCACGATGCACGAGGAGTCCATCGTCGAGAACGCCGAGTTCATCGGCCGCACGTCACTCGGCCCCGGCCTACGTGCACTTGCCGAGAGGCACCCCAGCGTCGGCGACGTCCGTGGACTTGGCGTCTTCTGGGCACTCGATCTGGTGACAGACCGTGAAACCCGAGAGCCACTCTCTCCGTACGGCGGAACCAATGCCGCCATTGGTCAGACGATGGCCGCCGCGCGCGAGGCCGGTCTGCTCGTCTTCAACAACTACCACCGCATCCACGTCGTCCCTCCGTGCACTGTGACGCCCACACAGGTCGACGCCGCGATGGCGATGCTTGACACCGCACTCGACGTGGCTGACTCGTACTACGACGGCCCGCGGTGAACGCCGTGACCGTCCACTCCGGTGCGCTCGACGATGCGCGCACCCAACTCGCGGAGGCGGTGACGGCTTTGGGCTATC
>NZ_JASHKR010000138.1 GCF_030056815.1 Rhodococcus sp. IEGM 1379
AGAACGTCTGGTACCCGCCGAGCGGGACTGGAACGAACGAGAGGAATCCGGTGACTTCCTTCGGGATCACTAATGGACCTGTGCCTGCGCGATTGACAGTTGGAATTGTCTCGGCAGGTCGGGTCGGAACTGCTGTAGGTGCCGCGCTGGAGCGTGCCGGACATATTGTCGGCGCTTGTTCCGCTGTGTCCGCAGCTTCAGTTGCACGGGCAGCAAAGCGTCTTCCCGAGTCCGAAATCCTTCCGGCCGCCGATGTTGCTGCACGCTCTGAACTGCTGATCCTTGCTGTTCCGGACGATCAGTTGGCGGACTTGGTCAAGGGCCTGGCAGCGACGCAATCGGTAAAGCCCGGCACCCTTGTTGCGCATACTTCCGGGGCCAACGGCATCGCCATTTTGGCGCCGCTGACGGAACTGGGCGCCCTGCCGCTGGCTATTCATCCGGCGATGACGTTCACAGGCCACGACGAGGACACCGCACGGTTGTCGTCGGCATGTTTCGGAATCACGGCCGCAGACGACATCGGATATGCGATCGCGCAGTCACTCGTTCTGGAAATCGGTGGCGAGCCGGTGCGGGTTCGCGAAGAGAACCGCGCGCTCTATCACGCTGCGCTGGCACACGGCAGTAATCACCTGGTCACGCTGGTGGTGGATGCCGTCGAGGCTCTGCGCGCGTCGTTGGAGGGTGACGAGCTGCTCGGTCAGCAACTGATCGACGGTGATCCGGGTGGCGTTGCCGAACGAGTTTTGCAACCCCTGCTTTCCGCCGCTTTGGACAACGCGCTGCGACGCGGCCCTTCGGCTCTGACCGGGCCGGTGGCTCGCGGTGATGCCGAGGCCGTTGCGACACATTTACGAGTACTGACGGATCTCGACCCGGAGCTTGCAGCCGGATATCGGGCGATGTCTTTGCGATCGGCCCAGCGGGTGGGCGCCCCCACCACATTGTTCGACATCTTGACCGAAACAGGAGGTGACCGTCGTGAGTGATTTGCAGGGCGGATACAAGCGCGGCGAACTGACAGTGCACCACGATGCGGACAAGCTTCGGCGGGTCTCGCGGGCACTGCGTGGCGTCGGACGCCAGGTGGCATTGGTGCCGACGATGGGTGCGCTTCATGCCGGGCACATCGAGCTGGTTCGTCAGGCAAAGCTCACGGGTGCCGTTGTGATCGTGTCCATCTTCGTCAATCCGTTGCAGTTCGGTGCGGGCGAGGATCTGGACGCGTACCCGCGCACTCTTGACGCGGATCTGGAACTGCTTCGCGCCGAGGGCGTCGAGTTGGTGTTCGCGCCGACCGCGAAGACGATGTACCCGCGCGGCCAGCGCAGCACGATCCTGCCGGGACCGTTGGGCAGCGAACTCGAAGGCGGTGCACGTCCGACGCACTTTGCGGGCATGTTGACGGTGGTGGCGAAGCTGCTGCAGATCGCTGCTCCCAATCACGCGTACTTCGGTGAGAAGGATTACCAGCAGCTGACGCTGATCCGTCAGATGGTGTGGGATCTCAACTTTGATGTGCAGATCATCGGGGTTCCGACGGTCCGTGAGTTCGACGGTTTGGCTTTGTCCTCGCGTAACCGCTACCTCGACGAGGGGCAGCGCACTGCTGCTGTTGCATTGTCGGCGGCTTTGATCGCCGGCGCACATGCCGCAGCGGGCGGAGCCGAAGGAATTCTCGAGACCGCACGTGCTGTGCTGGCTGCGGTTCCCGAGATCGAGGTGGATTACCTCGAGGTTCGCGGCGTTGATCTCGGACCAGCTCCGGACCGCGGCGACGGCCGGTTGTTGGTGGCCGCCAAGCTCGGTACGACGCGTCTGATCGACAACGTGGGTGTTGCTGTGGGAACGGGATTCCTCGAGCGCGACACCGATCCGTCCGCTGACGCTGTAGACGACCTGCTCGCTCACTGATCGCTTTTTACGAGAAGAGGCCCGGAAATGTTTCGCACAATGATGAAGTCGAAGATCCACCGCGCCACGGTGACGCATGCCGACCTGCATTACGTCGGCTCGGTCACCGTCGATCAGGATCTGATGGATGCTGCTGATCTGCTCGAAGGTGAGCAGGTGTGCATCGTCGACATCGACAACGGCGCGCGACTCGAGACTTATGTCATTGCGGGCGAGCGTGGCACGGGTGTCATCGGAATTAATGGTGCGGCAGCGCATTTGGTCAAGCCTGGCGATCTGGTCATCCTCATTGCGTACGGCGTGATGAACGAGCAGGAAGTCAAGGAGTATCAGCCGCGCGTGGTGTTCGTCGACGCTGACAACAAGCAGATCGAACTCGGTTCCGATCCGGCACATGCGCCGGAAGGCTCCGGTTTGATCACGCCGCGCATGCTGTCGACTTTGGATGCTTCGCGCGAATCCAGTCTGGTGTAGCGGTGCTGCTCACGGTCGATGTGCGGAACACCAACATCGTTCTGGGTCTGTTCTCCGGGGTCGGTGAGTATTCGAAGCTGGTGCAGGACTGGCGAATGCGTACCGACCCGCGGATGACGGCTGACGAGTTGGCGTTGACGTTCCGTGGGTTGCTGGGTCAGCACGTCGATCAAATCACCGGAGTTGCTGCGCTGTCGACTGTTCCGTCGGTGCTGCGCGAGATTCGGGTGATGCTCGAACGCTACTGGGGTCATGTTCCGCACGTGGTGGTCGAGCCCGGGGTTCGTACCGGGGTGCCGCTCCTGGTGGACAACCCCAAAGAGGTCGGTGCCGACCGGATAGTGAACAGCCTTGCTGCGCACTATCTTTACGAGAGTGCGTGCATCGTCGTAGATTTCGGTACCTCGACGTGTATCGACGTCGTTTCGGCCAAGGGTGAGTTCCTCGGCGGCTGTATCGCGCCCGGGCTCGAGATCTCGACCGATGCCTTGGCGTCGCAGTCTGCCGCGCTGCGCAAGGTCGAGTTGGTCCGTCCGCGTTCAGTGGTCGGAAAGAACACGGTGGAGTGCATGCAGTCCGGGGCCGTGTTCGGGTTTGCCGGCCTGGTCGACGGTTTGGTGCGCCGCGTCCGTGAGGAGTTGCCGGAGTTCAGTGGTCCTGACGTGGCCGTCATAGCTACCGGAGACAGTGCGCCGCTGATCATTCCGGAATCGTCCACCATTGAACATCTCGAACGTGATCTCACCCTGGAAGGGCTGAGGTTGGTGTTCGAGCGCAATCAGGCGCGTCGTGGATCGGGTCGTCGGCCGGTCGAGTGACGAAGAAATTTTTGTTCTACCTGTTTCGCGATTGCAGAAGTTGTGCCACAATAGTCAACGTGAATCGCTGCATGAGTGCTCAGGAGTGTTGTCGAGGCTGACCGCTGCCTTGACCAATTCACATCTCCTTGGAGCTAGCTCGTGCTATCCACATATTCTGCAGATCTCTCTGTTTTAGTCCCTACTCTTGCATCTGACGGCGGCGTTTCCGCAGGTCGCAGTGGTAATCGTGGCTCTTCCGGACGGCGTCGCACCGGGGCTTCGTTGCCTACGCGGTTGCGTACCGCTGACCTCCTTCGCCTCACTGACGAGGGCGCCAACGGTGTTCTCGACGGACGTTTCGACCACCTCATTCCCGAAGCGTTTTCCACCACGGAGCGGTGGGCGACTCGCCTGCATGCCGACGACGACGTCGATGTCTGGCTCATCAGTTGGGTGCCGGAACGCAACACCGAATTGCATGACCATGCAGGATCTTTCGGTGCACTTACGGTGCTCAGTGGTTCACTCACCGAATATCGTTGGGCTGGTGAAGAATTGCTGGATCGTCAACTCGACGCCGGCGATCAGGCGGCCTTTCAACTCGGGTGGGTGCACGACGTCGTACGGACGCCCGAGGCATCCAGTGAGCCAATCGAAATCAGTGCTGATTCACCAACTTTGAGTGTTCATGCCTACTCCCCGCCGTTGACGGCAATGTCCTTCTACGAAGTGACGGATCACCGCACACTTCGCCGCACCCGCACCGAGCTGACCGACCAGCCCGAAGGAGCCTGAAAATGACTATCGACCAGATGCTTGACGACGCCCGCACTCAGATCGATCGCATGTACATTTTCCAGCTCACTGAGGCTTTCCATCGCGGGGCGATCTTTGTCGATATCCGCCCGCAGGCTCAGCGCGCCATTGAAGGAACCCTTCCCGGCGCCCTCGCCATCGAGCGCAACGTCCTCGAATGGCGTCTCGATCCGAGCAGCAGCGCGCACCTCGCCTTGGCTACCGACCACGACGTCGAGTGGGTCATCGTCTGCTCCGAGGGCTACACCTCGAGCCTGGCAGCTGCATCGTTGCAGCAACTCGGCCTGCGTAACGCTACCGATCTGGTGGGCGGGTACAAGGCCATCAAGGCTGCCGGGCTACTCGGTGCTCTCAGCGGTG
This sequence comes from Rhodococcus sp. IEGM 1379, assembly GCF_030056815.1. GTDB lineage: Bacteria > Actinomycetota > Actinomycetes > Mycobacteriales > Mycobacteriaceae > Rhodococcus_F. Next base: position 4,368 of record NZ_JASHKR010000138.1, read on the forward strand.
TGCGTCATTGCACCCGTGAGTTGGCGGCGGTCGCGGCTCACTAGTCGCGCTTCGCGGAATGATCTCGGACTCATGCCGTGATGGCGGGTGAATGCCGTCGTCAGCGCGAAGGGACTCGAGTAGCCCACTTCTCGCGCGATGGACGACACCGTTCGGCTCGGGTCGGCGAGTAGATCCGCGGCAACGGAGAGTCGCCATTGCGTCAGATACCCAAGTGGTCCGATGCCTAATTGTGCGGTGAATCGGCGCGCGAACGCGGCACGGGAACAGCCGGTTTGATGGGCCAAGCTTTCGACGGTCCACCGGCGTTCCGGTCGGTTGTGCATGAGCCGCAAGGCATGACCGATGACGGGATCTTCGTACGCTTTGATCCACCGTGGAGCGCGATCCGGATGCTCGGTGAACCACGTTCGGACCGTTGAAATCAGAACCAAGTCGAGGAGACGATCAAGCAAGACTTCCTGTCCTGGTCCGTCGGCTGATATCTGTTGCCCCAGAAGCGTGGTCATCGACTCGGTTTCGGTGCTTGGTCGCACTACTGCGATCGCGGTCAAACTGTCGAGAATCTGCCGACTGACGTAGCTGTCCAAACGGTATGTGCCCGTGAGTATGACGGTCTGGCCGTTCCTCGAGTTACCCCAGGTGCGAATGCCGAGTATCGACATATCCTCGAGTGGTGAACCGTCGACCGCTGTGCAGTTCTGCAGTTCGTCGATGATTGCGTGAATCGGGGTGTCGGGATGGTCTGCGATTGTGTACGGGTCCGGGCCGCGGAGTAGCGCAATCGGCGGTAGTGATCGGTGGTATCGCAAAACCGGTAAGCGAGTTGCACGGAGGTTGGCCGCGGCGGGAGTGGAAACCCGAGTCACGTCCAGAACATCCGGGACGGTTTTCGACTGGAATGACCGCGGTACTTGGCGCTGCTGTGACCGGCGTCGACGCTGCCTATGTGACATACGCGCCCGGTCTGGCGGTGCCCGAATCGAGTGTCCATGTCCAAGAATTCGCTGACGTTGCGCAACGTAGTGGTGTTCTCCTGTCGGGCCGGGGTGAACCGGCCGCGCAGAAAGCTGAGCAGACTTCAATGCCGCGGCGCCGCGCAGTGCGCTGATGCTGCCGTTGATCGGATCGGCGTTCGCCGCGATCATCGCCGGGATCTGGGCGTCGATATCGAGACCGGAAGGCTGGGTTCTCGCCCTCGTCGGATGCGTCGGCGTTCTCGCTGCGTATGCCGTGACCGTGTCTACCACGTCCCTCGCAACGACGCCTTTGCATCAGTGGGGACTGCCGACGAAGCATCCTGGACTGCTTACGCGGCCGGCTGGACGATGTGGAATCACGTTCGCGTCGGCCTGTACCTGGTGTCGGGAATCGTGCTCGCCGTCTCAGCAGTACTACCAGCGATACGAACGGTGGACGCGGCCCAGTAGTCTTGTACCCCGTGAGTGATGTAGAAGCGCAGCCAGTCGACGACACCCCCGAGCAGCTCCGGATCCGACGCGAAAAGCGTGAGCGAATCCTGGCGCAAGGGCAGGAGGCGTACCCGGTCTCCGTGGATCGCACCCACACCTTGGCGCAGATCCGCGCCGAGTACCCCGAACTCGAGCCTGACACCGCTACCGGCGTGATTGTCGGCGTCGTCGGCCGCGTCATCTTCATGCGCAACACCGGCAAGCTGTGCTTCGCCACCCTGCAGGAGGGCGACGGTACCCAGCTGCAGGCCATGATCAGCCTCGCCGGCGTCGGCGAAGACGCATTGGCTGCCTGGAAGTCCGACGTCGACCTCGGCGACTTCGTCTTCATTCACGGCGAGGTCATCAGCTCCCGCCGCGGTGAGCTCAGTGTGATGGCCGACGCGTGGCAGATCGCCTCCAAGGCGCTGCGTCCGCTGCCGGTCGCGCACAAGGAGATGAGCGAAGAGTCTCGCGTGCGTCAGCGCTACGCGGATCTGATCGTCCGCCCGGAGGCTCGCGACAATGCACGTAAGCGCGTCGCGGTAGTCCGTGCGCTGCGCAACGCACTCGAGGATCGGGGGTTCCTCGAGGTCGAGACCCCGATGCTGCAGACGCTGCACGGCGGTGCTGCGGCGCGTCCGTTCGTCACACATTCCAATGCACTCGATATCGACCTGTACCTGCGTATCGCGCCGGAACTGTTCCTCAAGCGTTGTGTTGTCGGCGGCATCGAGAAGGTCTTCGAGATCAACCGCAACTTCCGCAACGAGGGCGTCGACTCCACTCACTCGCCCGAGTTCGC
>NZ_JASHKR010000139.1 GCF_030056815.1 Rhodococcus sp. IEGM 1379
TCGAGCCGACCTCATGGTCGATACCATGCGCCACCGCCGGGCAGATCGTGTACTTGGCGACGTACCGACGGGCACGCTCGTTGTCGGCCGGCATGCTGGTACCCAACTTTCCGTGCTGCGCCTTCATCACGTGCGCTACCTGCCAGGTTCGCAACGTCACCTCACCGATGCGGCCCATCGCCTGGGCGTCGGACGACGTGATGGAGATGGCACCGATATCGTGCAGGAAGTCTTCTGCCGCAATGGTGGTCGGGCGAATTCGCGACTCGGCGAACGCAAGGTCTTCCGGCACACGAGGATTGAGCGCATGGCACACGATCAGCATGTCCAGATGCTCGGCCACCGTGTTGACGGTATGCGGCAGCGTCGGATTAGTCGATGCTGGAAGGACATTCGCCTCTCCGGCCGTGACGATGATGTCGGGAGCGTGTCCGCCGCCGGCACCTTCCGCATGGAAGACGTGGATGCCTCGTCCCGCAATAGCGTCCAAAGTGTGCTGGACGTAACCGGTTTCGTTGAGACTGTCGGCATGCAGGGCAACTTGGAGACCGAACTCGTCCGCCGCTCGAAGCGCTGCGTCGATGGCGGCCGGCGTAGAACCCCAGTCCTCGTGCACCTTGAAACCGCCGGCGCCGGCAAGAGCCTCTTGACGAAGCGCCTCATGGCTGACAGTGCTGCCTTTGCCGAGGAGAAGGACATTGAGGGGAATGTGGTCGAGCGCGCGGTGCATCATCGTCAGCGACCAGGCGCCGGGCGTAACCGTCGTTGCCTTGCTGGCCTCGGTCGGGCCGGTTCCGCCGCCGGCAACCGTGGTCGTGCCGGTTGCCAGAGCCTCGAGCATCTCGATTTCGCTGAGGAAATGAACGTGTGTGTCGATCGCGCCGGCCGTGAGAATCTTTCCCTCCCCGGCAATCACGTCGGTGCTGGGTCCGATGAGCAACTTCGGGTGGACGCCGTTCATGATGTCGGGGTTACCCGACTTTCCGATCGCCACGATGCGGCCGTCACGAATTCCGACGTCTGCCCGGACAATTCCCCAATGATCGAGAATCACGACGTTGGTGATGACTACGTCGAGGGCGCCCTGATCACGAGTGGTCAGGCCCTGGCCCATGGATTCGCGGATACTCTTGCCGCCGCCGAACACCATTTCGTCGCCGGTCGCCGTGTAGTCGTGTTCGATCTCGATCCACAGATCGGTATCTGCCAAACGGATTTGGTCGCCGGCGGTCGGGCCGTACAGGGAGGCGTATCCACGCCGATCGATCGTGCTCACTACGTAGTCACCCCATCAAAGTCTGTATCAATATCGAATTCGAGAACGCCGACGCCGTCGAGATCACCGTCGGTCGAATCGTCCTCGACCGCGACATCACTGATTCGCACATTCACCGGCGACGCTCGCAGTGGTTCTTCCACCTCGACACCCGGCGTACCGAAGGGCATCACCGTCTTGGGTTCCCTTGCGTGCGTGGGCAGTATATTTTCGGGCAGAATCTGCAAACCCGGGACTCGTTTGAGTCCACCGAGTTCGATCAGCGTCACCGTACGCGAGACACCGGGTTCGAACCGTACCGATGTCCCGGACGGGATATCGAGCCGGAAACCTTCTGCCTCGTCACGATCGAACGTCAGCGCGGGATTGGCGGCCGGAAGGTGCAGATGCGAACCGATCTGAATCGGCCTGTCTCCGTCGTTGACGACAACCAACGTGATGCGCACTGCCTCCGAACCGAATTCGAGCGGCTGCGTCGATACGCGTACCTCACCGGGAATCATCGGATGGGTTCCGTGACGGTAACCAGCTTGCGTCCGTCCGGGAAGGTGGCTTCGACCTGGACGTTGTTGATCATCTCGGGAACCCCTTCCATGACGTCGCTGCGCGTGAGCACCTGACGACCCGCGTTCATCAACTCCGCGACCGTCATCCCATCGCGCGCACGTTCGAGAATCCAACAGGAAATCAGTGCCATCGACTCGGGATAATTCAGCAGCACGCCGCGCTCACGCCGGTCTCGCGCAACCATGCCTGCGACGCTCAGCAGCAGTTTTTCGGTATCTGAAGGGGTGAGGTGCATGAAATGGGGCCCTTCCGGTCGTAGAGCAGTGCCGTCGTGATCCAACAGCGCACTGACGGGGCGAGACTAGCATTCCCCGAAGCGTCGTCAGTATTGTCCACTTTGCCGAGTACGGCTACTCGAGCCGTCACAGATCCCGCTTGTGCTGCTCATCGAATTATACGCGCGCCCAACGACGCTCAGCGGTAGGGCGTCCGAGTGGGAACTATCACCAAACGCAAAAGTTTCACCCCCGTCTCCGGGAGGAAACGGGGGTGAAACATGAACGTGCAGCGAACTATCCGAAGCGGCCCGAGATGTAGTCCTCGGTGGCCTTCTGCGTCGGATTCGAGAAAATCTTCTCGGTGTCGTCGATTTCGACGAGTTGACCGGGCTTGCCGGTCGCCTCGAGGTTGAAGAACGCCGTCTGGTCACTGACACGCGCAGCCTGCTGCATGTTGTGCGTGACGATGACGATGGTGAAATCCTTCTTCAACTCGGTGATCAGATCCTCGATCGCCAGAGTAGAAATCGGGTCCAGAGCCGAGCAGGGCTCATCCATGAGCAGGACGTCCGGAGACACCGCGATGGCACGCGCGATGCACAGACGCTGCTGCTGACCACCGGAGAGGCCACCGCCGGGCTTGTCGAGGCGGTCCTTCACCTCGTTCCACAGGTTCGCGCCGCGCAGGGAACGCTCGGCAACCTCGTCGAGCCGCTTCTTGTTGCGCTCGCCCTGCAACTTCAAGCCGGCGACGACGTTGTCCTTGATCGACATCGTCGGGAACGGGTTGGGTCGCTGGAACACCATGCCGATGGTCTTGCGGACACCGACCGGGTCGACGTTGGAACCGTAGATGTCCTCACCGTCGAGCAATACCGAACCCTCGACGCGCGCACCGGGAATCACTTCGTGCATGCGGTTGAGTGAGCGGAGAACAGTGGACTTACCACAACCGGACGGGCCGATGAATGCGGTGACGCTGCGGGGTGGGACGGAGAGGCCCACATCTGCGACGGCGTGGAACTTGCCGTAGTAGATGTTGACGTCCTTGAGATCCAGACGCTTGGCCATTACCGGCTCCCTACTGAGTGGTTCGCGTTATCTATCTGCGATTTAAGTATGAACATGAACTGAGGCCGCGTCACTTGCTGCGAACCTGAGAGAAGTGACCGATCAGCTTCGCGATGATATTGAGAATCGCGATCATCAGAATCAGGGTCAGTGCGGCGCCCCAGATTCGGTTGGTGCCGGCATCGGTGGGGTTGTTCATCTCGGCGACCATGAGCGAAGGCAAGGTGCCCATTTCGCCGTTGAACAGATCGAAGTTGATGAACGGTGCGTAGCCGACGAGGATCAGCAGCGGCGCGGTCTCGCCGAGCACACGGGCCAGCGCGAGCATGACGCCCGTGATGATGCCGGGAAGTGCTGTCGGCAGAACAATTTTCGAGATGGTCTTCCACTTCGGCACACCGAGGGCGTACGACGCCTCACGCAGATCCATGGGGACGATGCGGAGCATTTCCTCGGTGGAGCGGATAACTACCGGGACCATCAGGAGAACCAGAGCAAGGGACACTGCGAAAGCCGACTTGGGGAAGCCGAACGTCGCGATCCACAGTGCGTAGATGAACAGTGCGGCAACGATGGACGGAACACCGCTGAGGATGTCGACCATGAAGGTAGTGAGCTTGCCCAGCTTGGACTTTCGGTCTGCGTACTCCACCAGATAGATGGCGACGAAGATGCCGAGCGGGATGGAGAAGACCGCACACACGAGGCCTTGCATCAAAGTCCCGATCAAGGCGTGATAGACACCGCCGCCGGACGCCGACGCCGTCAGTCCACTCATCGAATTGGTGAACCACGTTGCAGACGTCAACGCGGGCAAGCCCTTTGCAATGACGGTGAACAGAACCCAGACGAGCGGAATGAGTGCGATGAGAACTGCGAGGCTGACCAGGATCGTGGCGGTGACGTCCTTGGCGCGGCGGGTTGCTCCGACGCCCTGGAATGTGGGCGCCTTGACAGGGCGATCCAGAGTGGAAGTCATTGGTCAGTCCTTCTTTCCGGCGATTACAGCGCGGGCAGCAGCGTTGACCACGAAGGTCAGCACGAACAGCACCAGTCCGGCGGCGATATACGCGCCGGCTTGGATGTCGTTGTTGAACTCCGCATATCCGAGGGCGATCTTGGAAGCGATGGTCGATCCGCCGTCGAACAACGACCAGCCGAACGACTGCGACGTGGTGCGCAGAATCAGGTATAGCGCCATCGTTTCACCGAGTGCGCGGCCCAGGCCGAGCATCGATCCGCTGATGTAGCCGGACTTTCCGAACGGAATGACCGTGGTACGAACAACTTCCCAGCGCGTCGCACCGAGCGCGAGTGCGGCTTCGATCTGCGAGCGCGGGGTCTGGATGAATACCTCGCGGGTCACCGCGGTGATCACGGGAAGAATCATGACGGCCAGGACGATGCCGGCTGTGAAGATGGTGCCGCCGCCGGTGATGGAACCACTGCCGTCGGCGAAGAGCGGGAACCATCCGAAAGTCTTGTTGAGCCACACCGCAACCGGTGTGATTGCCGGAGCGAACACCAGCAAGCCCCACAGTCCGTAGACGATGGACGGGACCGCAGCGAGCAGGTCGATCGTGTAAGACAGTGGACGCGTCAGCCATTTGGGCGAGTACGACGTCAGGAAGATCGCAATGCCCAGTGCGATCGGCATGGCCATTACCAGTGCGAAAAGCGATACGAGAACAGTGACCTGGAAGAGGTCGAGGACACCGAAAGCCATGGCATTGATGTCCTGCGTGACCCACTTGCTGCTCGTCAGGAAGTTGACCTGGTTGCGGCTCAGTGCCGGTACGGCCCGCCAGATCAGGAAGGCCCCGATCGCAGCGATCACGACGGTGATGAAGATCGCCGAGCCCGACGCCAGAGAACTGAAGATCCGATCGCCCGGACGCGTTACGATCTTCGCGCTGCCGGAACCTGAACCTTCGCCTTTCGACGAAGGCTCGATCTCAGGGGCTTTGGTGGATGTAATCGTGTCCTCCGTGGTGCCGTTCGGACCGCCCACCCCGGCCCCGCTGGTTGCGGGGCCGGAGGAACGAGATGTCGATGTGATGGGCGCGTCATTCATGTGCGCTCACATTCCTTCACGTTTGAATGTAGATCCATGGGCCGGTCCGTACTAGTCCGCGTGTCGGTTTCAGCTGATCGCGGAGATAGACGCGTTCAGCTTGTCCTTCACATTCGCAGGCAGCGGAACGTATCCCTGCTCTGCCAGATTGGCCTGGCCCTCGTTGGCTGCACTGGTCAGGAAGGACTTGACGGCGGCCGAGGTATCGGCGTCGTAGCCCTTGGAGCAGACGATGGAGTACGTGGCCAGCACCAGCGGGTAGGCGCCGGCTTCGTTGGTCTTGAAGATCGACCCGAGGTCGAGCGTCAGGTCGCCGGTGGCGTCGGACTTGAACTTGGCGCCGGCAATCGACTTTGCCGCTGTCTCGTTGGTCAGTGCGACTGCTGCGGTGCCCGTGTTGATCTCGGCCGTCGACAGCTTGTTCTGATCGGCAAACGACTTCTCGACGTACGTAATCGAGCCCGGTGCAGACTTGACTGCCTGCGCAACTCCGGCTGAACCCTTGGCGCCCTCACCGACGCCACCGGTGAAGTCGGAACCTGCGCCGGACGTCCAGGCACCGCCTGACGCTGCCTCGAGGTACTTCTGGAAGTTGTCGGTGGTGCCCGAGGAATCGGAGCGGATCACCGGGTTGATCTTCAGATCAGGCAACTTTGCGCCCGTGTTGAGAGCGGCGATGGCCGGATCGTTCCAGTTGGTGATACCGCCGTTGAAGATCTTGGCGAGAACCTCGGCGTTGAGCACGAGGTTGTCGACGCCGTCGACGTTGAAAGCGACTGCGATCGGACCGAAGACGAGGGGAAGGTTCCAGGCTTCGCCGCCGACACAACGCTCCTTGGCCTTGTCTGCCTGCTCGTCCTTGATTGCCGAGTCGGAACCGGCGAAGTCGATCTGGCCGGCGATGAACTGGGTACGGCCGTCGCCGGAACCGCTGGGGTTGTAGGCGACGTTGACCGACTTGCCCTTGTCATTGCACACGGCGATGTAGGTGGAGACAAACTGATCCATCGCGTTCTTCTGCGCGGACGAGCCGGCTGCGGAGATCTTTTCCTTACCTTCACATGTAGCGGTGGAGGTGGACGTGTCCACACCACCCGACGACGCGTTGTTGTCGCTGCCACATGCGGCCAAGGTCATGGCGCCTACGGCTACTACGCCGAGCAAGGCACCACTGCGCTTGAGATTCACCTAGATCCTCCGGAAATCGCTACCGCCGGGCCCACGATCAGGCGGCGACATGAGATGCGGGCACAGAGCCCGTCATCAGGCAGCGCGGCGCTGCCCATAGAGAAAAGTAGGCGGGCGCGGTGTCCGGCTGGACCACACATGGTTAACGGAGAATGAACAGAC
>NZ_JASHKR010000140.1 GCF_030056815.1 Rhodococcus sp. IEGM 1379
CCGAGAACATCGGTGAACCACAAGCGGACGAACCGAATGTCGCGCTCTTCCAGGGTACGAAGCACGAATTCTTTTTGGCGATCCATGTCCGCGAGAGTAAGCAAGCCACGTTAAATCTGTGTTACATCAGTGGTCGGAGTTGTCCGAGTGATTGGTCACCCTCGTATCTGCGCAGCGTACGAGGGTGCGGGCACTAACATGTCAGACCGTCTTCCGGCACTTTCAGGTAGACGAAGTAGTCGATCACCGCGTCGTCGACGCAAGAATTGCCGTCCAAGACCACGGTGTGCTGGGTTCCGTCGAACGTGATGAGCGCTGCGCCCAGCTGCTTTGCCAGATCCACCCCGGCCTCGTACGGCGTCGCCGGGTCCTCGGTAGTCGATACGACGACAAGCGTCGGCAGACCTGCGTCGGCCAGTGCCTGTGGATCGAGTTCGTGCGGGGCGCCTGTTGCCGGAACGGGCCAGAAGGCGCAGAGATCCAGCGGCGCCTGACCGGTTCCGCGACCGTCGTCGAGGAAGGGTGCCGCCTCGCGGTAACGCGTATCTGCCTCACCCGCTTCCGCGCGATCGGTCATCGCGGGATCGTCCGCGCACCTGATCGCGTTGAAGGCATCGTTGAGATTGGAGTACGTACCGTCGTGCTCGCGCCCTTGATATTGGTCAGCCAAATTCAGAAGCGAGTCACCGTAACCGTCGGCCAGGCTGGTCAATCCGCCGCGCAACGAAGTCCACAGTTGCGGCGAATACAAGGCCTGCTGCACGCCGGTCAACGCGTCCTCGTAGCTGAGTCCGCGCGGATCCGTAGTTGCCGCCGGCTTCTCGATCAGCGGTTCGACCAATTCCTTGAAACGCGCCTGAGTCTGCGCCGGATCATCCCCGAGCGGGCATTGCGGCCGCGAAACACAGTCCGCGGCAAAGGCATCGAACGCAACCTGGAAGCCTTTGGCTTGCAGGACAACCTCGTCGACGACGTCCTGATTCGGATCCAACGCCCCATCGAGCACCATCGACCGGACATTGTGCGGGAAAGTTTCGGCGTAAGTGGAACCGATTCGCGTTCCGTACGAGAACCCGAGGAAGTTCATCGTGGAATCCCCGAGCGCACCGCGAATCACGTCCAGATCGCGCACCACTTCGTATGTGCCGACGTGGGCGAGGAATTCGGTGCCGGTGTGCTCGACACACGCGGCGGCGTAGTCCTTGCTCTCCTGCTCTGCGCGCGCAATTCCCGCGGGAGTCATATCGACGTTCACCTCGGCGCGGTCGGCATCGAATTCGGCCGGCGTCAGACAACGCACCTGCGGCGTCGACGCACCCACACCGCGCGGATCGAACCCGATCCGATCGAAATGCTCCGCCAACTGCGTCCCCGAACCTTGGGACGCCATCGACAGTCCTGATCCGCCTGGTCCCCCGGGATTGATCAGAAGGGATCCGATGCGCTGCCCCGTCGCCTTCGCTCGCGAGATGACAACCCTCGCGGTGTTCCCCTCCGGATGCGCGTAGTCGATCGGAACGTCGATGGCGGCGCAGTCGATACTGCTCGAGAGTGGCGAGTCGGTGGCAAATTGTTCGCACGAACCCCAGTCCGGACTCTGTTCGTAGAACTTCTCCAAGCCCGCCGGAATCGCACCCGTCGACGGCACACCGGTGGTCTCCGGCGTCGGAGTCTCACCCCCGGATGTGGTGCAACCAGCGACGAGCAGGAGAACTGCGACACTTCCGGCCAAGGCACCGGCGAGGCGAAAAGACTTCGACATGCCACCGATAGTGCCAGGGGACGCCCGGGATGGCCGGTAACCAGCCCTTCGCTTGCACTCACTTCGACCGCGACGATGTGACCCAACGCACCTGCGTCAGCTATTCGCTCCGACGGTTCCCGGTGGCAGACTGAGCGTGTCATCACCCACACCCGGGGACCCGACTGCATTCATGCTTAGGGCCTCGAGGCACGAAAGGGACAACGATGTCCGAGACTCCGCTTTACGGTTCTGCGCCTTCAGCCACTGCAAATACTGCTGCGGCCCCCAAGCGCAAGACACGCATTCACCACCTCGCCGAGATGAAGCAGCGCGGTGAGCGCTGGTCGATGCTCACGGCCTACGACTACTCGACGGCACGCATCTTCGAGGACGCCGGCATTCCGGTACTCCTCGTCGGCGATTCGGCCGCCAACGTGGTCTACGGCTACGACACGACAGTGCCGATCACGATCGACGAGCTGCTCCCACTGGTTCGCGGAGTCGTTCGCGGCGCTCCCCACGCCCTGGTTGTCGCCGATCTGCCTTTCGGTACCTATGAGGGCTCTGCGGAACAGGCGCTTGCCACCGCGACGCGCTTCATGAAGGAAGGCCTCGCGCACGCCGTCAAGATCGAAGGCGGCGAGCGGATGAGCAAGCAGATCGCTGCCATCACCGCTGCCGGTATCCCGGTCATGGCTCACGTCGGATTCACCCCGCAGAGTGTCAACTCGCTCGGCGGATTCCGCGTCCAAGGCCGCGGCGACGCCTCCGAGCAACTTGTGGCGGACGCCATTGCCGTCCAGGAAGCCGGCGCGTTCTCCGTTGTCATGGAAATGGTTCCGGCAGACATTGCGGGCCAGGTCAGCCGCAAGTTGACCATCCCCACCGTCGGTATCGGCGCCGGCAACGAATGCGATGCCCAGGTCCTCGTTTGGCAGGACATGGCGGGCTACACGAGCGGTAAGACAGCCAAGTTCGTCAAACGTTTCGGTAACGTCGGTGACGAACTGCGCTCCGCGGCCGCAGCCTATGCGTCAGAAGTTCGCACAGGCGCGTTCCCGGCCGAAGAGCACAGTTTCTGATCCGAGACCGGCGAACGCCGCCTGTCTCTCGAAGAAGATTCAGGGGTGCGTTCCATGATGGGCAACCGTCGTACTTTCGCTGCTGCCACAGTTGGCGGCGCAGTTCTCGTGGCGGTTCTGAGTGGATGCGCGGGAGGGACAACGGTCTCTCCCGCGACTTCCGGTTCGACCGCACCGACTACCTCGGCAGCGGCAAACTCAGCCACGACCGCAGCACCGGGAACCTTCACCGACGCTCAGGTCCAGCAGTTGTGCTCGGATATGGAAGCGGAACTTCAGAATTGGCGCACGGTCACGCCAACGCTCGGCAAGGGCGGGCTGAACATTCTTGTCGGTTCGTGGGCAACCGCGAACGGCATCAATCTTCTTGATCTCGCCCAGCATCGCGATCGCATCGACACCGCAATGGCTGCCAGCTGCCCACAGGTGCGTGACGGTGCCCTGTACGCGCTCGAGATCCCCGATCTAGCCTCGGGCATGGTCGGTTTCTAGTGGCCGGCTTCTAATGGCAGAGCTGCGCACTCTCTATCCGCCGATCGAACCGTTTTCCAGTGGGTTCCTCGACGTCGGTGACGGTCAGCGCATGTACTGGGAAGCCAGCGGCAATCCGGAGGGGAAACCGGTCGTGTTCCTGCACGGTGGCCCCGGCGGCGGCACGCTTCCGTCGTTCCGCCAGTTCTTCGATCCGGCGGCCTACCGAATCATCCTTCTCGATCAGCGTGGTTGCGGACGGTCCACACCCCACGTTGCCGACGGCGCCGATCTGTCGGTGAACACGACGGACAAACTGCTCGCCGATATCGAAGCTCTACGTGAGCACCTCGCCATCGAGCGGTGGATGGTGTTCGGCGGGTCCTGGGGCTCGACCCTGGCACTCGCTTACGCCGAAACATTTCCGACGCGCGTGACCGAACTCGTACTGCGCGGGATCTTCCTGCTACGCCGACGCGAAATCGACTGGTACTACAACGGCGGTGCCGGCAACATCTTCCCCGAACGGTGGGCTCAGTTCCTCGAACCGGTTCCGGAAGATGAGCGCGGCGACGACCTGGTGACGGTCTACCACCGCCTGCTGCATTCCGACGATCCCGATGTCGCCGCCCGCGCCGCCATCGCGTGGTCGGCGTGGGAAGGTTCAACCAGCTACCTGCTCCCCCAACCGGACAAGGTCGAGGAGAACTCGGAGATCCGGTTCGCCCTGGCTTTCGCGCGTATCGAAAACCACTACTTCATCAACGGCGGATTCTTCGACGAAGCCCAACTCCTGCACAAGAGTTCAGCACTCCGCGGCATCCCCGGCACCATCGTGCAAGGGCGCTACGACGTCGTCTGCCCGGCCACCAGTGCCTGGGACCTGCATAACGCGTGGCCAGGGTCCAAGCTCGTGATCGTCGACGACGCCGGGCACTCCGCAATGGAACCCGGCATCATGCATCACCTACTCGAGGCAACCGACGCTTATCGGTAACGCGCTCAAGCAGGTCGGTAACACGGTCACGCTGGAAAAGTGAACTCCACTGTCCGCTTGGCCATGTCGACACCGGTGAGACGTACCTTGACCCGCTCCCCGTCGTCCGGAGTGCCAACGCACTTGGCAATCACCGTGACTGACGGAATGAACACCTCGGCCGCACGCTTCCCGTCCTTAGCTCGCATCACCACCGCGTCGAACACCTCGCCGACGCGACCCTCGAGCAACGTGACCTCGGTCAGATCGATGCACGCACGATCCACCTTGTTGGCCAATGAATCCGAGCCACTCATGATCGGAGGCAACTCGGGTAGTGCGGTGCGCGCCCACTCCGGTATCGCTGCACCGGCACTGATCGCCAGGCAGACTTCTGTACTGAATCGATCGGAGAGCCTCCGCAGCGGTGCCGTCACGTGGGCGTACGGCGCACCGATCCCTGAATGCACTGTCAGGTCCGGTAATTGCCCGTCGAAGGCCGCGTAGTCCGCGCCGCGCAACAGCGACGGTGCCACCGACATCAGAGCCAGCGTGGACGGCGCCTGCGCGTCGAGTCCAGCAAGGATCTGCCCCACCGATTTGTCTTGCGGCCACACAATTCCCAACGCGAGGGCAGCTCTGCGCAGGGCGTCCACCGCAGACTTCTCGGCCGGCGGCAAGGTGCGCAGCAATCCGACACCAGCGTCGATCATCATTCTTCCGGCGCACATTCCGGTCAGCAGCGATACTTCGGCATTCCAGTCATCGGCCTCGGTGCGCGGTTCCAGCACGATGTGCCACTGCCCCGAACCGTCGGCAGTCGAATCTTCCCGAACCACAGACTGCTCCGGCAGTTTCAGCTCGATCGCCCCGCGGGCTACCGCAGAGATACCGCGCAGACGACCGAACTCAGGAAGCGCCGCAATGGACGGATGCAAGGTGCCGGCGTCGGCACCACGCTGGACCGTCGAATAATCCAGACGGGCCACTGATTTCACGAGCGCACGCGTCACCGTCCACGACGTCGGCTCAGCGTTTCCGTCGAGTTCGATCCGCCAGAGTGCTACGGGTCGAACCACATCCGGGAGCAGGCTCGCCGAACCTTCGGACAGAGCACGCGGATGCAGCGGAACAGAACCGTCCGGTAGGTAGAAGGTTTGGCCTCGCTTGCGCGTTTCGATGTCCAGCGCCCCACCAGGGTTAACCACCGCAGCGACATCCGCGATTGCGTAGTGCACGACAAAACCGTCCGACGACTTCGTCAGGTGAACCGCCTGGTCGAGATCCATCGACCCGGGCGGGTCGATGGTGACAAACGGAATGTCCGTGGCATCGAGACGGCCGTCGGTCAATCGATCTCGAGCATTTTCGGCTTCTGCCAGCGCCGCGCTACCGAACGCGTCGGGAAGCGCGAACTCCGCCCGGATCATCCCGAAGTCGATTCCCTGCACCATCATCCGACGTGCCGGCACGCGTCCTCCACCTTCGGTTCGGCGGCGAAACCGAACTCAGTTGTTCCAGTCGTCGTCGGCCCGATCAGCGGCTTTGTTGCGTTCAGCCGCGATCTGCAATGCATGCTCTGCCGACTCCCGATCAGGGTACGGCCCCATCCTTGTCAGGGACGAAGGCCCCTTCCCTTGGGAGACAGATCCATCGGACACATCGAAGTACCAGAGTCGATCTTCATCAGTCATGAATACAGTGTGGCATTCCCGACGACTCGCGGGTGACATTCCTGTGGGAGTCGCGCTTGTAGATCGACGTAAGACTGCTATTCTTTCGACTTGGCCTGGCAGGTGAGAACCGGACATTCGAACGGTGAGTTCTGCTTGATCGCCCTCGACGAGCTACGAACAGAAATTAGGAGCGCACATGTCCGCGATTCTCTACGATTACCTCCTCCCGCTCATGGGCCATGACGCGGCGACGTACTGGGCGACCTTGCTGGTCATCAAGCCCCTGTAAGTCATCCCACAGATCTACGACAAGAAACCCCCGCCGACCTCGGTCGACGGGGGTTTCTTTGCAGTCTGGGGCGGACGAGTTGGCGTATAAGCCGGATCCT
The DNA here is from genome assembly GCF_030056815.1 of Rhodococcus sp. IEGM 1379. Classification (GTDB taxonomy): domain Bacteria; phylum Actinomycetota; class Actinomycetes; order Mycobacteriales; family Mycobacteriaceae; genus Rhodococcus_F. Next base: position 6,339 of record NZ_JASHKR010000140.1, read on the forward strand.
GTCCTCGACACCGAAGTGACGAGTGGCGACCATCCATCTGGACACACCGTCGCCGGGTGCCTCACGCGGTTCACCCGCAGGCTCGGGCGAGCAGCCCTCGAACACCTGCGCAGCCGCACCGCAAGCGATGCGACCTTCAACCTTGCTCCGGGCGGGGTTTACCTAGCCACCCCGGTCACCCG